>JARKPO010000073.1 GCA_029975215.1 Levilinea sp.
TAACCGATCTGGAAATCATCACACAAATCCTAGAAGTTGGAGAATTGGGTCATGACAGTGAATAATCCTAGTGAACCGGAAATCCAGATTTCTGAAGAAAAACTGCAAAAGCTTGGTTGGATACTGTTCGGTCTTGCGGTGGTTTTTACCATTATTGGTGCGTTCGTTTCCCCATTGGATGACCAGGGGAAACCGGTACTTCTCTTGCCGGAGGTCAAAGCAGTGGAAGATTACAGAAAGTCTGCACAAACATGGATATCTGAGTTGAATGTTCTGGATGGCGAGATCGCTTACATTATTGCTGCTGACCAACAAGGCGATCTCTTTTCACAGTCCAGATCCGCCCAACAAACCCTCCAGCACGCTGTTGAACTTGCTCAACAGGTTGATCGGACCCGAGTACCCCCAATTGGTATGGGTATGCATGAGCAAATGCTCTCGACAACGCTGAGTTATCTTGAAGCTGCTCGAAGCGCTCTACAGTGGGTCAGCGCGCCAGAGCAAGAAAATCAGGACCAGGCTATCCAATTACTTGAAGATTCTCGCCAGATGAAATCGGAATTGGAGAAAAACAAGTGGTTGATCTCACGTTAGAAGAATTCCAACGCAATCAGTCTACTCGAATCTCCAGAGAAATCATCGGGCAAAGCGAGGAGCACGAGCAAAAAATGCAAGCCAATTCTCAGAAATTATGGGAAAATGCCCATAAGCAACTTGTCGCACTTTTAAGGCTTCTGGATCAGGATTACGATGAATCCTGCGAAAAAGCGACCCGACCATTGGAATCATTTAGCGATGATGACCTGGCATATCTGATTCATGTTCGACTGCGAGTTTTGCAAGGGTCAGCATCGAAGAAAATAGAGCCCGAAGCAATAAATGATTTAAAACAGCGCTTGAAAGAACTCAATCAGAAATATTCTGATCTGGAACAAGAGCTCATTGCCACACAGGAATCGAAAAAGAACATACAGGCAGAGAAAGCAGCACTGGAAGCCCACTTAGCTGCCCTTCGACAGATCCAGAAAGATGAGGTTGCCCAGGACATTCAATCCCCAAAATCGGGTACTGAAGAATCGAAGGACCTTACGCCTGTTCCGGATTGGGTAAAAACCTGGCAGTCCACCAAGAACTATGAAAAAACATCGGCGGCAATTTTT
>JARKPO010000083.1 GCA_029975215.1 Levilinea sp.
CTGGGAGTTGGATGCAGACGGGAGGACGAAACTGGATACCAATGGTGACTCGGTATGGGGCACGCGTCCATGTGGTACACCCTTGTTTGAGTTCAATGGGGCGAGGCGACATAGCATTTCGGAGTACATCACCAAACATGCGAAGGGCGCTTTCAAGCTTCTGATAGCCGATGAGGTCCATCAGTTCAAATCCAAGTCGTCAGATCGAGGTGTCTCGTTCCATCAACTGGTAACAGCGGTGAAGTGGACACTGACGCTCACTGGGACATTCTTTGGTGGCAAAAGCACCTCGATTTTCTGGCTGCTGCATCGCTTGAACCATGGCGTCCGCCGTGATTTTGCTTTCCATGATGAGAAACGATGGGCGCGGTTGTATGGAGTGCTTGAAACCACCCGAAGGCGGAGGCGCGATGATGATGCGGACGAAGATGGGGTGTACACAGGAAACCGGCGCTATCGCAATCAAGCGAAGGAACAGCCGGGTGTCAGCCCGGCCATTGTGAGTCGGTTATTGGATACCACCATATTCCTGAGCCTGAAGGATCTAAACCTGGCTCTACCATCGTATAAGGAAGAAGTGGTTGCTCTGGATATGCTCGATGACCAGGGACAGCAGTATCACAGCATGGACAGCAGCTTGAAACAACTGGCTATCCAATCCAGTCGTTACCTATCTACCTGGCTTCAATGGACACTGGCACGACCGAATTCTGCTTTTCGGGATGAGGTTGTGGTGGTCGATGAGGTAGATGACAGCGAGGGCAAAAGCGTGCGAAAAGTCCCGCTGATGGAGTTGCCGGCAATCAATCCGAATGGCCACAAATGGCTGCCGAAAGAGAACTGGTTGGCAGATTTCTGTAAGGTTGAAAAGCAGCAAGGGCGAAAAGTGCTGGTCTATGTTCGTCAAACTGGCACGCGCAATATTCAAGACCGGGTAATGATGCCGCTGCAAGCCAACGGGCTGAGAGTCTCCATCCTGAGCGGTAATGTTGACCCACGAAAGCGTGAAGAATGGATCGCCAAACGAGTGAATACAATTGATGTTTTGATCTGTAACCCCCGGCTAGTGGAAACAGGCCTCGACCTGGTGCAATTCTCAACCGTGGTGTTCTTCGAGATCGAATATTCACTCTATACGTTGTGGCAAAGCGTGCGACGTGTATGGCGTTTGGGACAGACCCAGCCGGTCAAAGCAATTTTCTTGGTTTACTCGTCAGCGATGGAAGCAACTGCCCTAGCCCTGATGGGGAAAAAGATGAAAGCCGCGCAGCTCGTTTATGGGGATGAGGTCGGAGGTGCGATTGTTCCAGAGGAGGAAGGCGACTTTCTCACTCAACTTGCTCGTGATGTGCTGGAGGGCGCGAAGCTCTCTGACCTACAGACCTTGTTTGCTGATGATCTGCAAGTCAGCCACAATCCGATGGGCAGCCTGACGACCCCGAGCGCCGTGATCATTCCTGGTCCGAAAGTGATGACTTGGGATGATTGGGTGAGCCAGAAGACGGTGGTGGTCAGACGAACAAGGAGAAAGGAGGTAGTTCCGGAGGGTCAATTGGGATTCGGTATTTAGAAAAAAAGACCTTGAATGAAAGTTCAAGGTCTTTTTTGTTCATTCCAATCCAAGATCATGTTGAATGTCATTAATTCTGTTCAACCGCAGCTTTTTCAATAGCCGCATCAACAATTCGGAACCAATCTTCTTCGTCAAGAATTACTACTGGATAACCAAATTGTCCAGAAACAAACTGAAAATCTTCTCTCACTTCATCGTTGATTGTGTTGGGAATTGACACCCCAATAATATCTAGATCTACGCCTTGAATTGTTGCTAAATATGCAGAGTGACAATACTGTGTATAAAGTCCTTTGATTGAGGGTACCGACCTTCCAAGACCGCGAACTTTTGATCTCTCTCTGCTTTTTAGGTGGATCCCTATTCGTTTTTCTTCTCCAGTGTTTATCCATACATCTGGATATTGAATATCAGCTATCTCATGGCCATGATGAACGCCGTCAAACTCCTCATCAACAGCATATCCGAACAATCTGGAAAGACATAGATCATTACCTGTTTTTATCCTGGCCGTGGTTATTACTTCTCGCATGCAACCACTGCAAATTTCATTACTGGAGTGACGATTGTTTCGGGCGCACTTTTCTTTTATGCGCCAAAGTATCTGACTATATTGTTTTTTTCTTTCATCAGAAATATTCCGTTGGTGAATATGTGCCCTAGTTTGCCACATTTGGAATTCGGATAGATGATATTCGTTGATTGCCACTCTATTTCTTGGGAGCAATCTTAAAACATGTCCAATGATAATAAAACTACCATCGAATTGTTGATTCTCTATTACGCCTAAAAACCTGTGGATTGCTTTTAGAAGTTGTACCCCGGGAAGAATCCTGATATCTGCCGAAAATGTCAGCTCAATATTGGCTCCACAGTCGCAGGGGAACAACTCATTATCTTGATATTGATGCTCATTAGGATGGGTGGAGCATTGAAAAATGAGCTGGTGATCTACAACAATAGGGGTTAGAGGAGAATTACAAATTGAACAGCGAGCTATATTATCCCCGCAATTTTCACAGTGAATATTTAGTCCTGGAACAATGTCAAGGAAATGATATTGTTCAACCAGGTTCCTAACGAAAACAGGATCGAATTGAAATTCTGAACTACGTGACCTTCGAGCTCCAATTATCGCTTTTATCAATTCCTCGAAATAATACCGTTGTTGAATTTTTAGTTTTTTTCTGCCAAGGGTTACAGGCACATGTCGATAGTACGCTATAAACCCATTCGGATTAATATCAGCCTCCCTATTTAGTTCCTGTTCTGTTTTCTGAATTAAGTTGATAGAGAGAGCTAATAGGGAATCTTTTCGTAAGTGTGTTGGCGTCCATATACGGCCGTATTGACGTGATATTCCCATTCCACCTTGGACTAAATCGGGATGACTTGAATAAAAACCAAAAGTTTGCTGGCGGGATGGATCACCGGAAAGAGATCGATAGGATCTTAGTTCTCCTAAAAATGGATCTGAAATTGTGAGAGACTGGGCATCAAAATTACCGATTGGATCATCGTCAATTCGTGAAAAGGAGGCCGTCCTTGGATTTGCTCCTTCTGCTAAACGATCTAGCATTTCCTCGGAAAGATATGGAAGCTGCCAACTTATGGACAACAATGTTCTACAATAATAGAGAATTGGCTTAACTGCTTGGAAATCCGCACATAATAAAAGGGCATGCCTAAACTCTCTGCTATACCAGATAATTGCTTTTTCAAGACTGTAAATAACATTAACTTCTCCAAAGTCCTCCGACTCCGGATCAGAAACCACATATTCAATTTTCTTTTCATAAACGAGAGGAATCTCTTGAAATGGTATTTGTGTAACAACCTCTCTCGCAGGAGTAATGATGTAAACTGACCTTACTGTTCGATCCGAACCAAATCGAATCGCTGCCTCTTGCATCTGTTCTGCAAGTTCAGTAGTCGTCTCTAGAAGGTGCTGAAAATCTGGCCAGGAGTTAACCGACACCAGATAAAGTGTTGGGCTTGAAGATAATGGATAGTTCGCTTTTGTATCTTCAAGAGCATTATGTCCATTTTCCGTAGATTGTAGAACCTCCACTAATTGATTTTTTGAGAAATCATCAAGCCTACGCCTTAAGTCGGTTTCAGCCTGGATATTTAACATTTCTCGAATTTGGTCGCCAGGAATATTCCGGATGACTAATTCAATGATTTCTCGCTTTGGGACAGGGGTTCCACCAATGGGCATATTTTTCCCTTGCTTTGCTTCCATTAGCCATTCAATAGTATTGATTTGAGATGACTAACAGATTCATTTTCTCTTTCTTAGATATCCGTGAATTAAACCTTGTATATATCCACCTTCGTTTCCAAGCATTTCCTCAATGACAGATCATTGGCGCCGATCTCATTCCAGCTTTGTGGTTTCTGGTAGAAATCCAAGCCTCGGCCAATTTTTATCACCCAGCCGTTATCCATCCGAATTTCACGATCGTGAAGGTTCGGATTGAAGTCAAAGTCGAAAACAATATCAACTTCAAGCAGGCTTTGCTTCAGGTCGCCTAATTTTTGTTCAATGTCCAACTTCTGAGTATCATCGTCATAACCGGTGATTAATTCGATGCGTTTGATGCTTGAGAATTTGACTACAGTTTCGCAAAACCGAACAAAATTCTGAATCTGGTGCGGCATACGAATGTAGGGATCTTCAATCTCGATACTCTTTGCACCTGTAAAGTAGGGGCCAAAAATGGTCTCATAGCTATAGCCAGTATCACCATAAAAAATTGTGTAATGCTTTTCACTAAGTTCTAACTCTTTCGGTGAAACAATTTCTGGTTGAACCATTACTGCCACTTCTGAAGGTTGCTCGACCACTGTTCTAGTTTGAGCTTTCCTCGTTTTTGCTTCCGGATCCTCTTTTGTTCCTGAATTCAATGAATGCCGGAATGGATGCTGTGTAGCAGTTGCGTTACGCGATTCCGGACAAAAAACCACGACTTCTTTTCCATCTGAAGCAAAATAAGAAAGGTTAATCCGTGCAAACTCATCATCCGGTTTGCGTTTGTTCATTTGTTCTTTTACACGCCGCCTGGCTTCAACTGCATAAGCTACATATTCGTCAAATTCCGAATCGCTAGGTGGACCATCGGGATGCAGTATTTTTAGAAAAGCACATACAGTCTTTTTGATGCCCTTTTCATCGCGACCTTCGACGTTCTGTCCCAATCGAATTCGCTTGTTGACTTCCTCGTACCGATTGGTGTGAGAGAATTGATGATGAAATGCTTCTGCCAGGTAATCCGTAATGAAGCCATAATTTCCTGTCAAAAAATCACTGCTGTTTTTGGGCATTTCCCAACCGGGTAAATAGGCAGCAAACCGATCCATTATTGCCAGATCAAACTCCCTTGGCATGGGAATAAAGAGATCATGTTCGGTTGAATTAACTAATTGTTCGATGGAATGATCGATATTTCCATTGAATGCCAGACTCGCGTCCGCAATCACTTCGGCTCCCCGCGAAAACCGTCCGTTTGCCATGAAATCTTTCATGATCTGGATGGTTGTGGGGTCTTTGATTTGAATGCCGGCAACCTCATCAAAAGCAACAACATCCCAGAAACCAACCAGGCCCGTTCGTTTTCGGGCATTGTTGTAGAACAATATTGGGGTTGTAGCCTGTCCGCCGCTGACCAGCGTCGAATAGGGAGAAAATTCGCTAAAGAAGTACGATTTTCCAGTTCCTCTAGGACCTAGCTCGATAAAATTGTAGTTAGGTTCCACCAAACAAGCCAACCGGAGTATAAAGTGAAATTTCAGCCGCGTAGAGAGCTTCGTCGGCTCTAATCCGACGGAGCGCAATACGATATCCAGCCATTCATCTCGCGAAAACTTGCTCCGGCCGGCAGCATACCCATCGAAATCAAACCGGCTCAATTGAATTGGCCGCAGATCTTCAACATAGAACGTGTAATCGTCATCTTCAATTTCGTTGTATCCGATGGTGATTTCAGCCCAAATACCACCTTCTAACAAACGATCGTTATCGCGGTAAAACTTTTCATTGATTGCTACCCGCTGCGAATTAAAGTTTTCAAGGGCAGCCCAATGGCGTTTCTCTTTTTCAATGTAGTTGACATGGACTTTATCGATGAAGCGGTGTTTTCCCTTGGTTGCCACCTTCGATTGGGCAGCGTTCGCTTCGTCGGCGCGCACATAGTTATCCTGAAGAGTTGCCAGGACAGCTTCTAATCCTTCCTGGATTTCTTTAGGATCTTCACTGGCGCAATAACGCGCCAATAGAAATTCCAATACAAACGTTGGCACATTCGTGCCCTTTTTAATACGATGTACCAAGTCCTTGCGGACAACCTTTCCCTCAAATACTCCAAGCAGTTTCTCGTCTAAAGCATCCATCATTACACCGTATAGTCCGTTTCTAATTCGAGTGGTTTTCCCAGGGCTGCTTGCGTGATAGGGTCGAGCGCTTTTACAACAAATTTGCCTTCAAAATCCATATCCATTTTTAGTGTAATTGGAATGGTGTCCCCTGGTTTTAACGTTATGATTCGGGTCGCCGGGTTCACAGGCCCCCCAGGCTTCGCTTCGCCGACAACATGCCCCTTTGCATCATACGCTTCAATCAACAAGTCTGTTTCCTGGGCAAAGAGATCCGAAGCTCCGGCTTCAACTTCAATCACTGGTAATCGGGTGGTGATCTTTTTGGAACCGCGCTTGTAATTTAACATCACGGATAGTTTGCTGCCAATTCCAGTCTCTGCGGCGCGAATCTTTACTGCGATGGCGGGCACAATCGCTTCTTGAAGAGAAAGCCCGCCGTGGAAATACCATTGCCCGGCGCGATACGCTATCAATGCTCGTGGAATTGCCACCTGGCTATAATCCCCCTGAATCCCTAACATTTCAGCGGGCAGAACCAGGTTGGATGCATCGCCTATCCCATCACCAAGCAGTGTTCGCTCGTGGACATTGATCCATTTCCCGGATGGTTTAGCGCACACATCGCCTGGCTCAATGGCTGTATTCAGGAAAAAGCCATGATCGGTGGCAATGATGACATCCTGAAATCCCAAATCACGCAATTTATAAACGGCCGACCGGATTTTCTGGAAAGTGCGACTGATTAATCCTGGAGCCGCTTCTGGATTGGCCTCGAAATCATTATCCATATCATTACTGCGAATGACCAGAAGTTCAACGGTGCTCTCAATCTTGGGATGATCACGGACAAACCGGACCAGTTCCATTTCTGCAAAACGCTGCCCGTACTTTTTACGCAGCACATCCATGCGTTGCGTGACGGTGGCTAAGGGCTGGTCATCGAAAACGACCAACAACTCATTATCCTTATTCGTGATTTTCAGGTTTTGACCGACCCCGGGTAAAAGTGCTGCCATCCCTACAGGTGTGACCGTAGGCATCTGAGCGCAGGCCATCTGAACATCAATTTGCCCGGCTTCGTTCAAGTGCTTTGCTAATTCAACACCAAGCTCATAACGCATGGCGTCGATCAAAAGATAAGCCACGCGCCGGCCGCTTTCGAGTAATTTCGGTGCGACCAATTTGTCAAATACATCCGCATTTGACAAGCGTCCCGTTATCGGCCAGCCGGATTTTTCGATATGGCGTACGAAAACCCCATGGATCTTGTCCATTAATTTACGGTACATTGAACGCGTTCGACTGGTCACCTCGATGGATGCGCCGCCTGAATCGAGGAGATCTCCAGCAGCCTGTTCAAATTCACGCTGGAGGCGATCTACTTCGCGGATATTGTTAGTGTAAAAATCCAACAAAGCATCCATTGTACGGGTATGCTCGGACAGCTGGCGGTCGGTGTCTTCGCAGGTCTGGGCCAGGCTGGCAGCCGAATGAAGCAGCGCCCACTGCGCTTGATTTTCACCCCGGCTGACCCAGACAGATTGTTCGTGGCGATTGAGAATACTGCGCAGTCTGTCGACATTATCGCGTTTCAACGCATCGACTGCCTGGTTGAAACAGGCTCGCTCTTCAAATGGGAAGGTGTCTCGAACACCGAAATCATCAATTTTCTCGCATATAGCTGGCAGGTTTAACTCTTTTTCAATTCCCTCGGCCCGTTCTATGTAAAAAGCCTGGGTGCGCCGATCATTGCGTAACCGGTCGCACAAATCTTCCACCAGGTGAAGCGCTTCTTGAGGGGCACAAGGCACAGCCGTCAGGGCTGCCGGCAGGTCACCTGGTAGATCAAAAACAAATTCGCTGAACAGCAGAAATCGCCACAATTCATCGGCAACAGCGGTCCAGGTTTTGATTTTGGTTTTCAGGTTCAGCCCCAGAGCACTCTGGAATAAAGCTGTGGCTTCGGATACCCAGCTGGACTGACCTTTGAGAGCCTCTTTTTGTGCCTCGGAGGGGGTCAGCAGGGCAAATAAAATATCGCGAGCTGATTCAACTTTCAGCATCGCCTGCAAGTTCGGCCATCCGGCTCCACCGCCAACAGCGTCTATGACCGCAAAACCGGGATTGGGATTGTCCTTAAAAATCCGGCGGATTTCCGTAGCATAATCTGGGCGTGCTTTCAGGCAAAGACTTAAGAATTCATCTCCATCGCCCTCTGGAAATACAGAGCCACAAGCGCTGTAAATGGCAAAGGGGTCGCGTTGTTTTTCTTCGTCTGTAATCGGCGGCTTGGCGGGAATATACACCAGGATACCCTCAAGGGATGGGTTGGGTTGGCCAAACTCATTGAGTGCTTCCAGTGCGGCAAAGCGGCTGGTGATACTGCTTTCGGATGCATCGATGACGCGCAGTTTTTCAGTGTTCAGCTCCAAACACAACTGGCGATAACGTTGGTCGGGGTCATACACAACCAACACCCCATTTTGTTTGAGGCGCGGCAAAAATATTTCATTTTGGATGAAGTTTTTAATCTTCATTGAACCAACCCTCTGTCTCCTCATCAATTACTGGTTTTTTGGCTTTTTTCTTTTTAGCGGATGCCGGCGGTTCTAAATACAATTCTTCTAAATCGTGCGCAATCGCCAGCGATTTATCGGTCTTGCACTTTTCGCGCACGCGTTCGGGCCAGATGGAGTAAGCCAGGTGCGCCCAGTCGTATTCTCCGGCTTCCAGCTTCTGCCAGGTTTCTTTCAGGCGCTTCTGCCAGGGTTTGTGCTGGAAGAGCTTCCACAGCGGCGCAGCGGTGATTTCGACGCCGTCGTTAAGATTCGGCTTCCAGAATTTTGCCACGCGCAGCAATTCCTCACGGAAGTCTTTCAATTCGCGCTCGAAGTCCGTCAGGCGCTCCAGCTCTTTTTCATCCACAGCGCTGCGGCCTTTCTTCAGGCGCAGGCGGGCAGCTTCTTCGGATACCTGCTTGAGCTTGGGATCAACAAAATCATTCACACAGGTATAGAGTGTCTGATCATTCAGGCGGTGATAGTACAACCACAGGGTATAGGAGCAGGACGGCGTGGAAAGCGGCCAGTAGATGGGCGCAGCCCGGCGGCTTTTGGAATAGCGCTTGAGGTGCTCAGCAAAGAACAGCCCCGGCTTGCGGAAATAGTCGCGCAGCGAGCGCACATGTAAAATCTGGCAGGCTTCGGCTTCGATGGCTTCGGCGCGTTCCTGCCAGATGACGTGCAGGGCTTCGCGACTACGGCCTTCGATATCCTCCGGGTGGCCTTCGTCATCCACCAGGATGCCGCCCCAGGTGATGCGCAGGGGATAATCGGCGGGAACATCATGCGAAACAGCAGGTAACCCCTTAGTGTTTTTAAGCATACCTGGTGGACACAAGGGAGGAGATTTTAAAGGATCCGATATCTCACAAGTCACATCATCTGTGATTGCGTTTTTTATATTCCATCTCCCTAAAACGCAACCGAATATATATGATAATAAAATTAAAGGTAGATCATTGGTAAATATATTTGCAATAGTCTTACTTGATGCAATAGCATTATTGTCTTCAATTGAATCCCTTAATCCTATGATATCTGATGTTTCAGTTTGCCTAAAGTGCTCAGCGAGAGTAATAAACTGTGATAACTCGTTAGGTTTCAAATCAAGAATGTCAGCTATTTCCTTGTCAATTAAGCTCAATGATTCTTTTACATTACTGATGGCCTGTTCAAATTTTGTCTTAATCGTTCTTTTTACATTAATAAGTGAAACATCACCTGAAAGCACTATTCCAACAAATCGAGGAGATGTTTCGTCGAGTGATTGAATAAAAGAAAGATTTGAGACAATCTTCTCTCCTTCTCTAGACAGTCCATTTTCAATACATTTGTCAAGGTGAGGTATTGGTAATGATGCAAGGATTCCACTTTCATGTTTCCTGTCAGCAGTCAAACAAGCCAGTATACTGTTGTATGTGTTTGAATTTAATAGAGCGAGAAGCGCATAGTATTTCTGTTTATCTTCGTTTTTGAGTTGAATAAATCTTGAAGCATGGCTAAATATATGATTTGAAGGACATGGTTGAGCACCAATTCCTTTATCAGAAATATAAGGACAGATTACACCAGATCTTCCATAAGATTTTTCATTTCTAAAATAACTACCATCAAATGCTTTTAAGAGACTTCCTTCAATTCTCCAATCCAACAAAAGGAACGATGGGTTTTCAAATGGTCTAAATTCCCCTCCTTTTATTAACCGTTGCCAATTGCCGTTTTTAATGTCTTTGACAGGGGCTTCTACCCAATGTCTAATAAATCTAAAATCGTCACCAGTTGTCAAACCTACTCTGACATTTCCAACCGCAATATTTGTTGATCCAGGTGCCTCATCTCCCAATGGTACTAATGATGAAAATAATTTGGCTATTTTTGGGGGTATCCAATAAGAAAATATATATCCTGGTAATAATGAGAAGAATTTTTCGTTTTGTACCCAAATAGATTTACTAATTCCTTTTTTTAATTCTTCTATCTGATAATATAAATCTTGTTCAAAATTTTTGGAATCACGCAAACCAAAAGAAATTACATATCCATGATTTGGCGATTTTTTAAACACGCACAATGCAGCTCGAACAGTAGCATCATCCAATACTCCTATTCCCATCTCAACCAATAAATTTAAATTAATATTTGGATCTTCAAGGATTTGTTTTCTAAATAATTGAAATGTGGGTAAATGCAAGTAGGTTCTTGAAGTAATTGCTCCTTCAAAACCGCTATCTGAATTAAATCCCATTCCTCGCTCAAGAAACATAGTGTATAAATCAGAGTTAAATGAATAATGTATATCGCAATAATTTTGAGCAAATTGACTTACTTGCCCGAAAGGTGGATTCATCAACACTACATCATATTTTTTTCGACACAAATCAATAAACGAAAACCCTTGTGTAGCATCCCCAGCAAACAATTGGCGTTGGTAACTTTCGCCATTCACGGCTTGCTCAGCATAATCCTTTAGCGCAGCTAGTACTAACACTTCAGCTCGATTGAAGAAATCAAGGTCTTCACCAGCCACTACCTGCAAATACTGCTCTTTAGGATTCTCGTCCAACCCATATTCCAACACCCGGAAGAGCGGTGATTTCTCCTCGGATTCCTTACGAGCTGTGGCAATCGCATCGCGCAGCGTTTCTTCAATTTTCAGCAGGCTGCCGGCTTCGCCGGCCAGTTCCATCTCCTGCCAGACGGTGCGCACCAGTTTCGCCAGGGCATCCGCCATCTGCGGTGTGGCGCGCACTTTTTGGTCGGCGGGCACGTGCCAGGCTTTGCGCATTAAGGCTTCCAATTTCTCGCCGCGCAGTGTACTCAAAAATTCATCCAGCATCTGGCGGTCGCCGGGCATGGGCTCGGCGCACACCACATTGGATTTGCGAATCTGCGATCGTTCGCCCGCTTTCACGCCCTGCGCCTGCCAGCTTTTCTGGGCGCGCAGCCAGAGCGATAACCCGGCAATCTGCACCGCACGCGGGTCAATATCCACGCCGTGGATGTTGCGTTCGATGATCAGGCGCGGCACGTCTTTCAGGTAAGTCTCTTTATCCGGGTAGGTTTTGTGCAGCGGCTCCAGGTCCGCCAGGCGCTGCAGGGCATCTGCTCCCAGGCGCTCTTCCAGCTCCCAGGCTTCGGCGTAAATCTGCTCAAACAGGTCGAAGGCATACAAGCCAAAGTGCATCGAACCGCAGGCCGGGTCGAGCATCTTGATCTCCCGCGGATCTTTCAGCGGGCGGTGAGGAATGTATTCGACTTCAAAGTTCCAGCGCTCACAAATCGCCTGGTAAAGATCCAGAATGGCTTTGGCATCGTCCCCTTTTGGACCTTCGCCAAAATGGTGATACCTGCGCTGTTCAAAGAACAGGCAGCAGCGTAATTCATCGAACGTTCCTTCCCATTTCCCGGTTTCGTGATACTGCTTCAATTTCTCGTTGGCTAGTTCGCCACATTCGATTCCCCATTGTTTCCTGGCATAATCGTACCCCCCGGCGGTTAACCCATAGAGGAAAATGGTATTCAGGTCGGTGATCTGATCGTTGGGGGGTAACCACATTTCGTGGGCGAGGTCAGGGTCGGTTTCATGCCGTTGTTCTGGCAGGAACGGTTCAGGAGCTTCCTGGTCCTCTTCCAGGAAAAATGAATGTTTGCGCCGCACCAGGTAACGACAGGTATCTTTAAGCGCCGTCTCGCCTTTGGTCATCTCGTACCAGATGCGCCCCAGGGTGTTATCGGTGAGGAATTCCACCACATAGCGCGGGGTGAAAAACTGGTTGCGCACCGCCAGCTCGCGGCTGTTGCGCGGCGCCTGTGAGGCTTCGCGCATGGCTTTACGCTCTTCCTTGCTGTTGAAATACTGGTAGATCCAGCCGATGGTCTCGTCTTCGGCCCACAGCGCATCAATCTCCGGGTCGTTAATCAACTCCAGGAGCTTTAGCAGAACGGCTTCGCGGGGGAAGAGCCGTCCCTGCGGGCTGAAGCGGTCAAACAGCACCGGTAGGTCTACAGCAAATTCATCCATCAAACTGAAGAGATACATCCGGTAGGCTTCGCCGGTTTCGCCCAGGGCGCTGCCCGCCAGCCGGGCATACAGTTGAAATCCTTTCGACTGGTATCCTTTGGCGACCGATTCTAAAACCAGACCACGCGCTTCGGACATGCGCAACGCGCACAACCGGTTGAGGACGGTAAACGCCTGCTCGCGCACGATGCGATCCAAGGTCACCCGGATATCTCCCCTCTCCCTCTGGGAGAGGGTTGGGGTGAGGGATGCCAGATAGTATTCCAGGGTTTCACGCAATATCTTCGCCGTCTCGCGCCGGCGGTCATCTAAAGCGGTCAGCCTGTCGATCGGCGTCACATCTCCACGGACCGGGTCAAGCCCATATTCATTCTGCAACTGGCGGGTAAACTCTTCAGTCAGAAGGGCGCGGGCATCGCTGACGAAACGGGCCAGACGGTTGCGGGTGGTTTGATCAAATGCCATAATGGATCAGTCCTTAAGTTCTATGGTTACTTCGATGTCATTGTAGAGTGCCAATTCGGTCTTCAGCGTCTGAAGCTGTTGAATCAAGGCATCCAATTGACTGCTGCTGGTCACCCGGGTAGGAATATTCAAAGATCGGGTAATCCGACTGCGTCCTTCACGAGCAGCCTGTTCCTTCTCTTCTTTCAGTCGTGCCAATTGGCGTTCATGCCCGACTTCTTCGATTCTTTTTCGGATACTACTGACGCGTGACTGGATGGTATATTCCTGACCCAGGAGCTGCTTCAACCCGGCCAGGTCCTTGGTCACATCAATTGCCAATGCTTCCAATTGGGCAAGAATCTGCGATTGTTCTTCGTGCGTCAATTCATTCCATTCAAACAACCCGGGAAGGTCTTGTTTGGCGATCTTTATCGTGTTTTTTTGCGCATCCATCATCTGATCAATCGCATCCCGCAAATGATTCTTGATTGAGGTCAATGCAGAGCTCAGGTCGGCGCTGTGCTGATAGAAATTCTCCTGCCCCAGACGTTCACCAATTTGGGCAAGCGATTCCTCAACATCGTTTCTAAGCTGACCTGGTATTCCCGAATCCGGTAGCGCTCTGATCTCCTTCCAATGCTCACGCAGGTCGCGAATGGTCACCTCCAGCCCATTTTTAAGCGCCAGGGTTACATCGGCCGCCCACTTCAGACCGGTATAGAGAGAGGATTCTTCGCTTCCCAACCGCTGCGGGACATCCGAGGCATCCGTTTCTAAAATCTCCGCCAGATCCTTATTGAGCTCACGAATGCGCTCCACACCTGGCAGCCCCAGGTTCTCCAACTTGGAGACCAAGGGACCATATTTCAACTGTAATTGTGGGAAGTGCTTTACTGCCGATTTGCTGATTTCCTGTTCCAGCGGTATGGTCGGTTCACCGGTCAGATCGGTCAGGCGTTGTGCCGCGCGTGCGAGCACCTCGGGTGGAAGCTGTCCGTCGCGAAGTGAAATCCCCACTGTTTTGAATGAATTATTGGTGCGCAGGCCTTCGATTGCTTGTTGACCATTGACTTTAATTTCCCGCCCGGAGATTTTGAGCTTGATTTCTCCGTTGACCAGTAATGCCGCCACCAGGTAGCGTAAGGTATCTGGAGACCAGCCAAAAGGCGCATCGGTAAAATAATCGGTCAGACGTTTCCCATCCACTGAGCCATTGCGGTCGATGAAGTCTCGAATGCTGATCAGAGCTTTATGATTGGTATTGATGCGAGGCGTTCCACCCACCACCTGGACGAGAGAGAGCGGATCGATGTTGGAGTCGATTGCTTTTAAATTGCCGGCTTTCAGGAATTTTTCGGCAATATTCGTATCTGCTCTGACGGGCGCCTCATTGTAGCGATCAAAGACTTGTTCGGCCACTGTGCTTAAATGCTTTTTCGCCGCTTCAACCAGGTCATGATCCAGGCTGTCTGCTGCTGTTACCTGACCGCGGAAGATAAAGGATCCCTGGCTTAAGCAGTTTTTCAACAAATGCTCCAGGTCACCGGTTAAAACATTGGCGCGGTCGGTCTGGGCTGAACAATATTCTTTCACTTCCTGATCTGGGTCATTGCGATATCGTTGAACAATTTCACGGCTTCTATAAATTTCGGATACCAGATCGTTGATCTCGTTGACCGTTCTTCCCAATAAATAGATCGTGTATTGCGAACTACGCTGACGAGATTCCTCAACCAGGCGGGTACGGGCTCCCTCATAGTCCTCAGGAGCGACTAATTCCACCACGGTTTGAATTGTTTCCTTCTCGCCGGCAAGATTCGCTAGGATAGACCCGGTAGATGATTTCAACCCAGAGGTTACCGAGAGAGTGTTGTGCAACCGGACAGAGGGAAGTGGGCTGAACACCTCTCGCAACCCCTCATTTTGAATCCGCCGGGTTTCAATTGAACGTAAGGGAATTTGCGCCCGTTCCTGATCGATATCATTAATCTTTTCGCTGAAAAAGCACAGATTCCCATCTTTTTCACCAAAAGGCACAAATCCATCAGAGATGAGATCCTTGACAGCCGATTCGACCTCATCATGACGGGATGCTGCATCAACCCTGGGATGAGTCAGGCTGGCAATGTTTTGTACCGTTACTGGCATGTTCCCCAATATTTGAAGGATCGCTACAGTCTTGGCGATTTCCTGATGAATTGCCGAATCGGGGAAGCGAATGAGGGCCTTTGCAACCGCTTTATGAATGGATGGAGCGGCCCGGCGAATGTCTTTTTCAAGTGCATCATACAATGTAACCGTCGTGGCCAACCAACCGATTGGTTGGTTCGCGACAGGCGGTTGGCCATCTGGACCTTCAATCAGGATATCCTGGATCACTTTAATGGCGGAGCGAAGTCCAATTCCGCCTGTAGATTTCGCCAGTGCGCCTAATAAGTGCAGCAAAATATCAAAGTGAGCCGGTAGGAATGGGTAGAGATTGGTGAAGGTAACTTTATCGAAGTCTGCGTCGTAATACTTGGCATCTTCGAGTTTGGTATTAAATCTTAATTCCTGACCATGTTTTTCGAATAATGCGCCAAGGGCTTTTTCCCCATCCGGTGATTTACCCAATAAACGGCGGTAGCAAATTTCGCGGATATCGCTGGATTCAAGGTCGATCTGGATTGGAAAACGATCCTTGAGTTTATACAATTCGGGTGAGTTCAAAGATGCGCGCGGATCATCTTCGGTAAGGGTTTGTTGTGCAGTTCCGAGGATCCACACTTTACCGTTGCCGATATTTTTCAGGTTTTTTGCCAGCCCATCCAGATTTAAGATCAGATTTGGACGTGCGCTGACATATTGACCTACCTCATCAATGATAAATACTATGTATTCCTTTCCAGTCGCCTCTCGAACGATATCGATCATTTCTTTGACGCGTTCATTTTCAAAACGGACGAAATCGGTGGTTTCGGTATTAAAGGCACTGGCCGTTTTGAATAACTGGGGATAAAAGTCATGTGCGATTTCGGGAATCAAGCTGTCTATCACTAAAGGATCGTTTTGAACTTCTTTCCAGGATACACCAAGTTCGTTTTGAATCCGGCTTGTGAACTCCTCATACCGGTTGTCTCTTTTCAACCGTCTTTCAAATGCTGCCACCTTTAAATTTCGCGAATAGCCAGCCCATTGCAGAACTTTATAATACAGAACGGTTGAGACCTCCTCCATCGTTGCGCCGGCCAGCATTTCACTTGCCAGATCGAGAAGGACAACCGCGGCCGGAAAGCGGTTAGCTACCGTGGATAACAACGCTCGCGTCTGTGGCTTGTTCATGCGGTCTTGTAAATATTTCAAGAACCGCGTCCCCTCAATTTGCACGCTCTGGTCCAATGCTAAGCCAAGATATTTCGTGAAGGACGACTTACCAGAACCATAGAAGCCAGAAACCCAGACCCCAACCTCATTCTCGCCGCCGCTATCCATTGCCCGTTGCATTTTGGTCAGCAACCGTTCGAACTGATCTTCAATGCTTTCAGTAACAATGTATTCGGTGATTTCCGCTTTTAGGCGAACTTCTTGCGAAGCGTTATAGGTAATCACCTTTTCGATATTGCGGTAGATGTCTTTCGATGGGTCAAATAATGTTTTGATCTGCATAGCCCCTGATACTCCTTTTTAGCCGCCGATATGAACGGAGCGATAATTGCCATCTTCTGGATAAAAACCCAGGAATTTCAATCGCGTCTTTCCAGTGCGTTCACCCGGGTAAAAAAACACGGTAGGCACATAGAATTTCCCGTACAGTTGACTCTCAATTGCACCAATGCGAGTATAAGGATGAAGCGCTTCGAGATCTGTGACAAGAATAATCGTGCTCTTTTTCCCTTTCACCTGTTCCAGCTTAGCCTCTAATCTGCTTTTTAACGAGCCATTTGTAATGGCATTGGCTAAAGATTGATTGGCTTTATCCCACTGGAGGGGCGATTTTTTATCTGCGGTCAACCAAATCTTCATCATTGGCGAACTATCAAATATAGATCGAATTTCCTGGGCGATTGAAAATTGCTCAACCTCCCAACCATCATTACGCAGTTTCGCGATCCAGGCTGGCAGACTCCTCTTCACATCCAAAATTTCCTTGGGATGGAAAATCAAATAATAGATCGGTTCAAAACTGGCGTGTCCTAATTCTCGACCAGATCGAACTCGTTCTATCAATTCGTCAAAGTTATCTCTTATTGAGGGCATCAATTACTTCCTCCATACTCTGATATTGCCAGCCTATACGAGTCACATCTCCAGCGGATTGAATAATAAACCAACCTTTTAAGGCTAGCTGTTTCATTTCATTCAATACATCACTGCGGTCCATACCAAATAATCCCCAATCTGGATGACTTAGCACACTATTATCGCCGTGGCCGGAGAAATGGAGATCATAGGACAAGAAAATCGATACTTTTGGTTCGATTCTGAAAGGCAGGATTTTTCGAATTGAATTTTTCTTGTTTTCCAGTAACCCAAAATCAGAACATGTGCCGACTAAATAAATGGGAACTCGTTGTATCATACTGGCGCCCCATGGTCTGCTCGTTTTCCCATCTTGATTAGCCCGAATAACAAAATTCCGTGCCTCATCAATTGACAAAAAATTTTGACCCGATGAATATGTAGCCCAATAGATTTCTTTAACAAAATCGTGAAGAATTTTATGATTTCTGCAGGTATATAAATATAAAATTTGATTAATTTCTTTATTCGATAACCCATTCTGCAATGCTTTGATATTCTTCAATGGTTGAGCATCCTGGCATAAATAACGGGGGGCAAAGCCTTCAAAAATTAGATTCTTTAAACGTCGCGCTGAAATGTTAGGGAACAATCCCGATCCAAGTGCCACCTTATAGAGGTCAGATCCATTCATTCCTGGAGACCATAAATTGAGTAGTGCAAAAGTCTCTTCAATGATTCCCTGTCCAGAACCTAGTTTTGTAGTGTACTTTTCATTGATCATAGGACATCTGAAAAATATGGACAAACTACGGTTTTATTTTCAAAACCATACAAGTATGCACCGGCTACTTTTTGCCAGGAATTTAAGTCGCGCAGCGCTACAATGTTTCCAACTCGGATTGGACCGATCTCAATTGGTAATTGAGAACCAACTAACTTTCGCAAGGAATCCAAAGCTGTTTCTGATTTGGTAATATTCTTTTGAACTGATTGGTATAAAGCTGGCTCCTGGAGCGATCGGTGGATTCCTTGCTCAATCTCTTCTGGCAGTCGAAAAAGATGATAAACATGACCAATGCCAATCCGCTCGTCGTGCACTAGAGCTGCAGCGTGTGTCACGCCATTACATTGGGCCAAAGTTTGTGTTCGGCTAAAAAGCGGAGAAAGGAAAGCATTGCTTCCTTGTGTAAAAAATGAACTCTGCCACCAACCGAACTGTTCCCGTTCCCCAAGATACCCAATGATTAATCTTAACTTTGCAAGTCTTTCGACTAATTCAGCATCCATGTTGCTCCTCGTCGTCAATCGGGGTTTGTTTTTTTGATTTGGCTATCGTATCATCCAACCAGTTATCTATTCTTTCTTTTCTAAATCGCCAATGCCTTCCAACTTTTTGGCATGGTATTTTTCCATCCTGCGCAAGTTTATAAAGTGTGGAGAGAGGGATGCGAAGGTATTTTGATGCTTCTTCAATCGTTAGTACTTGTGGAAAGTCGTCCATAATACCTTCTTTTAAATCAAAAGAATGAGTATAAAGAAATTATATACTCATTATTGATAGTTGCTAATCAAATAAGCTAAGAAAATCGGGATTATTGCTCTGGGTTTGGCGCAATACCCCATTTGGTAAATGCAGCACTGAGTATTCCCCCTGCAACCGGCGAACTAGCTGAGATACCCTTCTCTTTCATTTCATTCTCTGCTTCCCAAAGTGCCTGAGCCAGACGACTTCGAAACTCACCATGTAAATGAGAGAAGGCATGATAAATCTTCATTAATTCAGGATCCACTGCAGGAAGACCAAGGGTTGAATAAACCTCTGTTCCGAGTGTCCCCGCAATACTCAGAATTTCTGGACCTTCAGGCAAAAACTCACCATGTAACCAACCCAATACCTTGGAAGGTGGATAGCCTAACAAATCGCAAAAGGCTATGAAATCTTCCTCACCCGCCTGGGATCGGCTCCATCGTTTGTACGCTCTGTTAAACCAGGCCGGAAAGTTGGACATGTGGCTTTACTTTTCAAGGATTTCGATGTGGAATATGAAAAATATGTTCGCCTCTAATCATATAATATTTTCTTCAATCTGACAACGAATCCCCCTTCATTTCATCAGATCATCTCGACCGTGCCTGATCCTCCTGCTGATCATGGACCGGGCTTGTTTCAAAAGGATCGCATAAACCTAATTGACCCGCCATCGCCATCATCTGGTCACGGCTATCTGTCCCAAATTTCTTTTTCAAAGCACTGATGTGTAATCGAATTGTCGATTCGGTCAACCCTAGTTTCAGTGCTATTTGTTCTGGCGTACATGCCCTTGCCAGTAGTTGCAAAACGCTGATCTGGCGTACTGATAAGGCCGGTGCCTTCCTTTTTGGTTTCGGTGGCTGACCCGCGAGAACAATCAAGCCATTAACCTGCACTTCTGGGCAATCATCCAAAGCACAATCAGGTATATTACTGCCATCCCGGATGATCTTTACCAAATCCTGAACATCTTCGACCACATTTTGGTAAAGAACAGATCCTTCATCATTGATAACAACAATGGATGGCATCGAAGAAATCCTCCCCTAAGTTGACCCGAAATAATGGCTGAAAACGCATAAATCCCCCCTGAACAAGCACGCATCTATCCAGAGAGGACCTTGTAGTTGATGGTATAGGTGGGAGTTGGTCATTCTAGAGCCGTATGCGCAAGTGAGGTAACAGTAGAAAATTTGAGG
>JARKPO010000088.1 GCA_029975215.1 Levilinea sp.
CCATGCGTCTCTCCGGTGGTTCGCAGTTCCCTGCTTACTTACCGGAAGGCATGGCGAGGTGTCGGGGGGGATCAAGCTTTAGGTTTGAAAATCTTTTGGCGTATGGAGGGTGTGTGGCAATTGAGAGTTATGTGCATAACGTTGAAGTAACCGGCGCTGCGCGGTTTTATCGCGCAGCGTCCGAGTTGACTGCCGGGTTGGGCGGTAACGCTTCAATAGAGCGAAGGATTGCCCGCACGATTGCCTCCCTCTTGAAAAGATCATCCATTCTGTTTGGCGTATCAATATTCAGTGCGAAGAATACGGAGCCAGTCGGCCACTCAACCCATCCTACCCACCAACCCATACGGCCTTCCCAGCCCGTCTTTGCACGCAGTATCCAGTTGCGACCGGCTTCCACAATCATGAGATCCTTGACCAAGCGCTGATGTTCTACCCGAAAGGGCAGCTCGTTACGATAGAGCTTCCTGAGAAATGCAATTTGCTCCTGCGCCGAGATTGCAAGGCTGCCTTCTATCCAGTAATCGCCATTACTTGTCGAAGGATCGGCGTTGCCATAGTCGATTTTCTTCAAATAGCGCCGAGCTTTGTCATCACCAATTTCCTTTGCAAATAGCTCATACACCCAAACAGTAGAATTCCGCATTGCTGATCGCAAATCTTGGTCTTGATTGTGGCCTGCAAAGCCCCTGTTAACGCCGTCCCATCGAAAAATCTGGAACTCATCACGAACAGCGCCTGCATCAAGTGCAAAAAGTGTATGAGGTATCTTGAATGTCGATGCAGGCGAGTAGCGTTTCTTCGATCGCACAGGATCAAAAACCAACATGGCACGATCCGCTTGGCGTTCGTCTGCCACAACTATCGTGCCTTTGGCTTGAAATTCGCTGAAAAACTTCCTCCAGTCAGAACGTTCTAGCGTGCCTTCTTGCGCATGCGCGAAAGTGGCAAGAGAAAAAATGGAGAAAAGTATCGCGAAGATTCGGATTGCCATTAACTTTTCCTTAATGCCCAACGGCCAAGGTAAGCCGCGCCGCGAAGCGGCGTCGGCTTGAACGAATTGTTAGACATTATTTGCCGACTACCTTGGTGATCTCGCCTTTCACGTAGTGAACAAATTCTTCCAACTGATCTGCGCGCGAGGCCAAGCGATCTTCTTCTTGTCCAAGATAAGCCTGTCTAGCTTCAAGTATGACGGGCTGATACTGGGCCGGCAGGCGCTCCATTGCCCAGTCGGCAGCGACATCCTTCGGCGCGATTCTGCCGGTTACTGCGCTGTACCAAATGCGGGACAACGTAAGCACTACATTTCGCTCATCGCCAGCCCAGTCGGGCGGCGAGTTCCATAGCGTTAAGGTTTCATTTAGCGCCTCAAATAGATCCTGTTCAGGAACCGGATCAAAGAGTTCCTCCGCCGCTGGACCTACCAAGGCAACGCTATGTTCTCTTGCTTTTGTCAGCAAGATAGCCAGATCAATGTCAATCGTGGCTGGCTCGAAGATACCTGCAAGAATGTCATTGCGCTGCCATTCTCCAAACTGCAGTTCGCGCTTAGCTGGATAACGCCACGGAATGATGTCGTCGTGCACAACAATGGTGACTTCTACAGCGCGGAGAATCTCGCTCTCTCCAGGGGAAGCCGACGTTTCCAAAAGGTCGTTGATCAAAGCTCGCCGCGTTGTTTCATCAAGCCTTACGGTCACCGTAACCAGCAAATCAATATCACTGTGTGGCTTCAGGCCGCCATCCACTGCGGAGCCGTACAAATGTACGGCCAGCAACGTCGGTTCGAGATGGCGCTCGATGACGCCAACTACCTCTGATAGTTGAGTCGATACTTCGGCGATCACCGCTTCCCTCATGATGTTTAACGTTCACGTTAACCGGCCGAGGGGCGCGCAGCGTCCACGAGGTCCGGTTGAACGTATTGTTGGGCAGTCTCACAAAACTACACAAGCAAAGCCACCAAGAGCAGCGCGGCGAAGCCGAGCGCGGTTACCAAACCTGAGTAGGCCGGTCCCTCGTGCGCGGCTTCTGGTAGCAGGGTTTCGCTGACCATGGCCAGCAACGCGCCCGCGCCGAACGCTTGCAACAGCAGCGCTGTGTTCTCGGTTAGTGTGCCCGCCATGGCAAACCCGGCGCCAGTCAGCAAAGCCGTTGCCGCCGCGATCAAGCCCCACAGCCACAATATCCAGCCAACCGAGCGATTAGCCGCACGCATGCCTGCGGAGGCGGACATGGCCTCGGGTAAGTTTCCAAGGGTGATTGCGACGATCAGTGCTGCTTCGGGGCCGTGCGAGTACAACACCAGCCCGAGTACCAATGCCTCTGGCACGGCATCCATCGCCGTTCCCATGGCGATAGCCAGCCCACTATTGGGCATCTCGGCTTCGCTGGGTTGCGCCACACATTCGCCGCAACGCTTGCGATGCTGGGCGCCCCGGCTCGACAGCCAGGCATTGCCCGCGCTAAAAGTCGCCGCGCCAATTAGCAGCGCCAGAACGCCCATATAGGGGGTGACCTTGAACACCTCCGCTGCCAGCTCTACCGTCGCAGCGGCGAGCAACAAGCCAGCGCCGACGGACATGGATCGAGCAATAGTGCCGTGTGTCAGGGGCGCGAATATGCCCAATAAGGTACCCAGCATAATTCCTGCGGCGGGAACACCGCCCCAGGCGATAGCAGTGATGATGGAATCAACAGGAGTAGTGGTCATGCGTGCCCCGCTGTGAGCATTATTTATCCGCCCGTTTCGGTAATACCCAGTTCGGGCGCGGGTAGTGGCAGTTGTAGCCGCTGGGGAAGCGTTCCAGATAATCCTGATGTTCAGGCTCGGCCTCCCAGAAATCGCCGACTGGCGCGAGTTCGGTTACGACCTTGCCAGGCCACAAGCCAGAGGCATTGACGTCGGCAATCGTATCGAGCGCCGTTTGTTTCTGAATGTCATTCACGTAGTAAATCGCCGAACGATAAGACGTGCCACGGTCATTGCCCTGCCGGCCGGCGGTGGTTGGATCATGTATCTGAAAAAAGAACTCCAGGATACGGCGATAGGTAATCTCATCCGGACTAAAGAGTATTTCGATACCTTCGGCGTGAGAGCCATGATTACGGTAGGTGGCATTGGGAACATCGCCCCCCGTGTATCCAACCCGCGTTTTCTGTACGCCCGGCAGCTTGCGAATCAGATCCTGCATGCCCCAGAAACAGCCTCCTGCCAAAACAGCGCGCTCTTGTGCCATTAGATATTCTCCACTTGATTGAGGTATTCGCCGTAGCCTTCCGCTTCCATGTCGTCTCGATGGATGAAGCGCAACGAAGCCGAATTGATGCAGTAGCGTAAGCCTCCGCGATCCCGCGGACCATCCGGGAATACATGCCCCAGGTGACTGTCGCCATAAGTGGAACGAACTTCCGTGCGGATCATGCCGTGGCTGGTATCGCGCACTTCATTGATGTGCGCGGACTCAATCGGTTTGGTGAAACTGGGCCAACCGCAGCCCGATTCGAACTTGTCGGATGATGCAAACAGCGGTTCACCAGACACGACATCCACATAGATACCCGGTTCGTGATTGTGTAGATATTCGCCTGTGCCTGGATGCTCTGTGCCACCTTGCTGGGTTACTCGGTGCTGTTCCGGCGTCAGGCTGGCGACGGCGTCTTCAGATTTCTTGTACATCTTCATAACATTCTCCATGGGCGTGCTAGGATAAATTTGCCGCGAAAACAATATGCGCCCAACAAATTATTAATTCGTTTCTTTATATCTCGTCTTAGGTGGTGCCGATCATGAGTGCCCGATCAGACAACTCCACTCAAAAAATGCTAGATTACACTTAACAATTGGCAATTTCAAGAAAATACTTGAAATTTTTCCTTA
>JARKPO010000089.1 GCA_029975215.1 Levilinea sp.
CAAATTCCCAAAGTACCCACACGACAAGGATAAGAAGGCAAATCAACGCCGATGAAGGTTGAAGAATTGCAGAAAATACGGACAAAGTAAGAGCGAATGCCAGACGTTTTTCTCGGGGGTTGAAATCTGATACGTGTGTCAATGCAATCATCAACAATACTGGAGCCCATAAGCCATTAAAAAAAGCATAAACACCTGCGCCAACCATCCCGCCAACGGTTAATGGTGTGGGGACCTGGTGGCTGCGGAGATCGTAGACCATACAGGCAAAAAACATGGCTAAAACGGCGAAATTAGCGATCAGAAGGCGCTCCTATCCATTCTGCATCAGTGCGAGTGCTTAAAAATTAAAGCTGGACTCACTTCTGCGCCCAGAAGGTTCTGTCCAGCCAACGATTAATCAAAGATTGTCTATTAATAATTATATTGCTGAAAAAGCGTTATCCAAGATGGCCATAGAAAGTTTAGGAAGATACCAGAACCACCCCAACTATATTTTTGTGAGAAATTAATGGATGTCATTTCCATGTATTGCTGTCAATATACACCCGCCTGAAATATGCGATTTCAAACATTTCCGATAGGTCTCTCTACACCTCAGTTTGTGTAAATATCAACTTATAAAGGAATGCTCACGCGTAAAGAACAGAAGGGCAAAATTACTGAAAACAACTTTCTATTCTTTGGTTAGTATAATGCGTAGATAGATATTAAATCATTTTGAAAATCCTCCACCCCAACATTTTTCATTTTCAGGGATATTAATAGTGAGGGCTCTCAACTTCAGAATGCAAGGAGTATTAATGGATGAAGCAAAAGCTATCACCCAACTCAAGGCGGGAGACATCGGTGGGTTGCAGATGCTTGTGGAAATGTACCAAATAGATGCGATCCAAGCGGCATGTCTTATTACTGGCGACCGAGTGATAGCCGAGGATATCGTACAAACGGCGTTTCTTCGAGCCTTTGATAAGATCAAAGGGTTCGATGAGACACGCCCATTTCGTCCCTGGTTTCTCCGGATCGTGATCAATGATTCGATAAAGGCGTCAAGCCAGCAAAGCCGTAATGTTGCATTGAGTGATGATGGGGACGAGAATTATGCGTTTGTGTTACGAAAATTGGCCGAAAATATTCGAGAGCCTGAGAGTTCTATCGAGCAGGAAGAACTGGTAAGTGAAATGCGACAGGCCATTATCCAGCTCTCGCCGACCCAAAAGGCAGCGATAGTGATGCACTATTTTCTAAATCTGAGTACCGTGGACTCTGCCAGTCAGCTAAATTGTTCGCCTGGCACAATACGATGGCATTTGAGTGTGGCACGGAAAAGACTGCGAAACCTGCTTGCCCCGTTCAAATGATAATGAAAGGAGAAAAGTAAATGAAGAATGTAAATCACTCTCACTGGATTATACAAAAGATTGCTGATGAGCAATCTCCAAGAAAAACCATTAACCTGTGGCCACAGATTGAGTCGCGCCTTGGTTCAAGATCGAATGAACACCAAAATGAAGTCACAACAAGAAACTTGAAAGGAGGGTTCTCTATGAGAAAAGCTTTTCTTTACGCAACTTTATTGCTGGTACTTGTAGCTGTTGCAACTACAGCGTTTATTCCCACCGTTCGAGCTCAAGTAGTTGATTGGATTAATGACCAAATAACTGTATTCTCTTTTTTGACCCCTCATAGCAAGGTGCAAGTGGGCTTGTTCAGTGACGGCTCTTTGGGATTTACCCCACTATACCCGAACTATCTGCCATATGGGGATTGGGTAATGGTCCCCGATTCTTACACAGATGAGGTTACAAATCTTGATACATTAAAACTCACCATCAACAAAGACGACCAATTTGTAATTCTAAATGAGCGAAAGACGTTATTGGGCGAAACTCTACCCCTAGGCAGGGAAATTAAAGTAAATGATCTACCCGCAGTTTTATTCACCGGATTGTCAGGAGAAGTGGATGCAAGAATCCCTTTGGCCAAGGATGGCGGAGTTCAGCCTGAGCCTAATGGGCAAGTTTACCTCAATCCGATCCAATATACTGACGGCGTTCGGTTGACCTGGCAGATCGGAGAGATCCGGCTGGAAATTCTCTCCAATCTCACTCTAAAGCAAGTGCTGAAAATTGCCTCCTCACTGCAGAATGTCGAAGCTCAACCAGCACAAATGACAACTGTCGAGCCATAACGTTCCTCACTGAAAAAGAGAAATCTTCACCCAAGCGAGGTTGTTTACATTGTTTTGGACAACCTCGCATTATTGTGAATCAAGATGGGCGAATTGCGTGAACGGTGAGGGGTTAAGAATCTACTTCGGGTTATTCCAAACCAAGCCACTGAAAAAACTCCCTTAGATAAAGCTACACCTCCCACATATCCTCAAAAACGGCTACTGAAAGCCGAGGAAGTTGCGAAATACCTAAGAATAAGTAAATCCGGTGCTTATCGGTTGATGCAAACTGGTGAAATTCCAGTTGTGAGAATTGGTAAAGTAGTCCGCGTAAGAGAGGAAGACATCGAAAGTTTTGTATTGAACACAAAAGCATAATCCAGGCATTGCGGATTAACCTAAAAAGGTTATCCCTACTTTCAAGATTAATACAGAGGCTAACAATATCGGCAATCCCGGTAATCGATGAAGCTTGATTTTCTGTTCCCGTATCATTGAAACCAATCCTGTAGCAATCACAACGATAAAGTGAATAACCAAAAACGATACAATAAATGACATCCCTGGCCAGATTAGACAAACTGTAATTGCACTCACTGCATCCGCGCCACCCCACCACTTCAATTCCCAGGCAGCCCAAAAACCGATAATCGCTACAGAAGATGAATGTTGCGGACATCCGGCATCTACTCAACGCACGAGTACCTTATTATTCTATGACATGGCCAGCATACGCTTGCTGGTCCTCCACAATATAATTCAAGAAATGAGCCTTTGTTACTTTCGGACTATTTCCCCGATATACTAATACGATGATGCAAACATTGCCCGATGATGATGCTCTTGTAGAAAATGCCCGGCACGATCCAGATGCTTTTGCCGCTCTTTACCGGCGTTATTTAACACCGGTCTATCGCTATTTGCTCATACGCCTGGGGAATTCTCAAGATGCTGAGGATATCACCTCCAGAGTGTTCACTGAAGCTCTGGAAGGACTTATCCATCAGCGATACCGTGAAGGTGGAAATTTCGCGGCCTGGTTATTTACCATTGCAAGGCGCAGGCTGATCGATTTGTATCGTCAGCGCCCCGCTGTCTCACTTGAAGAAGCTGCTCTCCTTGACCCGGATCCATTCGATCAGATTCAATTTTCTGATAACAAAACTCGTCTTAAAGAATTGCTTTCAGAGTTGGATGAAGATAAACAAGAGCTGATGCGCCTGCGCTTTGCCGGTGGACTAAGTTTCGCGGAAATAGCTGCACTAGATGGTAAGAGCGAAGCTGCGGTCAAAATGATGGTCCACCGCACGATCCACTGGCTGCGTGAGAATTGGGAGGCTAAAAATGTCTGACTTAGATTGGGTACTTCCGCCGGAACTGGACGCTGCAATTACCGAGTATTATGCCACTCTCGAACCATCGTCCTCTTTTGCAGCCCGCCTGGAACAAGAATTGCGCCAGCGCCAGGGTGAATTGCTTCAACACAAAACCAAACCCCGATTCCATTTTTTGTGGAGTGATAGGAGAGAAATCATGCAAACTTTACGAGCTCGCCCCATCTTTGCGTTGATCGTGGTACTTATTGCCTTATCCTTGCTAACTGGAGTGGTGTATGCGCTTGGCAGGTTAACCGGATTTATCCCCGGCTTTGGTTTTACTTCAGATATCCGGTCGGTCTATCTACTGTCAGAACCGGTTGATGCTATTAGCGGGGGTGTAACACTGAGCGTAGATCAGGCGGTAAGTGACGAGAGTAAGTTGTG
The DNA here is from genome assembly GCA_029975215.1 of Levilinea sp. Lineage (GTDB taxonomy): Bacteria > Chloroflexota > Anaerolineae > Anaerolineales > Anaerolineaceae > Levilinea. Next base: position 3,937 of record JARKPO010000089.1, read on the forward strand.
GGTAAATCTGACCGTAACGGGGTTACCTGAAGAACAGGATTTTTCTCAGGCTTTTGTTTTCTTGCCAAACGGTGAAAAAATATCCTTCCAAATGAGCAGCGGCATGGCAGTTGATTCAAATGGTGCACACTTGACTTACGTCTTTCCACCATTGCCTACTGCTACAAGTGATCTGGTTTTGTTTGTTGAAAACCTGGGTGGCCAGAATTTTAGCGTGCCTATGCAATTGCGCCTGGCAAAACCAGGTGAAATCCTTCCATCTGAGCCGGAACAGTCAGAGCAATTGAGAAGCGAAACCCATGATGGGGTTACCCTGGTTCTGGACCATATCGCCCCGGCCAGCAACAAAACTGTATTTCAAGTTTCTCTACACTTCGATCAACCCGGCATGTCACTCAACAACGATTGGAATGTTGTCCTGACAGATCAAAATGGCGCAATATATCCGGCCATCGATATCACTCCCGATACGATGGATGGAAATGCCAAGATATTCCAAACCTCACCCTTCTCCGGTAATGAGCAGTTAACGGTTTCATTGAATGTTTTTCCCACCGCGAAGGAATTGCCTGTGTCAATTGACTTCTCGATGGATGACGCCAATGGTTTTCTGTTCGACCCCGGGCCAGATCCGGCGGTCGGACAAATCTGGACACTGGACGATGTGATCCAAATTGGTGGTTTCACGCTGCGGGCTGCCAGGGCGAGTCTCGTATCAACCACGGAGCTGCTGTTTGAATTTGAGCCAGCTGAAAACCTGACGGGTGTCATGTTGTACACTCCAGATCCCTTGGTGCGCGGCGCTGGTGGTGGTATCCCACTGGCAAACGGGGGAATTTCGGCTGGAATGAGATTTGAGAAAATCCCATCACAACCGTTTGAAGTGCAGGTGACGCGTGCATACTATACGGCTCACGGTTCTTGGGAGATCCAATGGCAGCCCTCACCTGCGCCCCAGGGGGCAGCAGTGCAACCTACTGTAACATCTGCCCCAACCCAACCACCCTATGCCACCCCAACCTTTGCTTCAACGAATCCGGTTTTGCTCGAAGTCCAGATGCTGGCCCAGCAGTTCGATGCACCTTTCCAGGAAGGCCCGGCATGGATTCATGTGGTGACGGAGAGAACATCGATTCCTCGTTCTGGTCAAACGTATCCCCTGCCTTATTTAATCAGCGAACAATGGATCGAGACGGATGCCAACGGCTACGTTATCCGCAGCGTTTGGATGGATAAGGATGCAAATGGAAATACAATCCAGTTGACAGCAACGATCGGCGATTATTCGGTCAACTTCACGACCGGTGATGCGGGTTTCAATAATGGTCAGCCTTACCGTTTTTCTGCAGACATACTTACACGTGACCTGGAGCGTGCAGTACAATATGGTGGCTCCTTTACACGCGAGGAAATAGCCTGTGACGATGGCCAAGCCTGCATTGTCATCACATCAGTAGAATCCTTTTCACAGCCCACCCTGCTTGCAGGCGAAGCGCAAGCATTTGTCGGATCTGGCAATAAGGTATGGATCGACCTGGCTACAGGCCAACAAATCCAATTCCAGGCATTCTGGCGGTTGGAGGATGGAACGAACAGAGTAGAATCCACCGAACGCTATTTGCTAATAGAAAAAGTTTCTTTCCCACCACAGGAAATCTTAGATGTCGTGGCCAAAGTGATAGTACCTTGAAACCTTGTTGTCCTCAAGCAAGTTTCACCTTCAAGAGCTGAAAGACCCCTTGTTCTTCGCTCACAGCCAATTTTATAAAAGCCCAAGGCGGTTGATGGTCTTTTTGAAGGTGATAAGGTTGTCCGTATTAATCTACTAACAGGCTGAACGAAGGCTGCGCCAGGTACTCAAGGTAAACAATTCAACCTTTCCTGATCTAAAGCGGAATCCTCTCAAGCACCAATCATTTGGTGTGTCTTTCTGTCATATGTAGATTGGACCTCCTGTTGTTACATCAAAATGGGCGATTAAACCAGAGTCACCTCCTCAACTTCCGTTCTGGCCAACAACTAGTAACCCAGCTGAGGGTCGAGATATCCAATTTTGTTATCTTTTCAGGTTTCAAGGCGCTGGAGGTAAGGTCATCTAAAACCTATCTTTACACTCGCGGCATGAATTGTCACATTGCTCTCCCTTCCAGCGACTTACTTAATGTAGCTACAATACAATCAAATGGATCGATCCTGAAAAGGAACATCAATGAATGAAACCAAAGCCCTTAAAAAGGAATCCCTTGCCTTGATGATGAACGAAGCCGAAGGAACCCACCAGACGATAACAGCGGACTTTACTGAGCTTTATCGTAGGAATGCAACCAATGTCTTCTATTATCTCTACAGTCGCGTGCGCAACGTAGCAGATGCGGAAGACCTGACCTCACTGACGTTTGTGACCGCGCTTGAAAACCTGTCCGGGCTGCGCGACCCGCGGAAATTCACGCCCTGGGTTTTTACCATCGCCCGCAATAAGGCCTTCGACTATTTCCGCCAATCTCAGCGCCGCCCTATGGCGGACTTTGACGAAGAACTGGAATCAGCAAAAGCTGTGGAAGTGACACTGTCCCAAACAGACCAGGACCGTCTGTGCGACCTGGAAAGCCTGATATCCCGGCTCAGCCCGCTCGAGCAGGAGTACCTGCGCCTGCGCATTGTAGCAGACCTTCCCTTCGCCGAGATTGCCTCAATCCTGAGCGAGCCTGAGACCCGCATCAAAAAGAAATATTACCGGCTCCTGGAGCGCCTGCAAGCCCAGGTGGAGAATTAACATGAACAACCTCAATTCTTTTGAGAAAGAAATCAAGCAAACCTACCGACTGCCGGAGGCCAACCCGGCCTACTTCAAGCAACTCGAAGCCAAACTACAGGCTAAGCAGCCCCATCCTGAAGTGAGCGCCAGGCCCGCCTTTCACTTTGCCCGCGGCTGGGCATACGCTATGGCCGCCTTTCTTTTAATCGGAGTCATGGTTCTTGCCATCGGCCCTTCGAAGGTTCTGGCGCAGATACAAGCTGTTTTCGGATTTGTGCCAAATGTCGGGCTTGTGGACACCAGTTCACCCTTCAGGCAACTGGCTGAACCGGTGAGTGATACGAGAGATGGAGTTACCCTCGACATCCAATCCGCTTTCCTGAGCGCTGACCAGACGATCATCACCTATGCTATGTCCGCCCTGCCTGCTGAAATGAAAAGTGCCAGATTTGGCGACCCAGAATGCTTCACGCCTGCCTACCTAATCCTTTCGGATGGGAGCAAAATCGAAGCAGCCGGAAGCAGCGGCGGCCCCACGCCGGACGGGTCATACGCCAATAATATTCGCTTCAGTGACCCGGTCCCGGCGAACTTCAACCAGGCTACTCTGGTCTTCCCCTGTCTGGAGGGTACGGTTCGGGGCAAGGGACCTGAAGACTGGCAGTTCGCTCTTACCTTCAAGCCCGCACCTGAGAACCTCGCGGTTTACCCGGCCACGCTCATACCGTCCCAGGCTCAGATCGAAAACCCTGTGCTGGCCACAGTGGAACCTGCCACACAACCCAGGACCGAAACCGGGATCCCTGTCATGCCCGCTATGATCGTTGATGGAGACCGCCAGGAGGAAATGGTTGTCCTAAGCGTTGTTGAAAAACCAGATTCCTACTGGGTTACCTGGGCTTATCCCGATAAATCCGATGACGGTATCCAGCGTAATGGTTACCTTTATGAACAACCTTTCAATCCTGTCCTTTACGATGCGAACGGCAGAGAGCTGCCAGTGCCTGATCATGAAACCCAGCTTGAGCTTTGGGAATATGAAGACAGCTTGCGCAACCAGCTCTCCGATCAAGAGGGGTTGTTATATGACAGCACACTGCATACGTTTGTCGTCCCCAAGTCAGGTATCCTCTATCCTGTCTATGCCAGGCAAAACGTCTATGAGCGCTCCTTCCCCGAAAAAGAGGAGTATGTTGATGTTGAATTTGATGGCAGCAAGGTACAAGCTTCGGATAAACCCGTTGAAATCAACCGTGAAATCCAGATCGGTTCGGTCAAATTCACGCTGAATGCCATCGGAAAGAACCAGTTCGGCGGCTATTCCTTCCTCTTCGATGGTACTGAAGGTAATGTCGTCCAATGCCAGGCAGGCTTGGTTGGATACACAACCAACATGGGCGGTAGCAGTAGTTTTAACCCGGATGATCCTTTCCACTTCAAGCAGGCAGAAATGTACTCGCAAATTCCGACCGGCATGCTGACCGTGCGCGTTTCTCAACCGGCAGTCCTTGGCAAAATGATCAGTTTCATCGGCTCCTGGTCGCCTGAAAAGTAACCGCTTTACGAGAAACCAGGAAAATATGAAAAAAGCGTTGGATCATATCCAGCGCTTTTTTCCATGGTCTATCCCAAACGCGCGTGCGCATGGCAATTTTTCCCGCAATGAGGGACTGGAACTACTTTGTCAAAATTATACATCCCATCGTGCCCGAGATAAGTGACATCAAAGGGAGAACATTTCATATTATAGGTTTATTTTGTCATGAAGGTCGTTTAAACCTTCCCTTGCGGTATTTCGTCTTGTTAATGTACAGTAAAGGATCATGGAGAAAAGCGTGAAAATTTCTATTCATCAACTGACGAAGAACTATCGCAAGTTTCGGGCGCTCGACAGCATTTCACTGCACATCCCTGGAGGTATGTTCGGTCTCCTAGGACCAAACGGCGCCGGGAAGACGACCTTGCTGCGCATCCTGACCACCCTACTCGCGCCTACCAGTGGCCAAGTAAGGATTGGGGAGTTCGACGTGGTGCAAAATCCGGGAGCAGTGCGGCAGCGCTTAGGTTACCTCCCCCAGGATTTTGGCTTCTATCGCAGCCTTACTGCATTCGAGATGCTGGACTACATCGGCGCGATGAAAAACGTCCCCGCCAGCCTGCGGAAGGAACAGGTCATGAAAACGCTCACGGAAGTCAACCTGCTCGAAGAAGCGCGGCGAAAAGTCGGGACCTTTTCTGGCGGGATGCGCCAGCGGTTAGGGATCGCCCAGGCCTTGTTGGGAAATCCCGAACTCATAGTGGTCGACGAGCCGACCGCCGGGCTAGACCCGGAGGAACGCATTCGATTCCGCAATCTGCTCTCCCGCCTGGCGCAGGATCGCACCGTATTGCTATCGACCCACATCGTCGCCGACATCGAAGCCAGCTGCACCGGGCTGGCGGTGTTGTATCAGGGCAAACTGGTCTTCAACGGCACGCCCGAAGCATTGATAGACCAGGCCAAAGGAGCCGTATGGCAGGTGGATGTTCCATTAGATGCGTGGCCAAAATTGGAAGTAAAATATCCTGTTTTATCCTCCCGAATGCTGAACAGACACATGCAGGCCCGGCTATTGGCAATCCACTCCCCGTTCAATGGCGCACAACCCATCGAACCTGGCCTGGAAGACGGTTATATGGCTGTCATCAAGTCGACCCTGGTCCAGAAAGAGGTCCACTATGGGTAGCTTGACTCTCAACCGTTTATGGACTGCCTTCCGGACAGAATTTCGTCTGCTGGCTGGGAATTGGATGTATCTCTCGCTGCATGTTTTATGGGCTGCACTTGTCTTGATGTTCCTTGGCCATGACAATCGCTCCGCGCAGGGGCTGCTTGAAACGACTTTGGGACGAACTGCCATCGGGCTGATATCACTAGTGAGCCTTTTTCTGGCAGCGATCAGCTCCTCACGCTCGAATCGGATGAAATTCCACGAACTTGAGGATTCATTTCCCACCGGGTTTGAGGTGATTTTCGGTCGTTGGTTGGCAGGTCTGCTTGCGTTGGTGGTCTTCCTGGTAGAGCCAATCGCATTCGCCGCAACCCAGGGTCCGCTCACGTCGCTGCTGGCAGAACTGCCTACTTATTTAGGGGAGGCTGGGCTGACCTTCGCGGTTGCCAGTGCATTTGCCTGGGCGCTGATGTCCTGGTCCAGACCCGGCCGCTGGGCTTACCCGCTCCTGGCAGCCGGGTGGCTTGGCTTTCTGCTTGGCCCAACCATCCTGGCAGACCGTTTCCCTTTCGCCAGCCTGCTCAACTTCATGCGCCAGGGAGTGAGCTTTTATTCAGAATTATGGGGGCGGTTATTGTACGGTGATCAACCTTTCTGGTTTAACCTGTTTTACATCGGGCTGCTGCTGTTGTTCCTGGCAATTTTGATGATAAGCCTATCGTCTCGCCGTTTTTACCGATCTTCTTTGGTGGGCAGCGTCCTGCTGATTATTGCGCTTACTTTGGCAGGATGGAGCGGTATGCGGTATGGTTCCGGCGTTCAAGCCGCCCAGATCTCGAATACATTCGAGACCCTATCAATTGAGACCAACTCTTTCACTGTCACCGATTACCAACTGATCCTCGATCTGAAAGATGCCCAACCGGCACACTTCACCGCGGAATTAACGGCGGTTAATCAAAGCTCGGATCCACTCGATACATTACCCTTCCGCCTTAATCCTGTTCTGACTGTCACGGATGCCAGTTTACCGGTTGAACGCAGGAACGAATTGGTAATTGTTCACCTGTCCCAGCCGGTTGGTCCTGGCGAAACCCTTTCTTTTTCCATTAATTATCAGGGCATGCTGCGCGTCGAGAGTATTTCTGATGGGGTAGTGGAAGCCAGCGATTTTATCGACCCACGCGGTGTGCGCCTGACCCCCACAGCGAACTGGTATCCGGTTCCGATTCTTTCGGGCCCGAACATGAAATACACCCAACATGATCCGGCGCACATCCGTTTGACGGTAATCAACAGCGGCAGCCTTCCCTTTGCTGCCAACCTGCCTGCTGTGGGAGAGAATACCTTCGAAGCAAATTCTGCCAGCTGGGTCTTCCTGATTGGCTCCCCCCGCCTGGTCGTTGAGCAGGTGGGCGATATCACCTTGATAACATCCCGGGCAGATCTGGAGCAAGCGCGCGGGTTGGCCAGCGTTTTTGAAGATCCCCTGCGGAAAATTACTCCGTTCTTTCCTGACGCAAAGGTTCAAGGACTGATCTTGATGGTGCTGGGTGAAGAAGGCGGTTTGCCCGGAAGGACACCGCCCGCAGCCGGATACCCCTTGGTAGTCACGCCGCGTTACTCGCCGGCAAATATGAGTGCAACCCTCTCTTCGTCTCGGCAGTTTGTCATCAAAACGTTGCTCACCGACCTATGGAGCTTAAGCGACGGCAAATTGGATCCCGAATATGGTGGACCGATTACCAGTCTGGAGCGCGCCTTTCAGGCCGTTGTCGGTTTCCTGGACATCTATGTTCGAGAGGATGGCAATCCAGAACGCATGCAGGCTCTGATCCAATCTGACGCACAAATGCAAGGAGGCGTAGATGAAGATCGGCTGGCGCTTCTGGAAATCTATCGCCAAAGCGGCCAGGAGGCTGTAAAAAATGTACTGAATCAGATGTACCAGAAGCCGGACGAACTCCGGGGTCTGCCGTATGAGGCTCTGCCCCAGTGGATCCGCTCGGCAGGCGGTATGCGATGAGAACGAAGTCGCCTTTGTATTACGAAACGCGTTTGGTGGCAGGTTTGGCCGGGCTGCTGCCGTGTCTTGGGCTACCGGCTTTTGCTGTTCTTTCCCGGCTGTTGTGGGGCCGCTTCGATACGGAGATGCCCCTCCCGATGATAGTCAACGCCTTCGAGATCATCCTCCCCTTGGCAGCCGGGCAATCTGCTGCCCATTTGATGACTATCGAAACTGAGGAAGGCTTCGCTGAGCTGCGACGATCGTATCCAGAATCCCGGCTGCGTTTACCACTTCTACGGAGCGGCGCAGCGCTGGCATTTCTTTTCCTGGCGCTGACGTTGGGTGCATTCGCCTTTCTCTTTTTGTGGGGTACCTCTAATGTTTTCGTAGCTGTCTTGCCAGCACTTGCGCCATCCCTGTTTATGACCGGCCTGTCGCTGCTCGTCGGGGGATTGTCACGCTCTTATTGGGCAGCAGCCGGTACGGTGTTGGTCTATTGGTTCCTCGAGCTGCAAACACGAGGAAAAATCAGTGGCGCGCTGTTCCTTTTTGCGACCGTTTGGAACTGGAGGGAGGTAAGTTATCCCCTCAACCGGTCGCTCCTCACCGGGTTGGGGTTTGCGTTCATCGTGATCAATGCTGCATGGTATGCTTATCTGAATGGCGGTTCAATTCGGAGGAGTTTACTTGGAGAGCGATGAGCAATTGTATATCCGGGTGCGGGGGGGAGACCGTACAGCGCTTGCCGGATTGGTCGAGCGCTATCATGGACCGCTCTTGAAATTCCTCGCCCGAATGACCGGCCAAACTCAGTCCGCAGAAGATATGGTACAGGACACGTTTATCCGCATACTGACTTGCCGTGGTGTTCCACCGGAGCACTTCCGGCCATGGATTTACCAGATCGCTCGTAACCTGGCTCGTGATTATTTCCGTTCCGCTGCCTTCCGCCGGGAGACATTTTATCTGCCGGACGAAGATCAAGGGGACGATTGGATGGCCGCACCTGTTGAAACCGAAAGCCTGGCGCTGCAATCCTCTGACTGCGTGCAGGTCAACGCCTTGTTACAGTGTTTACCAGCGCGTCAACGCGAGGTGATCTTACTTCGTTTTTACCAGGAGTTTTCTCTGGAAGAAATTTCCACGATAACCGGCGCGCCCCTCGGCACAGTCAAAAGTAGATTGTTCCACGGGCTGCGGCGCGCCAGGATGATCCTGGAGCAGGAAGAGGTGAATCAAGATGAAAGATGCCATTGATCGGTTGACTGATGGGTTGGACGAAACCCAACGCCAGGCGTTGGGCGACCTGAGCGCCCTGGCGTATCTCCTCGAATCCGACGTTATGCCCGACCCGGGTCAGGAAGACGTTGCGCGCCTGTTGGAGGCGTTAAATCCCTATCTGCCCGTTCCTAATGCTCCTCGACCGCGCCCACCATCCAGCTGGCTGCACCTGATACGCAGCCAGTTCGTCCTCTTCGAAAGCTCCTTCTGGCTGTCCGGCGCGCTGGTTTTGCTGCTCGGGCTATTCATCACCACCATCGATGGGCAGGAGCTGCTGCCGCTAGCTTTCGTGTTGCTTTCTCCGCTTCTTTCCGCTGCTGGCGTCGCATACGCCTTCCGACCCGAGACGCGCACATTAGGTGAATTGGAGCGCCTGACTGCCACTACTACTGCTGAATTGCTATACGCTCGCCTGGCACTGGTGCTGGCTTTTAACTTACTGATCGCGCTACTGCTGCTCTTCCTGATTTGGTTGGAAGGACCACAGGTGCTTCTTTGGCGGTTGGTGCTTGCCTGGCTGGGACCCATGTTGGCGCTGACAGGTTTGGCACTTTTCACAACAGTCCGATGGGGTTCGCTCGTTAGTTCCCTGCTCCCATTTGGCCTGTGGGGGAGTATGGTGCTGCTGGGCTGGCGGGAGGCGCTTCTTCATCACATTGCCTCTGGGATGACGGCGACATCCTGGCTGCTCATCGAGATCAGCCGGTCTACCCCGGTGCTGATTGGTTCAATGTTGGCCTGCCTCGCCGGTATAGGATTGCTGATCCTCTCCGGGCGGGCTGCATCCTGTGAGAGGCAATCGTGGAACTGAGAATCCAGGGTCTGTCGAAATCTTACGGCTCCCAGGTGGCGTTACGGGACGTGACCCTCGAGCTCATGCCGGGAACGGTCGCTCTACTGGGTCCAAACGGCTCGGGGAAGACTACCCTGCTTCGATGCCTGGCTTCCTTGCTGAAACCGGATAATGGCGGGCTTTGGTTCAATGGGCTGCCCTACACACAAAACTTTCCTTGGCTGAGAGGCCAGCTTGGTTACGTGCCGCAAGAGTTGGATTTTCCCCACAATTTGACGCCCAGGCAGCTCCTGGAATATCTTGGGACGCTGAAGAATATCTCTGAGTCTGGCCAGGTAGACTATTTGCTTTCCGCCTTAGGATTGAAATCCGTGGCCGACCGACCCTTTGGAAGACTATCCGGGGGGCAAATCCGCCTGACCGGGATCGCGCAGGCCTTCCTCGGAAAGCCGTCTCTGTTGTTGCTAGACGAATTGACGCGCGGATTGGACGTAGAAGAACGCGAACGTGTCTTTGCGTTGGCTCGCAAATCGTCATCAGGTCGCCTGATCGTGTTCAGCACCCACGATCCGCCTGATGTTGAACGTTTCACAGAACAAGCTATTGTTTTACAACAAGGCCGGGTAATTTTCTCTGGAAAAACAGAAGATCTTCATCACCACATTCCGGGATACCATTTCTAACAGCCACCACTGTCGCGGGGCATCAGCGATTAGCCAATACAGGAGGTAAAAATGTCCAAACTGTTGTCTAGGGTGTTCATCCCGTTAATCCTATTTACGGTGTTGAACGGTTGTACCGCTGTACCAATGGTTTCACCAGATGTAACGCCTGGTCAGATTACATCCCCAGATGCCGCAACAATTCCTCCCTCTGAGTCCGAAGCAACGATCCCAGCAAAAACACCAGATGCCCAATCGCAACTCCAACGATTGCGGATTACCAACCAAAGCACCTTTACCCTGCATAATCTGGTCGTGAGATTCCCTGACGAACGGATCGAGTTCGGGGATGTTCCGGGCGGGACCACCACGGAATATCGGGAGATATCGCAAGGGGTCTACCGTTATGCTGCCTACGACGTTGAAGTGAACGGGCAGAAATACCAGCAATCGGTGGTCGATTGGATTGGGGAAACCCCCATGCAGGGGGAGTCATTTACCTACATCATCGAGGTGGACCCTACGCGTTGGCAAACGGAGGGTCAGGTGATCCGGTTGGTCCAGGTGAGCATGGATCAACCAATGGAAGTTTCCCTCCCAGTGTTAAACCCCACTTTACGCATTGGCAAAGGCAGCCCGACTTCTCTGGCCGTCTCGCCTGATGGACAATGGATGGCCGTCAGCACACAGCTCGGGGTTTACCTGTATCATGCCAGCACATTTGCGGAATCCTGGTTCGTTCCCTTGCCGGAAAAGGCTGGAAGTGTAATTTTCGATCCCAAAAGTGAACGTCTGGGTGTAGTATCAGACAGTGCCATTGTCATTCTGGATGTGAGTAACGGTAAGCAGTTGACCAGATTAGAGGATGCTGGTGGTTCATTTGCCTGGTCGCCGGATGGCCGGCGTCTGGTCAGCGGCGGTGGCTGTGAGCAGGTGACTGTTTGGGATGCAAACGGTGCCTCACTTAAAGAACTCAGCGGTGACAAGTGCTCCGAAGGCTACAGCGGCATAAAAGTTGCCTGGGCAGCGGATGGACGTATTTACGGGGTTTCGATGGGAACGAAAATATTGGCCTGGGAGGGGGATACGTACGCACAGGTGGAGGATTTTTCAGCCGAGGGTACCAAAGATACCTGGATCAGTGCCATCTTCACCGCTCCTGTGGGCAATCTTCTGGCGCAGTATGACAGTATGGGCTTACCGATCGTCGCCATCGTGGATGCGAAGCAAGATCGCCAGATTCATCTGCTTGACCAGCAGGTCAACGGGTCCATTACTACCCTGGCCTGGGCGCCGGATGGGCAGCATTTGGCTGTAGCATACGGGATGGACACCGGCCTTATCCTGATCTGGAATGCCCTCACCGGCCAGGTGGAGCAGAAGATCGAGGGTTATTACACTGCCCCCGGCTTGGGGTGGTCGCCTGACGGGAAGACCCTTTTCGGACTGCAAACTCCGGATGGCCAGATCAATGCTTTCACAGTAAGCACTGGCAGTGTGCTGCGCAGCCTGGGCGGTCATGCATCTGTGGGAACCTTTTTGACCTGGACGCTGGACGGGTTAGCCTCCACGAACGGCGCAGCCATCACGTGGTGGAACCCGGTTAGCGGTGAATCCTTGCGCCAGGAAATGGTCGGTACCCCTCAGAAATGGGTAAGCTCCTGGCCGCCTATCGGCCCTGGAACCTATTTATTTACCAGCGGCGATCAAACTCATCTGGTGGGAAGCGTATGTTCAAAACGCCCCCTCGAAAGTGATAACAACCAGTACCCATTCTCATCCGCCTGGTCTTGGGATGGCAGTCACCTGGCTGATCCCACCCATGTATGGGATGCCGGCACAGGAAAACTCCTATCTCAATTGCAGGACCCAGCTCAGCGGCATACACCAGACCAGGTCGCCTGGTCGCCCGATGGCAAACGTCTCGCCTCGGCGGATTCATTGAATATGCAGCCCCCCGTCATCTGGGACGCCCAGACCGGAAAGGTGCTATTCATTTTACAGGCAGAGACCGGGGATCTCAAACCGTTGTGGCTCGGGCTGGCCTGGTCTCCGGACGGCAAAAAACTGGCTGCGGTGGGAGCGCTGATGCATCCGGACAGTGGGGCAGATGAAGGCATGATCCTGATCTGGGACGTGGAGACTGGGAAACAGGAGCAGTTGCTGACCACAGGAATGAACGATTACCGGCTATGGACCGTTGCCTGGTCGCCGGATGGTCGCTTCTTGGCTGTCGGCTCGACCGGCAGCGATATATTCTTGTGGGATATGACCACCAGTCAACCTCTGGCAAAATTGGGCGGTCATACCGATATAAGCGATCAACTGGCCTGGTCTCCTGCCGGTAACCGTCTGGCTTCTGTTGCCCGTGACGGCACCCTACAAATCTGGGATCTATCTGCATTTACTTCAGGCACAGAGTAACTCCTGCCATGGCTACTCTGGAATCGTACGTCCTATATAATATTTAGCTGACCAGCATTTGACCCTCCATGATGAGCCAAATGGGTCAATTCCCGTAAACTACTCAAAAAAGCAATTGATTTGCCAAACTACATAAATAGAAATAAATTGGACAGGTAGTTGTACCAGGCAGGAGGAATTTATTATGACCAAATCACAGAAAAGAGGGCTATTCGTTGTAGTGACTGTAATCATCGCATGCTGCAGTTCAAACACTACATCGCGCCGGCGGGTTATGCCGAGGTCGTAAACAGCTTGACGAAACTTGATTAGTTTGTTAATGTTCTCTTCGGAAATTGCTTATTGGATTACCACATCTCTACGATTGATCGTTCTTTTTCGGAGAACCTTATGGAAAATACCATCATTGAAGTAAAACATGTAACGAAGTCGTTGGGAGGACACACCGTCTTATCAGATATCAATTTCCAGGTTCCAAATGGATCAGTATTTGGGATCTTGGGGCCGAATGGATCTGGGAAAACCACTTTATTACGCATCTTGTTAGGCTTGATCGTGCACGATACCGGTGAAGTTAAGGTGTTGGGGCAGAATCCATTAAGCATGACCAGAGAGGATAAAAATGGGATTGGTTTCGTTCTAGAAGATCATGGCCTAAATGAAAGACTTACTGCTTACCAAAATATCGATTTCTTCGCTCAGGTTTATGGATTAGCGAAAGAAAAGCGCAGAGACCGGATTCTTGAAATGCTCGATAAAGTGGACTTGTCTTCATACATAAAGAAACCAGTAGGTACTTTTTCCAAAGGGATGAAACAACGACTATCGCTCGCCAGAGCCTTGATACACGAGCCGAGGATTTTATTCCTCGACGAACCGACATCTAATCTTGACCCAGAGGGAACTGTCTATATCAGAAATCTGATCCTCAGATTGTCAAGAGAGGCGGGAATTACAATTTATATCAATTCGCATGACCTGGATGAGGTGGAACGGATCTGCTCCAGGATAGTGATCATGAAACATGGGAATATTATGCTCCAGGGGGTAATTGCTGATTTGTTAAGGCAAAACAATCAAACAACTCTTGAAGTTAAGTTGGAAGAAAATGAATCTTTTCCAGAATTAGAGAATCTATTAAGTTCTTTATCCTATGTCTCTAATTTTAAGATAGAAAAAGAGGTTGCCTTCATCGAGTTGAACGACGATTCTTCACGGCTCCTCCTTTTTAATGCACTTACGCAAAATTCTATCCCAATTAAAGAGATTACCCAAATTAAAAACAGCCTAGAGGACCTGTATATTTCAATTGTAAAGGAGGAGGAACATCATGAGGTTCAATGATATTGTCGCCGTAGCAAAAAGAGAATTGCTGGTGATTACTAATTATAAGTTTTTATTTCTCTTTACTTATCTCGTATCATTTTATGTCGGCACATATTTATCCATGGCGTACACAAACCTGATCCCTGACCCGCAAATCAGAATTGATACATACCTGGCTTTCTTTTT
>JARKPO010000095.1 GCA_029975215.1 Levilinea sp.
CGTTCCCCCACGCATGCCTTCGTCAGCGCCTGCCGAGAAATCCCTTCAATCTCCACGGCCAGGGACCGACCGGAGGGGAGCTTCCCCCCGTCCGCAATGGACGCGCAGATGGCGTTGATGCGGCCCATGGCCTCGTGCAGACGCCAAACGACCGTCGCAACGTCCTCAGGTGTGGCCCCCGGCTCCATGTTGAGCAGCTGCTTGATTTTGTGGATGGCCTCGTAGGCGTCTTGTTCGACATGTTGGCCAATAGCCGGCGGCATAGCATAGATGTCTTCCACGGTGCTTTCGAGCTTGTAGTCTACGCCGTTGGCAGGCAGTTCACCGTGTTGGCGCTGGAAGTCGGCACGCCAATCTGCAAGGAACTGTTTGGCCTGATCTTCTCCAGCCAGGACTTCTGGGCCGCACCACATGCCGCCTCGCATCTCGTAGAAGTTTATTTTTGCGTCCATGGCTCTACCTCCCCGCCAACACCCTGGCGGCCTGCATGATCGAACGGTGTTCATCCGAAGGATGGAAATCAAGGGCGTCCGCCACCAGCCACAGGCCGACGCACAGGCACGTGGCCAGGAAAAATCCTGCAGCAGCGGTCAGATAGTCACGTCCTGTCTGGAGATGCTGCTTTTGCATGGCCTTGCTCCATTGGGGCCGCCCCGAACATGGGGAGGCGAGACGGCCCCGGTCAGCGTGAAGGCTAGGGTGCCCGTACCGCCGGCCGATCCGGCGGCGCGGAAATTTAGTCGGCCTCAATAAACTGGTGCTTGTCGTTGAGGCGGTATTTCTTCCCAGGGGATAGGCCCCCATCACCGACGTGGCCTATGACGCGACGCGGACAAGGTGCGTCGCCATCCCAGTACGAAATGATGATTATGCCTTCGTACCCGGCCGTGGCGGTGCCGCGATCCCCGGCCGTGGCGGTGCCTTCGTTCCCGGCCGTGGCGGTGCCGCGATCCCCGGCCGTGGCGGTGCCTTCGTCCCCGGCCGTGGCGGTGCCGCGATCCCCGGCCGTGGCGGTGCCGCGATCCCCGGCCGTGGCGGTTGCTCCGACAATGGCGCGGATTTGCGCCCCGACTTTGCCGGCCAGGAAATCCGTTGCCTCGCGGCGTTCGCCGCAGAAAACGACTTCGCCGCGTGGAAATTTGACCTTTTCGCCGTTGTCGATCTTTACGATCTCATCGGCCAGGACGCGGACAACAAGCCACCTCGCCTCTTCGCTCCAGTCGAGCAGGCAGCCGTTGCCTTCGCCCCAGAGGAGGCCGTGCAATCCGTTGCCGCAACACGGTGTAGGATTCCAATCGGGGCAGTTCACGGCCCCCTTCTCCGGCCACTGGAATCCGCCGTGGCTTGTCAGGTCCGCGTTGCAGGTGCGGAGCACGTAGACGTAATCAGCCTTTGCCATCTTCTCCTCCTCCGAGACCGTTCTTTCGATCCTTCGCCCTCGCATCGTGTCCGCCTCCTCCCTGGTCCCGGTGACTGCCCCTTGGGGGCTCCGTTGCCGGGCCGCGAACGTTCCAGGGTTCGGCGGTGTCTCGCGGTGTGGGCGTCGTTGAGGGGGAATGTAGACGAAAGTCTAAACACGGTCAAGACGAGTTAGACATAAATCTACATTGAAGACAAAAAAATCCCGCCTGGACGATCCAAGCGGGATTTTTGTCATTATTTAAAATAAGTAGATTAGTCTGTTTCTATCAACCCTTCTGAATGGTCCCGGTGTTTCTGCCAATTCTCCAGGTAGAGCCTGGCCAACTCCTTATCCTTGATGATCAACAGGTTTTCCGCGTTGGAGTTCTCGGCCGCTTTGGTGAAATTAAAGGAACCAGTCACGACTGTCTGGCCATCGATTACCATGACCTTGTTGTGGGCGATGGAATGCGCCGCGTCGATAAAGACGGGAATCCCTTTGTTTTTGAGGAAAGTTGCCCCGGTGTAGGTCGCCTTGCGCTGGGATTTGTCCAAGATAGCTTCGACGTGGACTCCTCGCCTAGATGCGTCAACCAGGGCTTGGGCAATGGGGGCTGATGTAAACGAATAGGCCTGGACGTAGATCGAAGTTTTGGCCTGATTGATTGATGCGACTAGAGCGTTTTGGGCGTCACCATGTGGGGAGAAGTATACGTGGGCAGGGGCGTTGTGTAGGGTAAGATCATATGCCCTGGTTGTAGACTGGTCCAGGACAAGGAAAATGATAAGCAAAAAAACACGATACATTTTACTTACTTTCTAAATTCTTCAACCGAAAATTCTTTCCCACTGGCTCGCTCTTTTCCTGCAAATATTGCTATCCCCAAATTTACAGACCTATTCTTATAGTCGCTATATATATTATTGACCTCATTTATTATTTTATCAGCGTCACGTTCCGTTCTAAATTTATTTTGGCACTCCATAAAAACATCAGACTTCCGTGAATGTTCTAGTAATCCTAAACACCCAACGCTAGCGCCCCTATTGTATCCTAGGAGTATAATTGTTTTTTCTTTCTTTGTTGCATTTAACCATATTAATCCGTCTGGAATATCCCCAGCAATCAATGCAGAACATTTAAACAAAAAAAACAATATTAAAATAATTACAACTCTTTTCCAGCCCATATTATCCTCCCGATTACGGCAAAATCTTCTTCGCTACCTATTGGAATATGGCAATCTTTGTGTGACCTGTCTTCATTGTCACTAGAAAACCAATACTCTCCTGGAGATTTTTTAAATCTTTTTACAAAAAGTTCACCTCTCCATCTTATTGCATAAATTTTATATTCAACAAGTTTTTTTGCGCACTCGCTTTCATCAACCAAAACAATATCTCCATCGTCTATTGTTGGGGACATTGAGTCATCAAAAACACTCATCACTTTCAAAGACTTTGGATTCGTGCCTTTGTTTTTTATCCATATCCTTAAAAAAGCTAAAGAAGATTCTGTTTCTCCGCTTGATTCTAAAGATCCCCCACCGCCAGATAATACTGCCTTTGCTTTTGGAATAAATACATACTTTGACTCGTCTGGCACGTCATTTTCTACGATTCGTAATCCGCTTGCATCCGCCAGCCGGCCCAGGGCCTCAAATTTCGGGAGATTATCTTTTTTCAACATCCGACCAAGGCCTGTCTTATCGTACTCCGCCGCCTCGGCCATCCGTGAATCAACCCCGCCAAACCGCTCTTTATGTGCCCTTTTAAGGGCAGCCAGCAAGTCATGAGTGAATCCCATGTGCGGACTTGAGCAAAAAGGTAGACAATTGTCTATCGTCATAAGTCCAAAACCTCGGTTGACAATTTAGACATACGTCTACATAATCCCACCCATGAACGTTCGAATCGTCACCCAAGAAGACCTGGTCAGGTATTTTTCTGCTCCCGGGGCTCCTACGGCCACTCAGCTGGCGGAGGCCGGTGGAGTAGCGATCCAATCCATAACCCGACCATGGAAAGGCGAAAAAGGCCGATTCCGATGTGGGGTTGATGTTAGCGCTCGGATTGGACGCTTCGTCCTTGATGGACACCCCCTTCCCGCCGCCCCCCAACCCGACCAGCAAGGAGCCGCCTGATGTCCCCTGTTTGCGCTCCCAACGGCTGGTTGATGGCGGCGTGGACCTTGTGCGCCATCTACCTGGGGTTTCTCCTTGGGCTTCTGGCGGGGGCGATATTTTGGAGGCGTCAGCCGTGAATATCCCCG
>JARKPO010000004.1 GCA_029975215.1 Levilinea sp.
GAGAGTGAAGTAAGATATGGTCAAGCGAGAGAGGGCGTATGGTGGATGCCTAGGAGCCGCACGGCGAAGAAGGCCGTGACAAGCTGCGATAAGCGACGGGGAGGAGCACATATCCAGAGATCCGTTGATGGCCGAATGGGGTAACCCACCTGAGCGATCAGGGATCACCGGCTGGAAGGTCGGTGAGGCGAGACCCAGGGAACTGAACCATCTCAGTACCTGGAGGAGAAGAAATCAAGCGAGATTCCCTTAGTAGCGGCGAGCGAAGGGGGAAGAGCCTAAACCGACACTGGTGGAAGGTGCACGCCGTTGCCAGTGCGGGGTTGGAGGGGTTGTCTAGAGGGACGTGCAGGACCTCGCGAAGGGACAAGGGTGCGTGGTAGGAGAACGGCATGGGAAGGCCGGCCGGAGAGGGTGAGAGCCCCGTATCTGGAACCGATGCACACTTCGTGGGACAGCCACCTGAGTACGGCGAGGCTCGAGGAACCTTGTCGGAAGCTGGGTCGACCACGATCCAAGGCTAAATACGATGCGGCGACCGATAGCGGAGTAGTACCGTGAGGGAAAGGCGAAAAGAACCCCGGTGAGGGGAGTGAAAGAGAACCTGAAACCATACGCCCACAACAGGTCGGAGGGGGAGCGATCCCCTGACGGCGTGCCTTTTGTAGAATGAGCCTGCGAGTTACGGTAACGAGCGAGGTTAAGGCATAGGAGTGCCGGAGCCGGAGGGAAACCGAGTCTGAAGAGGGCGGAATAGTTCGTTGTCGTAGACCCGAAGCCAGGTGATCTTATTACGGTCAGGCTGAAGCTCAGGTAACACTGCGTGGAGGGCCGAACTCTAGTGTGATGAAAAACGCAGGGATGAACCGTGATAAGGGGTGAAAGGCTAAACAAACCTGGAAATAGCTGGCACTCCCCGAAATGCCTTGAGGGACAGCCTCATACAAATATCACGGAGGTAGAGCACTGTTTGGACTAGGGCTCTTCACCGGGTACCAAACCCAGGCAAACTGCGAATGCCGTGATACAGCGTATGGGAGTGAGACTGCGGGCGATAAAGTTCGTAGTCGAGAGGGGAACAGCCCAGACCGACAGCTAAGGTCCCGAAATACCGCTAAGTGTGAAATGAGGTGCGATTGCGAAGACAGCCAGGAGGTTGGCTTAGAAGCAGCAATTCCTTCAAAGAGTGCGTAACAGCTCACTGGTCGAGCAATGGTGCGCAGACAATGTAACGGGGCTATGCGGTATACCGAAGCTTCGGATTCATGCCGTGAGGCATGGGTGGTAGGGGAGCATTCCATGGACCGGCGAAGGGACGCTGAGAAGCGTGCTGGAGGGGATGGAAGAGAGAATGCAGGTATAAGTACACGAAAAGACGGGTGAGATTCCCGTCCGCCGAAAACCTAAGGTTTCCTGGGTAAAGGTCATCTGCCCAGGGTTAGTCGGTCCCTAAGATGAGGCGGAAACGCGTAGTCGATGGGAAACTGGTTCATATTCCAGTACCATGTACAGATTCGATGGGATGACGCATGAGGTGAGGTTCTGCCGGCTGACGGATTAGCCGGTTGACGTGGCGAGCCTATGAGGCGATCAGGGAAAACCGGTTGCCGAGGTAAGCTGCGGAGGGAGTGAGGCTACGGCTGAGCGAAGAGAGCTGAATCAAGGTGCCGAGAAAGAGTCTCTAAGGAGTATCTGTGCATGACCGTACCGTAAACCGACACAGGTAGGTGGGATGAGAAATCTAAGGCGCTCGAGATAACTCGCGTTAAGGAACTCGGCAAAATGCACACGTAACTTCGGGAGAAGTGTGGCCTACGGAAGTAGGTTGCAGAGAGCAGGCCCAGGCGACTGTTTACCAAAAACACAGGACTCTGCGAAC
>JARKPO010000041.1 GCA_029975215.1 Levilinea sp.
TTAAATACTTTTTCCGTTTTTTCTCCATTCGGCTGTTCAGATAATCTGCTCCCAATTCATGGTAAGGAACATTGTATTTTAAAACATAATACACCGATTTGAGAATGGAATGGGCTACGGCCATTACCGCTCTTTTTTTACCTCGTCGGGCGGCCAAACGATGATAACGGGCACTATAAAATGTATTCTTGGTGCGTGATGCGCCCCAGGCAGCTTCTACCAACGTTGCTTTGGCTTGTTTGTTTCCGTGGGTGGTTCGACCGCTTTTTTTTTACCCGCGCTCTCGTTGTTCCCGGGGGATACCCCTACCCAGCTTGCCAGGTGTTTTTCGCTTGGAAAAACTTCCATATCCAGTCCGATTTCGGCGATAAGGTCTTCAACGGTTTTGTGGCTTAATCCCGGAATCTCCTTAAGGAGTTCCAATACATTTTCGTAAGGCGAAAGCATTTGCCGTATCTTTTGATTAAGCTCTTCGATTAAAGATTCAATATGCCGGTTGTTTGAGCGGATGGTACCCAACAGATAGATGTGGTGATCGGTAATATTTCCGTTACAGGCTTCCCAAAGTTCCTCTTTGGTTGCACCAATTTTTCCATGATAAACCTCATCTATATCCTCGATGGTTACCTGTTTGCCTTCACACAGCCTGTCGATCAGTTTGGTGGCTGTAATCCCCGAGGTATCGCTTAATACACTCGAGAGTTTCACGTTACAATCTTCCAAAATACGAATGATCCGGTTTTTGTTGGATGCCACATCCCGGATTAATTTCTTGCGGTAACGGGTTAAATCCCGTAACTCCCGCTGCTCGCGTGGTGGAATGTAGCTGGGTTTAAGCAAACCGGCAAGCAGCAGCTTACACAACCACCGGCTGTCTTTTTTGTCCGTCTTATGTCCGGGAACGTTCTTAACGTGCCGGGCATTGACTATCCAAACAGTGATACCTGTTGGCTCAAGGATGTTATAAACCGGCTTCCAGTAAACTCCCGTACTCTCCATCGCTACGTGAGTAATCTTGTTTTCCACTAACCAGTCTTTCAATTCTGTCAAAGATCTCGTGAACGTCCCAAATTCTCGGGTGGTGCGTTCTATCCCTTCGCCATCTATGGTGGCTACTACCGTTTCCTTGTGTACGTCGAGCCCACACCCGCGGCTGACGACTTGTTCAAATGTTACTGTTTCCATTGTTGACTAAAGTTTAATGGTTCGTTATAAATCACCTTGATGGTGGCGACAAAACTAAATATAATCAGTCAATATGGAATTCACCGAACCTGCTAAATTTTCATCCGCTTGGGTGTTCTAAAAGCTATCATGGAGGTTTCATAAT
>JARKPO010000049.1 GCA_029975215.1 Levilinea sp.
AGGTGATCCGTCAGCAGCCAGTTCAGCGTGTCGGTCCCGTTGGCTTGCGTTCGCACGGCGATAGGCTGCCCGCCAAAGGGGTAATACTTCTGGATGCGGGTCTCCTCACCGCTCACCCGCAGGTGGAATTGGCGGCTGACGTAATAGGTCACTTCGCCGTTTACGATGCTTTTCACCAGGGTTCCGTCCCCGTCATAGAAGTACTGCGCCGATTCCAGCGGCGGCGGTTGTGGGGTGGGGGTGGGCGTTTCGGTCGGCGGCAGGTCGGGAGTTTGCGTCGGCTCCTGCGTGGGCGCAGCCGTCCCGGTGGGCGGCAAGTCTGGGGTTTGCGTCGGCTCTGGGGTGGGCGTGGCCGTCCCGGTGGGCAGCGGCGTTAGCGTGGCTGTGGCCGTGGGTGTGGGCGTCCTCGTCAAAGTTGGGGTGAAAGTGAAAACAGGGGCAGGCGTATCAAAATCCCCTCCCTGCGTCGGTGCAAATTGCAGGGCCATCACCTTTCGCTGCGCCTGCCGCGCCGGAGCGCTGTTGGCTGCCATGCCCCCCACCGGTTCCACCCGGATCATCCGGTTTTCTCCGTCGTAGGTCAGCGTGTAAGCTGCGCTGCCAATGACCCGCCCCACCTGGCTGCCGTTGAGATCATAGGTGTAGCTGTTTTCCCCCAGGCTGGCTGCGGCATGCGGGTGGTTGGCATCATAGGTAAACGCCTTCGAAACCCCATTCAGGCTCTTGCTCACCATCCGCCCGTGCGGGTCGGCGTAGGAGAAGGTTTCGCTGTGGCTTGTCTGGCCGTTGACCGTCACCGTCATACTCAGCAAGCGCTCCAGGGCATCATTTGATCACTGGTTCTTCAGGGTTACGCGGCACTTTCTACTTTGTGAGTTTGCATAAAATTACCAATATCCACCCAATCGTTTATTACTATATTGCAATATTCAGAGGGTGTCAAGCATCCAAATCATCCATTTTCACTTCAAAGAGCCGTCCCCCAGCTGCCCCCGGCGGCCGTCTCAATCCTGGGGCATAAACAGGCGCGTCCACTCCGGCAGAGGGGGCGTCTTCCCCGCCGCCACCAGCCCCCGCCAGGTCTCGTCCGTCATGCGTTCCTCGCTGGGTAGGGCAAATTCATAATAACTGTACACCGCCCCCGCCCCCAGGCGGTAAGGCTCATCCGGCAAAATCACATAGATCAAGGCCGGATCGCCCACCGCCTCTTCCAACACCCGCCCAATGCCCGTGGCCACATCCGCCACCAAAGCCGCCGGCTGATCCTCCAGGGCCGACGCGTGAACGTCCGCGCTGTCGGCCGCCGCCAGGGTCAGCGCCTCCAGCTCGCCGCCGAAGTAATAAATGCGCAGCCGCTCCTCCGGGCTCAGCGCCTGCCCGGCCAGCTCTTTTTCCGCGCAGGATTGCAGGAAACTCAGCAGGTCCATCAGGTTCTCCAGCGCGCCCAGCGAATCCACAGCCAGCCCGCGCTGCTGCAAACCGGTGCGGGTCATGTGCGCCAGGGCGTACAGACGCGCGTACACCTCCGGCACCGGCTCCACATACCCCTGGGCGCCCTCCTCCGGTTCGGCCCCGCCCATCTCGGCCATCACCTGCTTGGCGTACAGTAGGGTATCGTGCTTCAGCTCCGTATACGACCCCAGGGCCGTGTTCAGCTCCTTGCGCTGCCAGGCCGCCGTGCGCATATACGCCGGATAGCGCCCATCCTTGGGGGTCAGCAGCGGCTGAAAATTGTACAGCCAGCCCCAGTACACGTTTTGGGTCCAATCCTCCTGGCTCAAAGCCGCCACCTCCGCGCGCACCTTGTCCATCTGGCTCAAATAGTGATCGTACTGGGTCTCGCCCATTTCCTCCAAAATGACCATCGCCTCCTGCGAGCCCATGGCCGCCAGCACATCCATCCCCCGCGGCAGGTCGCGGCGGTTCTCAAAGCTGCCCACATTCTGCCAGATGAGTTGGCCAAAGATATATGCATCCAGGGTGAAGCGCTGCCCCATAAAGCGAAAGCCCTGGGTGGCCTCGTCCTGCTCCTCGCCCAGCCAGACCCACATGGAATTCACCCGCGGCGGGGGCAGCGCCCGGGCCGAGGCGCGGAACTGCGCCAGCCGGTCCGGGTCCGCCAGCGCATCCAGTCCCAGCGCATCGCCATACACCGCCCGCGCCGCCGCCCCGTATTCGTAAATGGACGGATCTTCGGCCTTGCCCACCAAAAAGCCGATCGGCTCGTAAATGGTCTTCCACAGATCCAGGTTGGCCCGCTCGCCGCTCTGCCCCTGCTGGGCAGCCAGGGTGATGAGTAGGGCGCGCTGGGTCTCCAGCTCGGAGCGCAGCCGGAAGGTCATGCGCCCGTACCACATCATCGCCCGAAAATAGCGTTCCATCTCCTTGCTGCGGGTGTAATGTCCGCGGGGGATGTACTGGCTGTAATCCTCGAGGTATTCGCCGCCCGGCTCCCAAATGGGCGAAACCGCCGGTCCCTGGGCGGATTCAATCAGGGCCAGTTCGGCCTGCACACGTTCCTCGGCTTCCGGCGGGACGGCGGCCTCCAGCCCCAAAAGCCGCGCGGCCACACCAAAATAGGCCATATTGCCCAAAGCCGCCTCGCCCAAAGGTCCCCCGCGCAGGGTCTGGTATTGCTCCGCGCTGGCCGCCAGCATGCCCTGGGTTAACAGCTCCACATCCGGCAGGAACAGTTTCTCTTCCAAATCGCGCAGCAGCTTGCTGAACAGCAGGTGATACACATGCAGCACGGCATCCGCGGTGACGTAGATATGCCCGCCGGACTCATAGCGCAGGCGCTCGTACACCTGATAAAACTCCTTGTACGCCCCCGGCACCGGCGGCACCACCACAAAGCCGTGGGTTTGCAGCGCCTGGCGCTGAGCAGGGGTCAGCTCAACCCCCGCGGCGGGCAGAATGCCATCCAGCGAGACCGGCAGGGTGTAGCTGGGGGGTGA
This sequence comes from Levilinea sp., assembly GCA_029975215.1. Taxonomy (GTDB): domain Bacteria; phylum Chloroflexota; class Anaerolineae; order Anaerolineales; family Anaerolineaceae; genus Levilinea. Next base: position 2,958 of record JARKPO010000049.1, read on the forward strand.
AGCCTGCGGCAGCGTCACCGTCCGCAGGGGATATTCGGCAAAGGGCGGCGGGTACAGCTCCGCCGGATCCAGGGGCACGGCTTCGGCCGCGGCGCTGGGCGCCGCCTCGGGTGCTGCTGTCACCGTCACCGCCGGCTTGGGCTGCCCCCCAAACGGCAAATTGCAGGCCAACAGCGCGGTCAACAGCCCCACGCACACCCCCACCGTCCACATCCGCTTTGCATATGCGCTCATGGAATCCTCCTTGCCTCATCCTCCGGCCAAACCGCCAGCCCCAGCGTCCCATTCGCCTGCCGCACCGCGCGCAGCCCCCCAAAGCGCCCCTCCTGCGCCGCGCGCAGCTGAAACCCAAAGCCTTCCCAGCCCCACACCGAAAGCCGCCAGGCGGGCTGCCCGGCCGCTTCGGCGTAGCGTCCTTCCAGCGCCGCCAGTTCCACCCGCCCGTCCCCGTCCAAATCCACCGCCGCCAGCGCGCGCAGCGGGTCAGCCAGGGGAGAGCCGGCCCACACCTCGCGGCAGCCGCGCGCCCCGCAGCCGATGAGGATCACATGGCAGGAGCGGCCCTCAGCGTTGTGAAAGCCCGCCGTGCGGCCGGCGTTGGGCAAAAAAGCGTCCACCGGCCAGGGGCGGTAAGGCCGCCACACCAGCAGGACCGCCTCCAGCCCGGGGCGGCCGTCCACGGGGGCCAGGGCCGCCTGCTGCACCTGCCAATCGGGCGGGGAAGCCCACAGCGCCCGCCCCGCCGCGCTGCGCAGGCCCGTGCGCCCCGCGCGCAGCCACAGCACCCCCTCGTGCCCGCCGCCGTCCAAATCGCCGTACCGTTCCGCCGTCAAGAATTCCGTGCCGGTCAGCCCCCCGTGCGCGCGCAGGCTTTGCCCCTCCAGCCGCCACAGCGTGCCCTCCGGCAGCCGCACAGCTCCCGTCAGCAGCAAAGCCGCCCCCAGCCACACCCCCACGCGCACCCCAAGCCGCATATCTCCGCCCCTCCATAGGGTTAATTGTACAACCCTCTGCCGCGCAGCGCGCCCCCCGGCAAGGGTATAATCACGGTATGGAACGCCGCCGCTACCGCCGGATTCTGTGGTTTTTTGCCCGCGTGCTCATCGCCGCCGCCTGGTGGGATATCTTCCTTCCGACGGTGGGGCTGCGCCGCCTGTCAGCCCGCGGACGGTCACAGCGCTACCGCCGCGCCGCGGCCGCCTTTCGCCAGCTGGCCGTGCAGATGGGCGGGGTGCTGATCAAGGTCGGCCAATTCCTCTCCGCCCGTCTGGATGTGCTCCCCCCGGAGATCATTCAGGAACTGGCCGATTTGCAGGATGAGGTGCAGCCCGAAGATTTCACCGAGATCCGCAGCGTGGCCGAAAGCGAGCTGCAGGCCCCGCTGGAAGAGCGCTACGCCTGGTTTGACCCCCAACCCATCGCCGCCGCATCCATCGGCCAGGTGCATGCCGCCCGCCTGCACCAGACGGATGAAAACGGCGAGCGCGAACTGCCTGTGGTGGTGAAGGTGCAGCGCCCGCGCATTGAGGCCGTGGTGAAGGTGGATTTATCCGCCCTGCGCGTGGTGGCCGGCTGGCTGCACCGCTACCCCCCGCTGCGCAAGCACGTCAACCTGCCCGCCCTGCTGCAGGAATTCAGCCAATCGCTGTTCGAAGAGATCCAGTATCTGCACGAGGGCAAGAACGCCGAGACCTTCGCCGCCCATTTCGCCGGACGTGCGGATGTGCGCGTGCCGCAGGTGTATTGGAGCCACACCACCCAACGGGTGCTGACCCTGGAGGACGTGCGCGGCATCAAAATCACCGACTACGCCGCCATCGAGGCCGCTGGCATCTCGCGCAGCGAGGTGGCGGTGCGCCTGTTCAACACCTACTTACAGCAAATTTTCGAAGACCGCTTCTTCCACGCCGACCCCCACCCCGGCAACCTCTTCATCCAGCCCGGCCCCCTGCCCGCCGACGGCAGCCCGCGCCCCTGGACCCTGGTGTTTGTGGATTTCGGCATGGTCGGCACCATCAGTCCCAACGTCCTGGACGGGCTGCGAGAAGGCCTCTTCGCCGTGGTCACCCGCGACGGAGCGCGCGTGGTGAAGGCCTATCAAATCCTGGGGGTGCTGCTGCCCAACGCCGACCTGGAGCTGCTGGAGCAGGCCAATAACCGCGTGTTTGAGCGTTTTTGGGGCAAAACCAGCCCCGAAATCATGGAGATGAAGTCCGAAGAGGCCATGCAGTTCATGGAAGAGTTCGGCGGCCTGCTCTACGAAATGCCCTTCCAACTGCCGGAGAATTTCATCCTGCTGGGACGCTGCCTGGCCATCCTCTCCGGCATCTGCACCGGCCTGGACGCCGAATTTAACCTGTGGACTTCAGTGGCCCCCTACGGCGAGAAGCTCATGCGTTCTGAGGGCGGCCAAAATTGGAAGACCTGGCTCAGCGAAGCCGGAAAGATCCTGCAAACCGCGGTGGGGCTGCCCATGCGCGCGGATGCGCTCATCAGCCGCCTGGAACAGGGCAAGCTGGAGGTGCGCACCCCCGATTTGCGCGCCCAGTTGGCCCGTCTGGAGCGCAGTCAGCGCCGCACCGCCGCGGCGGTGGTCTTTGCCGCCTTTCTGCTCACCGCCGCCCAGCTCTATCTGGCCGGCAGCCTGCTGCTGGCCGGGCTGGCCGCCGGGGGCGCCCTGCTGGCCCTGATTTCGCTGCTGCTCTTCCCCTGAGCCGCAAATCATGTACAATAGCGGTACGCGCTGTGTGCAGAAAAGGAGGCCCCTGTGGATATCTTAGCTGTTGTGGAATTGATCATCGGTCTGGTGATTGGCTTTTCGGGCAAGAACATTTACAAAACCTCGCCCCAGTTGGGCGGGTTCATGATCGGCGGCCTGCTCACCACCATCCTGGTCATCACCTTCGTGGCGGCCTCACCGGTATGGATCCCCGTCGCCGCTTTCATCGGCGGCGGTCTGGTGGGCGCGCTCATCGCCGGGCCGCTCTACATGATCATTGTGGTCATCACCAGCAGCCTCTTCGGTGGGCTGGTGGGCGTGATCGCCGGCTTTTTCCTCACCCAGCAGGGCATCACCCGCATGGTGGTGGAGGGCATCTTCAACTTCTCCACCGACATCACCCCCGTTCAGCTGATGCTCATGCTGGTCTTTGGGGTGGCCTTTGGCGCGGCCTCGCTGCGCTTTGACGAATTTATGACCATGGCCTCCACCGGTTTCCTGGGGGCCTTCATCCTAACCACCGGCGCCGCGCGCCTGTTCACCCCCATGACCCCCCTGTTTACCGACAGTATCTTCCTGGTCTTCTTTTGGGCCGGCGTGGGCACAGCCGGCACCATCTTCCAAAACCAAACCGAGCGCGACTGACCCGCTCGTCCCGCCGAATCAAACCGCGGCCTCTGGGTATGCTCAGAGGCCGCGGTCGTTTTTTGCTTTGGGCCGGCTCAGCGCCGGATGGTCAGCCCGCGCCGTTCCAGGCGCGGAATCCACCCGCGTTTGATCTTGATCGTCCCCTGCAAATCCAGATAGGTCAAATGCGTCAGTGCCTTAATCGGCCTCAGCGCGCTTTCCGTCAGGCGGTTGCAAAAACTCAGGTTCAGCTCTGCCAGATGCGGCAGGCTTTTCAAATGCGCCAGCCCCTCGCCGGTGATGTCGCACGAGCTCAGGTTGAGAATGCGCAGCTGCGGCAGATCCTTCAGATAGGCTACGCCGTCATCGGTGACATTGCGGTTTTCGGCCAACACCAGCGCGCGCAGGCTGGTCAGCGGCTTCAAATCCGCCGCCAGCTGCCGCAGGGTGCGGTTATCGATGCGCTGGGCACGTACCATCACCTCGACCCCCGGGTCAAAGTGAAAGATGCCCGGCCCCTGCCCGGCTTCCTGCCATTCATTGCCGGTCACCCCCGCCTGCCGGGTGTACACGCGCACCTCCAGCTCGGTTGAAAACGAAGATCCTTGATCGTCCATAAAGCCTTTCTCCTCCTACAATGATACCCCAGGTTTTCACCGCCTGGGGTATCACTTAGAATGGCCACCGCAGCCATTCATCCGGAGGGCAAAGGGTTAGAAAATCAGATCCAGCAGGCCGCCCAGGATGGCGAACACCACCCCCAGGATCCCCAGCACAATGCCCAACACCGCGCCGATCAGCCCGAACACCAGGCCCAGGGTTAAAATCACAAACCCAAAGATCAAACCCAGCAAACCCAAGAGCAGTTTCATGTTTCCATCCTTTCTTTTTCCCAAATTGCTGCAGCCGACCGCTGCAACACGGCCGTCCGTGACCACGCAACGGTTGTTTCACTTCTACAGGATATACGCACGCCTCGGCCAGAAGTTGCAGCTCCTCCGACGGAATCAAAAAAGCCCCCGGAGGGCAGAGATGCCGTCCAGGGGGTCGGGAAGTCAGGGGGTAGGAGGTCAAGGAACCTCGGTCCAGCGGCGGCGGGTGGCCACAAAGGTGCGCTCCACCTCCTGCGGCTCGCTCATCTCCGCGCGCATGTACACGAATTTGCCTTCGCTCTCGTTGGTAAAGCCCGCGGGTGTGCCCTGTGCATCCAGGGCGATGATGTTCATGTCGCTCAGGTAGTTTCCACCCAGCTCATCCAGGTCGCGCATGGCCTGCTGGCCGGCCTCCTGAACGCTCATTCCCATTTTCATATACAGCACCAGGCTGCGCGCGGTTCCGGCACGAATGGCCATCTCGCCCAGCCCCGTGCAGGCTGCTGCGCCGTAGCGGTTGTCGGCGTAGCCGCCCGCGCCAATCAGAGGGCTGTCGCCCAGCCGTCCAGGGTATTTGTTAAACCACCCGCTGGTGCTGACCCCGCAGCAGATCTCGCCGCGGGCGTCCTGTGCCAAAAAGTTCACCGTGCCGCGTGAACGCACCGGGTCGGTGAGATACGCCACCCACGGAGCCAGATCCGCGCCGTTCTGCAGGCCGGCGGCGATCTCCGGCGGCAGCAGGGCCTGTTTTTCTGCCCAAATGCGCTCCGCTTCCTCGGTCAGCAGCTCACCGCGCTCCGCCCCCATTTCTGCGGCAAAGCGCTCGGCCCCTGCCCCCACCAGCAGCACATGCGGCAGGCTTTCCATCACCTGGCGCGCCACGCTGATGGGATGGCGGAAACCGCGCAGGCTGCCCACCGCCCCGGCCATGCGGTCGCTGCCGCGCATGATGCTGGCGTCCAGCTCCACCTGCCCCAAAATGTTGGGCAGGCCGCCCAGACCCACGGAATGTTCTTCGGGGTTGTCTTCCACCAGGCGGATGCCCGTCTCCACCGCGTCCACGGCGCTCCCGCCAGCGCGCAGCACCTCCACCGCCGCCATTATGCCCACGCGACCGTTGCGGCTCGCCACCACAATCATGCAGCACCTCCATTGGATCCTTTCAAATGAGATCTCTCTCAGTATACCCCCAGGCCGCCCCGCCCCGAGGTGACAATTGGCCAACTTTCGGGTACAATGCCCCTGCCTATGAATCAAAATAGAAACCGCCGTTACGATCCTGAGGCTCAGACCCAGGCTTTTCCCCCCGCGACCCCGCCCACACCGCCCCCTGCTTCGTTGGAAGACACCCGCCCCAATCGCGTGCCTTCCAATTTGCCTGCCACCCAGCCTGTACTGGTGGAGTACAGCTCCCCCGCCTTTGACCCGCCAGATGAAATGGCGGCCTACCAGCCCATCCGCATCCCGCGCCAAAAGCGCAAACCGCGCAAGAGGCGTTCTCTGGGGTGCGCACTGCTCCCCCTCTTTATACTGCTGTGCCTGTTGGCCTATTTGCTGGCACCCCTGCCCACCCAGGTACTGCTGCTGGGGCTGGACCGCGCCCCCGAAGGCTCAGACGCTTCGCGCACCGATACGATGATCCTCATGGCGGTCAACCCCTTGCTGCCGAGGGTGACCATGCTCTCCATCCCCCGCGATCTGTGGGTTTCGATCCCCAACGTGGGTGAGAACCGCATAAACACCGCCCATTTCTTCGCCGAGGCAGCCGATCCTGGTTCTGGTCCGCGCGCTGCCTTAGAGACGGTGCGGCAGAATTTCGGTGTGCCCACCCGTTATTATGTGCGTGTGCGTTTCGACGGCTTTGTGGACATCATCAACGCCATGGGCGGGGTTACCATTACTCTTGAACAGCCCACCGGCCTGTTGGAGGCCGGAACCCACCACTTAGACGGCACCCAAGCCCTGGCTTTTGTGCGCGACCGCAGCGGTGCGGATGATTTCTTCCGCATGGCCCACGCCCAGATTCTGCTCAAGGCCGCTGTACAAAAATGGCTCAACCCGCTCACCTGGGTGCACCTACCGGCCGTAGCTGCGGCTCTCTCACGGTCGCTTGATACGAATTTGCCCTTCTGGCAGTGGCCGCGCATCGCCCTGGCCCTGGCGCGCTCCCTGCTGGGCGGTCTGGATGCGCGCACCCTGCCGCGTGAGGCGGTGACGCCCTTTGTGACCAATGAAGGTGCCGCCGTGCTGTTGCCCAACTGGGATTTGATCCGTCCCCTGGTGAACGAGCTGTTCTAACCCGCCAGCCCCAAATTCACCTTACAGATTCAAAATCAGGCTTAAATTAATTGATTTTTGTTCTATTTTGGTGTATGATTAGAACATAATTTCAGTTATGATGCCATGGCCTGATTCCGCGAAGGCGGCCAGACCGGCGGCGTCCGAATGATCACCTGGAGCTTCGGCGGCGTGTATGAACGGTCAGAAGAAACAATTCCCCACCACCCCCACACCTGCGAGCAGGCTGAATCTGGCTCATGTAGTTCGCCGTACCACTGCCCTGGGACCAGGGGATGTGCGTTCGGCAGTGTGGTTTCAGGGCTGCCCCCTGGCCTGCCCCGGTTGTATCTCGCCGGAATGGCAGACTTTCAAACCATCCATGCAGCCCACCCCTCAGGAATTGACCGACTGGTTCCTACAAGACCCTGACGTGCACGCCCTGACCCTTTCAGGCGGTGAGCCGACTCATCAGAGCGAAGCTGCGGCAGAATTCTTGCGCCTTGTTCGGCAGAAGCGAGAGATCAGCGTGATCTGCTTCAGCGGCTACACCTACGAACACCTGCTCAGCAGCCCGCCTGCTCCAGGGGTAGACGCCCTCCTGGCGCAAGTGGATGTGCTGGTGGACGGACCTTTCCGCCGCGAACTGGCTGATACCACCCAAGGGCTGCGCGGCTCCAGTAATCAGAATATCATCTACCTCACAAACCGCATCCCCGCTGGATCTCTGGAAAAGGTAGAACGCAAAGTGGAAATCCACATTCACGAGGATAGCGCCGTGATGGTCGGCATCCCCCGTCCAGCAGTGCTCAGCGCCTTTCACCGCGCTCTGGCTGCCCCGCGAATGGGAAGCCAAAGGAGTACCCCATGAGTGGGCATAAGAAAGCCCTGGTGAGCATCAGCCAGGAAGAATATGACCGCTTGCGCACCACTAGCGTGCGTGTTTACGATCTGACCGCCCAGCTGGACGACCTGCATGACATCATGCGCCGCCAGTCTACCCAGGCCTCTCACTCTCAACTGGAACAGGCTCTCACGCGCCAGCAAGCCTATGAAAAGGCCGTCTCGGTTCTTTCGGACCATTTGCAGGATCTGGAGCACGCCTCCGCTCAGGCGTATGAAAGCCTATACCACGCCTGGTCACAGAACCTGGTTGCGTTTGAGCAGTCCTGGTCGCAGCAAACCGCTGATCAGTTGGAAAAATGGAGCAGCCAGGTGCTTACTGAGATCCAGGAAGAACACCGTGCCCGTCAGATGGAATTGCTGCACCTGAACCGCCGAATGGAAGATGGTTATCAAAGTGTTCGCCAACATCAGGCTCTTGCCGAGCATTGGTCCGAGTCCGCCTTGATCCTGCTGGATTTTATTCAAACGCATTACCCGCTGTCCCTCTTTGGCCGGGCGAAATACCAGCACATCCTGGACGAGATGGCCGCCGCTGAAGAGAATTACAACGCGGCTGCCTTCCAGGCCGCCCTTTCTACTTACCAACGAATTTTCTTCCAACTCTCTGACCTTCGCGTAGAGCTGGAACGCCGTCTGGCACGCTGGAACCACCTTTACCAACAGGCCATATATGAGGCCGGTACACACCTGGCCGTGCTTCAGCGTTCGGCCCAGGTGCAGGCGGTTGATTTGGAAGGCCAGGATATCAACGAGAAGATCGATCTAGATCTGTGGACCCAGGGCGGCTACAGCGAGCTGCTCCGCCGTTCACAAGCCTTGTTGACCCAACTGGAAAGCGGGATGGAACATAACTCCGCCCGCCTTTTACAGCAAATCCTGAGCCACGATCTGCCCGCTTTGCGGGAGGAGTTTACCGACCTGGTGCATCAGGCGCGTATGGCCGTGCTCTCCTCTCAATTGCGCATCAATATCGCCGATTTGGTGGTTCAGTCACTGGAGGCTCAGCATTTCGTTTTTTCTGAAGGCCATTATGACGCCGAGGATATGCGCCGGGCCTATTCTGCTTCGCTCAAGAATTTGGCAGGTGAAGAGGTGGTCATTCAGGTACATCCCCGCGGCACGGCCAGCCTGGAAAACGACTTGCATATCATCTCTCTGGACCGCAGCCAAAGCACCGAACACGATTTCCGCCAGCGGTTCCTGGAAATTCAGACCAGCCTGAACCAGAGCGGGCTGATTGTAGAACAACCGCGGGAGGTTCGCCTGACCGCCAACGGCCTGGGCCGCCCGCACTCATCCAGGCTGCAACCTGCTCACCGACTTTCAACGCGCCCGTGATCTCTCGTTTTGCTCCCCTCTTTTCACGACCTTTTCCCCTCCCGATTCAGATCATCATTGGTGAGGGCCTGGGTGATTCCTTTTTCTCGGCGGACGGCCGTGAAATGGATTTTCTCACCGCCTTCCACGCTGCCTTGCGAGAAGCCGGATATCAGCGCATCGCATTCATCGCTCCCCACCGGCCAGTGTTTTATTTAGACGCTGACTCTGAGCGTTTGGCCAGCCCTGAGGGTCTGAGCCTGCCTTCCTCTCCGCCGCGTCCGCGCACCGGCCCCTTACACGACCGGCAGCTGATCACCGGCGGGGTGATGAACGTGCGCGCCAATAACCAGCCTATGGGGGATGTGCATGCCGTTCGGCAGCTGCACGCCCTGATGACGGACCCACGCCCCATCCGTACAGCTGTCGTCATTCAGCAAGCCGAATCGTGGATGGCCTTTCACGAGAGCCAGCGTACGTTGGCCGGTTTGGTGGCATCCTGGCTCAATTTGCCCTCCACCAGCCGCAGCCAATGTTTCTGCCTTTTTTCTGCCAGAAACACAGATGCCTTAGTGGAAATTGCCCCCTTGCTGCCTGTTCCAGAGCTTCGTGAACTGATTCAGACATCAGCCCATACCGCGCCTGCCGGGGCAGTCTATTGCCTGCCAGAACCTGCCGCAGAGGAGTGGGAGGACATGCTGCGCCACCTGGAAAACGCCAGAAACCAGAGGCTGTCAGAAGAAGAGCGCAGCCGTTTACTGCGTTGGATCTCTGCTGAGGGGGGTAGCCTGCGCACCTGGCATGAGCGTCTCGCTTCCTTGCCAGAATGGTCGTTTGCAGCGGTGCGCGCCGCTGGCTGGTTTTCTTCTGTGCGGCGTCCCGATTTGTCACTTGAAGAGAAGCTGGGTAAGGTGGTCGGCCGCGATGAGCTGAAACAGCGCCTGCTGGACTTTCGCGCCTGGGTACGGCTGCAGTGGGATCCCAACCGACCCACGCAAGATGAATTCCCTCTCCTTCATATGATCTTTTCCGGCAGCCCAGGGACCGGTAAAACCACCTTTGCGCGTCTGGTGGGGGAAATCCTGCGAGACGCGGGCGTGCTGCGCCGCGGTCATCTGGTTGAGACCTCCCCCGGTCAAATGGTAGCTCAATTCATCGGCGGTACAGCTGCCAGGACACATCAGATTATTGATTCCGCCCTGGACGGAGTGCTCTTCATAGATGAGGCCTACGGATTAGCGGATTCTGACCGAGGCGGGTACGGCGCGGAGGCTCTGGAAACCCTGCTGACCCGTATGGAAAATGACCGCGACCGCCTGGTGGTCATTGCCGCAGGCTACACCCAAAAAATGCAGACATTCCTGGAGGCTAATCCCGGATTGAGCCGCCGCTTCCCGGCAGAAAACCGCCTGGTGTTTACAGATTTGAATCATGACGAACTCTACGAAATATTGCGCCAATCGCTCCACAACCGTGGATTGGCGCTTCATCCCACCCTGCAGCCCGTGTTGGAGGAGTGTATCCACGGCATGCTGCGCGAAAAAGACGAGCATTTCGGCAACGCGGGTGAGATGCGCAACCTGGCCGACGCATTGGAACGTGCCTACGCCGTCCGCACAGCCGCCAAGCCGCAGGCTGAAGCTGCGCTGCTTCCCCAGGATTTTCCAGAGCATTACCAGCGTTACCTTCAACCGCAGGTGGAAAGTGTGGAAGAGGTATTCCGGGAATTGGATGCCCTCACCGGTCTGGAAGCAGTCAAACGCAGTCTGCGCGCTCTGGCCTACCGCATCCTCATGGAAAACCACCGTAAGGAGCGGGACGCAGCCTACATACCGAATTACCCTAAAAGTCATTTCGTCTTCTCTGGCAATCCCGGTACTGGCAAAACCACCGTTGCCCGCCTGGTAGGGCGCCTTTTCCGCGCCCTGGGGCTGCTCACCCAGGGGCATCTGGTGGAGGTCTCCCGGGTCGACCTGGTCGCGGGTTATGTCGGTCAAACGGCCTTGAAAACCGCCCAGAAGATCAAAGAAGCCCGCAGTGGGGTGCTTTTTATCGATGAAGCGTACACCCTGGCCCGCGGCGGCAGTCAGGATTTTGGTCGCGAAGCGGTAGATACCCTGGTGAAGGCCCTGGAAGACGAAAGTCACCGCCTGGTGGTCATCGCTGCTGGATACCCGGAAGAAATGCAGAGTTTCCTGCAGATGAACCCGGGATTGGCCTCACGCTTTGGCGATCCGATTCCATTTCCAAATTACACCTCCGCCGAGCTGCGCGAACTCTTGAAACAATGGGCAGCTCAGGACCAGTATCAGGTGACGGATGAGGCCTTAACCCAAATGACCATTCTCCTCACCCAACGCGCAGCGGCACAAGAACGCAGCTTTGGCAATGCCCGTACTGCCCGCACCCTGTGGGAGGAGGTGAAAAATCGTCATGCTGAAAAAGTCTATACCGATCACGCCCAGTCAGCGCGGCAAGACGCTGACTTAGGCCGCATCACCCTCGAAGATGTTCCGGGGTGGTCAGCGCCGATCCCTGGTCATTTTTCCCTGCATGAGTCGCGCAGCGGATACAGCACCGCTGGAGAACACGCAGCAACAGACTCCGAGCGCATAAATCCAACAGCACCGCGGCACAAAGCCGCCCACCTTGCCGCCAGGTTTGTGCCGGAATGGAAGGCCGCGCCTATAAAGCTGTCTGAAGCTTTAGGGTTAAAGCCGAGCGCATCAACGCCAGTTTTTCAGAATACCATTCGAAGCGGTTTTGCCGATTCTGGTTCTTCTCAACCAATGCCAGATCCTCAAAAGTGGTGATGGCTCGTTCCCAGCTTTGGGCTGCCCGGCTAAATGCCCCCTCAATCCGCCACTGAACCATCCCCAACATCCACAACGCCACCGCCTGCGGGTGGGTCCCCGGCAGGTAGGTGGCCACCGCGCGGGTGAAATATGCTTCGGCCAGGGGGTAATTTTCCAGCACAAAGCAGGTGTAGCCGTTGACCACACAGGCCTCGGCTTCAGCCTGATATTGTTTGGTGCGAAAGACGCTGTCCAGCAGGCGGTCGATCGTATCATAAGCAGTCACGTCCCGGCGGCGGCGTTTACGCTCCAAAATTTCCACCAGTTGGGCCGACTGTTCGCGCAGGTATTTTTCACCCCATTTGTACAGCCAGTCGTTGTACACCTCGCCCATGTCGTCCACACCCGCCGTGCCGATATCCGCCTGCATCCCATCCAGGCGCTGCTGGAGGAAGGTACGCTTCTTTTCGAAAACGCTCCGGGCCTGCTGCCAATAGTATTGGGCGTTCTCGCGCTCCTCCATATCCCACAGTACCCAACCCAGCATATACGCCGTTACCCCATATTTGTAGGAATTCTGCGGAAAAATGGTCAGCGCTTCCTGCAAGTTCTGGCTGGCGGTCAGGCGGTAATTGTGCTGGTAGCGCTTGACCGCCGTATACACCAGCGCCTCAGCGTATTCCAGGCGGTCCGCGCTGGCGCGCGCGGTGTTCAAGGCATCGTTCATTAAAACCGCCATACGGCTCTTGGTCACTTCCGGCGCATTCATCGCCTCCACTTTGGCGCGCACCGCCTGCGAAAGGCGCATAGGCTCAAATTCATTCATCCACTGCAGGACGGCCTCCAGGTCAATCATGAGTCTCTTTCTCCTGGTTTCTCAGGTTTTTGTCACGCAGCGCATCCAGCGTGCTGGCCACCCGCTGTAAAAAGATCGTCCGCAAGTTTTCACGAGGGTCGTTATTCATCTGAACATTCTCCAGCGCATGGGCGATGCTGATGATCACCTCAGCCTGGGCCTCCGCCCGCCCCAATTCGGTGTAAGCCTGCCGGCGGGCATCGCTGAAAGCCCGTTTGGCATTGGCATCTCCCAGCCACTCCGCCGCCCAATAACCCACACGGCGCTCATCCACGGCGTCTTGAACGATCTCAATGTGGCCGATGTCAATCCACAGCAGCTCCGCCCCTAGATTCTTCAACCGCGCTTTGCGGTCGGGCAGGTCAAAATCCGCACGGATCAAATCTCGCGGCGAACGGTCTTCGTTCATCGGCGCGGTCAGCTCGTCCAGGTAATGGCTGTTAATGTAGTCGCTGATCACCCCCGTCACCGATTTACGCACCGCAGCGTGCCAGCTCTCTAAGCCCTCTTTGGTCACCGAGAGGTTGTAAGCCATGTTGCGCATGGCGTCTTCCGAATAGGGGTAAGGCCGGTCTAAAGAGCGCCGAATAACGCGCCCAGCCGATTCTTCCGGCAGGATACGGTAACGAAACTGCACATCGTGCAGAACCACCAAAATCCCATCCCGCGTCATGGTCTTGACGTTGTTGTTCGAATCGTGCTGGTCGTCCAAATTGGCGATCTGCCCCACGGTTTCAAAGGGGGCCGCAAAATAAGAACGGGTGATGCTGACATTGGACGGGCGGCGCAGTTCGCGGAACAGAACGGCGTTCCCCGGCTGGATCAGCACATACCCCGGACCGCCCACCGCCTCAATCAGGTTCACCTCTTTCTTACCGCGGATCATTTGCCCGCCGTCAATGGTCAGTTCCGGATAATCCAGGCCGAACATGGAGGACAGGATATATTTGAGACCGTGAGAAAATTTCGGCAGGTTGTAAATATCCTGCACAAAACGCGCCCCTGCCACCATCACCGCCACCAGAGCCGCCAGCGGCGCGATGGCATAGCGCACATGCAGCGGATGGAAAATCCACACGCCCAGGCGGAACATCCACAGGGGGAAAAAGCGCAGCAGAATATTGGCGTTGTGCAGTTCCTCGGCAATGGCATCCACCGGCACTTCCTCGAACAAGGCCCCGCCCAAGAACGCAAAACCGCTCAGCATCAGCACCACCAGGCCCATACGTACCAGGGCCAAAAGCTGCTGCCAGGCCTCAGTGTCCACCTGGGGCCGTTCACGTCTGCGGTTGAATCGCGGCATACGGTTTTGCATCGCTCGTCCTTAAGCCTTGGGCAGCTGAGGGGGCATCAGCCAGTTTTGCAGCTTGTTGATCATATCCAGCGTCTCAGACGGCAGGAAGCGGCGCGTCTTGGGGTCCGCCGCCATACCGTCAATAGCCTGAAACACCCGCAGAGCCATGATCTCCTGGGTGTGTTCGCGAGTCTCCAGAATCCGCGCCAGCACCACATTCAGCTCTTCCTGGGCCTGCCGGCGCGCTCGTCCGCGAATGCGCAGCGCATCCAGTTCGTTGCGCGCATGGATCAATTCCGTATCGCGGTCCCAGCGGGCCAGCAGATGGTCCAGGCGCTGTTGGTACACAGCCTCGGAAACTGGCATCAGGTCGCCAAAACCGCTGGCAATGACCTTGATCCCGCGATCGCGCAGCACCTTGGGAGCGGTCAGGCTGCGCACAGCGGAGGTTTGCAGGTCAAACACCGAAAACACCTCGCCCTGCACCCATTCGCCCCTTTCATCAACTTTCAACAGCGGTTGGCCGCCCGCGCGCAGCACCAGGCGGTAGGCCAAAATGCCGTTGTTACGCATCTGAATGCGCAGCTTGCGCTTAATATCGTCCAACGGGAAATGATCTGGCGTGCGGATATCGTAGAATTCATCATAATTGGTTTCCATCACCACCCGCCGGTACAAATCCGTAGCCACCAGGGTGGGCAGTTCATCCCAGGGGATCACCTCTTCCTGGGCGTTACGCGCCTCAGAAAACACGGCGGCAAATACGCGCTGATGGTTAAACACGGGCAGCAGTGAGGTACTGGGCAGGGGCGCATATCCGCTCATCTGCCCGCGGCGCAGGTCAACCCAGGTTTGGTGGTGAATTTCGGTCCGATCAGCGTCATCCAGTTCGTCCGCGCGCCCCACCGAAGCCACGCGCACATGGGTCTCATCCACGGCCTGCAGCGTCACCACGCGCAAATTTTCAACGCGCATATCCCCCAGATAGGTCACCTGCAGCACCTCCGGCTCCTGGCCAATGGTGAATTTGGTCCAAACATTAGCACGCAGCTCAATGCCGTCGCGCGAATAGGCAAGGTTCTGCGGACGCAGGCGAAACTGGCTGCGCAGATCCACCGCCGCCCGGATGCGCTCACGCGGGCGGGTAAAGACGATTCCGGTGCCCATCGTGCGCGGGTTTTGGTAGGGGTCGGCCAATCCCAGGGCCACCAGGACGGCGTCCACCAGGTTTTCAAACACGCGCATCACACTGGGGGTGGGGACGGTCTCTTCCAGCACCACCGCACTGTTAAAATCCACCACCACCACCCCGCGGCCCGAACGGCGCAGTTCCTCCGAAGTGGCCTTAATCTCGCCGTCTTTAATGAAAACAGCCGCCCCGTGCCGGCGGAAAATATACAGCACCAGGTGAAAAGCGGTGCGGGCCACGTCCCGAAACCCCGCCACCGGCAGCAGCGCCTGGGCCGAGGTCAGCAGCAGCCAGGCCTGAAACATCAGGAAGAAGCCGCCGATCAGGTTGAAAAACACCACCACATTGATCGCCCGGCGCATCTCCAGGGTGATATCCGGCAGCTCCTGGGCCAACAGCGCCAAAAGTACCGTAATCACGCGTGCCAGCACCAGCATGATCTCCTGCCAAAAGGCAATCAAGAACAGCAGCGCCAGCGATCCTAGCGTGATGCCGATCCATGTATTTCGAGATAGTCCTTTGGATTTTCGGAACGGCATGCCCCCTCACTTGGGGAATCAATAGAAAAAGAGTCCTGGAATTATCGTCAGTATATCCTTTCCACGTTGCCTTTGTCAAGCAAAGCGCCTTTCGCCTCGCCCGCCATCCGCCGCCCCTTGCGGTACAATCAGAGCGGAAAGGAGCCCTCTGGCCGCATGTCCCCTTTTGCCCGTTACTACTTTGCCGCCCCCTTTGAAGCCTACGGGCCTGCCCACCTGGGCGCGCTGAGCCTCATCCTGCTGGCAGCCTGGGCGGTGTACCGCTGGGTGCGCCCCTCCCAAAGCTTTCACCGCGCCCTGGCCTATAGCCTGCTCATCCTGCAGGCCGCCTGGGTCACCTGGCTGGCGGCCGTGGGGGCGGCCTCGCTGCAAACCGCGCTGCCCTTACACCCTTGCAGTGCAAGTATGTTCGTGGGGGCCGCAGCCCTGCTCACCCAACGCCGTGCCTGGGTATCAACAGCTTACTTTTGGTGCATTTCCGGTGCGGCTGCGGCTTTACTCTTCCCCGATCTCGGTCTGTACGGCTTTCCCCACTTTGCTTTCTTTCATTACATGCTCTCGCACGGCCTGCTGGTATGCGTCACAGCTGCCCTGGCAGCGGACGGGTATCGCCCCAACGCCCGCGGCTTTTTCACGGCCTGGGGAGCAGCCCAGGGGTTTGCCCTGCTGGTGTTAATTGTGAACCTGCTCACCCACAGTAATTACATGTATCTCTTCGCCCCCCCGGCCGGCCCCAGCCCGCTTAGCGCCGTCTCAAACCGCTGGCTGTACGGCCTGATGGTTGAGGCTGGCGTCACCCTATCCTTTCTGGCCTGCTGGGGCTTTGGCCGCCTCATCCCACCACGAAAATCACCGCAACCCCCACAATGGAGACCAGAGTACCCAACACCGCCCGGCGGCTGACCTGCTCTTTGAGACCCCAGCGCACCACCGGCAGAATCAGCACCGGCGTCATAGCCATCAAGGTGGAGGCCACGCCCACATGGCTGGCCTGCACCGCCACCAGCGAAAGCCAAACCCCCACAAACGGCCCCATCACGCTCCCCAGGGCAATGCGCCCCAGCACCGGCCGGTTCTGGTTCAAGATGGTCAGGGTCGAGCGCACCCGCCCGCCCAGGAACGTCGCCAGCCACAGGATTGCCCCTGCCGCCAGCATACGCATCAGCACTCCCGACAGCGGCGAAAATCCTCCCGCCAGCCCGGCCTTGGCCAGGATCAGTCCAGAGGACTGCCCTGCCGCCGCCCCCAGTCCGGCCAGCACGCCCAAAAAGTAACGCCGCGGCGCGACTTTGCGCCCCAGCCCATCGGTGCGCTCAAACACCACCAATCCCACCCCTGCCAACGCAAGGACCACCCCCAGGTACTCCCAACCCTGCAGCCGCTCCCCCAGAAAGGCCCAGGCCAAAAAGGTGCTGATCACCGGCGAGACGGCCATCATCAGCGTGGCGATGCGCGGGCCGACCAGACCATAGGCGCTGAGCAGCGCCCAATCCCCCAACACCAGCCCAGCCAATCCCGACAGCCCCAGCCACAGCCAGCGCACCCCTTCGGCCGCGGGGATCCACGTTCCCATCAGCAAGCGGTGCGTCACCATTAAAAAAGCCACCGCCATCACCAGCCGCACACGGTTCACCACCGGCGCCCCCACCACCTGCACCGAGGCCGAATATGCCAGACTGGATACCACCCAACAGCACGCCGTTAATAACGCCGCAGCTTCGCCCATACACCCTCTGCCTTGCCGTTTTGGAGTAAAACCTCTGCCCAACCTTCCGATGATATCATCCGTCGGTCAGCGGTCATAGGGGGGAACCGCGGGATTTCCTGCAACCTTTCGGGTACAATTTGCGTATATTTAGATAAGGGGCGCGATCATGAGCGATTGGAATAAACACACAGACAGCAGTCAGAACATTCAGGCCGCCATCTGGCTGATCGGTCTGGGCATCCTATGGCTCACCGGTCAATGGTGGCCCGGCATCTTGATCCTGATCGGCCTGAGCATGGTCGCCAAATCCTTCGTCCGCAGCGCCGAACCCGAAGAGCCGGCCGCGCCGGAGCCAACCCTTGACGCCGCCCCCATGCCGGCAGCCGAAACGCGCAGCGAGCCGGAAGACCGCTTTGAAGCCGAACCGATTCCGCCGGAGACCGCTCCCGCCCCTGCCGCCCAGGGGGATACTCGCCGCCTGCCCAACCGCTGCCCCATGTGCGGCGCTCCAGTACAGCCCGCGGATGTGGTCTGGCGTTCGGCCAATGACCCAGCCTGCGCTTTCTGCAGCGCTAATCTGATCACCGGCCAGCCCGCGCCTCTTTAACCGCTGGTTTCAGACCAGCAGGTGGCTCAATAAAATGCGCACGCCGATGCCGGTCAGAATCAGGCCGCCCACAATCTCCATCTTTTTGCCAAAGTGAGATCCCAGGCTCTGACCGATCAGCAGCCCCACCAGCGACAGGCCCAGCGTCACCACGGCGATCAACAGGCTGGCCGCCCATACATTCATCGATAACATGGCCATCCCCAGCCCAACCGCCATCGCGTCCAGGCTGGTAGCCACACACAGCATCACCAGGGTCCCCCCACGGGAAGGGTCTGCACACCCACAGCGGTCTTCGTCGGGGGAAAATCCGCTTTTAATCATGCGAATGCCCACAAACGCCAGCAGCGCCAGCGCGATCCAATGATCCACCGCGGAGATCAAATGCGCCACCGTGCTGCCCAGCAGCCAGCCCAAAAGGGTCATACCCCCCTGAAACAGACCAAAATGAAAAGATAAGCGAAAAATCGGGCGCGGCGTACGGGCCGCGTCGGTGGTTCCAATTCCCAATGACACCGCGAAGGCGTCCATCGCTAACCCCACTGCAATAACGAAAGATGTTAAAAAGTCCATGTGCTGTCTCGTTTGTGTGATGTGCCGCGCTGCGGTGATCTGCATTATACCGCCCTCAGCCGGGCAAGTCAGGTTTCAAACGTCACTCCCGCGGACTGATTCAATCCTGTTTTTGGCAGGCTGAAGGGGATTCTCGCTTGAATTTTCGCGCAAAAAGATGTAAGTTATGCTAAGGTATAAAAAATGTCATGGACGCGATAAACTTAAGCGAAAATGAAGAAATGCATCTCCTGGCGGCGGCCCGGCTCATCGAAGACGGCCACTCCCAACCGGTTTCGCTGAATCGGGTAGCCGAACAGCTTTCCATCCAGCCCATCTCAGCCAACCAGATGGCGCGCCGTCTGGAAGAACGCGGCCTGGTCACCTACCAGCCCTACAAAGGCGTTTCGCTCACCCCCACGGGTTGGCAGATCACTCGCCGCATCCTGCGGCACCGCCGCCTGTGGGAGACTTTCCTGGTGGAGCACCTGCACACCGCCCAGGTGGAAGCGGAAGCCCTGGCCTGCCGTCTGGAACACATCACCAGCGAGAAAATCGCCGCCCAGTTAGATGCTTATCTGGGCCGTCCCATCACCACCCCCTCTGGCCGCCCCATCCCCGCCGGCAGCGAGTCTCCGCTCGACCCCGGAGTGCCCCTGGCACTGCTGCAAACCGGCGACCGCGCCCAGGTGCTGCAGCTGAACGCCCCGCCCGCCGACAGCGCCTTCCTGCAAAGTGCAGGCCTGGCTGCCGGTCAAATATTGACCCTCCAGGCGGTGGACGGCCGCGGACGGCGGCTGATCACCCTGGAAGCCAGCGGGCAAAGCCTGCAGCTGAGCGCAACATTGTGCGAAGCTGTGCGGGTTCAACGCCTCACCTCCTAATGTCAAAACCTATCTTCCATTCGATCCTCAGCAGACGGTACCCGCCTGTCACTTTTTTCTCTGTGCGCGCATCCAATGGATATCAACTGGATTGTTACGGGAATGGAGGATAGAGACATGCAAAAGTGGATCAATGAAGCAAGTTGGGACCGTGTGGTTCGCGTGGTTTTCGGTCTGGTTTTATTAGTTTTAGGTTGGGGCGGTATAGTGAGCGGCGGCCTGGGCCTATTTCTCAAGGTGATTGGGTTTGTGCCCCTGCTCACAGGCCTCTTCGGCTTCTGCCCCATCTATGCCTTGCTGAAATTCCGCACCAACCGCGCCTGAGCACGATCAAATAATTCGTTATGAACGAGGAGGCGGGCAGATGCCCGCCTCCTGGATGGATACAACCATGCAGCCTGATGAATTTACCCAACACATCCAGTCCGCCAGCACCCCCACCCTGGTCGAATTCTGGGCTCCCTGGTGCGCCCCTTGCCGCGCCATGACGCCCGACCTGGAACGGGCCGCCGAAGAGCACCGTGACGGCGTGAACTTGCTGCGCATCAATGCCGATTCTTCCCACGAGCTGCTCCGTCAACTGGGCGTCATGGGCATCCCCACCCTGATTGGCTACCAGCAAGGTCAAGAGGTGTTTCGCCGCACTGGCGCGCAAAATATTGACGGCATTCGTGAAATGTTCACCGCCCTGGCCGCCAACCGCCCCCTGCGCCGCGGCCCCTCCCCCGCAGACCGCGGGCTGCGTCTGGGTGTCGGCCTGGCCCTGGTGGCCCTCAGCCTCAGCCGGGGAGGGCTGCTGCTGCCCCTGGCCGCTGGTTTAATCCTGGCCTTCACCGGCGTGTACGACCGCTGCCCCGTTTACCAACTGGTGGCCCCCCGCGTGCAGTCTCTGCTGCGCAAATGGTTCCTCCCCTAACCAACTGCGCCAGGCTGAAGCCCGTTCCCTCCCCCCGCGCCACATCAACTCCCCGTCAAGAAACTGTCAAAACATTGAAAAATTGATCTTTTACCGTATAGATTCCCCTATGGATTTATGCTAATATTATCTCATTGTCACAGCAGATGGCGCTCCAGAAAACGCCATCCAAAAAAAACCAAGGGAGAAGGAAGATGAAAATCGCTAAATGGAGTCGCATGTTGTTTATTCTCAGCCTGCTGATCATGATTGCGTTGATGATGGTGGCCTGCCAGCCTGCCACACCCACCGCAGACGGCAGCCCCAGTACGGGTGGGGATAACCCCCAGGCCCCCGCTCCCATTGTCACCGTCACCGAAGTCGCCGGGCCTTACATTAAGATCAGCGATCAGGCCATCCCCAACAAGCGCGTCATCCTGGACGAGAGTTGGAGCGACGTAGCCGGTTGGTTGGTCATCTACAACGACAAAGACGGCAAGGCCAATGAAGTCATCGGTTACGGCACCCTTGCAAAGGGCCGCAACATGAATTCTCAGATCAAAGTGGACATCACCAAAGCCACCGAAACCCTGCACGCGATCATTCATGTGGATGTCGGTAAGGTTTCCGTTTTTGAGTACCCTGGGGTGGATGAACCCTATTTATTCAACGGAAGTCCCATCGAAACCACCTTCAAGGTCACTGGCGGTTTGCCCTAATCCATTTTTTAAAATCATCTATCCAAGCGGCCTGTCCAGGCCGCTTTTTGATTCCCCGGGCTCATCCATCAGGCTTAAGATGAAGTTAGCTCCCATCTCGCGTTCGCTCCATCCGGCCTTGCGGTAAAACCCGCGCTCATAGGATTCGCGCTGGCGAAAATTGATCAGACTGAGGCGTGAACACCCCCGCCGCAAACCTTCTTCGCGCACCACCGCCAAGAGCCGCCGTCCCACCCCCTGTCCGCGGGCGGGTTCTTCCACAAACAGCTCCGAGATATACCCCTCCGGCCCTTTTAGGATCAAATACGGCAGCCAATGCACGGCCACATACCCCAAAAGGTGGCCCTGACCGTCCTCGGCCAGCCACACATCGTGCGAATCGTCCCCCAGGCACAGGCCCAGGTGAGTTTCAATGCGGGCCGCAGTTGTTTCCAAATCTTCCGCGTCAAAACGGTGAAACCAGCCAATCCCGCGGATCAGCGCCGCCAAGGCGCGGCTGTCGTCCAGAGCAGCTTTACGAAGGGTTATTTCCATGAAAACCGGCCTTCCCCATTTGTTGAATTATCAGGCTTTACCGCGAATGAAAACCCGCCCCACCGCGCGGCATAATGGCCCAGCAGCGAACCCTGCTACCCAGCGGCCTAAGATGGTTCATCGCCGGGGCTTCCTTAATGCTGCTCAGCGCGTCCAGGGTTTTCAGCGCAACGATGATCTCATCACAACCAATACAACAGCGCGGTGACGGCAGGCGAAAAGTCTATTTTTGAAGGTTAATTCCTCCACTCAGTCTGCAGATAAACAACTTTCGCTTTTTTTTGCCCGCAGATCCGTTCCATACGCATGATTATAAAACAAAAACCAGCCGACTTTCATCGGCTGGCCTTGTGGGCGCGGAGGGGCTCGAACCCACGAACCTCACGGATGTGAACCGTGCGCTCTAACCAACTGAGCTACGCGCCCGTTTGTGAAACAAATTTTACCACGCTTTTACAACAGTCGCAAGACAAATTTCAAAAACCCGCACCTTCCTTCACACCATGCCCCCAGGTTTTCATCCAAAGAAATTAAGAAACACGATTAACACACCATCTAAACAAAATCTAAATATCTGGAAATTAAGATTATAGCGGCATCAACTTATATACCCAATCAGGAATTTACGGGAGGGATTATGAAACTGAACAAGCCTGCCGCGTTAAACCAACGCCCATGGCAGAAAAAGGGGGT
Source organism: Levilinea sp. (assembly GCA_029975215.1). Taxonomy (GTDB): domain Bacteria; phylum Chloroflexota; class Anaerolineae; order Anaerolineales; family Anaerolineaceae; genus Levilinea. The sequence goes on from JARKPO010000049.1 coordinate 24,941, forward strand.
TTGGGCAGCGGCGATCCTCTTTCTTGCAGTCTGCGGCGGGGCAGTCTGGTATTTTTGGTTTGGACCCCAAGCCGTACTGGCAAAATCGGGATCCAGTGCCGCCGCTGCGTTAAACACCACTCTAGTGAAAAGAGGGGATCTAAGCATCACTGCCTCCGGATCGGGGGTGCTCGAAGCCAAGCGCACAGTAGACCTCAGTTTTTCAACTGGCGGAACGGTAGCGGAGGTCTATGTCGAGCTTGGTGAAATGGTCAAAAAAGGCCAGGCTCTGGCAAAGCTGGGCAATGCTACCTCCCTGGAAGCCAATGTTGTGTCCATCCAGCTCAAATTGCTGCAAGCGCAAAAAGATCTGACTGATTTACAGCAAAACGCCGATGTATCCCTGGCTCAGGCGTATCAAGATTGGGTCACAGCCAGAGCGGCCTATCAAGATGCCGTCACCGCCCAGCAGCGCACAGCTTATGCCCGCTGCAGCGAAGAGGTCAATACCCGATATAAGGCCCAACTCGATCAAGCTGCAGCCAGAATGAATGAATTGGCTGTTCATTCTTTGGGCACAGATGCATGGATCGATGCAAAAAACACCTACGAAACCGCCCTGGCAAATTACACCTACTGCACCACGTATACCGATCCCGAAAAAGTGGAAGCCCAGGCTGCCGTGGATGTCGCAAAAACAAAAATGGATCAGGCTGAAAGCAAATACAGCACCTTAAAGTCCAACAGCGGCCTTGACCCCAATCAATTGGCGTTGTATGAAGCCGCCGTCGAAACCTATCAAGTCCAGCTCAATCAAGCCGAAGAAGATCTGAAAGGGATCATACTGACCGCCCCGATGGACGGCAAAGTCATCTACCTGGCGTCAGGGGCTGGCACCATGGTGGGTACGGAAAAATTCATCAGCATCGCCGATGTCAGCCGTCCGCAATTAACCGTAAGCGTGGATGAATCCGATCTTGACAAGTTCGTCCTCAACAGCCCTGCTGCCGTCATCTTTGATGCGCTCCCCGACCAGACCTTTCATGGAGTGGTCACACAGGTTAACCCCTCGCTGACCAGCTCCGGCCAATACAACATTTTGAAAGGTGTGCTAACCCTGAATGAAGATGCTGTGCAAACGGTACAGGATCTCCCATTAGGACTCAACGCTTCCGTCACCATTATTTATAAAGAAATCAAAGACGCTTTGATCATTCCCGTCACTGCATTAAAAAAATTGAACGGGAAAGGTTATGAGGTTCAATTGGTTGAGGATGACGGCACCATCCGTTCTCAAGAAATTCAGATCGGTCTGCAGGACGGGACTTATGCCGAAGTGCTCAGTGGGCTGAAAGAAGGCGACAAAATTGTTTCAATCACTGGAAGTGCATCTGCTAACCCATCCTCCAATCAATTTCCAGACGGCGGAATGATGATGCCGGACGGCGGCATGCCGCCACCTCCTTAGAAAAGAGCGAAATGACCCAAAGTGAACCTAAGGAGCAATGATGAAAAGAAAACCTGTGATCATGATCCTGATCATCGCCGTTGCAGTACTGAGCCTGGGGTTTGGCATCTGGCAGAGCGTTCAAGCCGTTTCATCGAATGCCGCGCAAACCACCGGGGACTACCAAACCACCACTGTTCGCAGAGGAAATATCACTGTCACGGTGTCCGGTACGGGCCATGTGGTGCCGTCCAAGACCGCGAACCTGGGTTTCCCGGTGAGCGGTGAGATCGCTGAGCTGAATGTGCAGGTTGGAGACACCGTGAAAGCAGGGCAAATTCTGGCGCGGCTAAAGAACATCGACGCGTTAGCACTGGAAGTGCAGTCTCGCCAAGTCGCCGTTCAAACCGCTGAACGATCCCTCCAAGAGATCACAGCAAACTCCAATGCGAACCTGGCGCAGGCAGCCATCGACCTGGCATCGGCTGAAGCCGCTTATGAGGATGCCAAAATTCATTTGCGCACCCAAGGGCAAGGCCGCTGCGAGCAAAGTGTCACCGAAACGTATTACTACGAATGGCTGGATTTGCAGGTTCAAATCATACCCTGGCAGAAAGAACTGGAAGACGAGAACTCAAAGTACGGCAAAGACTATATTCTGGATCACCTAAAGCCCCTCTGGTCGAAAAGCTATCAGGCGTATGCCAACTATACCTATTGCCAGACCTTCACGGATGCAGAGATAGAAGCCTCCCAGGCTGCCTTGCAGGTTGCAAAAGCCAATTTACAGCAGAAAACGCGTGATTATGAATCTTTGAAAGCAAATAACGGTCTCGACACCACCGCCCTGGAAATCGCACAGGCCAGCCTGAAAAACGCTCAGCTTCAGCTCCTCCAGGCGCAAGATAATTTGGATGGCGCCGTCATCACCGCCCCAATGGATGGATCCGTCACAGCCGTCAACGGAGAGATCGGCGACACCGTGAACACCGGCACTTTGATCACGCTCGTGGATCAGGAATCGCCGCAGGTACAGGTCAGCATCGACGAAACCGATCTGGCCAATTTTGCGGTGGGCTGTCAGGCACAAATTACCTTTGAGAGCATCCCCGGCCAAACCTTCTCCGGAGTCATCACACAGATCTACCCCACCGTGGTCGAAACCAACAGCGGCAGCAGCGTTCAAGGATTGATCCGCCTGAATAACAGTAAGACCCTTTCAGGCAAATACCTTCCCATTGGGTTGACGGCATCGGTCGAGGTAACCTATGGCGAAGCCCAAAACACGTTGATCATTGCGGCCCAGGCGGTTTACCCACCCAAAAACGGCGGGAAACCCTATGTGTACGTTCTCAACAACCAGGGAAAACCAGAAAAACGAGAAATCGAAGTGGGCTTGAAAACAGTCGCCTTAGCCGAGATTAAAAGCGGCTTGAACGAAGGCGAAAAAGTGATCATTTCCAATGTGGAAAACCCATAAGACCCGTACGGGCTTACGCGTAATTATTTCCAATTGTCAGGAGAAAAGCAATGAAATCCAAGAGGATCTCCATTAGAAACATCCAAAAAATCTGGGCAGGTGTTGCGCTGGCCGTGGTGATCATCGGTGCAGCCGCTGGATACTTCATTTGGAACCAGCAAAAAACTGCCCAGGCGCAGTCATCCGAGACCACCCTGTACACCTCAAAAGTAAAGCAAGGCAGCATCACCCTGTCGGTCAGCGGCTCTGGCACACTGATCGCCGGAAAAGAGCGCTCGCTGGCTTTCTCCACCTCCGGCACGGTCGCAGAGGTGAATGTGCAGGTGGGCGATTTGGTAAAGCAAGGTCAGGAACTGGCAAAGTTGGTTCCTTCCGAAGAGCTGCAAGTCAATCTCACCAGTGCCCAGCAGGATCTGGTGATTGCCCAACAGGAATTGCAAACCCTGAAAGAGAATGCAGCCGCGAACCTGGCGAATGCGCAGCTAGCCCTGGCCTCCGCACAAAAAGCGGTTGTTGATGCAAAATCAGACCTGATTCAACCCGGCATGGTGCGCTGCGATCAAGATACCATCGATGTGTATTATTACGAGTACAAAACGGCAAAAGAGAAGCTGGATGCGCTCGGCACGGGGGTCGGAGACATGGATTATTACAACCGCGTCATCCTGCCCGCCAAGAACGCCGCCGCATCGGCCTATTCCACCTATGAATACTGCTTTGGATATACCGACTACGAAATTTCATCTTCCCAGGCGACCCTGTCGCTCGAAGAAGCCAACCTGAAAATTGCACAGGAAAAACTGGATCGGTTGACCCAAAATCAGGGCATCGATCCCGTTGAACTGGCTGCCGCTGAAAACAAAGTAGCCGTTGCCCAATTAGCCTTCGATCAGGCACAAGAAAAACTGGCCGGCATGACCCTCATCGCCCCATTTGATGGAACCATCTTAAGCGTTGCTGGCAATCCGGGAGACCGCACAGATACCAATCCCTTTATCACCATCGCCGATCTTGATCATCCCCTGGTCGAATTCAGCATAGATGAGACCGATATGGACAAAATCAGCGTAAATGAAACCGCCGAGGTGACGTTTGACGCCCTTCCAGATCTGACCTTTCCAGGGAAAGTTCTGCGCATCAACCCCGAATTGCAGACCTCTGGCGGTTACAACGTGGTCACCGGTGTCATTCAACTGGATTTAAGCGGCATGCAGAACCCGCCCACCCTGCGAAAGGGCCTGAGCGCATCCGTCACCTTGATTCAAGCCAGTGCGAAAGACGTTCTTCTGGTGCCCGTTCAGGCAGTACGCGATCTTGGAGATGGAAAATACGGCGTTTTTGTGGTGGGAAGTGACGGCACAACTCGCTTGAAATTTGTCCAAATCGGTCTGATGGATGCTGCCAGCGCCGAAGTGAAAAGCGGCCTGAACCTGGGTGAAATCGTGTCCACCGGCGATGTTCAGACAAAATAAAGGCATGAATATGGACAACTCAACTTCAGAAAATGAAATCATCATCGAAACAATCGACCTAAAAAAAGCCTACGGCACGGGCGACGCTCTGGTGATGGCAGTCAACGGCATCAGTATCAAAATCAAAAAAGGGGAGTTTGTCGCCATCATGGGGCCCAGCGGCTCTGGAAAGAGCACATTGATGAACATCCTCGCCTGCCTGGATCAACCCACAGACGGCAGATACATTCTGGACGGCGAGGATGTCAGCGAATATACCCGTTCAGAGCTTGCCGTCATCCGCAGTCAAAAATTGGGGTTCGTATTTCAGTCCTTCAACCTGCTGCCGCGTGTGTCTGCGCTGGAAAATGTCATGCTCCCCATGATCTACCGGCGTGAAAACCGTGTCAGCCTTGCCGAAAGAAAACGCATCGCCCAAAACGCGCTGGAGCATGTGGGGCTGGCAGAGCGAATGCACCACATGCCCAATGAACTTTCCGGTGGTCAGCAGCAGCGGGTGGCGATTGCCCGTGCGCTGGTAAATGACCCCGTGTTGGTGCTGGCGGATGAGCCTACGGGCAATCTGGATTCAAAATCCAGCGAAGAAATTATGGATCTGCTCCATACCCTGCACGACCGCGGCCGCACCATCGTCATGGTCACTCATGAACCCGACGTTGCCCATCACACAGAGCGTATCATCACTGTGCGTGACGGCAAATTATTCGACGACCACCCCAACGGAAAACGGGTGACCTGGCAAAATGCGACCGGCATTGATTTCAGTCCTGCGCAGGAGGAGGTTCGACCATGAATGTTTCTGAAATTCTAAAAATCGCAATAAAAAGCCTGACCGCCAATAAGTTAAGGTCCATCCTGACCATGCTGGGCGTGATCATCGGCGTGGCAGCGGTGATTGTCATGATCTCCATCAGCGCAGGGACCGAAGCCACCATTGCTGAAAAGATCAATGGGTTGGGTTCCAATCTTCTTTTTATCAACCAGGCCTTCACGCGTGGCGGCCCAGGGCAAGGCAATCAACGGGGCGGGCTGGTTTATTCCGATGTGGCCGCCATTCGCGATCAGGTGCCTGGGGTTGCGGGTGTCTCAGTGGAGCAGCAAAGCAGCGTCACCATCAAATATAACGATACCACACTCACGGATATCACCCTGGTGGGCACCACGCCTGATTATCCCACGGTGCGCAATGTGCAAGTCAAAACCGGGCGTTTCATCACCGAAACCGATAATGATCGTGCAGAAAAAATTGTCATATTGGGATCTGAAATTGCCGCAGAATTATTCGGCGAAACCGATCCCATTGGCGAAACAATTTATGCAAATAACGTTCAATTGGTGGTCATTGGTGTGCTCGCCCCCAAAGGGATCTCCGGCGGAACCGATTTTGACTCATTGATTTACACCCCAATCAATGTGGTGTTCAAGAAATTTGAAAATAACCCGTTCGCGCGTTTCATGGGAGACCGTGTGCGCACCATTTTCGTGTCGGTCGACCAGGACGCCTCCATAGACACGGTGAAAGAACAAATTACCCTGTTGCTGATGGGCCGCCACAATGTGACCAGTGATACCCTCGACTTTAATATCACCAGTCAGTCTGACATCATCTCTACACAAGAATCAACCACCGAATCCTTCCGCACGCTGCTCGCCTGGGTGGCCGGGGTATCGCTGATCGTGGGGGGGATTGGCATCATGAATATCATGCTGGTCAGCGTCACCGAGCGCACCCGCGAAATCGGCTTACGGCAGGCGGTGGGCGCTACCCCCGCGGATATCGAAGTGCAATTCCTGGCCGAGGCCTTGATGTTAAGCCTTTTTGGCGGACTGATCGGCGTGCTGATGGGGGTCGGTGGGGCAGAACTGTTTGGCAAACTGAGCGGCATGCGCACCGTGATTGTTCCATATTCCATTGTTTTATCCTTCACTTCTGCCGCGTTGATCGGTGTATTCTTCGGCTTCATCCCCGCCCGCAAAGCCGCACAGCTGGATCCCATCGTCGCGTTAAGACATGAATAAAGCGTTAATGCCAAAAACAAGAACGATAGAAAGATAGAAAAGGTTAAGAGAATGCGCACAAAGATCCTCTGTTCACTCATGACTCTCCCTCTGGTTTTGGTCCTGGCGGCCTGCTCCGGGACATCCGCTGTTCAAGCTCCGGGTCAAAATCAGCCGGGCGATCCAATGACAGATTTTGCCAATCAACCCATTGAAAACAAACTGGCCGTCGGCATCCTGAGCCTGGAAGGGACCGACAAAGCCGTCACCGCCGATCAGGCGAAAGCCATGCTCCCCCTCTGGGAAGCGGTCAAAAGCCTGCGTACCGACACCAAAACCACCGCTCAAGAAATGAGCGGACTTTATCAGCAAATCCAACAACTGTTAACACCCGATCAGGTTCAGGCCATTCAAGGTCTGAATCTAAATTCGCAGGAAGTTCAGGCCTTGATGGAAAAATACGGCTTGCAATTCCAGCCGAACGCCTCTGCCCCGCAAGATTCAAGCGTAATGGCCACGCGAATCGCCGGCCGTACCAGCAACGGAGCCAGCGGCGGGCCAGGCGGCGGCTTTGGCGGCGGCTTTGGTGGAGGTCCAGGCGGCGGTCCAGGCAGCGGCTTTAGAGGCGGGCCCATAGATGGTTCAAATCCGCAGGCCAACGGCATCCAGAGCACGCCCCAGCCCAACCAACCCAGAGGCGGCGGGTTTCGGAACGGCTTTAACGCGCTGTTTGTGGATCCTGTGATTCAGATGCTGAAGGAACGCTCAGCCTCGTAAACCCCAAAAAGGCTCCAGCGGGAGGTGCCGCTCATCACCCCTCTAACAAACCGGCCCCTCCCGCTGTGTTTTCTGTTCAATTCACCTAAACCCATTTCGGGTTGTTCTGCAATCGATGTCTGTGGTGATCGTCTGTGCCGATTTGCCGAACAAAAAGGCGCCGGAAGGGTTCCGGCGTCTCTATCTGTGCTTACGCCTTTCGCGCAATCTTCCCAAACTGCTCCACCATTGAATCCACCGTCAGCGTGCCCGGATAAAAGCCCAAATCCTGCGCCGACTGTGCCAGTTGGGTGATGTGCGGCGGCTCAATAAAAGTCTTGGCCAGCACTTCCGTCTGGCTGAAGACCTCATCCGTTGGCCCATCCAAAAGCACCTGGCCCATCCCCATGGCCACCACCCGCCGCGCATAGCGCGCCACAATGGGCATCACATGGGTGATCACGATAATGGTGTGGCCGCGTTCCTGGTTCAGACTGAGCAAAAAGTCCATGATCTCCAGCGACTGGCTCGAATCCTGTCCGGTCGTCGGCTCGTCCACAATGATCACTTTGGGCCGCAGCGCCAGAATAGACGCAATCGCCACCCGCTGCCGCAAGCCCTTGGTCAGGAAGAAGGGGTGCTCCGTGAATTTATCTTCGGGCAGGCCCACCACCTTGGCGGCTTCCTCTACGCGCGCCTTCACCTCAGCCTCGTCCAATTGAATATTGCGCGGCCCATAGGCAATTTCATCCCAGCAGTTGCTGTTAAACAGCTGGTGGTCGGGATTTTGAAACACGTATCCCACCCGTTTGACCATCTGCACGATGGGGGTCGTGCGGGAATTCAGCCCATCCACCCAAATGTCGCCCTCGCTGGGTTTGAACAAACCGTTCAGACATTTGGAAAGCGTCGTCTTGCCCGAACCGTTTTGGCCGATGAAAGCAATAAACTCCCCCTCGCCAATATCTAAATTAATCCCATTCAACGCCTGGGTTCCATCTGAATACCGAAAAACCAAATCCTTCACTTGAATGTAGGCAGCTGTGTTGCTCATTTCAAACCTCCTGCCTGCGTGCGGGCCAGCAGCGCCCGCAGGCTTTGGGCGGCTTCCTCCACCGTTAAAGGCAGTTGACCGTCATACCAACCGCGCAGGTTGAGTTGGTGGAAAAACTGCATCGCATCCGGCGGAAAAATCCCCTTTTCCATCAGCATGGCGATCTGGGTAAAAAACGGCCGCGTCTCATCCTCCAACACCAGTTCCCCATTCAGCATAAAAGCCATGCGATCCGCCAGCGGAATCAGATTTTCCAGGCTGTGCTCAATCACAATGATGGTGTTCTTCTGTTCCTTCTTCAACTTGGCCAAAACATCAAATACACGCTTACGGCTGATGGGGTCCAACATGCTGGTAGGCTCATCCAAAATCATCACCCGTGGGGTCATGGCCAACACCGCCGCCAAAGCCACGCGCTGCTTTTGCCCTCCCGAAATTTCATACGGCGGTTTCAGCAGCAGCGGACTGAGGTTGGTCAGGTCCACCACCCACTCTAAACGTTCGCGGATTTCGGGGATGGACATGCCCAAATTCTCCATCCCAAACACCAGTTCATCTTCCACCGTCATGGCCGTAAACTGCGATTCCGGGTCCGAAAAGACCACCCCCACACTGCGCTGCAGTTCACCTTTGGGGTATTCTTCCACCTCGGTCCCCGCCACATACACCGCGCCCTCTTTCACCCCGTGGTACTGGCCGGGGATCAAACCGTTTAAGGAATAGGCAAGGGTGGTTTTACCAGAGCCGTTGGGGCCGATGACCCCCAAAAACACCCCTTCTTCCACGGTCAGGTTCAGGTTTTTGACCGCCGGTTCTGTGGTGTACAGATACCGCCAGGAATAATCTTTTATTTCGATTAATGCGCTCATGTCCGTCTCCTCTCTCAACTCACCAGGCCCCGCAGCCAGAGATTAAACAGCGAATCCTCCAGCCCCATCCAGCCAAAGCCGTAACGCATCACCAGGAGAAGGACAAACAGCAACCCAATGACCGCCACCAACACCACATCCAGAGTTTTAAATGTGTAATGTGTCAGAATGTAATCTGCACGTTTCACCTTGGCCGCCTCGCCGGTGAAGGCATATCCGCGCGCTACCAGCGCATTGGTGAATTCTTCCGAACGGCGCAGCGACAACGCAAACAGCGGGATCATATACATGACATATTTGCGGATTTTGTACACCAACCCCTTGCCGGTGGTATCAAACCCGCGCGCCTGTTCCGCCTGGCGCACAATTTGAAAATCCTCCAAAACCATACCCGCCGAGCGCAGAGCCATCGCGAACACATAGGTGACCACGAAAGGAGCTTTGATCGAGCGCATGGCCACAATCACATCCCGTTCGCGCGAAGTGCTCAAAAACAGCACCATGGTAAAGATCATAGGCAGGATGCGAAAATAAACCACCACCGCGTCGCGGATGCGCTCGTAATAAATCGGGAAACCAAATACAGGAAACAGCACCTTATACTCGGGGTGAATGCCCCCCAGGACGGTATACGAAAGCAAGATGATCGAACCCATGGAAATGGCCACGGGCACATAGATCTTCAGCGCACTCATGTTCACCCGGCTGTACCACATGATCAGGATAATCGCAGCCATCAGCCCCAGGTTCCATTCGGGCGCACTGATAAACAATGGGAATAAACTGACAATCAACAGGAAAAAGAGTTTGACAAAGGGATGAACCGCATAAATGGGGGATTCATTGGGAACATACCCTAGCAGGGTCTTATTCATACGATCGTCCTCAATCGAGCCATAACGAGATTAATCCAGCTCGCAGACTGCTGAAATTGATAAGGATACACAAAACGATACTCAAATTGAAAAGAGGGGGCGAAACCCGCCCCCTCTCCACATCTGCCGATAGGTTATGCCCACCACTTCTTCACAAAAGCAGGCGTGCGGATCACCACGCCGGAGAGCACCTTGAGCAGGATAAAATTGAACACCAGCCCAGCCACCACATTGCCGCCGAACCAACCCCAAATAAACAGCGGGATCGAGTCCGTGGTCAGCAGGCCAAAGCTGCGCAGCACAACCAGGGGCGACCAAAGGGCGCCAAAAGCGGAAGAGACGATCATCGCCGCCAAAAGGATCAAATAATCACGCCCAGAGCGCAGGCGGGGATCCGCTTTGTAGTGCCGGAAAGCCCAGGCCGGCAGGAAGGCCTGTACCGCATTGGCGGGAATGTAAGCCAGAGAGATATAGAAAGGCGTGCCCGCGATGGCGTTGGAGAAGAAGGGGAAAATCGCCCCAGCCAAAACACCCCAGGCGCCAAACCAGATCGCACCCACCTGCTGCACAGCGATGCCAGTCCAGAAGAAGTTCACACCAAACCCAAGCGGGAAGCTGATGGAACCAAAGGAGCCCACCACAAAACCAATGCCAATGAGCAGGGCCAGGATGACGATATGAATCACACCGACAGACCGTTTTTCCCCTTTTTCAACAGTCCAAATTTGCTCGGCGGTTAAATCAGAAGGTTTATTCGTGGTCATTACACAATCCTTCCTTTCAGGTTTATATGATGTGGTGATGATGGAAAAAATGGGGGAAACAGGGGGAAACACAAAGCAAAGAATATCTTGACGGCACCTCCTTTCACACCTACCGGAAAGAAAACCGTGAATCAAGGAAATGCTATATCAAGATCATTATAGAGAAAATGAAAAAGGAATACAAGTAAATTTTTCGCAAATCACCTTGAAATACTGCAATTTTACCGGGACAGCTGCCGGAAGCCTGCCAATAATTCCCCCCGACTCCCAAAATGTCGGCAAATACGGTCGGTACTCCGTCAAATAAGCATCCAAAATTTGCTCGGCCTGATCCAGATCGGTGATCCCCGGGCTGAACAGCAGGCTCTGCAGCGCCTTTTGCCGATCGCCCTGCACCACCGCGTCTACCCCCAACTGCACCACCACAATCTCCCGGCGGCACAGTTCGGCCACGGCCACCGGCAGCGACCCCACCCCCATACCGCGCGCCCCCAACCCGCTGAACACCGCCGGAACTTCCACAATCGCCCCTTGCGGCAGGTTCAAGATATAGCCCTCATTGGGGATATTGACCGCCAGATGATAATGGTTGCCGGCCCGCGAAAGGTTCTCAATCACTTCCAAAGTCCCCTCGCTGTCGGCCTCCAACAAAGGCGTCACCGGCGCAATCCCGCGCCCCATGCGCTCGATCTCAGCATGCCCCTCACCTCGCCGCACCTCCGCCGCATCCCAATCGTACAGGCTCAGATCATATTTCTCCCACGGCCGGGCAGCCGCATCGCTCATCCACGGCAAATACTCACACAGATGCTCATCCCCCGGAATGGGGAATACCCCAAAATCGGCAAAGACTTTGCGCGTCAGCGGCTCAAAGCTGGGATCCAGCCGTTCCCAACGCTCACGGAACAGCGGATAAAGATCTGCCCCGCTGGCCTTGTCGCGCACATCCAACATCCAGGTAAAGTGATTCAGCCCGGCAGCTTTGATATCAATTTTCTCCATCGCCTGCTTGGCCACTTTCCGTAAATTAGGCCAAAAGCGCGGGTCGGCGTGGGTGGCAATCTCCCCCTGCGGAACGCGAATATCCAGTTCTTCCGCCAGGCAGTATCCCACCATGCCATAACCAGCCTGAATTTGATGGCACAGACCCACCACCTTGATAGTTGAATAGCGCGCCACTGCGTCGCAGATGCGCATCATCGGGTTGGTGAAATTGATGAACCAGGCGTCAGGGCAGGCCGTCTCCATATCATGGGCAATTTGCAGCACCGGTCCCAAGTTGCGTGCCGCGTGAGCCCAGCCCCCTGGCCCGCCGTTTTCGGCATATGGCTGGCGCAGGCCAAATTTTAAGGGGATTTGAAAATCCTGCTGCCAAAGCTGTTCGCGCGGCGGCACCTCAATGGCCGATACCACAAAATCGGCCCCCGGCAAAGCATCTTGATGATGGGCGTGGGTGGTGATGCGCATCTGCGCGACCCATTCCTGATTCAGCCGCAGCGCCAGCCGTTCAATCACCCCCAACGTCTGTGTGTTTTGATCCACCAAAGCCAAATGACTGCCCCGCAAGCGGGCGCTGCGCATGATTGCCCCCAGGGTGTTCAACCCAAAACTGGCGCTCCCCGCGCCAACCACCACAATTTTCGTTGTGAGCATTGCGCACCTCTTCCGCAGTGTGAGGATGAGTCTGGATTTGCCCCGTATGTCGGGGATCAACGGCCAGTTCTTTAAAATTATAATACTGCTTTTTTCTACAGACGTCCTGCATAAACCGGCGCAATTTGGCTTGCGCATTTCAACGAACGCGTTATAATAAGAACATATATTCTATTAATTAGGAGGACGGATATGCAGCGCGGATCGTGCAGCCTTACCCTGTTTGCGGCCCTGTGGATCGCGGCAGCAGCGGTGTTTTTGTTCTCTGGCCGCGCGCTGACCACCAACGCGGCTACCCCAGCCGCCCAGCCCACCCTCCCCGCGCAGCCCAAGCCTGTTCTCGCGGACCCCACGCGCGTCATCGCCCCGTATGAAGAATATACCCTCACCCAGGGCCTGCACGGGGCCGAATACGGCCACGCCGCCATTGACCTTTCTGCCGGCAAAGGTGCCCCTATCCGCTCGCCCATCGAAGGCGACATCAAAGCCCATTTTGTGGATGCCATCGGCAACACCAACCTGCTCATCGAAAACGACGTCTACATGGTCACTCTGCTCCACGGCCTATATAAGGTGCAAGAAGGAGACCATGTCACCCTGGGCCAGATCATCGGTCTCGAATCGAACCAGGGCTACACCGTAGACGCCTGGGGGCGCCTGTGTACCGGCCGCGACTGCGGCTACCACACGCATCTCAACATTCTCGACAAGCGCAGCGGCGAAAATGTCAACCCGTTGGATCTGTTTGCAGAATAACCGTCCGCCGCCGCAAGCGCACAACCCCCCATTTCAGGGTATAATTAAGATGTTAAGCCCAGCGCGGCGTAAACGCAACTCTGACTATGCACGCTCTCGGGCAGCCGGGGGCGGCTGTAGAAAGCCAAAAAATGAGCGATGCCCCTGAATCCCTGTACGGAAAAATGACCACCGTTGATATTGACAGCCAGATGCGCTCAGCCTATCTGGACTATGCCATGAGCGTCATCGTCTCGCGCGCCCTGCCAGATGCGCGCGACGGCCTCAAGCCCGTTCACCGCCGCATTCTCTTTGCCATGCACGAACTGGGCATCCGCGCTAACAGCGCCTTCAAGAAGTCCGCGCGCATCGTCGGCGAAGTGCTCGGCAAATACCATCCGCATGGAGATATGGCGGTCTACGACGCGATGGCCCGTATGGCCCAAGATTTCTCCATGCGCTATCTGCTGGTGAACGGTCAGGGTAACTTCGGCTCCATTGACGGCGACTCCCCCGCCGCCATGCGCTACACCGAAGCCCGCCTCAGCCCTATGGCTGAAGAACTTCTCGCTGACATTGACAAAAACACCATTGACTTCACAGAAAATTTTGACGGAACCCTGCAGGAACCCACCGTCTTGCCCGCGCGCCTGCCCAACCTGCTGCTCAACGGCTCATCTGGCATCGCCGTGGGCATGGCCACCAATATCCCGCCGCACAACCTCACCGAGCTGGTCAACGCCCTGACCTACGTCATTGACAATTACGATGATCTGGACGATATCACCGTCGAAGATCTGGCCCGCTACCTGCCCGGCCCCGATTTCCCCACCGGCGGCACCATCGTGGGGCGCGAAGGCATCAACGCCGCCTATTCCACCGGCCGCGGCCGTCTGGTCATGCGCGGGCAGGCCGAGATTGAAGAAAACAAAGGCCGTTTCGTCATCCGCATCACCGAAATCCCCTATCAGGTCAACAAAACCACCCTGATTGAACGCATCGCCGACCTGGTGCGCGAAGGCCGCATTGACGCCATCAGCGATTTGCGGGATGAATCGGACCGCAAAGGTATGCGCATTGTCATCGAGCTGCGGCGCGGAGCAGAACCGCATAAAGTCCTCAACCAGCTGTACAAGTACACCCCGCTGCAGTCCACCTTTGGCGTCAACATGCTGGCCCTGGTCAATGGGGAGCCGCGCCATCTTTCGCTCAAGCGCGCCATTCAGATCTTCCTCGACCACCGCCAGACCGTCATCACCCGCCGCACCGAATTTGAGCTGGCCAAAGCCCGCCACCGCGCGCATATCCTGGATGGTCTGCTGATCGCCCTGGCCAATCTGGATGAAGTCATCGAAATCATCCGCCGCTCGCCCGATGCCGATCAGGCCCGCGACCGGCTGATGGCGCGCTTTGCCCTCACCGAAATTCAAGCCCAGGCCATCCTCGACCTGCAATTGCGCCGCCTGGCCGCCTTAGAGCGGCAAAAAATCGAAGACGAACAGCGTGAAATCAAAGCACGCATTGCGTATCTGGAAGAGCTGCTGGCCGACCCCAAGAAAATTCTGGCGGTCATCCGCGAAGATCTGGAAGAACTGGGTAAAAAATACGGCGACGCCCGCCGCACGCGCATTGCCGCCGAAGCCAACGAATACTTTGATGAAGAAGATCTGGTAGCCGACCAGCCCATCCTCATCAGCATCACCCAGCTTGGCTACATTAAGCGCGTGCCGTCTTCTGCTTACCGCACCCGCGGGCGCGGCGGACGCGGCATCACCGGGCAAAATGTGAAGGGCGAGGATGAAATCATCATCATGCTCCACGCCCGCACCCTGCACACCATCCTGTTCTTCTCGGATCGCGGCAAGGTCTATTCTCTGCGCGCCTACCAGATCCCTGAAGCTGGCCGCACCGACCGCGGCACCCCCATGATTAACCTGCTGCCCCTCAGCGGCAGCGAGCGTATCACCGCCGCCGTGGCTGTGCCCGGCTTTGATGCCGCCGCCTACTGCACCATGGCCACCGAACGCGGGCGCGTGAAGCGCGTTTCGCTGGCCGAATTTGCCAATGTACGCCCCTCCGGCCTGATTGCCATCAACTTGGAAGAAGGCGATTCCCTGGGCTGGGTGCGGCTGACCAGCGGCGAGGACGACATTCTCATGGTCACCGCCTTTGGCCAGGCCCTGCGCATCACCGAAAACCAGATCCGCCCCATGGGCCGCCAGGCCGCGGGCGTCACCGGTTTGCGCCTGCGTAGTCAGGATCATGTGGCCGCGGTAGAAGTGGTGGAGCCGGGCGGCTACCTGTTGGTGGTCACCGAAAACGGTTTCGGCAAGCGCACCCCCCTGGAAGATTACCCCACCAAAGGGCGCGCCACCGGCGGCGTGACCACCATCGACCAAAAATCCCTTAAAACCATCGGCAAAATCGCTACCGCGCGCGTGGTGCAGGACGCGGATGAAATCACCGCTATCACCAGCGCCGGCATGGTCCTGCGCCTGAAAGTGTCCTCCATCCGCCCCAGCGGGCGCTCCACCCGCGGCGTGCATCTCATCAACGTCGCTGAGGGCGACGCCGTAGCCTCCCTGGCGCGTATGGCCCCCGAAGAAACCTCTGAAGCATAAACCAAAGCCGCCCTGGAGGATCACCTCCAGGGCGGCATAGTCAAGCTCAAACCCATCCTATCCCAAGAAGAGTTGCAGCACCAAACCCAATAAGAAGAACATGCCAAAGCCGCGGTTGTGGTAAAAAGCCCCGGCCACATACCACAGCGGCCAAATCTCCGCGCTGTAATCCGCAGGGCGCTCAGCGGGCTTGGCCCGCAGCAGCATGGCCACCGGGCGCGGGGCATAGGCCAACCCCGCCAGGGTCACCAGCATCCACGGTGAAAAATCGCCCCGCACCACCGCAAACACCACCAGGGCGTACATGAGAACGATCATCCCCACCGCGGTGTAGCGCGCCACCTTCTCGCCCAGCAGCACCGGCAAGGTATAAATACGGCGGGCGCGGTCTTCCTTGAGCTTGTCAATGTGCTTGCCAAAAATCACCGTGGTGGCCCCCAGGGCGTAGGGCAGGCTCAGCAGCGCCACCTGCCAATTCCACTGGCCGGTGATCACAAAATAGCCGCCGCCGATCATCAACGGTCCCCACACCAAAATCACAGCCACCTCGCCCAACCCAATATACTTGAGCGGCCAGGTATAAAACAGCACAAAGAAAGCCCCCGCCGCCAGCAGCGCCCAGGCCACTGGGCCGCGTTCTAAGACCAGCGGCAGCCCCGCCGCCAGGGCGATGGCACCGGTCACTGCCGCGTACACCAGCAGCTCTTTACGCGTCATCAGACCCGCCTCCAGCGGCTGCGGGCCGTACTGCGTGCGGAAATAATTGTCCTTGTCCACCCCGCGCTCATAATCGGTCAAGTCGTTCAGCAGGTTGTTGGTGGCATGGGCAAAAATCAGTCCCACCGTCAGCAGCATCCAATGTCCCAGGCTAAACATCCCCGCTCGGGCCGCCAGCAAACCGGCCACCGCCGCCGAGAAGAAGGTCATTATCAGCACCGCCGCGCGCGTGGAAACCAACCAGCGCGAAATCACATCCAGCTTACGCCATTCTTCTGGGCTGATGCGCGGAATCACGCGCAGCGCCCGCACCCACATGCTCACATTCATCGGAAGAACCCCTTTCATCGCCAGCCATCTGCCCCAGGCAGACGCCGCCAATAAATCGGATAATTTTTGTCTATTATAATCCGTTTCGGGAATTAATCCAGCGATTTTTGAAAAGGGTGTACAACTTCCTCGGCCCGGTGCGTCACCACCGGAAGGAATATTTCCCCCTCCCGCGCGTCGCCCAGGCGCATCACCGCTTCGGGCTGGTGATCCGCCAACCAGGCCATCTGGGCTGCCGCCAACGCACTGCACTCCCCCGCGGCGTAAATTTGCTTCAGCGGCAGCGCGCCCTTAAGCAGGCGGTAGCGGGTCACCTCTTCAAAGAAATCCATCGGGTCGGGGATGGGCAGCCCCTGTTCAAAGAGGGCCAGTTGGCGCTGCAAGCGGCTTTCCAACGTGCCGGCCGGGTAAGGCTTGCCGCCCAGCCAGGCCCAAAAAACCGCCTCCACCGGCGTTTCCAGCCACTGCCGCGCCTGTCCCTCCGCCGGATAAGGCGCATACCCCAGTTCCTCCAGCTGCCGCACCAGCCCAAAGCCGCGTTTCACCCGCGGCAGAGCCGCCTGATCCACCCCCGGGGTACGCGGCGCTGTAAAGCCCAGATTAGCCAACTGATATTCGGCCACGCGCATGTTCGTCCAGCGTCCTGGAGTCGGCGGCGGGTTCAGCTGGGTGCGCACATCCGCCCGATCCATCAGCCCCAAATTGGGCCGCGCCGCGCAGTCCACCGCTGCCAGCGCACGGCTTTGCCCGGCGGCAAAAGCCAGCACCGCCTCCAAAGGTCCCTGCCCCAATGCCAACACGGCGCGTTCTTCGTCCAGCGCCGCGTAGGTCAGCCACTGGCGGCCTGTGCCGATGGTAATTCCCAGGTAAGTGGTCAAATTGCTGGACATTTGCCCTCAGTGTAGCAAATCTTTTTCTGGCGCGCAACCCGTGCGCTCGCCCAGTTCGCACCAGGTTTCTGACAACTGACATATGGCTTTCATCCATTTGTGACTTTGACTCGCGCTAACGCCTGGGCTATACTAAACGTACATAAACATGGGCTTCATCCGCCCAGTCCAACCTCAGGAGGTTTCTATGGCTGCTGAAACTGGATTTAAGCTCACCTACGGGACCATGTTCAACCCCCCCGAAGAGCTGCATACCCAATTCGATGAAACCCTGGCGCAAATTAAAGCCCAATTGGGTCAGGAACACGCCATGATCATCGCTGGTGAAGAGCGCAAATCAGCTGAAAAACTAGAAAACCGCTCGCCAGCCAACACCGACCTGGTGCTGGGCATTTTCCAAAAGGGCACCGTTCAGGACGCTCAAGACGCCGTCGCCGCCGCCAAAAAGGCCTTCCCCCAATGGAGCCGCACCCCCTGGCAAGAGCGTGTGGCCCTGGTGCGTAAAGCCGCCAGCCTGATCGATGAGCGCATTTTTAAATTCGGCGTTGTTCTGGCTTTGGAAGTTGGCAAAAACCGTATGGAAGCCCTGGGCGACGCGGCCGAAACCGCCGACCTGTTCCGCTATTCCTGCGACCAGATGGAAGCCAATCAAGGTTTCGTCAAAGAAATGGGCCGCGACCCGCTTACCGGTTATCTGTCCACCAATTTCTCCGTCCTGCGCCCCTACGGCGTCTGGCTGGTGATCAGCCCCTTCAACTTCCCCTGCGCCCTCACCGGCGGCCCCACCGGCGCGGCCCTGGTGGCTGGCAACACGGTGGTGATGAAACCCGCCACCGATACCCCCTGGACGGCGCGCTTGATCGCCGAATGTCTGCGTGACGCCGGCGTCCCCGACGGTGTCTTCAACTACGTCACCGGTCCCGGCAGCACCCTGGGCCAGGCGCTCATCGAGCACCCCGACGTTGCTGGCGTCACCTTCACCGGCTCATTTGACGTCGGCATGCGCATCTACCGCGATTTCGGCAGCGGCCGCTGGGTGCGCCCTGCCATCCTGGAACTGGGCGGCAAAAACCCCACCATCGTCACCCAACACGCCGACCTGGAAACCGCCGCCATCGGCATCGTACGTTCAGCCTTCGGCCTCCAGGGCCAAAAATGCTCGGCCAATTCGCGCGTGTACATCCACGAATCGGTCTACGACAGCCTGGTTGCCCGTCTGGTGGAGCTGACCAACAAGCTGGTGGTGGGCGACCCCACCTTGCGCAATGTGTATCTGGGGCCGGTGGTGAACAAGTCCTCCTATCGTGATTATCAAAACTTCATTGGACAAATTGCCGCAGCCGGACACTTCCTGACCGGCGGTAAAGTCCTCACCGGCGGCGAATATGATAAGGGCTATTTCTGCGCCCCCACCCTGGCCGAACTGCCCCTGGATCACCCCTTGTGGAAACAGGAAATGTTCGTCCCCATCACCACTGTGGCCAAATTCAAAGACCGCGAAGAAGCCATGCGCATGGCCAACGATGTGGATTACGGCCTGACGGCCGGTTTCTACGGCGCGCCGGATGAGGTTGAATGGTTCTTCGATCATATTGAAGCTGGCGTGACTTACGCCAACCGGCCGCAAGGGGCCACCACCGGCGCATGGCCAGGCTTCCAACCCTTCGGCGGCTGGAAAGGCTCTGGCTCTTCCGGCAAGAATGCGGGCGGTGTGCATTACGTGCAGCTCTACATGCATGAGCAAATCCGCACCCTGGTGCGCAAAATCTAACGGTACCCCTAGCGGCGGCAGCCCACCAAAACGCTGCGAAGGGCTGCCGCCGCTCCACATCAGGTTCCCTCATGACCCTTGGCAACCGCATCGGCGTTTTCCTCATTTTGCTGGGCATCGCATTCATCGGCTTGTTCATCCTTTCCGACATCGCCTCCGCCCCAGAAATTGGCCTGTTGGCGGCTGGCACGTTAATTTTGCTGGTTGGCATCTATTTATTCTGGAAAAACCCGAATCCCGACCCCGCTCCCAGCGGTCGCTTCGGCATCTTTAAGCGAAAACCCAAACCTAAAAAGGAGAAGAAGGGCAAAGACAAAAAAGACAAGCGGGAACAGAAATCCGACCAGTCCTCTGAGTCGCGCCCAAGATAAAAAGCCTATGTCCAAAGTGTGTTCATTAAAAGAAGCCGTTGCCAGCTACGTAAAAGACGGCGACACGCTCTATGCCGCCGGGTTTACCCACCTGATCCCCTTCGCCGCCGGGCATGAGATCATCCGTCAGGGCCGTAAAAATCTCACCCTGGCCCGCGCCACCCCCGATCTGATCTATGATCAAATGGTTGCAGCCGGCTGCGCGCGCAAAGTGATCTTCTCCTACATGGGCAACCCGGGAGTCGGCTCGCTGCGCATCGTGCGTTCTGAGCTGGAGGCCGGCCGCCTGGAATGGGAAGAGTATTCCCATTTCGGCATGATCACCCGCCTTTCCGCCGGGGCCAGCGGCCTGCCCTTCCTGCCCATGAAGCAGACCGGCGCAGCCGATCTGGAAAAATCCAACCCCCATATCCGCCGCGTCACCGACCCCTACAGCGGTGAAGAGGTGGTGGTGGTGCCGGCCCTCAACCCCGACGTAGCCATCGTCCACGTCCAGCGCGCCGACCGCAGCGGCAACGCTCACATCTGGGGTATCCTGGGTGAGCAGAAAGAAGCCGCCTTCGCCGCCCGTCATGTCATCCTCACCGCCGAAGAACTGGTAGATGAAGAGGTCATCCGCTCCGACCCCAACCGCTCCATGATCCCCGGCTTCATCGTGGATGCCGTCTGCGAAGTGCCGTTTGCCTCACACCCCTCTTACACCCAGGGTTACTACGACCGCGACAACGCTTTTTATCTGTCCTGGGATCAAATCAGCGAATCCCCTGAGGCCGTGCGCGCCTGGCTGGATGAATGGGTGTACGGCGTTCAGGACCGTGCCGAATACTGGCAGAAATTGGGCGCAGAAACGCACGAACGCCTGCGCGTGACCCCCAATCTGAGCAGCCCTGTCAACTATGGAGCGTACTGATATGGAATACAACGCCTCAGAACTGATGATTATCAATGCCGCCCGCCTGCTGCGCGATGGGGACGTGGTGTTTGTGGGCGTGGGCCAGCCCAATCTGGCCTGCAATCTGGCGCGCCGCACACATGCGCCCAACCTGCTGATGATCTACGAAGCCGGCGTCATCGGTGCCCGCCCGGCCCGCCTGCCCCTTTCCATCGGCGACCCCACCCTGGTCTCCGGCGCATCCCTGGTGTGCAGCATGTACGACGTCTTCACCCTTTACTTGCAGCGCGGCAACGTAGATGTCGGCTTCCTGGGCGGCGCGCAGATTGACCGCTACGGCAACATCAACGCCACCGTCATCGGCTCCTATGACCACCCCAAAGTGCGCCTTCCCGGGTCGGGCGGCTCGCAGGAAATTGCCGCCTGGGCCAACCGCTGCTACATCATGACCCCCCACCAAAAGCGCCGCTTCCCCGAAAAAGTGGATTTCGTCACCTCGGCTGGCTTCCTGAATGGGCACGGTGAACGCCAGGCCGCCGGGCTGCGCGGGGGTGGGCCTCAGGCCGTGGTCACCAACCTGGGCATCCTGGAACCCGACGACAGCGGCGAGATGATCCTCACCGCCCTACACCCCGGCTGCACGCTGGAACAGGCCCAGGAAAACACCGGCTGGCCCCTCAAAGCCGCCCCTCAGCTGCGTCTGACCGAACCACCCACCGCCGAAGAACTGCGCATCCTGCGGGATGAACTGGACCCCGACCGGATCTATCTTAAATGAGCGAGACATCGTCCATTGAAGTCCTCATCACTAACCGTTTTTCGGACGCGCTGATGGATCAGCTGCGCGAGCTTTCGCCGCGCCTGCATATCACCCACCATCACGCCCGCCGTGCCGAAGAGATTCCCAACGATGTGTGGGAACGCTGCGAGGTGCTCTACACGGATTCCGTACTGCCCGATCCCCAAAGCGCCCCCAACCTGCGCTGGGTACAGTTTCACTATGCTGGCATTGATTTCGCCATCGACTCGCCCTTGCTGCAAAAACCCGACCTGCTGGTCACCACCCTTAGCGGCGCCAACGCTTTGCAGACTTCCGAATATGTGATCATGATGCTGCTGGCCCTCGGCCACCGCATGCCCAACCTGATCCAGAATCAGATCAAAGCCGAATGGCCGCGCGACCGCGACCGTTGGGAACGGTTCAGTCCTGTGGAACTGCACCATGCCACGGTCGGCCTGGTGGGCTACGGCAGCATCGCCCGCGAGACCGCCCGGCTGCTCAAGTCTTTCCAGGCCACGGTGCTGGCGGCCAAACGGGATGTGCGCCACCCCGAAGACACTGGCTACCATTTGCCCGGTCTGGGCGACCCCAACGGCGAATACTTCGACCGTCTTTATCCCATCGAAGCTGTCGTACCCATGCTCAAACTGTGCGATTTCGTCGTCGTTACCCTGCCCCTAAACCAGCATACCCGCGGGTTGATCGGCGAAAAAGAGCTGCGCGCCATGAAACCCAGCGCCTATCTGGTGGATGTTGGGCGAGGCGGCGTGGTACAGCACGACGCGCTGATTGAGGCCCTACAGGAAAACCGCCTGGCCGGCGCCGCGCTGGACGTCTTCCCCGAAGAGCCGCTGCCCTCCACCAGCCCATTGTGGCGCATGCCCAACGTGCTCATGTCACCGCACATCGCCGGCATCAGCCCGCACTACCCCGAGCGAGCTGCAGCACTCTTCGCCGATAACCTCACCCGTTATCTTAACAACCAGCCTCTGCTCAACCGCTACGACCTGAGCCTGCGCTACTGAGCCTGGTTCTACCCCCTCAGGCGCCCCCCCCTTCTCACCGGAGGTGGGGCGCTTTTTTGGGCTTGCGGCGCGGTCAGGGGCAGCAATGTATGATATCATTGGCAAATTATGCCGATAAAACCCACCCGCATACCCTACCTGCTGTTTGATCTGGGCGGAACCCTGCTGTATTTTGACAGCGATTGGCCGCAAACCATCCGCCTGTTCTGCCAGCGTCTGGAAGACCGCCTGACGGCCTGGGGCTATACCTTCCCCGTGGGTCAAATTGCCGCGGAGCTGTTTGGCCGCAACCAGGATCATCACCAGAAACCTGACCCCGAACACCGCGAATTGGCCACCGCCGATCTGGTCACCGAGGTGCTGGCCCACCACAATATTCAGCTCAGCCCCAGCCGCCTGCGGCTGGCCCTGGCGGCCATGTACACCGTCTCTCAGGCCCACTGGTGGCCCGAAGAGGATGCCGCCCTCACCCTTCGCGAACTGCGTTCAGAGGGTTACCGCCTGGGTCTGGTTTCCAACGCGGGCGACACCCTGGATGTGCACGCCCTCGTCCAAAAAGCTGGTCTGCGTTCCTATTTTGATTTCATCCTCGTATCCGCCTCACTGGGCCTCAGCAAACCCCACCCCGCCATCTATCAGCGCGCCCTGGCGCATTGGGACGCTCTGCCCCACCAGGCGGCCATGATCGGCGACACCCCTCTGGCCGATATGGACGGCGCGCGCGAATTTGGGATTCACCCCATCTGGATCACGCGCCGCGCCCCCCAGGGGCAGCAGCCCAGCCAACCCCCTGCGGCGGTCATTCAAACCTTAGCGGAACTGCCCCCACTCCTGCGCACATGGAATCCTCTGCCCTAAAACCAGCCCCCAAGGCCTTGCCCTACATTGCCCTCGCCTCCGGCATCCTGGCCCTCAGCCTGTCCGCTCTTTTTGTGCGCTGGGCTGAGGCCCCCGGAACCATCACCACCTTTTACCGTATGGCCTTTGCGGCCTTGTTCATGCTGCCCTTTTACTTGCGCCACCAACAGCGCGCCGCTCAACGTACCCCCTGGCGGCTGCTGGTCTGGACCCTGGTGGGCGGGCTGTTCACCGCTTTAGATCACATCTTCTGGGCGGTCGGCATCCAATATACCACCGTGGCCAACGCCACCCTGCTCAATTACATTGCCCCGCTGTGGGTTTCGCTGTTCGCCTTCCTGGTGTGGAAAGAAAAAATGCCGAAGGTCTTCTGGGCCGGCCTGGTGCTCACCCTCACCGGTGCGGCCGTCGTCTTTGGCAACGATATCTTGCGCAACCCCCACCTGTCGCGGGGCGACCTGCTGGCCACCATCTCCAGCCTGTTTTATGCCGCCTACTTCCTCACCACCCAGCGCGCCCGCCGCAGTCTGGACACCATGTCTTACATTTGGCCGGTGGTGGTGGTGTGTGCCGTCATCCTGCTGGGCGTCAACCTGGCAGCCGGCATCCCCCTCACAGGCTATTCCGCCCAGGCATATCTCACCTTCTTAGGGGCAGCGCTGATTTCACAAGTGATTGGGTATTTCTCGGTGGGTTACGCCCTGGGCCACCTGCCCGCTTCGGTCGTCTCCCCCACCATGATCCTGCAGCCGGTCTTCACCGCCCTTTTGGCCATTCCCCTGGCGGGCGAACAGCTCAGCCTGCCGCAGCTTTTGGGCGGGCTGGCCGTGCTCTTGGGCATTTTCCTGGTTAACCGCCGCTAGGCAGCTCTCCTTGCTCGTGCAGGTAAGCCAAAAATTCTTCCACCACCCGCGGGTCAAATAACCGTCCAGACTCCTCGCGCAGATACGCCGCAATCCGTTCTGGCTCCCAGGGCTGCGGGCGGTAGGGGCGGCTGCTGTGCAGCGCATCCCACACATCCACCACCGCGAAGATGCGCGCCGCCAGAGGGATTTCCTCCCCACGCAGCCCGCGCGGATAGCCGCTGCCGTCCCAGCGTTCGTGATGCGCATAGGGGATATCCAAGGCCGGGCGCAGAAAGTCAATATCTGCCAGCATGTAATAGGCATTCACGGGGTGCTGGCGCATAATGCCCCACTCTTCGTCTGTCAGCGGGCCAGGTTTCAGCAGCACCTGATCGGGAATGCCCATCTTGCCGATGTCGTGCAGCAGCGCCCCGCGGCGCACATGTGCCAGGTTTTCTTCGCCTATCCCCATACGCTGTGCCAATTCCACCACCCATTCGGTTACCCGCTCAGAATGGCCTTCGGTCTCATAATCACGCAATTCCAACGCCCGCGCCCATCCGGCGATGGTGGCATCATAGGCCTGAGTCAGCTTGCGGAACAGGGCAGCGTTATCAATGGCGATGGCCGCCTGGTTGACCATTGACTCAATGAAGTTCACATGTTCCAATTCCAAATCCGGCGTAGAGCGCTGATACACTTCCAGCACGCCCTGTACCTGCCCTTCCACCACCAGCGGAAAAACCAGATAGCCGGTAAAACCCTCCGCTGCCAGATCTATGCCCCCAAAGAAGGACGGCGGCACCTCGGACAGACGTGAAATCATCAGGGTATGCTGGTTTTGAGCCGCCAGGCCCGCGTAACCCTCGCCCAGCGCATACCGTACATGCTGCACAGAGTTGGTAAAGAAACCTCTGCCGGCCGCGTACGTTAATTCCTGCGTCTCCGGATTCATCAAGAGAATAACGGCGGCTTCGGCGTGGGTTTGCAAAGTGATATGCTCCAACACCGTGCGCAGCACATCCTGCAGATCAACGCGCGCTGTAATCGTCAAATCCACGTCCCGCAAAGCAGCAATTTGCTGGTACTGCTGCTGAAGGCGCGCCTGGGTGCGCTTCTGCTCGGTCACATCTCGTAAAATCGTCAGAATGCACAGCTCTCCGTTCAGCTCCACCATCCGAGATGACACCTGCCCAATGCGCAGCGCGCCGCCTTTTACCCGCATGTTAGCTTCAAAATCCAGCACCTCACCGCTTTCCCGCAAACGCGAAACCAGCAGGTGTTCATCCTCCGGTGCACCCCACAAGCCCAAATCTGCCGCCGATTTTCCCAGAGCTTCTTGGGGCGTGTAACCGGTGACCCGCGTGAATCCCTCATTCACCTCTAAGAAGACCCCATCCGACATTCGGTTAATGCTGATCGAGTCAGGCGTAGTTCGGAACGCCTTTGAGAACTTCTCCTCTGAATCGCGCAGGGCCTGTTCCACCTTGACCCGCGGGGTGATATCTTCCACGATGCCGATACCGCCCACCACCTCACTCTGGTCATTCAAATAGGGTGCGGTGCGCATCCACACAAAAATCCGAACATCGGAATGGGTGGCCTGATATTCACCTTCGTAAAATCCTTCACGGCCTTCCATAGCCGCCCGCAGCGCGGGGAGCACCCGCTGATCTTTCAGTTCAGCCATGTTCATGCTGATCAGCCGCTTGGCAGGCGCCTGCAAGATATCGGCAAAGCGCTGGTTTACGCGGGTGATGCGCAAATCGCGGTCATACTGAAAAATGCCCACTGGCGTCTTTTGGAATATGGTGCGGTAGCGCCGTTCGCTGTCGCGCAGCCTTTCCTCTACCTGCACGCGTTCGGTCACATCCGTCACCAGGCTCAGCACAGCAGTCTCCCCTTCCCATTCGATCGGGGCAGCCTGAATATGCACAAAACGGATATTTCCTTCACGGGTGATGATCCGCACCGCCTCCAGGGACTTTTTCTCACTCAGCACTACCTGTGAGAACGTTGCGCGGATCATTTCATAGTCATCAGGGGGCACTACTTGATCCAAACGCAGCTGCAGTAGTTCAGCCATACTGTAACCGCTGATCAACTCGCTGGCGGCGTTGGCAAACAGGATCCGTCCGTGGGTTGAAACCACAACCGCCTCGCTGGCCGTTTCCACCAACAGCCGGTATTTTTCTTCACTTTTCTTGAGGGCCTGCGTGCGCGAACGCACCTCGCGACGCAGCATTTCCCCCCATACCAGGCTCAATACCGTGAACAGCAACAGCCCCCCCACCCCGATTAAGGCGATATTCAGATAAGGCCATGAACGCAGCGCCTGGTAAAAAGTGCGCGGCTGATACAGTTGGGTCCAGTTTTCTAAAATCCGGTCGTAGACCCCTTCGCGTTTCACCAGGTTCAACCCCTGGTTCAGCAGGTTTAAAACATCCTGGTTGCCCTCGCGCACCGCAAAGCCGTAGCGTACGGTCTGCGGACTGTCCACCCCCAGGGCCTTTAGCCGCCAATTGGGATTTTTCTGCAGAAAATAATGCCCCTGCGCCTCGTTGAGCAGGGCCGCATCGTAGCGTCCCGCGGCCAGCAAGGTCAGCGCGTCGGGAGCGTTTTCCACCAATATCACCTGGCCTGCCAGACCGCTGCGCACCAGGTATTCTTCCATCACCCCCCCACGCTGCACCACCACCGACCGACCGCGCAAATCTTCCATGCCCTGCAATTCCGAGCCCTGGGGGACAAACACATCAAAGCTCAAATAGGCATAGGGTGTGGAAAAATCGTAAATCTTCTCGCGTTCTTCGGAATAAGCCATGCCCGCGACGGCGTCAATGCTGCCTTCCTCCAGCCAGCGGCGCACATCCCCCCAGGACCCCTGCCAGATTTCGACGTTGACGTTCAGCGCTTGCCCCACGGCCCGCGCCATTTCCATATCCAACCCCTCAGGCTGGTCTTCGGCTGTGTAGGAATACGGGGGATAGTTCCAGTCGCCGCCGATGCGCAGGGTGCGGCGCCCGCTGGTGGGGGTCGGGGTGGTTTGCCAGCCGGCCTGCGCCTCGCGCACGGGCAGGCTGCTGAGCGCCAACACGCTCACCAGCATCCCCAAGAGCACCGCAAGCTGCCAAACCCTACGCCTCATACCTCGCCCGCCTTGCTTTAACCTCAGCTTGCCCAGTTTCTTACACTCGGCATCCCACATACCCATAACGAAAACAACAGAGCGCAAGGGTCAACGGCCTTTTGCCGCCGCTCCCCCTGCGCCCCGAAGATCAACGCTGGAAGGATTAGAAATCGTCCAATTCAGGCCGGTTTTGCAGCACGCCCTCAATTCGCTCCACCACATCCGGAGTCAATTTCGGCAAAACCGCCAGGGCCTTCAAATTCTCATGCACCTGCTCCACCCGGCTGGCACCGGTGATCACCGTGCTCACATTGGGGTTCAGCAAGCACCACGCCAGGGCCATCTGCGCCATTGAGCAGCCCAAATCATCCGCAATCGGCTGCAGTTGGCGGGCTTTTTCAATGGCTTCCGGCCGCAGCATGGTCTTGGCCAGCCATTCATACCCCGGCAGGCTCGCCCGGCTGCCCTGGGGCACGCCTTGGTTGTATTTGCCGGTCAGCAGGCCCGAGGCCAGCGGGCTCCAAATGGTGGTGCCGTAGCCCAGGTTGCGGAACAGCGGTTCGTATTCCACTTCGAAGCGGTCGCGGTGCAGCATGTTGTACTGGGGCTGCTCCATGCTCGGCGGGCGCAGGCCGTTGAGGCGTGCCACCTTGTCGGCTTCGATGATATCCGCGGCGCTCCATTCGGAGGTGCCCCAATACAGGGCCTTGCCCTGGCGGATCACCTGATCCATCGCCCACACCGTCTCTTCGATGGGCGTGTTGCGGTCGGGGCGGTGGCAAAACACCAGATCCACATAGTCCAGCTGCAGGCGGCACAGGGCGTTGTTTACGCCCTCATAGACGTGCTTATACGACAGGCCGCGGTCGTTGGGGCCTTTGCCGCCCCAGAAAATTTTGGTCGAGACCACATAACTCTCGCGCCGCCAGCCGACCTGTTTAAGGACTTTGCCCATCACAATCTCGGCGTTGCCGTTGGCGTAGGTTTCCGCGTTATCAAAAAAGTTCACACCGGCTTCATAAGCCGCCACCATGCATTGTTCGGCGATCTCCTCGCCCACCTGGCCCCCATACGTCACCCAGGCCCCCAAAGACAGTTCACTCAGTTTCAGCCCCCATTTACCCATCTTGCGGTATTCCATGAAACATCCTCCTTTACCGTAATAAAACCATTATACTGTTTTGAATGGTGAAATTCACCCTGACCAGGTCGGTTTTCACCTACCTAACAAATCTCTTAACTTAGCGGAAAGCCGCACGCGCAGCAATGGCCCCCACACCGACAAAATAATCATACGCCTCGCGGATAGCCTCGTCCGCCGGGCGCGGCGGGCCCAGGCGCAGTTCCACACTGGCCTTGCGCCCATCCACATAAAACAGCCGCCCCGCCATGCGCAAAGCCAACACCGCTGAATGCAAAGTCAGGTATTGCGAAAACCATCTGGCCGGCAGCGCCAACCGCCGCGCCACCCCGGCTGGCAGCACCACCCCAGGCGGCTCCACCCCCGCAACGGCGGCAATCTTCTTCACCAGTTCCACCAGGGTCAAATTCTCACCCGCCAGCAAATAGCGCTCTCCGCAGCGGCCGCGTTCCAGCGCCGCCAGGTGCCCCGCGGTCACATCGGCCGCATGCACCACGTTCAGCCCGCCTTCCACCAGGGCAGGCAGCCTGCGTTGGGCCACCTGCACCACCAGCGAGCTGTTGTGACGGTAAATATCCCCCGCGCCCATCACCAGGGTGGGGTTGACGATGACCACATCCAACCCGGCGGCCACGGCGCGCTGGGCCTCCAACTCCGACAGATATTTGGCGTAGGCGTAAGGCCAGGACTGCGGTGGGTAATTCCAGGTGTGGTTTTCATCCATGCCGCTGCGCACTGTGCCGGCCAGCGGCCCCCCCTGAGGTACGCCCAGGGCTGCCGCCGAGCTGGTTAACACCACGCGCTGCACCCCGGCCTGGCGGGCAGCCAAAAACACCGACCGGCTGCCCTCCACCGTCACCGCATACAGCCGCCCGGCGTCATGCCCATCCCCCAGCATGGCCGCCGCGTGGAAAACCACCTGCACATCCTGCATGGCCGCATCCAGTGTCTCCGGCTGGGTCAAATCCCCTTCCACCCGCTCCACGGGCAAATCTTCCAACAGGTGCATATTGCTGGTGGGGCGGCGCAAAGCCCGCACCGTGTAGCCAGCTGCAAGCAGCCCGCGGCACAGCGCGGCCCCAATAAACCCCGTGGCTCCCGTCACCAGCACCCGCATGGCTACCGCTCCAGCCACTCAATCAGGGTGGCTTCGCCTTGCCCCACCCCCACGCACAGCGTGGCCAGGCCGTAGAAAGGCTGCCCAGCGCCCGCCGCGCGGCGGCTCATCTCATGGAATAGGGTGGTCAAAATCCGCGCACCGGAGCAGCCCAAAGGGTGACCCAGGGCGATCGCGCCGCCGTTAACGTTGGTGATCTCCGGCGCAAAACCGGCCTCATCCATCACCGCCAGCGACTGTGCCGCAAAGGCTTCATTTAACTCGATCAGCCCAATCGCTTCGGCTTTCACCTGGGTGCGCTGGAGCAGCTTGGCCGTGGCCGGGATCGGCCCCAGCCCCATCACCCGCGGGGGCACACCTGCTGCCGCCGAACCCACCCAACGCGCCCTGGGATTTAGCCCCAGGGCCTGGGCACGCTCCGCGCTCATCAGCAAAAGCGCCGCCGCGCCGTCGTTCATGCCCGAGGAATTGCCAGCGGTCACAGTGCCGTTGGCGCGGAAAGCCGGTTTGAGTTTGGCCAACGATTCCAGCGAGGTATCGCGGCGCGGGCGCTCATCCTGCGCCACCACCAGCGGCTCTCCCTTGCGCTGCGGGATGCTCACCGGCACAATTTCTGCCGCAAAGCGCCCGGCATCCATCGCCGCCACGGCGCGCTGATGGCTGGAGAGAGCAAAAGCGTCCTGGCGCTCGCGCGAAATGCCGTATTGCTCGGCCACGTTTTCGGCCGTTTCGCCCATCGCGTCTGTGCCGTACATCTCCTGCATCTTGGGGTTGGGGTAACGCCACCCCAAAGCCGTGTCATACGCCGTCAAATTACCAAAGGGGAAGGCATTTTCCGCCTTGGGCAGCGAATAAGGCGCGCGCGACATGCTCTCCACCCCGCCCGCCAGGAAAACCTCCCCTTCTCCGGCCGCGATGGCCCGCGCCGCCATGTTCACCGCCGTCAGGCCAGAAGCACACAGACGGTTAAAGGTCACCCCGGCCGTTTCCACCGGCAGCCCCGCCAGCAGGGCCGCCATGCGCGCCACGTTGCGGTTATCTTCGCCCGCCTGGTTGGCGCAGCCTAAATACACCTCTTCCACCGCCGCGGGGTCCAGCCCGCTGCGTTCCAAAACAGCCCGCAGCACCAGCGCCGCCAAATCATCCGGTCTCACTTTCGATAAAGCCCCGCCCAAAGCGCCAATGGGCGTGCGCACCGCATCAATGATGACAACTTCTTTCATGCCGAACCTCCCTGCAAACGGAATTTCGTGAATTGATTCATTCTACCATCAACGCCCCAGGCCCATTGCCAGAAAAATGGCGGTTTTTTCATCGATTGGTGACGTCTGGTATCTTGAAAACAAGGTCCATTTCGGCTAAAATGAATTAATAAGGGTCCATGTAGGTTGGGGCGGAAGTAGCAAAATTGGATCCCAATGAGCTGCATCGGTCCGGGAGTTTCCAACAAGGCTCACTAAGCCGAGAATCGAGTGACCATTGCAAGGAGTCGGATGAAGAAAGCCGCGTCCATCTTTTGGGTGTCTCTGGGTCTTCTCTTGCTGTTATTCACCGCTGCTTGCGGCCCAGAAGAGAATTTTTCGGATGATTCCCTGGGTTCATCCTACGCTGGTGATCCATTATTTCAATCTTATTACGATTCGCTGGGCGGTCAGCAGAGCTTAGGCGCCTTCATTTCCGATGTTATTCAAAAAGACGGGTTGGACTGCCAGTACACCGAAAACGCTCTGCTGTGTCACGACCCCCAGAAAAGATCCGACCAAGGATTCAGCCTGTACCCCCTGGGCCGTGAGCTGCAAATTACCGATGTGCAGGATGCCCAGCGGAAACCCGGCGATGCCGCCCAAACCAACAACGGCTTTTGGGTGTTTGCCCCCTTCGTTGAGCCAGCCCAAAAGTTCGGCGCGGGCAAGCCCCTGTCGCGCTATTGGCACGATTACGAAAATCAGCAAACCCAGCAGTGGTTTGAAACCGTGGGTTTTTACACCCGCTTTGACGACCCCACACAGCAAGTGCACCTGCTGCCCTATGGGCGCATGGCCTGTAAAGCCGAATGCGGCCCAGGCACGATTGTCCCAGACCTGGCCATTCCCCAACAGCGGTCAGCCAACCCCATCCTGGAACAGCTGGACCGCCTCCAAAATGCGCGCGTGTTGGGCCGTCAGCTGACAGACATGTACCAGGCCTCTGACGGCTACCAGCAAGTTGTGTTTGAAAACGCGGTGGTCTTTTTAGATCCAACCAGCAATCAAATTTCCCTGCGCCCCCTCAGCCAACTGCTGAACCTCTATTCCGATCTTCCCGGCCCTCCGAAATACAACCGCAAAGACAAAATGGTCTTTTACCCGCTCTCTGACGGCCGCGGTTTTCACGTACCGGTGGATTTTGACAATTTTCTGAATCAGACCATCTCTGGTCAGGACTTGGCGGGCAACCCCATCAGCGCTGTGTATACCGTCTCCGACACGATCGCCCGCCAGAACTTTGAAAATGTAGCCGTCGAATATCACCGCGACAGCCCCCCAGAATACCGGGTGCGGTTGGCCCCCATTGGGCGGCAGTACCTGGAGAAGTTCGGCCAGCCCACTGGCCCCAGCGCGCCACCCCCTGTCCAGCCCGAAGCACAGCCGCCCGCGGAAACACCCGCAGAACCCCAGCCCGCAGAAGCGCCCCAGGAATTGCCATCTGCTCCGGCTCCCCAGGAACCCCAGCTCGCTGAACCCTCCAAAAGCAGCGACAGCGGGCAACTCGGCTTCTTGTACCGTTCCGCGGCTGAAATTCAAGAAGGCACCGATTTTAAAGTCTATCTGCTGGTCTTTGACAACATGAACCTGCGCCCGGCCAAAGGCGTCCGCGCGCGCATTGAGCTCAACGTGTTGGGTAAGACCAGCACCTATGAATACAAATTCCAGGCCACCAACAGCTACGGTTGGACGGCAGTGGTGGTGCCCCCCCTGCCCGACGCCGCTGACTCCAACGTGGTCAATTACAAAATTTGCGTGGAGCAGCCCGCTGGCGAAGACATCTGCGAAGAAGATTCTTTCCTGGTGTGGAACCCGCGTTAAGGCCGCGCTTCCATTTCCCAGATCACGCGGTGAATCCGCCGCCCCAGGCTGTACACCATCCCCCGAAACGCTGTTTTTCCACCGCCCGCCAGGGCGGTTTCGTTTTCCCAGCGCCGCACACCCACCACGCGTCCATTCGCGTCCAGCGCGACCAGCGCCACCCATAACGTGTTTGCGCCGCCCTCCCCCACCTCCAGTTCCCCCTCCACCTGGGCGCTCAGACCATCCTGGCTGATGGTCACGCGTTCATTATTCAAGCGCACCTCTGTGTAACGTCTGCCGCCCCCCACCGGCAGCGCCGAGCGCACGCTCACGCTCACCGACCCATCCACCTCCCAGGGCGGCGGGAAATACGCTGCCAAGGGCAGCCTTCCGCCCGCTGGCAGCCGATTTAGGGGCAGTTCTGCGCTCTGGGAACGCACCTCACCCCCCACGCCCGCCTGCACCGTCATCAACGCCGAAACCCCCTCCACGGCTTGGTCGCCCGGGTTGCGCAGCATGGCAAAGCACCATGCGCCCCCTTCTGCGCTGCGCAGACAGTTCACCCGTCCAACGCGCAGCGCCACCGGTGTGGGGCTGGGCAAAATTCCTTCTTCCACTGCTTCGCCCTGCGCCGAGGGAGGGATCACCAGAGACGCACCCACCACCAGCAGGCGCGGGTCTACCCCAGGGTTGGCTTCCAAAATCGCTGCCACGCTTACCCCATAGCGGTAGGCAATCCCACCCAAATCCTCGCCGCGGGCAATGACATGGCTGCGCGGGGTGGGGCTGGGTTCGGGGATGGGCGTGCTGCTCAGCGCGGCAAGGGGGGTGGGGGTTTGCGAAGCCGTTGGGGTTTGATACACCGCCAGCATCCCTGTGGGCAGGTCCGGCAGCGCGGCAGTGGGGCTGGCCTGTGGAGCGCAGCTCGCCGCCATCACCAAAAGCAGCAGCACCCCCCAGGATCTCCAAACGGGTCTCATGTCGGCATTATAACATGCCCATTAACCCCGTCCGCAAGATGTCCTCGCCTGCGTCTTGCCCCCACCCTCAGCCTGTGCTAAACTGATACCATGCCGTCACCCGAAGAGACCATGTTTAACGAAGCCGTATCCGCCCTGAAAAAGGGCGATAAAGCCCGCGCGCGCGACCTGCTCACGCGCCTGATTAAACGCGTCCCCACCCAGCCCGATATCTGGCTGTGGATGAGCGCCGCGGTGGAAACCCGCCGCGAGCGCGTGTACTGCCTGAAAGAAGCCCTGCGCCTGGATCCTACCAACCGCACCGCCCGCCACGGCCTGATCCTGGCGGGTGAGCTGCCCCCCGACCCCACCCTGGCCATCCCGCCGGAGCTTCAGCGCCGCAACTGGGAATCGCAGCTGGCGGCCTTGCAGGTGCAGCCAGAGCGCGAACTGCTGGGCCTGTCGTGGAAACAAATTGCCCTCTACGCGGCTGCGGCAGTGGTTGTCATCGCCCTGGTGACGGTGGGAATCCTCGGCCTGCGCCAACGCAGCACCCAGCGGGTGTTCATCCCCTCCTCCGTGCCCACGTACGGCCCCACCCCCACCTCGCTGCCCTCCCTGACCCCCGTTTTCCGCAGCCCTACCGTGCCTGCCGCAGGGCCCACCCCGCTGTGGATGCTGCTGGAAGCCACCTACACGCCCACCCCTCTGTACGTCAACACCCCCCACGCGCGCAGCGAAGCCTATTCTACCGCCATGCGCGCTTACGCCAAAGGCCAGTGGGCTGAAATGGAAGATTATCTTCAGCAAAGCCTGCGCGACGAGCCCAACGCCCCAGATTTGCTCTACTACATGGGTGAAACCTACCGCCAGCGCAAGGATACCAAAACCGCCCTGCGTTATTACGAGCAGGCCATTGGCCAAGACCCCAACTTTGCCCCCGCCTATCTGGGCCGTGCCTATGCCTACCTTGCCAGTCAGCCGCGCCGCCTGCGCGAGGCTGAGCGCGACCTGAAAACCGCCGTAGAGGCCGACCCCAACTTTGCCGAGGCCTATCTTCAACTGGCTGTCCTCAACCTGGGCGCTAACGACCCGGAACAGGCCTTGCGCAATCTGGAAGCTGTCGGCCAGCTTCAGCCGGATTCACCCCTGCTGCATTTCTACCGCGCCAAGGCGTACCTGGCTCTGGGGGATATCGCCGAGGCCCGCGCCGCCGCTGAACAGGCCAACACGCTGGACAAAACCATGCTGGAAAGTTACCGTCTGCTCGCCGAAGTGTGCAGCGCAGACCAGGATCCCGAATGTACCCTACAGGCGGTGAACACCTACCTGCTGTATGAACCCAGAGATGCTCAGGCCCTGGCCTGGCAAGGCGGCGCCTATGCTGCACAGGATAATTCCGAAGCCGCTCTGGAGGCCTTCTCCCGTGCCCTGGAAATAGACCGCAGCCAGGCCGAAATTTACATCCAGCGCGGCGAGTTGTACCGCGTTTTAGGTGATTATGACAAGGCTGTCGTGGATCTGACCCAGGCGATCGGCCTCAACCAGCGCTCTTACGCGGCCCAATCCACGTTGGGCAAGGTTTTCTTCGCCCAGGGCGATTATCAGCAGGTGTACAACCGTTTTGCCGCCGCCGAGCTGTATGCCGTCACCGACCTGCAAAAAGCCGAGGTGCTCTTCTACCGCGCCCAGGCGCAGGAAAAGCTCAACCGTGTGCTGCCCGCCATGCAGGATTATCAAAAGCTGCTGGCCATGCCCGCCGAGCTGTATCCTGAAGAATGGGCCGAACTGGCCCGCGAACGGCTGACCGCGCTCCACACGCCCACCCGCACCGCCGCCGTCACCACCCCCACCCACACCCGCCAACCCACGCTGACCCCGCGCCCCACGCAGACCCGCCAGCCCACCCATACCCACACACCCACCCCATAAGAAAGCTCCCGCTTCGCCGTGCGTCCTCTTCAACGTTTGCTCCTTGTCCGCCGCCGAAAGCAGGTTCGCCGCCCGCCCTCTGCCGCGGTCCTGCCGGCCTGGCTATCTGCCGCGGCCCTGGGCGGGCTGCTGGTCGTACTGCTCCTCTTCACGGCGGGCGGCGCCTACGCCCGCCTGACCGCCGGTTTGCCCTCTTTGCAGCGTCTCGAAGCAGACCTGAACCCCCGCGACGGTTTGCTGCTGCAGCCCACCCGCCTGTATGACCGCACCGGCCAAAACCTGCTCTACAGTCTGGAATCCCCCGGCATTCCCCGCCGCTATCTATACCTTGACCCCACCGTCCCCGACCACCTTTCCCCCTACCTGGTGCAGGTCACCGTGGCCCTTAACCAGCCTGATTTTTGGGCCAGCCCTGGGGTGGCCTGGCGCAGCCTGACGGATGAACGCCCCCGCACCCTGGCCGAAGAACTGGTCAGCGATCTGCTTTTGGAAAACGAACCGGCGGGCCTGCGGCGAACCCTGCGCATGCGCCTGTTGGCGGCCCAGGTGACGGCACAGTACGGGCGCGCTCAGGTGCTGGAATGGTATCTCAACAGCGCCTATTTTGGCCGCCTGGCCTACGGGGCCGATGCCGCCGCCAACCTGTACCTGGGCAAATCGGCCAGCCAGCTAGACCTTCCCGAAGCCGTTCTGCTGGCCTCCGTGGCCCAATCTCCGGCCCTCAACCCGTTGGATGCGCGCACCGCCGCGCTGGAAAATTATCAGGCTGCCCTCCAACGCCTGCTGGCTCAGGGGGTGATCCAATCAGACACCTACACCAGCGCCCAGCAGGCCGCCCTCAGACTGCAAGACCCGCCCGCCGATCCGGTGCAGCTCAGCCCGGCCTTCAACCGTCTGGTATTAGATGAACTCTATGCCCGCTTTGGCCGCGGCCGGGTAGAACGCGGTGGGCTGCGCGTGATCACCAGTCTAGATTACG
The DNA here is from genome assembly GCA_029975215.1 of Levilinea sp. Lineage (GTDB taxonomy): Bacteria > Chloroflexota > Anaerolineae > Anaerolineales > Anaerolineaceae > Levilinea. Next base: position 61,429 of record JARKPO010000049.1, read on the forward strand.
ACCTGCAGCGTCAGATCAACTGCGCCGCCCGAACTCAGCTGGCCCGACTGCAAGGGCTGACCGTTTCTGGCGCCGAAGACTGCGCCGCCGCGCGTCTGCTGCCCACCCTGCCGCCCGCATCACAGAGCCTCCCCAGCGGCAGCCTGGCCTCCGCCGCCCTCATCGACCTGCCCACCGGCCAGCTTTTGGCCCTGCTGGGCGACACCACCACCGCCGGAGAAACGCCGCGCCTTTCCCCTCACCAACCTGGCAGTCTGCTGACCCCCTTTACCGCCCTGACGGCCTTTGCCCGTGGGTTTAGCCCGGCCTCCCTGGTTTGGGATATCCCCGCCAGCCTGCCTGCCGATCTGGCAGCGTACCGTCAGCCGGAAACGGCCTACCGCGGCCCCCAACGCCTGCGTTTGGCCGTAGCCAACGACGACCTGGCCCCCCTGGCCCAGCTGCTGTACCAGATCGGCCCGGCCAACACCTGGCGGCAGGTAGAACCCCTGGGGCTGCCCCTGTTGGACGGGCGCTCCAACCCCGGCGAGCTGTTTTTCACCGGCGGCAGTGTCAATTTGCTGCAAATCGCCCAGGCTTACAGCACTTTTGCCAATCTGGGCGTGCAGCGCGGCACAGCCCGCAGTGCCGACGACCCGCTCAGCCCTGTAATTCTGGTCAGCGTGGAAGACGTCCACGGGCAGGTGTGGCTGGCGCCCTCTGCCCCCCAGGAAAATTCTCTGGTCAGCCCGCAGCTGGCCTATTTAATCCACCATATGCTGGCAGATGAACCCGCCCGCTGGCCCAGCCTGGGTTACCCCAACCCGCTGGAAACCGGCCGTCCCACCGGCGCCAAAACCGGCCAAACCGCCCGCGGAGATGAAGTGTGGGCCGTGGGATACAGCCGCCAGATGCTGAGCGTGGTGTGGATGGGGCTGCCCGCCGAAGCCCCCACCGAAGTGCGCCTCCAGCCGCGCATGGCCGCCGGGCTGTGGCACGCAGCTTTTCAATACGCCCACCGCAACCTGCCCCTGGCCGATTGGTCCGTCCCCGAAGGGCTGTCCACCCTCACGGTGTGCACCCCCTCCGGCAAGCTGCCCACCAGCCAATGTCCCACTCAAGTAGAAGAAATATTCCTGAACGGCTCTGAACCCGTCGAGGTAGACGACCTCTACCGCACCGTTCAGGTCAACCGCGAAACCAACCGCCTGGCCACCGTCTTTACCCCGCGCGAGTTGGTCAAAGAGCAGACCTATCTGGTGGTTCCCAGCGAAGCTCTGCCCTGGGCGCGCGCCGCGGGCATTGAACTGCCGCCTGATGCCTACGACGACATCTTGGTGCCGCCTCCCCTGCCGGGCGTGGTCATCTCCCAGCCGCAGATTTTCTCCTTTGTGCGCGGGCAAGTACCCATCCTTGGCGAAGCAGGCGGCGCAGGTTTTGCCTCGTACCGCGTGCAGGTGGGCGCAGGCCTCAACCCGCAGTCCTGGCTGCTGGTGGGCAGTGAAAGCCAGACCCCCGTCAGCGGCGGCCCTCTGACCTTATGGGACACCCAATCCTTGCAGGACGGCCTGTACGCCGTGCGCCTGGTGGTCGTCCGTCAAGATCAAAGCCTGCAAAGTGCCGTGATCCAGGTCAGCGTGGATAACACCCCGCCCCAGGCCGCCCTTACCTACCCTGCCCCCCAGCAGCGGTTTTCGCGTACAGACAGCCGCTCCATCAATTTCCTGGCCCAGGTCAGCGACGCCGGCGGCATCGCCCGTGTGGAATGGCGGCTGGACGGCATAAAAATTGGCGAAAATCAGCAAGCCCCCTTCAGCATCCCCTGGGTTCCCATCCCCGGCGAACATTCTCTGGTGGTGCGCGCCGTCGACCGTGCCGGGAACACCGCGGATTCACCTGCAGTGGTTTTTGTAGTGGAATAAATCCTAAGCCGTGAGGTTGTGCGCCATGTCCCTTCACATTCGTCCCTACCAACCCGAAGACATCCCCTGGATTCTGTCTTTATCCGACCGGCTGACTGCCTTTGACCTGCCCGCCTGGCGTCAGGCCGAAACCATCAACGCTGCCAATCAAGCCCTGCTGAAGAAAGCCCTGGAAGAGCCTGAGCCCGGCAGCACCTTCCTCATCGCTGAGACGGACGGCGGTGTCCGCGCTGGGTTTATCTTCCTTCAGACCGAGACCGAGTTCTTCAGTCACCAGCCCCAGGGGTATATCTCCGATCTGGTGGTGCATCCTGACCACGAGGGTCAGGGGGTGGGCCGCGCCCTCCTGCAGGCCGCCGAAGCCTGGGCGCAGGACAACGGTTTTCCCGTCCTGACCCTGTTTGTCTTCGCCAGCAACACCCGCGCCCGGCAGTTATATGAGAAGGTCGGCTTTCAGGCCGATCTGATCAAATACGCCAAACCCATCCCGCCCAAAGCCTAAGCCCAATATAAAAACAGGTCTCCGTGATGTGGAGACCTGTCCTTTTTGGTTTTCAGCTCAAGGCTGCCGAGGGCAGCCGCTTTACGGCAGTACCTGCCAGGGGTTCACAAACCCGCCCATGTAGCGCACCTCAAAATGCAGGTGGGGGCCGGTAGAATTGCCCGTGCTGCCCGCCAGGCCGATGAATTGACCCTGTGAAACACTGGCGCCGCAGCGAACGTTGACCGAACTCAAGTGAGCGTACAGAGTGTGGTAGCCGTTGCCGTGGTCAATCATGATCATGTTGCCGTAGCCGCCGCCAATGGGGCCGGCATATACCACCACGCCTGAATCGGCCGCGTACAGGGGTGCGCCGGTTCCGGCCGCGATATCAATTCCCAGGTGTCCTGACCAATAGTCGTTCCCCGATAGATAGTGATTATCCGCAGGCCAGACAAACGATCCGGTGCCAAACGCGCCGCCTTCCACCGAGCAGCCGCCAGGGATGCTCTTCGATGCTCCAGCACCCGAACGCCATACCGTCGGCACCACCCAGGTGCGCATCTCGCGCCAACCGCCCGGGATCATCACATACGAGCCGGGTTCGATCTGTGGGTTGGTCAAATCCAGCTTGTTCCCCGGCCAGCCCACAATGGCCGAAGCGTCCACGCGGTAGGTGGCCGCCACCTTGTCCAGGGTGTCGCCTTCTTTCCACTGGTAATAAATCCCATCGGTGGGTGGGATCTTCAAATCCAGCCCAATGCTGATCATGTGGGGGTCATCATTCAAAGCAGCGTAATTGGCCCACAGGATCGTCTCGGGCTTCAGGTCATATTTGTTGGCAATCCCAAACATGGAATCGCCTTTTTGCACGGTATATTCCACCACCTTATCCCGTGCACGGGTGGGCAGAACGGTGTGCCCGTTGGTTTCGCGGGCAATGGCGTCTTCCACCGGTTCCGCCGGAACAAAGGTGGGCAGGGGGACGCTGGGCGCGGAGTGCAGAGATTCCAACACCTCGCTGTCCACCGCCGCCACTGCCTCGGTCTCGCTTTGCGCTGAGACTTTAAAAGGGATGCGGTCTCGTCCGATCACCAAAAAAACAGTAAACACCACCATAAAGATGGCAACCCCCCACAGAGCTCCGGAAAACAGATTCAGTGCGATGCCCCACCCCTGAGTCAGTTTTCGCTGTGGGCCTAGCTTTTGTTTCACATATCCTCCGTTAAGCTTTCCAGGAATTCCTGGTTATTCTTGGTGCGGCTCAGCCGCTGCAAAATCGCCTCGGTTCCCACCGCCGGGTCCATACCCGCGCCCTGGGGCGGCTGGCCGATCATCTGCAGATACATACGCCGCATCAGCCACGCCCGCGAAAGGATGTCCGGCCCTAAGAGCAAATCTTCGCGCCGGGTCGAAGAGCGTTCAATGTCGATCGCGGGGAAGATGCGCCGTTCCTGCAGTCTGCGGGACAGGTGCAGTTCCATGTTGCCGGTGCCTTTGAATTCTTCGTAGACCACGTCATCCAAACGCGAGCCAGTATCCACCAACGCCGTGGCGATGATGGTCAGCGAGCCGCCTTCTTCCAAATTGCGCGCCGCGCCGAAGAATCGTTTGGGTGGATACAGGGCCGAGGGGTCCATACCGCCCGAAAGCGTGCGGCCCGAAGGGTTAACCACCAGGTTATAAGCCCGCGCCAGGCGGGTGAGCGAGTCCATCAAAATTACCACATCGCGGCCCACTTCCACCAGGCGTTTGGCCCGCTCCAGGGTAATTTCGGCCGTGCGCACGTGCGAAGACACCGGCTCATCAAAGGTCGAAGCCACCACTTCCGCATCCACTGAGCGGTCCATATCGGTGACTTCTTCCGGGCGTTCGCCGATGAGGGCGATGATCAAATGCACCTCGGGGTTGCGCACCGAGATGGAATTGGCGATCTGTTTCATGATGGTCGTCTTGCCCGCCTTGGGGGGCGAAACGATCATGCCGCGCTGCCCGCGCCCAATGGGCGAGATCAGGTTGATCAGGCGGGTGGATAATATGCCGCGGTCAGTTTCCAAATCAAAGCGTTTATCGGGGAAAATGGGGGTCAGGTTCTCAAAATTCGGACGGTTGCGCGCCTCTTCGGGCGTCAGGCCGTTGATGCTTTCTACTTTGAGCAGCCCGTAATGGCGTTCCGAATCGCGCGGTGGGCGTACATGTCCAATGACCAAGTCCCCAGCACGCAGGTCATAACGGCGCAATTGGGCCTGGGACACATACACATCATCCTGGCCCACTTGATAATTGGTGCGTAAGAAGCCGATGCCCTCATTCATAATTTCCAGGACACCGCCGCGAACTTCCAAGCCTTCCCGTTCAGCCTCAACCTGCCGAATACGAATCAGCAAGTTTTCTTTTTTAAGGCGGGCGGCGTTGGGAATGTTCAGCTCTTTGGCCGTCTCACGCAGCGACGCAAGTGGAACGTTTTCGAGTTCTAAAATTTTCATAGGTCTGGAGTCTCTTTGATTGATTTATGCCTTAGTGGGGTGATAGAAAAAAGACAAAAACATCCCTGCCACGTGCGGGGTGCTGGTCATTTGTGTAAAGTCCATACTGCTCGCGGGATAAGAAGTTGCAGTCTGCGCTCAGGCGCAGACTGGCAGGCGGCACCTGTCCAGAAGTTTGTTCGGTTTAACATATAAATTATAGCATGCGCAACAATTTCTCGCAAGCAACGCCCTTTTGAAATCCCAAAATACCTCATCCCCCTCAAATGCTACTAAAAGTATCATACCTGATTCTCAAAAAAAAGCAAGGGTGTGTACACAAAAACGTATGTGTTTTGTCCAGCCGGGCAGCTTTGCTTCCTTTTTCACAAATTTCGCGTGCGCTCCCCTTGACACCTTGGTCAATTATGCTATACTGGGGTATAGTATCATGACTGGAAGGAATGATCCGCTATGCCCCTGTATGAATACCGCTGTTCAAACTGCGGCCGCAGCTTTGAAAAAATGGTGCGCTTTTCCGATGCTCACCTGCTCCCCGAATGCCCCCACTGCCACAGTCCTCAGACCGAGAAGAAGCTCTCCACCATTGCAGCCAGCTTCTCTTCTGCGGGGGGCGCCGCCTCATCGGGCGGGTCTTCCTGCGGCGGCGGCGGTCGTTTCACCTGAGCGGGCTAACCGCACGGCTGCGTGTCAGCCGCTGGAGATTTTGCCATGATGATGCAGGATGATGCTGCCAAACAAAGAATCCTCGCCCGTCTGCGCCGCCTGGAAGGGCAGGTGCGCGGCGTGGAAGCCATGATCGAACAGGACCGGGACTGCTCCGAGATTTTGCAGCAGCTCTCCGCCATCCGCTCTGCCGCCCTCAGCGCCAGCCAGGCGTTTCTGCAGGACTATGCCTCTTGCTGCATGCAGAACTTTGAACACCAAACCCCCGCCGAGCGCGAGGCTGCCCTGAAAAATCTGATCCATATGTTCGGAAAAACCCAAGCCTAGGAGTGTGCCTGATGAGCCAAGCCCGTGTTCGCTGGATCACCGGAAAACAATTTGTTGGAACCGACTCCACCAATCATTCGGTGGTGCTTTCCACCCCCGATGAAGGGATCGGCATGAAACCCTCAGAGCTGATGCTGGTGGCTTTGGCCTCCTGCACAGCGGTGGATGTGGTGGAAATCCTCACCAAAAAGCGCACACCTCTGGAAAGCCTGGAAATTGAAGTGGACGGCCAGCAAGACAGCGATCCCCCGTGGACCTTCCGCAAAATTCACGTACACTACAAGCTGCGCGGCCAGGGGCTGACGGATAAATCTGTGGCGCAAGCCATCGAACTTTCTGAGGAAAAATATTGCTCGGTCGCCGCCACCCTGCGCGGCGTGGCTGACATCACCACCTCATTTGAGCTGCTGGCCTGATTTTGCCGGTTTCACTCGCGCTGCCCCTGCACCTCGCCGGGGCGGCGTTTCCATTTATAACCAGGATGTTTTCTAATCTTTTCTTTCATTTCACGAAAAAAAATGATGTTATACTGATCAGCGAATGAGATGAATAGACAAGGAGACTGGACCATGAAGACGCTGCTGATCATGCGCCATGCCAAATCTAGCTGGAAAGATGCCGAACTGCCCGATCTGGAGCGCCCGCTGAACAAACGCGGCAAACACGACGCACCCATGATGGGTGAGCTGATCAAAGATAAAGAACTCAGGCCCCAAGTGATCTACGCCTCAACCGCCAAACGTGCGCAGATGACCGCCGAAGAGGTGGCCAGCGCTTGTAAATTCAAAGGCGATGTCACCTATCTGGAGAGCCTCTATCTGGCCGAAACTGAGGGCATCCTGGATGTACTCCACACCATCCCCGACGAGATCGAACGCGTGCTGGTCATCGGCCACAATCCCGGTTTGGAAGGCCTGCTGCAAATGCTCAGCCGCCGGGTGGAATCTCTGCCCACCGCTGCCATCGCCTATCTGGCCCTGCCCATTTCACATTGGGCTGACCTCAATGGCCAGGTGGAATGTGAATTAGTGGAGCTGTGGAAGCCTCGCGAAATGAAGCACAAGTCCAAAAAATAAAGAGGAACAACATGAGCGCATTTCAACCTGTGGATGAGCAAAACTTCGACGCAGAGGTGCTGCAATCCTCACTGCCGGTGCTGTTGGAATTTGGCGCGCCCTGGTGCGGACCCTGCAAGCGTATTGAGCCCCTGCTGGAACAGCTCGGCCAAAAATGGGCTGGGCGCGTCCGGCTGGCCCACGTGAACGTAGATGAGTGCGCCGGTTTGGCGGCCTCTTATGGGGTCATGAGCGTCCCTACGGTGATCCTCTTTGCGGGCGGGCAGGAAAAGGTTCGCCTGAACGGTCTGCAGCCTTTGGAAAACCTGATCGCCAAATTCGAACCGCATCTACCATCCAAAAGCTGAAGGTTTCCCCCTATAAAGATGCAAAACGCGCCGAACGGCGCGTTTTTTGCTGCTCCGCAGCCTTGCAGCTACACCAATGAATGTTTCTAATCATCGAGACGGCTGCGCAAAAACTGCTGCAAATCCGCCGCACATCTCTGCGGTTGTTCCAAAGGCAAGAGGTGGCCCGCTGCGGGGTACACCTGCACAGCTGCATTGGGCAGAGCGTGCAACCCGCTCACCACAGCAGGGGGCAGCAGCCGGTCGTGCTTGCCTGATGCCGCCCAGGTGTGCACATAACAGCGTTTCAAACGGCTGCGGCAGTCAAAGTGAGCGCAGGCTCGCCAATCCGCAATCAACACCCCCTGGCGCACCTTACGCACATCTCCCAAGACTCGCTCTTTGACAGCTTCGGGCGTCTCTGGCTGCACCAACCGCTCCGACAGCCAGTTCAGAGACGGCTCGGGCATTTTCTGGTTGTCCAGCAGGTCCAAAAACGAGGGCGGCACGTCAAAAAAGGGCGCGCTGCACAGCAGCGCCAGAGCCGCAGCCCGGTCAGGGTGTTCCAGGGTCAGTTGCAAAGCCACCGCCCCGCCCAAAGAATGCCCCACCAGCGCCGCGCGAAATATTCCCAGGGTCCTCATCCATTCCAGCACCTGACGGGCATATTCCCCCACCGACTGCCGCGCCACCCCGCCCGACCGCCCGTGTCCCGGCAGGTCCAACGCGTACACATCCCAGCCGGCCATACGGCGAAACTCCCCGGGCCAAAACAGATGCGAACTGCCCGCCCCATGGATTAAGACCACAGGCGGCCTTCCAGTCTCCGCCCCCTGGTTGACGCGGGTGTACGCGATCCCTGCTGCTTCTGGCATATAGCTGCTTTTCCTTCGGGCTTAACTCACCGGCAGTCCGCGCTGCAGGCGGTCCGCCGCATCCTCCGATAAGGGTATGATCACCTGCACGCGCGTGCCTTTACCAGGCGCGGACTGCAGCTTTAATAACCCGTTGACCATATCGGTGCGCTCGCGCAAATTCACCATGCCCAAACTGCCGCGGCGGTCGTATTGGTTGTTCACGGCGGCCGTGTCAAAACCCTTGCCGTCGTCGGTGATCTCCAATACGGCCATTTCTGCATCGCGCGGCAGGCGTTTGAAGCGCACCCAGATATGCTGAGCCTCGGCGTGTTTGCGGGCGTTATTCACCGCCTCTTCAGCCAGGTAAAATATCACCGTCTGCTTGCCCATCTCCAACTGGCTGATCAAGGCCGGGTCCACCTCCACCAATACGTTTTGCTGATAGGTGTCGCGCATCTTTTCAGCCATGGCTTTGAGGGCTGCCTCAAGGCCTTCGCTTTCCAACACCAGCGGCCGCAGGGTGAACAGCATGTGGCGCAGTTCCTGAGTGTTGCGTCGGGCCAAATCTTCCACGCGCGCCATCTCAATCTCCGCCTGGGCAGCGTCTCGCTCCAACATCTTACGTGCCAGGCTGGTGCGCATCACAATCGCCGAGGCAGTTTGAATCGGGCCGTCATGCAAATCGCGCGCCAGTTTCTTGCGGGCTTCTTCCTGCGCCTCTTCCATGCGCGCTTTTTCCAATTCTAGATCCTGGAACAGGCGCGCGTTCTGAATGGCAATCACCGCCTGGTGGCTGATCATCTGTAAGGAATCGGCCTGCTCCTGAGTGAAGATCTCACTGTTAGGGTGCGCGTAGAGCATCAGGCCGAAGGCGTTTAACCCCCGCCGCAGCGGCAGCAGCAGGGCACTCTGACAGGCGCGCACGCTGATCAGCAGGCCCAATTCGGGGTCTTCCCCCGGCTGATCCACCAGGGCGGGTTCGCCGCTTTGGATCACCTCGGCCAAAACCCCGCGCGCACCGGCAAGCTGCTGACGCTGGTCCGCAGCGGGCATCTTACGGCTGGCCTCAATGCTCAGCCCCGATTCTGAAAACAACAGTACCGCCGAAACCAGCTCTTCTGCCGCAGCATCACCCACAATCGCCGCGCTTAAATCCAGGGTGGTGTCCAGCACCACCTGGTAATTGATTGAAGCGCTGAGGGTTTCCACCATGCTGTAAAAAGCCTGCAGCCGTTCGCGTTCCTGACGCTGGGCGCGTTTCTCACCCTCACGGCGCGAGGCTTGCAGCCGCTGATAATTCTGGCGCACAAAGCTCATCAGCAAGCGGCTCAGCACCCCCATCAAAACCCCGGTGGCGGTGGTGCCCACCCCCAGCAGGGCGATCCAGGGCCAATCAAAGCCCGCTAGATACGCCGAAAGCCCCTGGGCCAAAATCAAGGCCGCCGCCGCCCCCAAAGCACCGCGCCATTCGTAATAAATGGCCGCCGTGGCCAACACCAAAACCCCCACCCACAGCAGCCCGCCGGTCAGCCCGCCCCCCACCAAAAAGAGCACGACACTGCTGACCCAATCCACGGCGATATTGATTAATCGGTGGTGGGATAAGCGCCGGTTCGTAATGGCAAACACCGAAACGGTCACATTCCAACCCACCATCAAGGTGATCAGTACCAAATGCAGCGCTTTCAGTCCTGGTCCCAAACTGAACGCTGCCATGACCCCCACCAATACCAGCCAGCGGGTGGAGATGGCAAACCAGTCTGCGAGAAATGGGCTGTCGGAAGAACGCATAGATTTATCTTAACTGAAAACCTCAGGATGCGCACGCATTTCCGGCGGTCAGCTTAATGGAATTTAGGTCAGGGCACAACTTTCCACAGGCGTAAGGTCTGATCCATGCCTACGGTGGCCAGCAATGTCCCATCCGGTGAAAAACGCAGCGCCCGCACCCCACCGGTGTGGCCGTTGAGGGCTGCCAGCGGTTGTTGGGCAGCCATATCGTAAATCATCACCACCTCGCCCACGCTGAGCGCCAACAAACGCCCGTCTGCCGAAAAGTCCATGCCCCCATAGGCCGGCTCATCCAGCGCCAACCGCCCCAGGGATTCCCCACTGGTGGGGTCCCAAAGTTGAAGCAGCGGCGTGAAAAGGCCGTCCTGAGTGCCGGCAGCCGCCGCGGCCAACACACTGCCGCTGGGCGAAAGTGCCAGGGCCGAGACGGAATCCTCGTGGTTAAGCTGCGCCCCCAGCTGCCCCCCCGGCAGCTGCATCACCTGCACCGTGCCGCGCGCAACCCAGATCAGGCGGTCAGAGGGAGCATCAAACTGGATCCCATAGATAGGAGCAGCGGTCTCAAAGCCGTTCAGCGTTTCCTGCAGGCTGCCGTCCGCCGGATTGAAGACCTCCGCCTGGAAATTATCGCTGTTAGCCACTACCAGGCTTTGCCCGTCGGGGGAAAAGGCTGCCCCCACCACCCCCACGCTGTTCAAACTGCGCACCACCGCCCCCGTGGCCGGGTCGCGCAGGTCCACCTTCAGCGGGTCTGAGGTGGTTGCCATCCAGCCCGCGTCTGGGCTGTAATCCAGCAGTTGGATAGGCGGCTGGACCACCACGGTGGTGATGGTTTCCAGCCCCACCGGCCTCAGCGCCAGCAAATACGCGCTGGAAAAAGCCGCCAATACCTGGCTGTCCTGCGACCAGCGCAGTTGGTAGGCTTCCCCTCCCAAAGGAACCACGGCTGCCTCGCGCAGACGCATGACGTTTTCGGGGTCAATCACCTCCCCCGGCTGGCGCAGCCAATCGGGGGTGGGGCTGGGCGCGGGTTCCTGGGTGGGCTCCGCCGACGCAGCTTCAGAGGCGGTGCGCGCAGAAAGCGCGGGGGGCGGGCTGGCCCCCTCAGCCAACGGCGAAGCCTGACGGCTGCATCCCGCCGCCAGGATCAAAACGCAGATCAACCCCGCTTGTATCCAGCGCATAGGCCGCACCTCCTTAAAGGACTCTCACCGCCACACCCACACCGCATCCACCGGTGCCGAGGACAGAGTTTGCCGCCGCAGCGGCGCAAAATCCGGTCCTTCGGCCACCATCAAAGCCGTGCCGTCAAAGAACAAGAGCGTATTCCCCGCCGGGCTCCAGCGCGGAAAATCCGCCGTGCCTGCGTAAATCATGCGTGCCTGCTGGCGGTTCGATCCCAGCCACAGTCCGCGGGGCGGAGATGCGTTGCGCGGACTGTACCAGGCCCACAGGCCGCTGGCCGCCCCCACCGACGGCAGCGTCCCCAGCACATCCGCCGGAATGCCCACCGGCGCCCCGGCTGCACTGTAAGCCCGCGTCCAGCCCTCAATACTGGCCGTGAAGAACAGGCGTGCGTCCGGCAGCCAGCGCACGTCCAGAGCCTCGCGCCCGCTCAGCGGCTGCGGCAGTCCCTGACCGCCGGGTAAAAAGAACACCCCCGCTGGTTCGGGTTCATCCGCGCACGGGCAGTAAGCCGCCTGTGCCTGGCTGACGCTGAAAACGATGTTGCTGCTCTCCCCGTCCACCGCCGCCCCCCCAAAACAGCCCTTCACCAGCGGGTCTGAATAGGGGCGCAGGGTGTCGCCCAGGCGCAGATCAAACCCGCCGCAAATTTCACTACGTCGGTACAGCAAGAACTGGTGCAGCCCCGACCACCCCGCCAGGGCCGGGCGGCTGCTGGCCCGCTCCAGCAGGCGCATATTCCGCCCGCTGATGGGCTCCACCGTCCACACCTCGGTCCATTCCACCCCCTGCGCATCCACATCGCTGCTGAAATACACCAGCGTGCTGCCGTCCGGCGACCAGGCAGGTGCAAATTCACCCCCTGCCAGGTCTGTCAGCCGCCTCAGGCTGTGATCCTGACGGTCGAGCAGGTATAGATCCACCGAAGGCCCGTCCAGCACGGCCGCAAACACCAGTTTGCGCCCATCCGGTGACCAGGCCAACCCATTGCGCGACACCAAAGCCCGCAGTGAGGTCTCATCCGCCCCTGCCAAAGGCCGCACCGCCAACAGCCAGCGTTCCACCCGTCCTTCCGGCAGGCTGACCACGTGCAAAGCCGGCACTTCTTCGCCGCTGCGCAGTTCACGGTAGGCCAAAAAGGCCAATACCCCTCCGCGCGGCGCAGCATTGGCCTGCAGCCCCTCCGGCAGCAGGGGACGCTCATTCCACAGACGTTTCAGCCCGCGGCCCTGGGGGTTCACCACCCACAGCCCATCCTGACTGTCAAACACCAGCCAGGGCCCATTCGGCGGCAATGCGTTCGCCGCCAGAGTCGCCGTGAGGGTGGGGGTACGCGTGGCCGCGGGGGTAAACACCAGGCTGGGGGTCAGGCTGGGTTTACGGGTGCGGGTGGGGGTGAGGGTGCGCGTGGGGCGCGGGGTTTCCGTGGGGGTTAAAGTGGGGGTGGGCGTTTGGCTGGCAAATGGGTTGGGAATTTTTTCTTGTGATACCAGCCAATAGGCCCCCCCGCTCAACAGCACCGCCAGGGCGCATAAACCCAGGCACACCACCGCTGCCCCCGCCACGCCCAAAAGCCACCAACGCGCGGGGGTTTCCCTGCGGGTTTCAGGGGGGGTGTGCGCCGGTACGCCCATGAGGTTCTTATTTCCAGGCGTTAAAAGCGTCGGGGTTCTTCAAGGTGAATTCAGCCGCCGGGTTGACCCCTTGTTCGAAGAAAATGCGGAAAGAACCGTCCTTCTCATGAATCAGCCGCCCCTCCACGGGCACATCGGCTGGGGGTTCCACCTGCTGAAATTTCCCCTCCGGCCCTCCGCTGAAAGTCAGCTCAATTTTCTCCGGCTTAAACGAAGGAAAGCGCGTGGAGGGTTTCATCTGCCGCTGGCCGTTCTTATCCGGTGCGCCCAGGATGAACCCGTTGGTCAGCGGCTGATATTCCACCGTCATCGAGGCCTTACCGTAGCGTTCCCCCATCAACGCACCTACATTCCAAAACTTCAAAGTGTATTTCACCGTCACTTCCACATTGACCCACTCTTCGCTCACGTTCAAGAACACCCCCCCAGGGATCTCGGCAAAAGCGCGCACCTCAATGGGGTGAGCCGCCTGGGGAACGCTGTTGGGGTCTTTGGTGGGGATGGGTACGCGCGTGGGCGTGGTTGCCACCGGCGTCCAAATATTTGAAGGCGGGGCCTGCGTGGGGCCTTGCGGCATCATGTCGAGCAGCGTACTGCACCCACTTAAAGCCGCCGCGCTCGCCAGCGCTGCCGCGCACCAAATTCGTTTGATCCAATGCCGCATGGGGTTTTCCTTTCCTAATAATCCCGTTGTGCTGATTGTATTTTACTTCGCCTTGGCTATCTTGTCGCGCCGTGCGCGCTGTATGCCAATTTTACCCCGACCTTGAACGAATTTTTGACCTTTTGGTGCGCTTATCGCTATAATCAAAAAGCCATCCTACCTAAAGAAGGTCCTTATGGAATCCGAACTGATCCGCCAGCAAGATGATTTTTTCCAATCTGGCGCCACCCGCCCCCTGTCGTTTCGTTTGCAGCAGCTGCGCAGTCTGCTGAACGCCGTGCAAACCCACGAACAGGCCGTGCTCGACGCCCTGCAGGCCGATCTGCATAAATCCCCCGCCGAAGCATACAGCACCGAAATCGCTCCGGTGGTTGCCGAAATTCGCCATGCCCTGCGCCATCTGGCCGCCTGGATGCGCCCGCGCCGCCAGCCCACCGCCCTGCTGCATTTCCCGGCTGTCAGCCGCATCTTCCCCGAACCGTACGGCCGCACCCTCATCTTTGCCCCCTGGAACTACCCTTTCCACCTGCTGTTTGCTCCCCTGGTGGGAGCAGTGGCCGCGGGCAACTGCGTCATCGTCAAGCCCTCCGAACTGGCCCCGCACACCGAGGCCGTCACCCTGCGCATTCTGGCCCAGGCCTTTGACCCTCGCCATGTGGCCGCAGTCAGCGGCGGGCCGGAGACCGCCGGAGAGCTGCTGCGCCAGCGCTTTGACAAAATTTTCTTCACCGGCAGCCCCGCCGTGGGGAAGATCGTGCTGCGCGCCGCCGCCGAGCACCTCACCCCCGTAACCCTCGAACTGGGCGGCAAAAGCCCCTGCCTGGTGGACGCCACCGCCCCCCTGGATGTCGCCGCCCACCGCATCGCCTGGGGCAAATTCTTTAACGCCGGTCAAACCTGCATTGCCCCCGATTTTTTGCTGGTGGAACGCAAGATTCAGGAGCCGCTCATCAACGCCCTGCGCGCCGCTCTTTCTGAGATGTACGGCAGTCAGCCGCAGGAAAGCCCTGATTACGCCCGCATCATCAACGACCGCCATTTTGAACGTCTGTGCGCGCTGATCGACCCGGCACGGGTGGTGCACGGCGGCCAAACCCTGCCCGCTGAGCGCTACATCGCCCCCACGCTGCTGGCTCCGGCTGCGCCCGAGGATGCCGTCATGCAGGAAGAAATCTTCGGCCCGCTCCTGCCCATCCTCACCTACGACACCATCGAAGAAGCGTTGGAACTGCTGCGACGTTTCCCCAACCCCCTGGCGTTTTACTTCTTCACGCAGGACCGCCGTCTGCGCCAGCGCCTGTTAGAAGCCGTTCCCTTTGGCGGCGGCTGTCAAAACGACACCCTGGTACAGGTCGCCAGCCACAGCCTGCCCTTTGGCGGGCGCGGGCAAAGCGGCATGGGCGCCTATCACGGAAAGCACTCTTTCCTGGCCTTTTCGCACCTCAAAAGCGTTGTCCAACGCGGAGTGTGGGTGGATTTTGCCTTCCGCTACCCACCCTTCCACATTCCCTTGTCCTGGCTGCGGCGGCTGCTGCGCATCGGCAGCTGGGAGCTCTAGCCCCCCACCGCCGCCAAAACCTCGCGGATCACCTGCTGCTGGTCTGCGCTGCTCATCTCCGGGTAAAGGGGGATCGCCAGTGTCTCCCGGCTGGCCTGTTCGGCCTGCGGAAAATCGCCCTCGGCCCCGCCCAGCTTGCGGCACGGCTGGGTCAAATGCAGTGGTTGGGGGTAATACACGTCGCTGGCAATCCCCGCCGCTTTCAGGCGCGCCTGCACCGCTTCGCGCCGGGGGACGCGCACCACATACAAATGGTACACATGCTCGCAGCCGGACTCTTCCACCGGAACCCCCACCGGGCTGTCCGCAAACCCCGCGCGGTACACCTCGGCCAGGGCGCGGCGCTGCTGGTTCCAGCCGTCCACATATTTCAGCTTCACACGCAGCACCGCTGCCTGAATCTCATCCAGGCGGCTGTTATAGCCCAACATTTCAGGGTAATATTTGCGCTTCCAGCCGTGCACACGCAGCATACGCGCCTGCTCGGCGATGCCGTCGTCATTCGTCACCACCATGCCCCCGTCGCCATAACCGCCTAGATTCTTGGTGGGGAAGAAGCTCAAGCAGCCCACATCTCCCAGCGAGGCAGTGCGCTGACCTTGGTAACGCGCCCCAAAGGCCTGGGCGTTATCCTCCACCACGCGCAGATGGTGTTTGCGCGCCAGGGCCAGAACGGCCTCCATCGGCGCAGGGTGGCCGTACAGGTGTACGGGCACAATGGCCCGCGTGCGCGGCGTCAGGCGGGCTTCCACCTGGGCCGTGTCCAACGCATAGGTGCGCGGGTTCACATCCACAATCACCGGAACCGCCCCCACCGTCAGCACCGCGCCAGCCGTGGCAAAGAAGGTGTAGGCAGGCACAATCACCTCATCCCCCGGCCCTACACCCGCCGCGCGCAGCCCAATGATGAGCGCATCCGTCCCCGAAGCCACCCCAACCGCGTGGCGCACGCCCAAATAAGCGGCGATTTCCGCCTCCAACGCACTCACATTCGGTCCCAGGATAAAATGCCCCTCGGCCATCACCGCGCACACAGCCGCCTCCATCTCCTGCTGAATACTGCGGTACTGCGCTTTCAGATCTAATAATGGGATCATGCCGATTCCTCCACCGGGCGCACCGCCCCCTGCGAGCGCATATATTCCGCCCCGCACGCCGGGCAAACCCCGCGCGCGCTGGAGCTGTCTGCAAATTCAATCTGCACCCCACAGGCGCACATCCACCCCCGCACCCGCGCCGGGTTGCCGTATACCAGGGCGTAATCGGGCACGTCCCGCGTGACCACCGACCCCGCCCCCACGAAAGCGTAGCGCCCCAGGCTAACCCCGCACACGATGGTGGCGTTAGCCCCAATGGTGGCCCCCCGCCCAACATGGGTGCGCCGGTATTCGTCCTTGCGGTTTACATGGCTGCGCGGGTTGACTACATTGGTGAACACCATCGAAGGTCCCAAAAACGCGTCATCCTCCACCTCTACACCGGTGTAGATAGACACATTGTTCTGCACTTTTACCCCCCGGCCCAGGCGCACGCCGGAAGCCACAAACACGTTCTGCCCCAGGTTGCAGCCCTCACCCAGCTCTGCTCCGGCAGAGATATGGCAGAAATGCCAGATCTTGCAGCCCGCCCCCACCTGCGCCCCATCATCCACATAGCTCGATTCGTGCACAAAAAACTCCGCCATACCCGCCTACCCTTTCAAGCGGGGATGCAATTCGCTGCCGCCGCTATGCACTGCCGCACTGCGAATGCGGTGGGTCAGGGTGATGGAAGGGCGCGCGTCTGCAATGCCAAAACCCTCGCCCGCCAGGGTCTTTTCATACACACGCGTGTGCAGATCGGTGAATCCTTCCGAAAACTCAATTTCCTGCCCGTCCACGGTGATGGAGCGAAAGGTGGAACGTTTCCCCGGTTCCAGGGCAAAGGGCAAATCCTTCGGATCCACCGAAAGGAACCAACGCACCCGCGCTTTTTCTAATTCTATAAAGCCGCCCATACGGCGATCGTCCACATGGTGCACACGGCACTCGCCCGCCGGGCCAAACAGCCACAGCAGCAGATCAAAAAAGTGAATGCCGATGTTGGTGGCCACCCCGCCCGATTTTTCGCTGACGCCCTTCCACGAGGTGTGATACCACCCTCCCCGGGCCGTGATGTAGGTCAAAACCACTTCGCGCTGCCCCGGCCCCGCCTGGGCCATTTGTTCCTTCAGGCGCATCAGCTCTGGGTGCACGCGCAGCTGTAAAACGGTGAAAATGCGCTTACCCGTTTCCGCTTCCAGCTCTTCCAAAGGGTCCAGGTTCCAGGGGTTGATCACCAACGGCTTCTCGCACAGCACATTGGCCCCCACGCGCAGCCCCAAACGGCAGTGGGCGTCGTGCAGGTAGTTGGGTGAGCACACCGTGATCCATTGGACCCGATTTTCCTCCGGCCCCCGCCGCAGCTTTTCCAGGTGGCGGTCAAAGCGCTCAATTTCAGTAAAAAAGCGGGTGTCAAACGAATATTGATCCAGAATCCCCACCGAATCGTTGGGGTCCACCGCTGCCACCAGCTGATTGCCGGTGTCGCGGATGGCGCGTAAATGGCGCGGGGCAATATAGCCGCCCGCCCCGATCAAAGCAAAATTTTGTCCCATCACTCTCTCCTTTATCCTCAGCGCGGCAGTTCTCCCGCCACAGGGCGGTCTTCAATCTGCAGCCAGCGTTCCACCTGCTGTTCCATAAACAAAGCTACATCCGGCGTTTCCAGATTGCTGAACAGCTTGTGCGAACGCCCGTCCTGCGTGATGGCGAATAAATGATACGATGCGCTCGAGTCGCTGCTTTTCCCCGGCGCAAGCTGCGTATACAACTGGCGGATCTCCGCCGTGGGCAGGGTGACGGAGCCGCCCCAGGGCAGCGGCCCGTGCCACACGGCCAATTCCTTGCGGGTCAACTCCAAATAACTGCGGTTGAAGAAGCCCGCCAACACCGAATACGTCAGGCCGACCCCCACCGCCAGGTGGGCAATGGGGAAGACGATCATAATCCACGGCGCCTTCATGCCGAAGGCCATTCCATACCAAAACACCAAAAAGCTGTCCCAGGCGATGCAGAAAAAAGCCAGGGGGATATATTTGGCCGAGAACCAGCGCCGCACCAGCCGCACCGCCCCACTCTCTTTTTCAATGCTGATCTCCGCTGGGCGCGCCGCCACCGCCCTCGCTAGGCTGCGCACCCCTGTGGGCTGCGGGGCGGTTTCGCGCAGAATGTGTTCGTTGCCGCAGTACAGACAGCGGTAGTGTGAAGATTCCTGCGGAATTTCCATTTTCCCCCCACAGGAAGGGCAGGTCAGAGTGGTGAAATCACCCATAAGGTACTCTCCCCGAACAAGTTCAAATGACAAATAAGACAGCAGGCTGATTCTACCCTATTCCAGCCTCAGCGGAACCACAACCGGGCCAAAAGATAGCAAGCTGTAAAGCTCGGAGGTGGGATGTATACAGGGCAATCGCATTCTAATCACTGAAGAGTTGGATGAGGTAATCATTGTCCCAGGCGGCTGCCAATCGTTTTATTTTGATGCCGCGTTTGATCGTCCTATCTTGTCTGAGCAGATTTAGAGCAATATGTCGCAACACAG
>JARKPO010000063.1 GCA_029975215.1 Levilinea sp.
TGTGTTGCGACATATTGCTCTAAATCTGCTCAGACAAGATAGGACGATCAAACGCGGCATCAAAATAAAACGATTGGCAGCCGCCTGGGACAATGATTACCTCATCCAACTCTTCAGTGATTAGAATGCGATTGCCCTGCACGCGGCACAAAATCGGGTATGATCCCTTTCAGAAAAGGAGATCCTTTTGAACCCTCTTCACGCTTTTGCCAAAACTTTTCTGGCGGCTGTTCTGCTGCTGGGGGCCTGCGCCCCCGCGCCCGCCGCCTTGACCCCCATTGCTGCGCTGAACGCGCCCAGCGCGCCCGCCGCTCCGACCCAGCCCAGCCCCACCGCGGCCCCCACGGCTGCGGCTGCACCCAGCGGCCCAGCGCTGAACCCCCTCACCGGCCTGCCTCCGGCCGCGCCGGAACTGCTGGAACGCCGCCCGGTGCTGGTGAAGGTGCAGAATGTGCCGCGCGAAGACCGCCCGCAATGGGGCCTTTCGCAGGCCGACCTGGTGTTTGAATATTACATTGAATACGGCGACACGCGCTTTGCGGCCCTCTTTTACGGCCAGCAGCCCACCGCCGTCGGCCCCATCCGCTCCGCCCGCCACATAGATATTCCCCTGGTGCAGATGTACAAATCCTTCCTGATCTTCGGCGGCGCGTATGATGAACTGTTTGACCTGCTGCTGGAATCCGATTTTCAGGAGCGGCTGATCCGCGAAGGCCCCAACACCGCCCCGGCCCTCTTTCGCTATGACCCCACCGGCCGCAACAGCCTGCTGGTCAACCTCAGCCTGCTGCCGGAGGTCTACCAGCGCTACGGCATGGACAACAGCCCCCAGGAGCTGGGCGGCATGACTTTCAGCGCTGACCCGCCAGCGGGCGCCGAGCGCGCCGAGCGCGTGTTTGTGCGCTTTTCGGGGGGGATGTACAACCGTTGGGATTACGACCCCGCCAGTGGACGTTACCTGCGCTTTGCCGACGCCCAGGACGACCTGAACCGCGACAAACCGGTGTACACCGCCGCGGTGGACCGCGCCAACGGTCAGCCCATCGGGGCGGAGAACGTGGTCGTGCTGTGGGTGCCGTATGAGCGCGTCAAGGCCGGGGCCGAGGTGTACCAGGCCGACCTGCTGGGCAGCGGCCCAGCATACCTGGCCCGTGACGGCCAGCTTCTGCGCGTGCGCTGGCAGCGCGGCGCGGCGGAGGATGTGCTGCGACTGGTGGATGAGAGCGGGCAGCCCGTGCCCCTGAAGCCTGGTCAGACCTGGTTCTCGCTGCTGGAGGATGACAGCAGCCTGCGCCAGGAGGGCGCCGACTGGCATTTCATCTTCCAGCCGGTTCCGTAACCTCTTTTCTCTGCTAAACCAACCGAGGGCCTGCACGCGCAGACCCTCGGATTTTTTTGGTTATTCCTGCCAGCTCTGGATGAGGGCGGCCACCAGGGCGGTGCGTTCGGCCAGGGAGGGAACCAGGATATATTCGCGGTCCGAATGGGCGCCGTCGCCCACCGCCCCCAGGCCGTCCAAAACGGGCACGCCCAGCGGCGCGACGAAATTGGCGTCGGATGCGCCCCCCACGGCTTCTTCGGTCAGGAAAAAGCCCAGCTGCACGGCCAGGGCGAAGGCTTTGGCATAGCAGACTTCCATCAGCGTGTCGCGCGGCATGGGCGGGCGATTCAGCTCGTAGCGCACGCGCACCCCGGTTCCCGCCACCTGGGGGGTGCGGCTGCGCGCCCATTCCTCCAGGCGGAGGGCCTCTTCCATCTGCGTCACGCGGAAATCCACCTCGGCCTCGGCTGCATCGGGGACCACGTTGCTGCGCGTGCCCCCGCGGATGACCCCCACGTTCACGGTGGTGCCCCGGCTGTAATCTGTGAGGGCCTGGGCCGCCAGGATGTGGTGGGCCAGCTCTTCGATGGCGTTGCGCCCTTCGGCGTGGGCCGCCCCGGCGTGGGCTGCCGTCCCCTGGGTCTCAATCACCAGGTCGCCCACCCCCTTGCGCGAGGTCTTGATCGCGCCGCTGGGGGTGGCCGGTTCCAGCACCAGCACCGCCCGCGCCTGCGCAGCCAGCTTTTCAATCAGCGCGCGCGAAGACGTGCTGCCGATTTCTTCATCTGAGTTGATCAGCATCTGCACAGGCAGGCCCGGCCCGCCGGGGATTTCGTGCAGGGCGCGCAGCGCGGTGACGGCCATGGCGATGCCAGCTTTCATATCCAGCACCCCCGGCCCATAGGCCCGCTCCCCCTCCACGCGGAAGGGCCGCTGCGCGACGGTTCCCAGGTCAAACACCGTGTCCATGTGGCAGAGGAGCAGCAGCGGGCGCTCTTCCCCGCCCCAACGGTAGAGCAGATGGTCTCCGGCCTGCGCCTGAGGCACCCTTTCCACCGTGCCGGGCAGGCTGCCTAAAATTTCCGCCAGCCGCCGCCCCAGGCGGTCTACAGCGGGTTTCTCGGTGGAGGGCGATTCGCAGTTCACCAGCTCGCCCAGCAGGGCTACCATCTCGGCTTCACGGCGGGTAAAGAACTCAATGGGAAGGTACGACATGGGGGGTCTCCTCTTGTTTTTCCAATAGATAAGCCGGGCCGCCCACCCGGGTGAAGCCGGTGAGGGCGTATCCACGCTCAAAATAATGCAGAAAGAGCTGGCGGCTGTGCATACGCCATGCCAGGGCGAGCTGAGGGTCGCTGTCGGCCAGGCGGGTGAAGCGCTCTGGCAGGCGCAGCAGCAGGCGCGGCGCGCTCAGGCCCAGAAGCGCGGCGGTGGGCTGACCATCGGCCAGTGTGTTCACTGGCACGGCGTCGGCGAAGCCTGCATCCGGCGGGGTGCCCAGGGCCAAAGCCGCCACCCGCGGGCTGTTCAACGGCCAATCCACCAGCAGCCGGTCGGTGGGCGCGCCGCTGTCAATACCCTGCATGGTTCCGTAATAATCCACCAGATATTCGCGGCTGGAGGCTCCCAGGTGGCGGATGTTCAGCTCGGCGTTCTCCGCCCGCAGGGGGTCCACCGTCCACTGCACCAGGGTCACGCCGCGTTCCAGGCACCAATCGCGCTGGAACCATTTGAGGGCTGCGCCGATGCCCAGGCCGCGCCATTCGGGCAGCACCGCCAGGCGGTGAGAATGCTGCACCTCCGGCTCGCGCGTGGGCAGGCTGAAGCTGAAGCCCACCATGCGCCCGTCCGGCGCAAAGGCCCCCGCCACCAGCCCCCCGCTGAACTGGACGGCGATGAGCACTTCTTTGCACTCCGGGTAGGTGTCGGCGCCCCACACAGCCAGCTGCACCTGTTCGGCCTCCACCATTTCGCGCGCCCCAGCCAGTTCGCGCAGGATTAACTTTCCCCGTGAGGTGTCTAACACTCTCATGGCCGGAATTCCTCGCGCGACAGGGTGAGCTGATCCACATAGTCCATGTCCAGCGTGACCCCAATGCCGGGGCCGGCAGGAACGGGCATCATCCCATTTTGGGTTTCCAGGGCTTCGTGGATCAGATCGCGCTTCCAATAGCGGCTGCTGGAGCTGGTGTCGCCGGGCTTGCGGAAGTTTTCCAGGGTGGCCAGGTGAATATTGTGCGCCCGCCCCACCCCGCTTTCCAACATGCCGCCGCACCACACCGGCGCGCCAAAAGCCGCGGCCACGTCGTGCACGCGCTGCGCCTCCAACAGGCCGCCCACCCGTCCGACTTTGATGTTGATCACCCGACCCGCGCCAGATTCGAGCGCCTTGCGCGCGTCCGCCGCGCTCAAAATGGATTCATCCAGGCACAGCGGGGTGCGGATTTGGGCTTGCAGTTTGGCGTGGTCGTGCAGATCATCATACGCCAGGGGCTGTTCCATGTAATCCAGGTCAAAGGCATCCAGGGCGCGCAGAATGGGCAGGTCGCTGAGGGTGTAGGCCGAATTGGCGTCCACAGTCAGATCGGCCTGCGGAAAAGCCTCGCGCACCGCCGCCACCACGCGCACATCCCAGCCTGGCTTGATTTTGAGCTTGACGCGCTTGTAGCCCTGGGCCAAATGCGCCCCGGCCAGGTCGCGGGTGGCTTCAACGGACGGCTGGATGCCCAGGCTGACCCCCACCGGGATCAGCGTGCGCGTGCCCCCCAGCAGGCGGTAAAGCGGCAGTCCCAACTGCTTGGCCCACAGGTCCCAAACCCCCATTTCCAGCATGGCCTTGGTCATGCGGTTACCCCGAAACGGCGCCAGGCGCTCCATCACCTCGTGAGGGTGCTGCAAATCTACCCCCAAGATGCGCGGCAGAAAGACCTCGCGCAGCAGCGCCAGCGCGCCGGGGATGAACTCCTCGCGGAACATGGGCTGGGGATCCATGACACCTTCGGCCAGGCCTTCCAGCCCCTCGCCAAACAGGCGCAGCAAGGGCACGTACTTGTCCGTTTCCACGCCAAAGGAGGTTTCAAAGGGGTGCAGCAGTTGCAGCTTGACAATGCGAATTTCGGCACGTTCGATTTTCATGGGGGTGTCCTGTGGTTACCAAATTCACCGGCGCAGCGGTGTCACCTTGATTGTAGCGGAGAATGTGGAGGGGGGCAAACCCCGCATACCTGCTACATGAGACATTGTTAACTTGACTTTTCCCATCGGATCAGCGATACTACTATCAATGGGGCGCACCTTTACACCCCCGCACGATTGCCATCTTTACGAACAGGAGGTGATGTCAACAATGGATAGTAGTTATCAACCCAGCGCTGCGGCATCCCTCCTGGCTTCTGTTTAGCCAATTGATGCCGCAGCCAAAACGGAAGGCCGCCCACCTTGGGCGGTCTTCTTTTAAACAATCCTTGTTTCCACCCCCGCGGTTTGCCAGCGGACGCAGTTCTTGCACCGCTTTGGGAGGCACCCATGACCGAAACTGTCCTTTGGTGGCTGCGGCGCGATTTGCGCCTGGAAGATAACCCCGCCCTGCGTCTGGCGCTCAACGGCGAGCGCCGGGTTGTGCCGGTGTTTGTCCTGGATCCCTATCTGTTGGCACGCCCGGCTGAAGAACGCCAGGCTTTTCTCTTTGCCGGTCTGCGCGCTTTAGATACGGATCTGCGTGCTCGCGGCAGCCGCCTGGTGGTGCGCAAAGGCTCGCCCCTGGAGGTTCTTACCCAACTGACCGCCGAGAGCGGGGCCAGCGCGGTGTACGCCGAAGAGGACACCAGCCCCTATTCTCGCCGCCGCGACGCTCAGGTGGCCGATGCTCTCACCTTGCGTCTGGTCACGGGCGCCACGGTGTTCCCTGCTGCACAGGTGCGCAAGGCCAACGGCTCTCCCTATACGGTCTTTACCCCCTACAGCAAAGCATGGAAATCCCTGCCCTTCCCCGGCGCACCCCAGCCCGCCCCGGCGCGCCTGCCCGCCGTGCCAGATGCGCTGACCTCTCTGCCCCTCCCGTCTACGCCTGCCCCGGCGGATTTCCCCGCGGGCGAGGCCGAGGCTGACCGCCGCCTGCAGGCTTTTTTGGATGGGCGTATCGCCGCCTACGCTGAGCAGCGCGACCGCATGGACCTGGAGGGTACTTCTTCCCTATCGCCTTACCTGCGCTTTGGCATGCTCTCGGCCCGCAAAGCTGCCTGGGCCGCCCTGGAAGCCGCCCGGCAGGCCCCCCATCCCCAGGCTCGCCGCGGGGCTGAAACCTGGCTGAATGAGCTGATCTGGCGCGAGTTTTATCATGCCATTCTTTTTGCCTTCCCCTTTGTGCTGCATACCGCCTTTAACCCCAGCATGCGCGCTGTGCCCTGGCGAAACGCCCCCGCTGAGTTGGAAGCCTGGCAGGAGGGCCGCACGGGCTACCCGGTGGTGGATGCGGCCATGCGCCAGTTGGCCGCTACCGGCTGGATGCACAACCGCGCCCGCATGATCACGGCTTCCTTCCTCACCAAAGACCTGCTGATTAACTGGCAGTTGGGTGAGCGCTGGTTCATGCGCAACCTGGTGGACGGCGATCTCGCGGCCAACAACGGCGGCTGGCAGTGGGCCGCGGGAACGGGCACGGATGCCGCCCCGTATTTCCGCATTTTTAACCCCAGCCTGCAGAGTGCCAGGTTCGACCCTCAGGGGGTCTATATTCGCCGCTGGCTGCCGGAACTCTCGCACGCCTCGCTGGACGGTCTGCATGACCCCAACCGCCTGACCCCTGCCGAGCGCCGAGCCGCCAATTACCCCCCGCCCATTGTGGATCATGCGGCTGCCCGCGAACGCACCTTGCGCCTTTACCGCCCCGCTTAACCTCACGCTCAGTGTACTAGACGTCTGGATATTCACTTGCCGGATTCTCAGGTATAATTTTCTGCGCCCCCTTTTTCACTGGTAAACCCTTAGCCCTATGTGAGGATGAATGGCCGACTCCACCCTTTCTCTGACGGTCAATCAGCAGCCCATCGAAATCCCAGAAGGGTATTGGAACTGGTCCTTACTGCGCTACCTGCGCGAAGTGCTGGGCCTTACCGGAACCAAATGGTCCTGCGACAGCGAGGGCACCTGTGGGGCCTGCACGCTGATCGTCAACGGCAAGGCGCGCCGCGCCTGCCTGACGCCCATCAAGAATCTGTCCGGCGCACGGGTGGAGACCATCGAAGCCCTGCAGATCAACCCAGGGCAGACCCCTCATCCCCTGCTGCAAACTGTGGTGCAGGACGGCATTTTCCAATGCGGTTACTGCGCCCCGGGCGCGCTGCTTTCGGCCAAGGCCCTTCTGGATGAAAATCTCAATCCCAGCGAAAAAGAGATCGAGCGCGCCCTTTCCACCGTCATCTGCCGCTGCGCCGGCCTCAACCGCATGGATCGTTCCGTGCAGCGTGCGGCGGCCATCCTGCGCGGCGATCAGCCCAGCACCTGGACCCCCGCTGACACCGCCGCTGAAGAGCGCCTGCTGGACCGCCTGACCGGCAAAATGCCCTACACGGCCGACCTGAGCTTCCCCAACATGCTCTATGCCCAGGCTGTGCGCGCCGGAGCTGCCCACGCTCGCCTCACCCGCCTGGACGTGTCGCAGGCTGAGAACATGCCCGGGGTGGCGAAAGTTTTGACCCGAAAAGATGTGCCGGGGGCGAATGCCTTCGGCATTTTTGTTTTTGATCAGCCCATTTTCCTCAGCCCGGGCGACGAAGTACGCCATGTGGGGGATGTGCTGGCGGTGATCGTGGCGGAAAGCCCAGAGCAGGCCGCTGCGGCTGCTGCGGCGGTGGATTTTGCCCTGGAACCGCTGCCCGTGCTCATCAGTCCCCAACAGGCCCTGGCTGCCGACGCCCCTGTTGTGCATGAACGCCTGCGCCAGGCGCACCCCGAAGAGGCCAATGTTCTGGCACACCACCGTACGCGCAAAGGGGATCTGGCGCAGGGTTTCGCTGCGGCGGATGTGATTGTGGAAGGCGAGTACAGCGTGCCCTTTGTGGAGCACGCCTACATGGAAATTGAGTGCAGTACCGCCGTGCCCGAAAGCGATGGGAGCATCACCCTGTATTGCGGCACGCAGGGGCCGATGGAAGACCGCCATCAAGTGGCCGTTGCCCTGGGCTTGCCCGAAGAGCGCATTCGCATCGCCCACCAGTTCATCGGCGGGGGCTTTGGCGGGAAAGAAGACATCGCCGGGCAGATTCACGCTGCCCTGGGGGCCTATCACACCGGCCGTCCGGTGAAGGTGCAGTGGACCCGGGCCGAGTCCCTGGCGGTCAGCACCAAACGCCATGCCCTGCGCATGCGTTACCGCACCGGCGCTGACCGCAGCGGCAAATTGACCGCCGCCGAAGCCTATATTGTCGGCGATACCGGCCCGTATGCTTCGGTGGGGGAGGCGGTGCTCTTTCGCGCCTGCGTGTTTTCCTGCGGGCCGTATGTGGTTCCCCACGTCCAGGTGGATTCGCTGGCCGTGCACACCCATAACGCCATCGCTGGGGCTTTTCGCGGCTTTGGCAGCCCGCAGGTGGCCTTCGCTTCCGAAATCCAAATGCAGAAGCTGGCCGACGCGTTGGGGCTGGACCCTATTGAATTCCGCCTGCGCAACGCTCTGGAAGTGGGGCAGGCCACCATCACCGGCGACATCCTTACCCACGAAGTCGGCGTGAGCATCAAAGCCTGTCTGCTGGCCGTGCGCGAGGCCCTGGCCAAAACCCCACCCCCTCAGCTGCTGCCAGGGGAAAAGCTGGGGGTCGGCGTGGCTGCTGCCTATAAAAACGTGGGGCTGGGACAAAATCTGCCCGATTCGGCCGGAGCCAGCGTGTCTCTGGAGGCCGACGGGCGTTTTTTGGTGCGCCACGGGGCCACCGACATGGGCCAGGGCATTAACGACGCCATCGTCATGATCACGGCGCGCGCCCTGGGCGTCCCCAGCCAGGATGTGGCCGTCCACACCGCCGACACGCGCTACGACCCGCCCGGCGGGGTCACCACCGCCTCGCGCCAGACCTTCATTTCCGGCAACGCGGCTTTGCAGGCCGCCGAGGCCGTGCGCGAGCAGCTGTGGAAAACGGTCTCGGAAGAATTTGGCGTGCCTGTGGAGG
Organism: Levilinea sp.; assembly: GCA_029975215.1. Lineage (GTDB taxonomy): Bacteria > Chloroflexota > Anaerolineae > Anaerolineales > Anaerolineaceae > Levilinea. The sequence continues at coordinate 8,485 of JARKPO010000063.1, forward strand.
ACCTGACCCTGCGCGATCGCGCCTTTGTACAGCTTTCCAGCGGGCGAAGGTTGATTGATCTGCAAACTCTGGCTGCCAGCGGCCCGCGCTTTGAGGCGCGCATCACGTACAATCCTCCTGTCACTGCCGACCAGCCCGGCCACTCCCCTGCTTATCCCACCGAAAAACGTCCGCCTCTGCATTTTGCCTACGATTACGGCGTGCAGGCTGCCCTGGTGGCTGTGCAGCCCGAAAGCGGCGCGGTGCGCGTGCTCAAGGTCATCGCTGCCCACGATGTGGGCCGCGCCATCTCACGCCGCAACGTCATCGGCCAGATCGAAGGGGCCATCGTACAGGGTCTGGGCTACGCCCTGAGCGAATCTTTTGTGGTGGAAAACGGCCTGCCGAAAACGCTGAAATTCAAAGACCTGGGCCTGCTGCGTTTTCGCGATTTGCCGGAAATTGAGCCTATCATCATCGAAGACCCACACGTGCTGGGGCCGTTTGGGGCCAAGGGCATGGGTGAATTGACCATCTCGCCCACTGCCCCGGCGGTGGTGAATGCCATTCACGACGCGGTGGGGGTTTGGGTGACGGATTTGCCCGTGACCCCCGAAAAATTGCTGGCAGCCCTGCGTGCTGCCTCGGACCCAACCCTTTGATCCCCTCAGGAGTCAGGATGAAAACCATTGGAATGATCGGCGGCATGAGCTGGGAATCGTCTCTGGAATACTACCGCATCCTCAACCAGACCGTGCACGCCCGCCTGGGGGGGCTGCACTCGGCGCGCTGCATTTTGACCTCGGTGGATTTCGCTGAAATCGAGGTTCTGCAGCGCGAAGGCCGCTGGGAAGAAAGCGGGCAGCGCATGGTGGAGGCGGCTGTCAGCCTGGAGCGCGCCGGGGCGGATGTTGTCATCCTGTGCACCAATACCATGCACAAGCTGGTGGACGACATCCAGGCCGCTATTCACATCCCCTTCCTGCACATCGCTGACGCCACCGCCGAGCGGGTGAAGGCCGCCGGCATTCAGCGCATTGGGCTGCTGGGCACGCGCTTTACCATGGAAGAGGATTTCTACCGCGGCCGTCTGGAGCGGCGGCATCAGCTCACTGTGCTCACGCCGCCCCCGGCCCAACGCGAAACCGTCCACCGCGTGATTTATGATGAACTGTGCCTGGGGCAAATCCGCGAAGAATCGCGCGCTGCCTACCGTGAGATCATCGCCGATCTGGCCGTAGCGGGGGCGCAGGGGATCCTCTTGGGCTGCACGGAAATTGAGCTGCTGGTGCGCCCCGAAGACAGCCCCCTGCCGCTCTTCCCCACCACGCGCATTCACGCCGAGGCGGCTGTGGATTGGGCCTTGACGGCCTGACCCCCAAGCGGCCAAAATCATATTACAATAGACCCATGAAGTGGACAATTCGCGCTGTGCTGTGGACGGTGGTGGGCGACGCATTGGTGCTGCTGGGGGTGTCTCTGGCAGGCTTTGCCACCCACCAATCCAACCCGGCGGGCGGGCGACTGCTGGCGATGGTCGTCCCGCTGCTGGCGGCCTGGGGGCTGACGGCCTTCCTGGGCGGCCTGTACCAACCGGGGTGGGTCACCTGGAAAGACACGGCCTGGCGCGCCGTCTTGGCTGGCATCGCCACGGGACCTCTGGCCGCCGTTTTACGTGGCTTATGGTTGGGGGGCGCGCCGGTGGTGCCGGTATTTACGCTGGTGCTTTCGGGCACAACGGCGCTGGGAATGGGCTTATGGCGAATTCTGGCAATACGGCTGTTCAAAACGAAGGCCAGCGCATGAACGGGGATGAACACAGCCTGGTTCAGCAAGCCTGTGCAGGCGATTTGGACGCCTTTAACCAACTGGTGCTGCAATATCAGGGGCTGGCCTACAACGTGGCTCTGCGCATCCTGAGCGACGATGCCGCAGCGGAGGATGTGACCCAGACGGCCTTTATCGCCGCTTACCGCAGCTTGAACAGCTTCCGCGGCGGCTCCTTCCGCGCGTGGGTCATGCGCATGGTCACCAATGCCTGCTACGACGAGCTGCGGCGGCGCAAGCGGCGGCCCACCACCCCTCTGGAGCCGCTCACTGATGACGGCGAAGAGGAAATCGAATCCCCGGCCTGGCTGGCGGATGATGGGCCTTCGCCGGAAGATCGGGTGACGCAGGGAGAACTGGAAAAAGCTATCCAACACTGCCTGCAGGGTCTGCCGGATGAATTCCGCGCTGTGGTGGTGCTGGTGGATGTGCAGGGCCTGGATTATCAAGAAGTGTCAGAGGTGGTGCGCACGCCCCTGGGAACAGTCAAGAGCCGATTGGCCCGCGGGCGGGTGCGGCTGCGCGACTGTCTGCAGGGCTTTTGGGAACTTTTGCCCCCCCAATTTCGTCAGGTACTTGAGGGCCGCGCATGAAACCAACTCTTACCCCCCAAGACTGGGCACAACTTTCTGGATACCTGGACGGCCAGTTGAGCGCTGAGGCCGCGCGAAAGCTGGAAGCCCGCCTGGCATTGTCGGCCGAGCTGCGGCAAGGGTTGGAAGAATTACGTCGCACGCGCGCCATGCTGCGCTCGCTGCGCCCTCACCCCGTTCCCCACAATTTCACCCTGACGCGTGCTATGGCGGCCGAAACCCGGCGCGTTTCACGCTGGTTCCCGGTGCTGAGCTTCTCATCGGTCATCGCCACCCTGTCGGCGGTGGTACTGATGGGCCTGCGTCTGCTGCCCCTCTCAGCCCCCAACCTGATGGCCGCCCCCGCAGCGGCCCCCGCGCCGATGATGATGGAAAGCATGGAAGCTGCCTCGGCTCCGGCTGAGGCGGGCGCCGATATGGCCGTTGAACCCACGCCCATGATCATCACCTGGGGCTTCCAGGGGGGGCCGGGCTTTGGCATGGGCGGCGGCGGCGCGGACATGATGGGCCGCGGCGGCGCAGAGATGGAAGATGGGGCCGTGGCTGTGCCTGTGCCTGCTCCCGCTGGCCTGGACACGCCAGAAGTAGGAACGTACGCTGAGGAATCCACTCTGGAGTTGGCTGAGGAACCTGCTCCCACGGAGGTACCCGCTGAGCCTGCGGGAGAAATGGCCGCTGCGGAACCAACCCCCACAGAAGCGCCCGCTGAGCCGCCCGCGGCCAAGGAAGCTCCGGCTGCCTCCCTGGCGGCCCCCACGGAAGTGCCGCTGCAAAGCGGCGATTTGATCCTGGGGTTGCCCGCGCCGGAGGATCAGGGGCAGATGCTGATTCCCCAGAGCAGCGGTGCGCAGACCTATGCCGCACCCAGCGAGAGTCGTGAAAGCCAGGAAAACACCTCCCCCGTTTCGCAGCAGCCGTGGGCCTTGCCGGCGGGACTGCTGGCCCTGGGGGTGGGGCTAGGCCTGGCCGCCTGGCAGGTTCGGCGCCGCTAAGTGATGTACGACGACCCCTTTCGTTTTTGCCCGTATTGTGCAGCTCCCTTAACGCAGGAAACGCGCTTTGGCGAACTGCGCTCGGTGTGCCCGGCCTGCGGCTATATTCATTTCGTAGATCCCAAGGTGGCCGTGGGCGTGCTGGTGGAGGGGGATGCGGGCGTGCTGCTGGTGCGGCGCGTCAACGAACCCCTGCGCGGCCTGTGGAGCCTTCCGGCGGGCTTTGTTAACGCACATGAAGACCCCCAGCGGGCGGCGGAGCGCGAATGTTGGGAAGAAACCGGCCTGCGCGTGCGCGTCACTGGGTTGGAGACGGTTTTGGCCGGGCGTGAACACCGCCGCGGGGCGGATATCTTTATCATTTACCGCGCTGAGGTGCTGGGGGGAACCCTGGCGGCAGGAGACGACGCTGACGGCGCTGCCTTTTTCCCCCGCGGCGGGCTGCCGCCGCTGGCTTTTCGCGCCACCCGGCACGTCCTGGGTTTGGGGACCGAAGATGAAGGCCGCCCTGCCACGCCGGAGCTGTAAACCGGCTGCTTATGTTACAATAGGGTTGTACGTTTGTTCTGAGAATCCCTCTCATTCCGGTGCGGCCCTGGCATGTGTGCAAACCTTCCCCTAGATCAAATTTTGCAGGGTGACTGCGTTGAAGTCCTCGAACGTCTGCCGGAAAAATCGGTGGATTTGATCTTCGCGGATCCCCCCTACAATTTGCAGCTTCAGAAGGAGCTCTGGCGGCCCAATCAGACCCGCGTGGACGCGGTGGATGACGATTGGGATCATTATGATTCTCTCGAAGCCTATGACGCCTTCTGCCGCCAGTGGATCGCCGCCTGCCGCCGCGTGCTGAAAGACACAGGCACGCTGTGGGTCATCGGTTCGTATCACAACATTTTCCGCATCGGGGCTTTGCTGCAGGATCTGGGCTTCTGGTTTCTCAACGATGTCATCTGGATCAAGACCAACCCCATGCCAAATTTCCGCGGGGTGCGCTTTACCAACGCGCATGAGACCCTGCTGTGGGTGAGTAAATTCAAAGGGGCGCGCTACACCTTTAATCACCGTGCGCTGAAGGCCCTCAACGACGACCTGCAAATGCGCAGCGACTGGCTGCTGCCCATTTGCAGCGGCCCGGAGCGCATTCGCCACAACGGGCAGAAAGCCCACTCTACCCAAAAGCCCGAGGCGCTGCTCTACCGCGTGCTCACCGCCGCCAGCCGCCCAGGGGATGTGGTGTTGGACCCCTTTTTCGGCAGTGGCACCACCGGCGCGGTGGCTAAGAAGCTGCGCCGCCATTGGATCGGCATTGAACGCGAGGCGGAATACATCCGCGTGGCCGAAGAGCGGCTGGCCCAGGTGCAGCCGTTGAGCGAAGACGGCGCAGTGTACGCGCTGGAGGGGCGTGCTCCGGCCAAAACCCGGCGCCTGCCCTTTGGGCGGTTGCTGGAAGCTGGCCTGCTGCAGCCGGGGCAGAGCCTGTATTTCCGCGGCGAGCGCACCCAGGCAGCCCAGCTACGCGCGGATGGGCGACTGATGCTGAACGAACTGAGCGGCTCGATTCACGGCCTGGCCTCGCAGCTTTCGGGCGGTGCGCCCGCCAACGGCTGGCTGGCCTGGTATTACGAAGACGAAAACCACCGTCTGTGCGTGATTGATGAACTGCGCCAGCGCCTGCTGGCGGAGTCACACAGCGCAGCCTAAGGAGGAAGCGGTGTCTCCCAGCAAACCCACGCCGCGCAAAGCGGCCCCAAAATCCATGGCCAAACCGGCCCCCAAAACGGCAGCCAGGCCCGCCGTGCGCACGCGCAGCGCGGCCAAACCCACCCGGCAAGCCAAATCTGCGGGGTTGTCTTTACGCCGCAGCGCACACCGCTCCTCATCGTCATCCTCGGCGTCGCGGCCGCCCTCCTGGCAGTTTCAAGGGCTTTCAGCCGAGCGCAAACTGGATATCCTGGGGGGCGCGCTGGCTCTGGTGGGTCTGCTCAGCCTGCTGGCCCTGCTCTCTTCGGAACACGGTCTGCTGACCGGCTGGTGGGTGACGTTCTTATATAAAGCGGCAGGTTGGGGGGCTTTGGTGCTGCCGGTGCTGCTGGTGGGCTTTGGGCTGTGGCTGGTATTTCGCAACGTGGAGCGGCTGCCCGTGCTTTCGGGCGAGCGCAGCCTGGGGCTGCTTTTGCTCTTTCTGAATCTGCTGACCTGGCTGCACCTGCTGTTCGGCGGCGGCTGGGAATTAGCCAGCGCGGGCCGCGGCGGTGGGTATGTGGGCGGCGCGCTGGAACGGCTGCTGGTGTCCACCCTGGGGGGGCCGGGGGCGGTGGCGGCCCTCATCGCCTGGCTCATCTTGGGGCTGGCTCTGGCGCTGGATGTGACCGTCCCAGAGCTGCTCAGTTGGCTGCGGCCTCTGTGGGAACGGGTGCGGCAGCCTGCGCCGGAGGCCGAAAGCCGCTCAACCGCGGTCAGCGCGCCTGCGGCGGAGCCGCCTGTGTACACGCCTCTGCCGCCCGATTACGCGCCCCTGCCTCAGCGCGGTGGCGGTGTCCGTCCTGCGCCCGCGGGGCAGAACCCGCTTCCGGCGGCGGCTGTGCCCTCCCCGGTGGGGACGGTGAGCGAGGCGCCCCAGCCTGCTGAGGGTGTGCGCCCTGCGGCTGCGCCGGTGCCGGCCGTTCCAACGGTGTCCATCGCCTGGACTTTGCCCTCGGTGGAGGCTATCCTAGACCCGCCCACCCCGGCGGCGGTGCAGAGCACCAGCAATCAGGAACGAGCACGGCTGATTGAAGAGACCCTGGCCTCCTTTGGCGCGCCCTGCCATGTGGTGGAGGTCAACCCTGGCCCCACCGTGACTCAATTTGGGGTGGAGCCGGATTTTGTGGAGACGCGAACCGGCCGCACGCGCGTGCGCGTGGGCAAAATCGCCAGCCTGGCGGATGATTTGGCCCTGGCTCTGGCGGCCCCGCGCATCCGCATTCAAGCCCCCGTGCCTGGGCGCAGCTATGTGGGCATCGAAGTGCCCAATCTGGAAATCAGCCGCGTGAGCCTGCGCGAGGTGATTGAATCGGAGCGCTTCCAACGCCTGCGGTCCGGCCTGCGCTTTGCTCTGGGCAAAGACGTGGCCGGGCATCCGGCAGCCTACGACCTGGCCTCCATGCCCCATCTGCTCATTGCAGGCACCACCGGTTCGGGTAAGTCGGTGTGCGTGAACGCCATCCTGGCTGGTTTTTTGCTGAACAATACCCCTTCGGATCTGCGCCTGGTGCTGGTGGATCCCAAACGGGTGGAGCTAACCGGCTACAACGGCATCCCCCATCTGCTGGCCCCGGTGGTGGTGGAGGCAGATCGGGTCATCGGCGCGCTGCAGTGGATGATGCGCGAGATGGACAGCCGCTACCACAAGTTTTCGCGCAGCGGCGTGCGCAATATTCAGGAATTTAACACCCGTTTCCCGGCCGAAAAGCTGCCCTATCTGGTGGTGGTGATTGACGAGCTGGCGGATTTGATGATGCTTTCGCCGGACGAAACCGAGCGCACCATCACCCGCCTGGCGCAGCTGGCGCGCGCTACCGGCATTCACCTGATTTTGGCCACGCAGCGCCCCTCGGTGGACGTGGTGACCGGCCTGATCAAGGCCAATTTCCCGGCGCGGGTGGCTTTTATGGTGGCTTCGGGCATCGACAGCCGCGTCATTTTGGATCAGCCCGGGGCCGAGCGCCTTTTGGGGCGCGGGGATATGCTCTTCCAGGCCCCTGATGCTTCGGCGCCGGTGCGCTTGCAGGGCGTGTATGTGTCGGATGTGGAAATTCAGCGGGTGGTGGATTACTGGCGGGATGAGGCGGCGCGCTTGGGTTCGTCTTCGGGGGCGCCCCAGCCCATGTCCGCCGGCGAGTGGATTCCGGCGGGCGTGCCGCTGCACCAGGGGGCGCTGTGGGAGGACATGGAAGAGGGCGGCGACCCCTTGATGAAAGACGCTGTGGATCTGGTGCGGCGCGAGGGGCGGGCCTCCATCACCATGCTCCAGCGGCGCATGCGCATCGGCTACACCCGCGCGGCGCGCTTGATTGACGCGATGGAAGAAAAAGGGATTGTAGGCCCAGTGCAGCCCAACACCCAGGTGCGCGAGGTGTTGGATTACGGTCCTACCGCGCCGCCGGAGGATGACGGCGCCTGAGGCAGCCTCAGCCTAATTCGTACACCAACAAGACCGCCGCCGCCAGGGCGGCGGTTTCCATACGCAGGATGCGCGGCCCCAGGCTGAGCGGCTGGCAGCCGCCTTGGCGCGCCTGTTCCACCTCGGCGGGGGTGAAGCCCCCTTCGGGGCCGATGAACACGGCGGCGGTCTGGCCGGGGACGGGCGACAGTCCACGCAGGGCCGCGCGCAGGCCGGTTTGCTGCTCTTCCTCCCAGGCGATCCAGCGCAGGCTGGCTGCCTGGGCGCTGTGCAGGGCGCCAGCCCAGGGCAGGGGGGCCGCCACGGGGGGGATGCGCCCGCGGCCGCTTTGCTCGGCAGCTTCCTGCACGATTTTTTGCCAGCGCGGCAGCTTCTTGTGCGCGTCCTGGGCGTCCTGCACCAGGGAACGGGTGGAGACAAAGGGCACAAAGGCCGATACCCCGGCCTCGGTGCATTTTTGCAGCGCCCATTCAAATTTCTCGCGTTGTGTGAGCGCCAGAAAGAGGGTCAGGTGCAGGGCGGGTTCGCCCGCGGCTGCCTCGCGGCAGATCACACGCCCCAGATCATCGCCCGCCAGCTGCACGCGGTACTGCCAGCCCTGGTTATCCAGGGCCAGCACCTCGGCCCCAGCCCCCAGGCGCAGCACCCGCCGGATTTGATGGGCGGTTTCGGCGGGGAAACGCACGGTATCGGCCTGGAAGGCCTCGGGCGGCAGGAAAAAACGATGCATGCGAGCCTCAGTCTTCCACCGGCTGGCGCGGGTATTTGTTGCGCTTGCCCGGGTTGGGGGCGGGTTCGGCCCCGTCCTCGTTTTCGGCTTCGGCATCAGCCGCAGCCCCTTCGATGACCACGGTGTATTCACCGCGGGGCGGGGTGGTTTGCAGATAGGCGATACATTCGCTCAGCCGCCCGCGGAAAACGGCCTCAAACATTTTGGTCAGGTCGTTGGCCAGGGCAGCGCGCCGGTCGCCGTAGACGGCCTGGGCATCTTCTAAAAAGCTCACCAGGCGGTGGGGCGATTCGTAGAAGATGAGAGTGTGTGGGGAGGTCAAATCCACGGCCAAAAAACGGCGGCGGGCGCCGCTTTTGCGCGGGGGGAAGCCGCGAAAGGTGAAGCTGTGTACGGGCAGACCGGAAAGCACCAGGGCGGGAATGACCGCTGTGGGGCCGGGGATAGCCGTGACGGGCAGGCCTTCGGCCAGCACGCTGCGCACCAGCACAAACCCGGGGTCGCTGACCGCTGGGCTGCCCGCATCGGTGACCACCGCCACGGATTGGCCGCTGCGCAGGGTGTCTAAAATGCGCGGCAGGGCGCGGGTTTCGTTGTATTCGTGGAAGGCCATCTGGGGCTTTTTGATCTCAAAGTGCTTGAGCAGGAAACCGGTGGTGCGGGTGTCTTCGCTGACCACTAGATCCACCGTGCGCAGAACTTCCAGCGCGCGCAGGGTGATATCGCCTAAATTGCCGATGGGGGTTGCCACCAGATAGAGCATACGGGTGAGCCTCACGGGGTGGGATTGCTTGCAGTATATCACGGATTGCGAGCAGGGCTGGCGGAGCGCAATTTGTAAAACTTATCGTTTGCCTTTATAATCATCCCCAGGAGGTCTACATGCCTGCAAACCCTACTCGTGATCGTGTGGATCCACAAAAATTGGATACCACCCCTCTGCGCCGCCCGGATTGGATCAAGGTGCGCGCGCCGTCGGGTGAAACGTATGAATGGCTTCAATCCTTGATGCGGCGTAAGGCGCTGCACACGGTGTGTGAAGAAGCGGGCTGCCCGAATATGGGTGAGTGCTGGGGCAGCGGCACAGCTACGTTTTTAATTATGGGCGATATTTGCACGCGCTCGTGCGGTTTCTGCGACATCAAACACGGCCAGCCGCAGGCGATGGACTGGCTGGAACCGGAGCGGGTGGGGCAGGCGGTGAAGGCCATGGGCCTGCGCCATGCCGTGATCACCAGCGTGAACCGCGACGAGCGCAAAGACGGCGGCGCGCCGATTTTTGCGATGGTCATCCGCCGCATCCGCGCGCTGCAGCCGGGCTGCTCCATTGAGGTGCTCATTCCAGATTTCAAGGGCAGCCCTTCCGCCCTGGATATCGTCATGCAGGCCCGGCCGGAGATTTTGAACCACAATGTGGAAACGGTTCCGCGCCTGTTTAAGCAGGTGCAGCCGCAGGACCGCTATGAATGGTCTCAGGCCACTCTGACCAACGCCAAGCGCATGGACCCCGAGGTGCTGACCAAATCGGGCATGATGGTGGGGTTGGGCGAGACGATGGACGAGGTGAAGGAAGTCATGCGCGATCTGCGCTCCTGGGGGGTAGACATTTTGACCATCGGCCAGTATTTGCAGCCTTCTCGTCAGCATCTGGCGATTGCCCGCTATTACACGCTGGAAGAGTTCGCCGAGATCAAGCGTTACGGGTTAGAGATCGGCTTCCGCTGGGTGGAGAGCGCGCCGCTGGTGCGGTCGTCGTACCACGCTGCCGAGCAGGTGCGCGCGCTGAGCGTGGTGCACCGCAAGTTGTACGGCGATGCGGCCATGCAGCCAGCGGCCTAGGGTTTTGGAACGGGTTGTTTTGTAGGGGCGGGTCTCAGACCCGCCCCTACATGATTCGGGGGTAAATTACGGGATCGCCAGCACCGCCTCGACCGCCAGCCAGAAGAGCAGTTCGCGGTCGTCGGCGCGTTCATGCCAGGCGCGTTTATCCCAGCCGTCGGGCACCACCAGGTCGCCCCCGTAGACGATTTGCCCCAGGGTGATCTGGCGGAAGGCGGCCACCGCAAACAAAGCCGAGGCCTCCATCTCCACCACGCAGCAGCCGTCCGCCAGGCGCTGCTCACGCCGTTGGATGGTCTCGCGATAAATAGCGTCGGTGGTCCAGGCCTTGCCCAGGCGGTAGTCCAGGCCGTGCCGCTCCACCACGCTTTGCAGGGCGGTAACGGCGGCGGGGGTGGGGAAAGCCTCGCGGGAGGGTGGCAGATAGTGGTACGACGTGCCTTCGTCGCGCACCGCACTGGTGAGGATCACCAGATGCCCGGCGGCGATGTCGCGGTCAATCACGCCGCAGCCGCCGCAGACAATGAACTTCTGCCCCCCGGCGGCGACGAGCTCTTCCAGGAAGCCAACGGCCAGGGGCGCACCCACCCCGGGATGTACCACCAGCACGCGCTCGCCGGGCTGCTGGAGCTCGTAGATGGGGTTGCGGCCCATTTCAGAGGCCACATAGCCCACCGGGCGCAGCAGGCCGTTTTCGTGCAGGCGGGAGAGCACGTCATGGAAAAAGCACAGTACATAGCGCGGTGAGCCGCCGTTTTCGATGACGGGCGGATAGGGCGAGAGAATCGCTTCGGGCTGCAAATTGGGTTCAAACAGCGGGGGTGTGGCGGTCATTACAGCTCCTGAGAAAGGGAAAATAAAAACGGTCTAGGATTCGGCCAGGACGATCAGCCGATCGGCGGCGCTGAGGGTGACCGGCTGAGATTTTGCGGGGTTCAGGTGGACGCCGTACATTTGGCAAGCATCCTTGGACTGCGCAGCTAGGCGGTAGCCGATGGCCGTTTCGCCGCGCTGGCGGGCGGCTTCCACCAGGGTGGCAAACTGCACCGCCTGGCCTGTGGGGACGTAATCGCTGGCGGGCTTGAGGTAGATTTCGGCCCCTTCAGGGTCGAAAATGTCGGCGAAGACCGCGTTGAGATTGGTATTTTCGCTCACCTGGGCCAGCATCAGGCTGACGAGCTTATCGCTGACGATAAAGTCGTCGGCGCGGGTCACATCCGCCAGGTTGCGGTTGCGGATGTCGAGCATTTCAGAGACGATGGAATAGGTGTAGCCCTGGCGGTCGGCCAGATCGCGCAGGTGCAGCAGAGAGATGAGGGTGCGAGCATCGGCCTGCTGCGGATCGAGGGTATCAGAATAGCACAGCAGGATGATGTGCTGCACCTGATCCAGCCCCAGGCTTTCCAGCACACGGCGGTCGGTGGTGTCGCCGGAACGGAAGATGATTTTCTGGTTCTTCATCTGATTGTGGAGCCATTCCAGGTCGCCGAAATCCTCACGGTCGGCCACCACGTGGACGACGGAGCCGGGGGCCACATAGGCGTCTAACTCGGTGAGGATGGCGCGCCCGCGCAAATTCCAGCCCAGGATCAGGTTGTGTTCCGGGGCCTGGGGGCTGTGGGGCGTTTGCAGGATACAGCTTACATCGGGTTGGGCGCGGCCGTCCAGGGCGATTTTGTCGTCGTCCTCAGCGATGACGATCAGCTCATCCTCAGCGTTTAAGACCGTGTCCATAGGTGGGTTCAGGCGGGCCAGTTGGCCAGGGCGCTGCAAACCGAGGACAGCGTTCTTTTCGAAGGCGTTGAGCACCTCGCCGTAGGTCTTACCGGCCAGGCTGGGCTGGCGGGTGAAGTAAATTTCGTCTCCGCCGAAATCGAGCAATTCGGTGTATACCACGGACAGGCCCGATTGGCGGCTGGTTTGGGCGATGATGCGCGCGATCAGGTCGCCCACCAGGACCCATTCCACTTCATCTTTTCCCACCACGCGGGCGGCGTCCATATTCTTGACATCGTGAATTTCGGCCACAATGTTGTATTTCTCCAGGCGGCGGTCGGGATGGTTGGTGATGGCCAGGACGGTTTTAATCACCTCGGCGTCCGCCTCGGGGGTGTTGGGCGAAACCACAATGATGGATTTGGCCTGGTTGAGGTTGGCAATGCGCAGATCCGACATTTCCATGGGGCTGCCGCTGCGGCACACCAGGCGGGTGTTGCCCAGGCTGCCGACTTTGGCAGCGATTTCCTCTTCCATTGTGACTTTATCTTCGCTGCCCAGGACGACGATGCAGGAGCGTTTTTGGTTCTGGTTGGCCACGGCCAATTCGGACAGGATGGTGAAGACCTGCTCCGACCATCCCAAGATAACGGTGTGGTTGCTTTCCAACACGCGTGAGCGGCCTTTGCGCAGCTGCGCCAGGCGTTCTTCGACCCCTGCCGAAAGCACACCGATGAGGCTGGAGATGACAAACACGCCGCCGATGGTGACAAAGAGCATCACCAGGCGGAAGCCCCAGCCCTGATCCCCGCCCATGGTTCCGGCGTCCAGGGTGCGCATGAGGGCTTCCCACATGGCCTCGCCCAGGCTGAGGCGTTCACCGCCGGGCGGGGAGGTGAGGTCGCCGCCCAAAACCACGATCAACGCGCCAACGGCGATGATCAGAAAGGAGAGCACAAACAAAGCCCCAATCAGGGCTGCGGTGCCGCGGGAGAACAGATTGTCCTGCCAGTATTGAAACCGTTCGCGGAAGGTAATTTTTCGGGGCATGGTGAGAGGATCCTTTCAAGGCCAAATGATCTGGATAGTGTACGCGTTTTTGGGTTTTAACGCAAATCGGCAAACAAAGAGAAAGCCCGGCGAGCAAGTCCGGGCTTTCTGTTGGAAAGGCTGCGTTGAAGATTAGTGAAGACGCAGCCAGCGGTATTGGTGGGGGGAGAGCGCCCATTCGGAAGGGGCTGGGAAGGCCACTCCGGTGATCAAATCGGTGCACAGCGTCCCCGCGGGCAGATCCGCCGCCAGGGAGAACTGCACCGGCTGGCCTGAGAGGTTATTGAGGATCAGGGCAATTTCACCCTGGGCGCAGCGGCGGTAAGCGGCCACCGCGGGCGGCAGGGTGCGCAGCCATTCAAAATGGGTGCAGGAAAGAGCGGGAGTGCGTTTGCGCACCTGGATGAGGCGGCGCACCAGGTTGTACAGCGAGCCGGGGTCGCTGAGCTGATCCGCCAGGTTCACCTGGGCGGGGGCATAGGGCGGCTCAGAGATGACCGGCGCGTAGAGGGCATCGGCCGGCGCGCTGGAAAAACCAGCATTGGGGCCAGAAGTCCACTGCATAGGCGTGCGCACACCGTTGCGGTCGAAGAGCCAAATATTATCGCCCATGCCGATTTCATCCCCGTAGTACACAATGGGCGAGCCGGGCAGGGTGAAGAGCAGGGAGTAGGCCAGCTCAATTTTGCGCCGGTCGTTCTCCAGCAGGGGGGCCAGACGGCGGCGAATGCCCAGGTTCAGGCGCATCCGCGGGTCGGGGGCGTATTCCTGCCACATCCACTGGCGTTCTTCTTCGGTGACCATCTCCAGAGTCAGCTCATCGTGGTTGCGCAGGAAAGTGCACCACTGGCAATTATCGGGGATGGGCGGGGTGCGGTCGAGGATCCATTCCAGCGAGTCGCGGCGGCCCTGGCGCAGGGACATGAAGATGCGCGGCATGACGGGGAAATGGAAACCCATGTGAAATTCGTCGCCGTCGCCGAAATAGGGGCGCACATCTTCGGGCCACTGGTTGGCTTCGCACAGCAGGATGGCCTGGGGGAAGTGTTCGTCAATAAAGCGGCGCAGGCGCTTGAGGTATTGGTGGGTTTCGGGCAGGTTTTCACAGCTGCTGCCCTCGCGCTCGAAAAGATAGGGCACGGCGTCGGCGCGGAAGCCGTCAATGCCCAGTTCCAGCCAAAAACGCACCACGTTGAGCATTTCTTCCTGCACACGCGGGCTGTCGTAATTTAGGTCGGGCTGTGAGCTGTAAAAACGGTGCCAATAATACTGCCCGGCCTGTTCATCCCAGCTCCAGTTGGATTTTTCAGTGTCCAAAAAGATGATGCGGGCGCCGCTGTATTTCTGATCGGTGTCGCTCCACACATAATATTCGCGGTAGGGGGAGGCTGGGTCGGAACGGGCGCTCTGGAACCAGGCGTGTTGGTCGGAGGTATGATTGAGCACCAGATCCATGATGATGTGCATGCCGCGCGCATGCACTTGGGCCACCAGCTCTTTCAGGTCGTCCAGCGTGCCGTATTGGGGGTCAATGCTGTAAAAATCGGAAATGTCGTAGCCGTCATCTTTGCGCGGCGAGGGGTAGATGGGCATGAGCCAGATGCAGTCCACGCCCAGGTTTTGCAGGTGGTCCAGGTGCTGAATCACGCCGCGCAGGTCGCCATAGCCGTTGCCGGAACTGTCGGCGAAGGCGCGGGTGTAGATTTGATAAAAGACGGCGTTTTTATACCAGGGTTGAGACATGGAAACAAATTCCTTTCTGCCGCGCGCAGCCCGCCCACAGCCAGCTCTCTGGCTGTGGGTAGGTGGGGCTGTTGGCGGGGGCCGCCCAAACGGACGGCAGCCGATTGAGTGGGCCTAGCCCTTTACCGAGCCGGCCAGCATCCCGCGCACAAAGTAGCGCTGGAAACCGAAGAAAACGATCATGGGCACCAGGAACGACAAGAAGGCTGCGCCGGTGAGGATGTGCCAGTTGCCGCCGCGCGGATCAATCAGATTGGTGATCTGCACAGTGAGCACAGGGTTATTGGAGAGGAAGATCTTAGCCACCAGGAAGTCGTTCCAAATCCATAGAAACTGGAAGATGGCCAGCGAGGCGATTGCCGGGGTGGCCAGGGGGATGGCCAGTTGCCAGAAGGCGGTCCAATGGTTGGCTCCGTCCAGATAGACGGATTCAAACACCTCTTTGGGCAGACCGCTGAGGTAGTTGCGCAGCAGGTAGATGGCGTAAGGCAGGCCGAAGCCGGTGTGGAACAGCCAGATTCCCAAGAAGCTGCCTTCCATGCCCAGGCTGACGTACATGCGCGCGATGGGCACCAGGGTCATTTGCAGGGGGACGATTTGCAGCCCGACCAGCAGGGCAAACAGCCACATGCGGCCTTTGAAATCCATCCAGGCGAAGGCGTAGGCGGCGAAAGCCGCCAACAAAATGGGCAGCACGGTGGAGGGCACGGCCACCAGCAGCGAATTCACAAAGGCGCGCCCCATACCTTCGGGGTTGAGCAGGTCGGCGGCGGTACATTTGAACTTGCTCAGGGCACTTTCAACCCCCTGTTCACAATCGGTGAGGTAGTTCTGTGTGCCTTTATAGCCCACCAACGCGTCAGCATAATTGCGTAGGGTAAAACGCGACTGATCCTGACGGCTGCCGGATAAATCCTGCATGTAGGTCAGAATGGGAGAGAGCTTTTCCAGGGCTTCGTTGGGGTTTTCGGGCAGGGCCGGGTCTGTCAGATGCGGCTGGCCGTTGATCTCTTTGCGCAGCACGGCCAGCAGGCGGTTGGAACGCGGGTATTTTTCAATCAGAGCCGGGTCGCTCAAGTCGGCGGCGGGCAGGGCTTTGCCGTCTGCCCCGTGGCAGGAGGCGCAGTAAGCGGTATATTCCGGCTCGCCAGGGGTCTGGCGGGGGGCCAGGGCCGTCCACCAGCCGGTGGTGCGCACGTCTTCGCTGTTGCGGAAAGAGGTGACAAACAGGCCCAGGGTGGGCAGTACCCACGCCACGCACATCAATATGAGGGCCAGGTGCACCGGCAGATGACTGAAAATGCGGTTAATCCGCTGGAAGGGTTTCATCGCGAAGCCTCCTGCTGGCGGAAGCGGTTGACATTGAAGATCAGCACGGGAATGGTGAGCACCACCAGCAGCACGGCGATGGCCATGGAGCGGCCGGTGTCGGTGACAATCAGCTTAAACATGCGGTTGGCGATGACCTCGGTGCCAAAATTACCGCCGGTGAGCACGAAAACGATATCAAAGATCTTGAGGACGTTGATGACCATCGTGGTGGTGACGACCAGGATGGTGGGCATGATGATGGGCAGCATGATTTGGAAAAAGACTTCAACTTCGCGCGCACCGTCCACGCGGGCCGCCTCCAAGATTTCGGCGGGCACCGATTTTAAGGCTGCGGAGAGGATGGTCATGCAGAAACCTGCCCACAGCCACACGCCCACGATCATCAGAGCAAAATTGTTATAAGCGGGGTTGCTCAGCCAAGCCACCGGCTGGCCGCCAAAGGCCACCAACACGGCGTTGAGCAGACCGATCTGTTGGCCGGAACCCGTTTCGATGTAGTACACGAAGCGCCAGATGATGCCCGCGCCCACAAACGAGATGGCCATCGGCATAAAGATGATCGCTTTGGCCAGGGCCTCATAGCGCACCCGGTCGGCCAGCACGGCGAACAGCAGGCCGGTGGTGACCGTGCCGGGAACCATCAGCAGCAGCCACAAGGCATTGTTACGCAGTGCTTGCAGCATTTCGGGGTTGGTGAGGGCATAGCGGTAATTTTCAAAGGAGCCCCAACAGGGCTGACCGGGGATGCAGCTTACCGCGGCCGACTGCGTGCCGGTTTTGTCCATGAAACTCAAGACAAAGGTGTTGAACATGGGGTAAAGCACAAACACCGCCATGATCAACAAAGCCGGGGCCAGGTACAGCCACGGAACCCAGCGGCTTTGTTTCATGATCGTTGGAGTGTTCATTCGGTTTCTCCTTTGCGGCCCGCGGGGGCAGTTGGAAAGGGGTAAATCGCTCGCAAGGCGGCGGTGGGGCGGGGTGAAACAGAGGGATGAATCAGGCTGCGGGATCAAATGGGAAATGGGGATGAGGTCAAAAGGCCCCATCCCCAGGAAAGAGCTTATTTCAAGGCTTCGGCCTGCGCGGCGGCGGCGGGGGCCAGCGCCTCAGCGGCGGGAGTACCCTGCACGACAGCGATGATGGCTTTCCATTCGGCTTCGCCGAAGGGAGCGGGGATGGTATCGCCCAGGTCGGGGGTGAAACCAGCGGCGGTGGAGAGGGCAGCGGCCTTCTTGGTGAGCTGAGGGTCGGTGTACTTACCGTCCGCCAGCTTGTTGGGGGAGAGGTCAAAGCCGACCTTGGCCCAGGTCTCAGCACCGGCAGCACCGGTGAGGTAGCTTACCAGCGCCTTGGC
>JARKPO010000017.1 GCA_029975215.1 Levilinea sp.
TAGGTGAAAACCGCCGTGCCCCTACGGGTTATGGTGGGGGGATCGTTCGCGATGACATGCCAGGGCGGGGGGCTGCCCGCTGCGTCCGATCAAACGGGGCGTCTTCCCGTCCTTCCTTGGCGCCCTTCGCGCCTTGGCGGTTCAAACACTCGTACGCGGCAAAAAACACCGCCCGTCCCCATAACCAGGAGCGGGCGGTGATCACAATCACCAGATCATACGGGCCTACGGCGTTCTGCGCGCCTGCGCGCGAACCGCTGGCCGGGGGGCACGCCGCCCCGCCGCAGGCACATGCGCCCGGGTGGGCGGCAGGGCCGGTCGGGTCTCTGGCATCACGGCCACGGTTTCAAACCCGGCCAATTTCTGCCGTTCCAGCGGCTTGCCCAGCGCGCGTTCAATGCTGCGCACCATCTGCGAGTCTTCCGAGGTGATCAGCGTGTAAGCCGTCCCCCGCGCCGCCATGCGGCCCGTCCGCCCAATGCGGTGGGTATAAGCCTCCACCGTATCGGGGATATCGTAATTGATCACGTGCGAAATCTGCGAAATATCAATACCGCGCGCAGCGATATCAGTGGCCACCAGAATGCGCACCTTACCGGTGCGAAAACCATCCAGGGCCGCCTGGCGCTGGTTTTGCGAGAGGTTACCGTGCAGGGCCGTGGCCGAAAGGCCCGCCCGCGCCAGCTGACCAGCCACCTTGCGAGCGCGGTACTTGGTGCGGGTGAACACCAGCACCTGCCCAGCGTCCACGCCGGCCAGCAGGCCCAGCAGCATCTCGGACTTTTGGGTCGAATCCACCGGATACACCGCGTGGCGGATGGTTTCGATGGGGCGGGTGATGTTCACTTCCACTGTCACCGGGTCTTTCAGCAGATCGGTGGCAAAGGAGCGAATTTCGGCGGGCATGGTGGCCGAAAACAGCAGCGTCTGACGCTGGGCGGGCAAAGCCGCCAGAATGCGGCGAATGGACGGCATAAAGCCCATGTCAAACATCTGATCGGCTTCATCCACCACCAGAATTTCCAGAGAACGCAGATCCACCGCTTTCTGCGCCATCAAGTCCAATAAACGCCCGGGGCAGGCCACCACAATTTCTACGCCAGCTTTGAGCGCGCGAATTTGGGGCTGCGCCCCAACCCCACCGTAGATGGTGACACTGCGCAGGCCCGTCTGCCGACCCAGCGCGGTGATGGCCGCGTGGGTTTGTTCCGCCAGCTCGCGCGTGGGCGAAAGGATCAGCGCGCGCAGCCGCCCGCGCGGTCCGCGCAGCAGCCGCTGTAAAATCGGCAGGCCAAAGGCCGCCGTCTTGCCGGTGCCGGTCTGAGCCAGACCCATAACGTCCTTACCCGCCAAAATGGGGGGGATCGCCTGAGATTGAATGGGGGTGGGGGTAATATATCCCGCCTGAGATATGCCCGCATGGATCTGCGGGTGCAGAGAAAAAGCTTCGAAATTCACAACACATCCTTATCCGCGCATAAATTGAGCCGCGCGGAGCGCGGCCTGGGGGTGGTGATAACCTGATAAAATTTATCGGATTATACCCGCGGTCAGTCGAGTATACCACGAAATGCGCATAAATCCACGGCTGTGTAAAATAACACCCCTATTTCAATAAACTGGAAAGTTTCTGAATAATGGGTTTATACACACATCGATCCCAATTCTTAAACAGGCCCAGGTAAATAGAGAGAAGAAGTACAAAGATTGCCACGCTCAGCAGGACTTTTGCCCAGGGCAGCAGCAGCGAGTTCGTAATCCAGGGTTCAATAGTCATCATTAAAAACGCGCTGCTGGTTAAAACCACAATGACCAATGCAAAGAAAAAGGCAGGATGAAAGCCGTTGATTTGACCGCCGCGTTCTTTGGCAAATTCCTGCATCGTACGCAAAGGCTGATCTGCCAATAATTTAGATTCACATTCATTCACAAATTCGGCAAAAAGCACATAAAACCAGTTTTGCACCGCCAAAATAAACAAATATAGATTGGAGATAAGAAATAGCAGTAACGACAAATAGCTAACATAGGGCTCTAAGACCTGGTTATCTGTGATATCGGGCAGGGCTGCCAGTACACCGGTCACAAACGCAGCATACCCAAACAGCAGCGTCCAGCGCAAATTATCCGCATGAAGCCGGTAGGTGTTGCTTTTCTCATAGATCAAACGCCTGGATTCTGGGGATTGGGTCTGAGAAGATGTTGCCATAATCGCCTTTTGGGATGGGATAGATGGAAAAACCCTACTGAAGAAATTTTAGCACCCTTTGCCCTTTTTTCTCATGCAAACGCACTCCCAAAATCCGCTCATCCCACGTACAATAGGGGCTTGAAAACCATTCCCCACCCCAGGATGTCCCCATGACCCACACCCTTCCCACCTTTTGCGGTAAAGACTGCGGCGGCGACGCCTGCCCGCTGTCTGCCGTCCTCGAAGAGGGGCGCGTCACGCGCATCATCAACAACCCCGCCGGGGGCAAATATCTGCGCGGCTGCTGGCGCGGCCACCACCTGTTGGACGCCCACAACGCCCCCGACCGGCTGCTGCACCCCCTGGTGCGGGTAGGGCCGCGCGGCTCTGGCCAGTTCCGCCGCGCCTCCTGGGACGAAGCTTTAGATCAAATTGCCGCCGCCCTGACCCAGGTGCGCAGCCAACACGGCCCCCACGCGGTGTTATCCCTGGCCTCGGCGGGCTGCACCGGCGCCCTGCACGGCACCTACGGCCTGCTCACCCGCTTTCTGCACCAGTTCGGCGGCTGCACCGAGCTGACCAGCAATTACAGCAACGGGGCGGCCAGCTTTATGCTGCCCTATCTGTACGGCGATGCCTGGCGGCAGTCGGGGTTTGATGCGGCCACCCTGCAGTATTCGCAGATGATCATCCTGTGGGGGGCCAATGTGTTGGAGACCCGCATGGGCACCGAAGTGCCCATGCGCCTGATAGAGGCCAAAGAACGCGGCGCGCAGATCGTGGTCATTGACCCCCGCCGCAGCGACACGGTGGCCCAGGCCGCCACCTGGTGGCTGCCCTGCCGTCCCGGCAGCGACGCAGCCCTCATGCTGGCGGTGCTGTATGTGCTCTTCAGCGAAGACCTGGCCGACCGCGCCTTCATCCAGGCGCACGCGGTGGGCATGGACGCGCTGGAACGGCATGTGCTGGGGCTGGACGGCAGCCCGGCGCACACCCCAGGATGGGCTGCGCCCCTCTGCGGGCTGCCCGCGGAGGAAATTGCCCGCTTTGCCCGCGCTTATGCCGCCGCCAAACCCGCCGCGCTCTTCCCCGGCTATTCCATTCAGCGCGTGTTCGCGGGCGAAGATACCTACCGCCTCAGCGCGGCCCTGCAAATCGCTACCGGCAACTTCGGCGTGCTGGGCGGCTCCACCGGCTCCATCAACAGCCGCCTGCCCGCCCCGCGCGTGGGCAGCCTGCCCGTCGAACGCCGCCCCCACACGCCTTCCCTGCCCATCCTGCGCTGGCCAGACGCGGTGCTGCAGGGGCAAAGCGGCGGCTACCCCAGTGACTTGCACGCCATTTATGCCCTGGGCGGCAATTTCATCAATCAGGGCGCGGATGTGCACAAGAACTGCGCCGCCTTTGCCGCGGTGGATTTTGCCGTTACCCACGACATGTTCCTCACCCCCACCGCCCGCTGGTGCGACGTGGTGCTGCCCGCGGCTGGCCCCCTGGAAAAAGAGGATATCGGCATCCCCTGGCTGGGCAATTACCTGCTCTACAAATCCCAAATCGTGCCGCCCCCCGACGAGGTGCGCACGGATTACGATATCTTCTGCGCGCTGGCCGAGCGCCTGGGCTTTGGGTATGAATTCTCCCAAGGCCGCAGCGCCGCCCAATGGGTGGAGCTTTTCATCCAGGAGTCCGAAATCCCCGACCCCCAGGCCTTCCGCCGCACAGGCATTTACCTGGCCCCCAACCAGGAGCGCACCGGCCTGGCCGAATTCAGCGCCGACCCCCAGGGGCACCCCCTGCCCACCCCCTCCGGCAAGGTGGAAATCGCCAGTCAACGTTACGCCGCAGATACTGGCTTTCCAGCCATACCCACCTACCAGCCGCCCCCCACGGACCCGCGCTTCCCCCTGCTGCTGCTCACCCCCAAATCGCGCTACCGCACCCATTCGCAGGGCAGCAACCTGCCCGCCGTGCGGCAGCGCGCCGATCACGCCCTGGAAATGCACCCCGCGGACGCCGCGGCGCGCGGACTGCGCGAGGGAGACATGGTGCGTCTGTTTAACCCAAACGGCGCAGCCCGCCTGCGGCTGCGCCTGAACGCTGAGATGATCTCCGGAATTGTGGTTCTGTCCGAGGGCATCTGGTTTGAGCTGGACGAGAACGGCGAAGACCTCGCTGGTTCGGCCAACCTGTTCACCAGCACCCAGGGCACCGCCCCCGCTGCCGCCTGCATTATGCACGCCGTGGGGGTCGAGGTCGCCGCAGGCTAACGCAGGAAGGGCGCCACGTAAACGGCCACCACCACCAGATGGCTGAAAGCCCCCAGCATCACAAAGATGTGCCAGATTTCGTGAAACCCGAACACGCCGGGGAAGGGATCCGGCTTTTTCAGGATATAAATCAGCGCGCCCAGGCTGTAAAACACACCCCCTAAAATCAGCCATACAATGGCCGCGGCGGGCATGGCCGCCAGCATCTGCCGCACCGCCAGAATGGACAGCCAGCCCATCAGCAAATAGATCCCCGCCGTCACCCAGCGCGGCGCACGGATCACAAACAATTTGACCACGATCCCGATCACGGCCATGCCCCAGATGGTGCCCAGCAGGCCCCAACGCCAGATACCGCTGAAGAAATGCAGGCAGATGGGGGTGTAGGTTCCAGCGATGAGCAGGTAGATGGCAGAATGATCCAGCTTGCGCAGGCGGCGCAGGGCCGCCTCGGAAACGCGTGCCATATGGTAGCTGGCGCTGGCCGAGAACATGCCCACCAGGCTGAGGCCGTAGACCGTCAAAGCCAGCTTGCCGCCCCAGCCGCCGGGATGAATAGCCAGCATCCAGACCAAAGCCGCCGCCGAAACCACCGCCGAAAACGCATGAGTCAACCCGTTCACCGGTTCGCGCATTGCACCACTCCTAAGCTGCCTTCGTTGTTCAAAGTGTATGCCGCCCTCCAGTGTACCATCAAATCGCAAAAATAAAAAACTCCCCCGCGGTGGGGGAGTTGGAAAAGCACAGCCAACACGGCTCATTCCTGGGCGGGCGGCAGCTCCACAGGCAGCATCTGCCCGTTGACGTAGCTCAAAATCCGGTTCTCCACCCGGAAGCGCGCATCCGTCTGGTAACACTGGCGCACAGCATCCGCATCCGGCACATCCCCGGCAGTCAGCGCCGCAGCGGCGTCCAGAGCTGCCAGGTCAGCAGCGTCGTCCAGAGTCCGCGACAGGATCACCCCCCAGCAGTCCCAGGGGAGCAGTTCCACTTTGTTCAGCGAGGCCAGGTCGCGCACCAGGTTTCCGCGCACAAACCCCAGGCCGCGCATGTCAAAAATGCCGAAGTAGTCTGGGTTTTCCTGTCCTGAACGGCACAGTTGCCAGGCGCGCCCGCCTACCAGGAACTGGTCGCGGGGGACATCCAGCGGGCTGAAGTTGATGTTGAGCGCGCTGCTTTGGAAGGCATCCAACTGCGAGTCCACCAGCACCCAGCGCGCGGCAGCCCCATCCCAATATTCCGTCACCCAATGATCCACAAAGCGATGGGGCTCAAAATAAGTGGCAAAACCGCAGCGAGCGCGCGCAGGGATGCCCACATGGCGCAGGAGAGAGGTCAGCAGCACGGAATGATCGCGGCAGTTGCCGATCAATTTCTTGTCCAGCGCCCGCTCCTCCAGCAGAGGGCGGGGATCCAGCTCCAGGGTGCGTTCCAAACGGCGCGGGATGGTGCGCAGCTGCAGCTCGGTGGTGCGCTCCTCCGGGACCTTGTAACCGTAGCGTTCGGCCCAATAAACGTGGAGAGTCACATGCTGAACGATCTTAACCAGCTCCGCTGCCGAAGCAGGCAGGGACTGATACAGGGAAGCCTGCGCTCCCGGATCCGAAATGCGTCCTTGCTGCGTAAAGTACTTCAGAGTAGGGTTCATACACGCTCCTTTTGAACCAAATGATAACACGTCCGCATCCAGGCACTTCCCCCGGCCAGGGGGTTCTTTCCTGGTCAGATGGGCAGATTAGACGGCTCCGGTCTCAGCCGGAAACGGGTGGGAAAACCACAGCATCTCGTAATCCAACTCAAAACCAGCAGCTTCAGCCGCCCGGCGCATACCCGTGTTTTCACTGGTGGTGCCCAGCCGCACGCATACCGCCCCGCGCGTCTGCAGCGCCGCCGCCCCCGCGCACAGCATGGCTTTGGCCAGCCCCAGGCGCTGAAAATCGGGGTGGACGGCCACAGGGTCGGTGTAACCCACCAGTTCCTCGCCCACCGGGCTGAGTGTGCCGGTGCAGTAAGCCGCCAGGCGGCCGTCGGCGGCCTGCACCACCCAATCCAGCTCCGGGCTGTATTCACTGGTGTGCATGGTAGCCAGGCGGTCTTCTACCGTCATCTGCTCGGTGCCAAAGGCCGCACGGTGCAGCGCCACCACCCCCTCCACTTCGCGCTCCCCCGCCAGGGGGCGCAAAAGGAAGCCTTCGGGCAGTTGAGGGGTCTGCAGCGGCGTGTTCAGGCGGTGAACGAAATGAACGGTGCGCACCGGGCTGTCCGCAAATCCGTGGCGGCGCAGCAGGGCAATGCGCTCAGCTGCACTGCTGCGGCAGTTGGAATCCAGCAGGTTCTCATCGCCATCTTCCACCGGCAGGTCGGCGGCGCGCGCCAGTCCCCAGCGCACCACCTCATCCCCCAGGTCGGGCTGCGGGCGGTATTCAAAATGCAGATTGCGGTAGTCATCCACCCAGGCATAGCCTTGCAGAGCGCCGCGGTCATCCTCCCACAGCTGAATCCAATTCGCGGCACCGTCCTGGGCTAAGAATTCTTCAAAATCCACCCTGCCGGGGTAGTCGCTGTGCTGCTGCGGCGGGCGCACCGCTGCCTGCAAAGCCAGAATCCGCTCCAGGTCCTCTTCGCCTGCGTACAGACGTGTTTTCATCGAATCCTCTCCTGAATGCAGCCTGACAGCGGCTAGACCGCCTTTTGCGGCAGACGAATGCGCAGGGCTGCGAAGAAGTTCACCGCAGCAATCACCATGCCCATCATGAACACGTACTGGTAACCAAAGCGGTTCCAGATCACCCCGCCCACCAACGCGATGGAAATGGAGAAAATGTGGTCAATGGTCACGGCCGTGGTCAGGGCGGGCTGCACGTCCTGCGGCTGCACGGCCACTTTTTTCATATAAGTAGAGCGGGCCATATTGACCGACATGAGCGAGAAATCCAGCAGGTAGCATACGCACGCCACCCAAAAAGCCGCCTGCTCCGACAGAAAATTGGGGCCAAAGCCATAGCCGAAGCACACCCCCACCAGCAGCACCGCCTCGCCCGCCAGCACAAAGCGCTCGCCCAGTTTGTCAATCATCCAGCCCAACAGCGGTTGAAAGAGGATGCTGAGGATGCCGCCGATCATCAAAAGCTGCGCCAAAAGCTCGGTGGGCTGCTTAAAGATGCTCACCAGCACCCAGGGCGCAAAGGTGATGAAGAGCTGTTTGCGTGAGCCGTAAAGCACCGCCAGAAGATAGTACAGCCGGTATTCGCGATGCAGGCGCAAATACACCCCGGCGGGCTGGGCTTCTTCTTTTTTCATCATGAACATCAAGGCCGCCGCAAGGATAAACCCCGCCGCCGCCAGCACAAAAGTCATCTGAAAGGTGAGCCCCAGGTAGCGAAAGCCCAAAAATACCAGGAAGCTGCCCAGGATGGTGGCTAGATTGCGTAGCGCGTTCAGCTGCCCCAGCCGCCGGCCGGTTTTGCCCTCCGCCGCTAATTCCATGCCGATGGTGGAAGAAACCGGCATGAAAACATGCTGCCCCAGGCTGTAGATAAACAGCCAGATCACTAACAGCAGGTAGCTGGGAGCCGCGAAGCCAATCAGAATGCAGCCCACGCAGCTGAACAGCAGCGAAACCACCCCCAAACGCCGGCTGCAAAGGAACCACATGCCCGCGGTCACAAACACCACCAGAAAACCAGGCAGTTCACGCGGGGCTTCCAAAAAAGAGCGCTCAAACCCGCTCAGGGCAAAGCGCTCATTCAGGAAATTATTGAAAGTGGAGTCGAACAGGCTGTAGGCCACGCCCATGACGAAAGAGGCCAGGGCAAACAATTTCAATTCACGGGAAGCATGTTGGATGCGCAGCGACAGAGCGGTCATAGTGCCCCCATTCTATCACAGCCCCCGCACGGTACTGCTTTAGATCAGGCTTCTTTTTCGATCCGCGCGGGCATCCACACTATGAAGGTGCTGCCCTGGCCCAACCCGGGGCTTTCGGCCGCAATGCGCCCGCCGTGCAGTTCCACCAGCGATTTGGTGATGGCCAGCCCCAGGCCCGAAGCACTGTTCTGGCGGGCCGAATCGGCGCGGTAAAAGCGCTCAAAAATCTGCGGCAGGGTCTGGGCGTCCATACCTTCACCCGTGTCGCGCACGCGCAGCTCCACCCCGCCCTCCGCCGCCCGCGCGCTCAAGATGATCTCACCCTCTGCCGGGGTGTGGTGCAGGGCGTTGCTGACCAGGTTATCCAACACCTGTTCCATGCGCGCCGTGTCAGCCCAAATCTCCGGCAAAGGCTCCTCCGCCTCCACCCGCAGCCGCACCTGCTGTTGGGCGGCCTGGTGCTGAAAAGCCGCTGCGGTCTGTTCCAGCAGCAAACGGGGCTGCACGGCCTGGGGCTGCATGGAAAGCTCACCCGCGTCGGCCAGCGACAGCGTACGCAGATCCTCCACCAAATGGGTCAAATGGCGCACTTCGGAATACATGACCTCATAACGCTCCGGGCTGGGCGGCAGCACGCCGTCGCGCAGCGCCTCCAGATAGCCGTTGAGCACCGTCAGCGGGGTGCGCAGGTCGTGGGCAATATCGGCGGTCATCTGCCGCCGCAGGTGGTTGGCATGAGCCATCTCCTGGCTCATGTGGTTAAAGGCCGCGGCCAGCTCGCCCAGTTCATCCTGCGAGCGCACTGGCACGGTCTGATGCAAATCCCCTTGGGCCATCGAGCGGATGGCCTGGGTCAGTTCGCGCACAGGTTGGGTGAGGTTGCGCGCCAGGAACACGCCCAAAACCAGGGCCGCCAGAGCCGATCCCAGGGCCGCCAGCCACAGGGAGTTTTGCAGGCGGCGCACGTATTCGATCTCGCGCGGCTCCAGGCGGGGGTTACCCAGGCCGTACACCGTACCCACGCGTTGGCCGTTCACCACCACCGGCGAAGCCTGCATCATACCCATCATTTCCATCATGCGCATGCGCTGTCCGGTCTGAAAGTTGCCCGCACCCACCACCACATTTTGATTCGCATCCACCAACACAAAGCGCGGCCCGCGGCCCACCTCTGGCGCGCCCGCAGGCAAGGGCGGCCCGTTGCGCAGGGCCTCAGACGCCCCGGCCCAGGACCCGTTCTCTGCGTAATACTGCGCCGCCGCAGCCACGAAATTCTCGGTGGCCTGCTGGCTCACCAGGCGGTCAAATTCTCGCGAGGTGGCCAGGCGCGAAAACAGCCCCACCAGCAGGGCCGCCACCACACTGATCAACAGAAAAGATAGGGTCAACTTAAGAAAAAGAGAGCGCATCGTGTCCTTTTACCGATCCGAACGAAAACGGTATCCCACCCCAAACACCGTTTCGATATACACAGGCTGTGAGGGGTCCGCCTCGATCTTGGCGCGCAAATTGCGCACATGCACATCAATGGTGCGCTCCACGCCCTCAAAGGCGCTGCCTTGCATCCGTTCCAGCAGCTCCATGCGAGTGAACACCCGCCCGGGCGCGCCCATCAACACCGCCAGCAGGTCAAATTCCGAAGGGGTCAAATTGACCACCTCGCCGCGCACTTCGACCACATGGCCGCCCTTATCCAACATCAAGTCGTCGCTGCGCAGCACTTCGCTGGCTGCCGCGCTTTCTTTGGCTGCCCGCCGCAGCACCGCCTGAATCCGCGCCGCCAGTTCGCGCATGCCAAAGGGTTTGGTGACGTAATCATCCGCGCCCAGCTCCAGGCCCAGCACCTTATCCGATTCTTCCATGCGCGCGGTCAGCAGGATAATGGGCGTGTCTTTCTCCTTGCGGAAGGTGCGCAGAAAATCATAGCCGCTCATCTCCGGCATCATAATATCCAGCAGGATCAAATCCGGCTTCTCGTGGCGAGCCACATACAGGCCCTGCTGGCCGTTTTCCGCCGTCACCACGCGGTAATTCTCCTGGGTCAGGTAATCCTTCACCAGCGTGCGCACATTGGCCTTATCATCCACCACCAAAATGGTTTTCACGCGCCTATCCTCCTCCACCAGCTTCATGTTCCGGCTGTACTGATTGTATTCCACAATGCCGGTCAAGAAAAGCACCTTTAGCGCGATTTCACCTGGACCCGCACCGGCTGCAGGCTCAACCCCGCTGCTTCGGCCGTCTGGCGGGTCTGCTCCGGGAAAAGCGCCGTGCCCACGCGGTAGGCAGCCCAGGCCAACGCCGCCCCGCCCAGCGGGTCGGGCAGGTTGTGCTGGTGGGTGAAGAGGGTAGAAAGCACCACCACTGCCACGACTCCGGCCCATACCCAGCGGGTCTTGGGATACCAGCGCGCCATGAAAAGCCCCAACAGCATGGTCTGAAACACATGCCCGCTGGGGAAGGCGTTGTACAGCTGGTCATTGGCATACACAAAGCGCAGCAGATCCCAGGCCCAGCCCGTGCCTTCCAGGCTGGGTCGGATCACGTAGGTGGGGTAAAACGCATAGATCAGGGTGGCCGTGCCTAAAGCCAGCAGTGAGGCGCTGATGAAGGCGCGAAAGCGCTGCCCCTTAACTTTCCACACCACCCAGGCCAGCCCCAACCCCCACAGCGGCAAAGCCAGCAGATAGGGAACTGTCCAGACGGGCAGCAAAGGGATCAACGCATCCCAGGCGGTGGTCAGCTCCGTGCCGCCGGTCAAATTTTGGTTCAGCGGAAAATACAAGAAAGCCACAGCCGCCACCAGGCCGGCCCAGATCAGGCGTTGGGCAGCCCCATCTTTATTTTTGAGAAGTTCACCACTTTGAATCATGCTATCCTCCAGGCTTTAACTGTCTGAAGGATAGCAAAAGGGTGTTCAGATTTGGTTTAGATGTTCTTAGGGTTTTTGGTAGGTTGGCTACAAGCTGAATTCCAATTCGCCGCGCGCGCGCAGTTCGCTGGGACGCAGGCTGGCGTACAGGCTGGCGCATACCGGAACCGCCACGCCCGCCGCCTGACCCAGGTGTACCACTGCGCCCACCAACGAATCCAGCTCAGAACGCCGCCCGGCGATGATGTCGCGCTGCATGGAGGCCGTTCCGCCCGCGGGCTGAGTATCCACAAAAGTCATGGCCCGTTCCACCGCCTGCTCATCCAGCACGGCCCCATAGGCCGCTGCCACCGCCCGCGTCTCTTCCATGCAGGCCCGCAGCATGGCGCGCGTCTCCGGCACGCTGCGCAGAATGCCAATCGGCGCGCGCGCGGCCGCCCCCACGCTGCCAAAGGCAGCGATCATGAGCAGTTTTTCCCACAACGCCACCTGAATGTGATCGGTGATTTCCGCAGCGATGCCCTGCGTGTTTTTCAGCACCTCATACAAGCCCTGCGCCCGCGGGGTGATCTTTCCGTCCAGTTCGCCAATCAGAAACTGGGCCGGGCCGCCGCCGTGCACCACGTGTCCGGGTGCCACCAATTCGGTGAAGAGCTTAACAACTCCGCCCAGCATGTGCGACATCCCCAATATGTCGCCGAACTGCTGCGGGGCTTCCACACCGTTCTGCACGGTCACTACCATCGTCTCTGGCCCCACCAGCGGGCGCATGGCCTCTGCTGCCTGGGGGATCTGCCAGGTCTTGACGCAGGGGATAACCACATCCACCGGCCCCGCCGAGGCAGGGTCGTCCGTGGCCGTCACCCGGGGCAGGTAAAAATCACCCTTGGTGCTGTCCACGCGTAGACCGGTGGTTTGCAGGGCGCGTAAATTCTCGCCGCGGGCGATGAAGATCACCTCATGCCCGGCCTGGGCCAGCCGCCCGCCGTAATAACCGCCCACTGCACCCGTTCCATAAATCGCAAATCGCATTCTGGCCTCCTTTTAGGCCGCCGCTGCTTTCGCCGCCCCGCTCACAGGGTAAAAGACAGCAGGCGCAGCACGTCAAAATAGTCGCCGCTTTCAAAGTCGATGGTGTGCGTATCCACCAGTCGCGCGCCCGGGTAGAATGAGCTGGCGTAGGCGTGGCGCATCTCTTTGTAGCGCAGTTCCACCGAGAAATGCTCGGGCAGCTCCAACCGGCATTTGGACAGGTCGCCCGCAAGGGCCTGCTGCACCCCCGCGCGGATCTTTTCCAAAGCCGTCCGCGGGTGCAGGTTGATGGTTGAATCGCCGCAGCCGCTCTTCACTGCCACATGCGTAATGGACGGGATCAGCGCGGCGGCTTCTTCGCACAGACCCGCATCACCCGACACAAACACCACCGGCACGCCCGCCAAAGCGGCCGTGTAGGCGTTGAGCATAAATTCGGAGGCATACGTGCCGTTGATCTTAATCGTGCTGATTTTGGTGGTAATAGTATGCGAAAGCGGATTAGCCGTTGATCCGGCGCGGGCGTGGTAACCAATCATCACCGCCGCCTGGAAGCTGTCGTCCAACTGCTCCATCATCATATACGGGTGGCCAGCCCAGCCGCGCACCAGGCGCGTCTGCTCAGGCAGCGACCCGGCGATGATATTGCGAGCGGAATGGTGCGCGTCGCGCACCCACACTTCGCTAGCCCCGGCTTGCAGCGCGCCTTCGCAGGCCGCGGCCACCTCGGCGGTCATCTGCTCGCGAAAGCTGCCGTAATCGGGAAATTTGTTCTCGGTTTCATCCCAGTGGGTGGTGCCGGTGACGCCTTCAATGTCGGCGCTGAGGTAAATTTTCATGGTTTGGCTCCTGAGAGGGGTTGGGAATAGGTTCATTATACGCCAGGCCTCAGCGCAGCAGGTACACCAGGGCCACAATCACCCCGATGACCACCACCACGCCGCGCAGCACAGCGGGCTTCACCCGGCTGGCCAGTTTGCCGCCCAGGGTTCCGCCCACCCAGGCGCATACCGCCATCACCAGCGCCGCCGACCACAGCACCTGGCCGGAGAAGACAAAGAACACCGCCGCGGCGATGTTGACGCTGAAGGCCACCACCTGCTTGAGGGCGTTTAACTGCGTCAAGGGTTGGCTGAGCAACAGCCCCAACACCGCCAGCACGATCACGCTCAGCCCGGCTCCAAAATAGCCGCCGTAGATGGCCGCCAAAAACACAGCCGCCGCGGCCCATACCCTCAGCGATGCCGGTGGGGCGTTTCCCGCCTGCCCCACCCGCCGCAGCAGCCAACCGCGCAGCGGGTCAGCCGCGGCCAGCAGCCCGGAAGCCAGCAAAATGAGATACGGAACCAGATCGCGAAACAGACGTTCACCCGTGTTCAGCAGCAACACCCCCCCAAGAATGCCCCCCAGCACCGACGCCGGAACGTATAGACGCAGGCTCCGCTTCAGTTCTTTGAGGTCTTTCCACTGCGCCAGGGTGGCCCCCAAATACCCGGGGCACAGCGCCACCGTGTTGGTCACGTTGGCCACCACCGCCGGAACCCCCACCGCCGTCAGCATGGGGAAGGTGATCAGCGTGCCGCCCCCCGCCAGCGCGTTCACCATCCCTGCCGCCGCCGCGGCGATCCCAATCCAGACGAATTCCCAGCCTTCCAGCGCCATGTTCGCAGCCGTCCCTTCGGTGTGCAGATTTCCCCTTGCGGCTTAGTATAACCGCTTTTCGGCCCTTCCCCCCACAAGAAAAGCCCGCCGAGGCGCGCGGCCCCGGCGGGTGGGTGTGAAAAAAAAGGACCTGCGGGTTATTCCGCAGCGGCTTCCGGGCGCATCCACCCCAGCGGGCGGTCGTGCATACGCCGGATGATGTCCGCCGTCAGTTGGGCACATTCCACCAGACGCGGCGGATGTACCCAGCGCAGGCTGTCGTCGTGCTGGTGCGAATACAGCCAGATGGCGCGGCTGCTGAAGGCCAGGGCGGGAACCCCGCGCATGGCGAAGGTGCTGTGGTTGCTCTGCGGCCAGGGCTCCACCCACTGCATCGCCGGGTAGGCACGGCTGACCGCCTCGACCTCGGCCTGAAACTCCGCCGAGCAGGTGAAGCTGGCCAGCGAATTGACGTCCAGAATATGCCCCGGCCCGTCGAAGTTGATGGCCATCAGCACCCGATCCAAAAAGCCTTCGCCGCGCCGCTCCAGATAGGTGTCGTCGCCAATGGGCAAGTACTCTTCGTTGGTGAAGGCCACCAATTCCAGATTGCAGTCCAGCTCGTCGCCGCGCAGCAGTTCCGCCGCGGCCAGCATGGCGGCCACGCCCGCGGCGTTGTCGTTGGCGCCGGGGGTGTCCACCTTGGTGTCGTAATGGGCGCACAGCACCAGGGTTTCGGGGCGCGTGCCCTGGCGGTGACCGATGATGTTGGCGGTCATGCCGCGGCCGCTCACCGTGCGCAGCCGCACTTCGGCCCGTTCACCCGTGTGCAGCAGCACCACCCGACCACTCTCGGCCGGCAGAGTGGCGGAGGGCAAAAGGAATTCCCAATCTTCAAAAATACGGTTGGTGGAGCCTGGGGCCGCCTGCACCGCCAGGATGACCGCGGGCGGATTGGCCTCCAGCAGTTCCATGATGCGCCGGTCGCGTTCTTCGGTCAGGAACCAGGATTTGGCCGAAATGGGGGCACGGGTCAGGTCGCCGTACAGCACAGCGATCTTGCCGCCCAGATGCGCCTGTTCCAGCTCGGCCAGGGTGCCCACCGCCGCCAGCTCCGCTTCCACCGCACAGCTGGGGGAATAGGGGTTGGCGTACACGGCCAGTTCCTGCCCGGCGGCTTTCAGGTACTGCTCCTCCACCGCCCAGGTGGGGATTTCAAAACGCTGTTCTTCCACTTCCAACCCTAACGCCCGCATTTCATCGGCCAGGTAGGCGGCCGCTGCCAGATTGCCGGGCGTGCCTGAATGACGGCATCCGATTTCGCCTGCAAGTGTGTTCAGGCGCTGTACAATTCTTTCCTCGACAGAGGTCATGGGGGTGCTCCTTCAAGGTCTGCTGGGGGGAAAATCCGGCCTGCGCAAAGCCGGTGAGAAAAACCGACCCCAAGCTTAACCGCGCCAGCCGCGGGCGTCAACCGGCCATCTGGCTAAACTTCACCTGCCCGCCACACCAGTCGAAAGCGCTCACACAGCAGCGGGGCCTGCGGGGTAAAGGTGCGCCCGAGGGTGCGGCATTCACGGGTGAAATAGCGCCAATGCCCCTCGCGCCAAGATTGCAGCGAGCGGTCATCTTCGCCTTCCTCGGCGGCGAAAACCGCGTCCACGTCTTCGTAGGCCCGCTGCCGCAGCTCCACCGTCTCAATCAGGGCCATTACCCGCCCACGCCCATCCAGAATCAGGCTCAAATCCCCTTCCTGAGGCATGGGTTCCACCCCCATCTCATAGCTCCACATGAGCGAACAGGTGGCCGTCTTGATCCCCGCGCACACCAGTCCGCCCAGTTCATCCGCCATCTCCGGGGAGTCGCCAAAGCTCCAGGCGGCCGGAAGCGGGCGCGAGCGGTGGGGGTGGTCGAGCGGCAGAGCAGCCAGATAGGTCTGCCAGGCGCGTTGAATGTCGTCTTCAGCGGGATTCATGGTTTTTCCCTTTCTTGAGTGGATGTGTGCGAGCGGGTCAGCAGGTCCCAATCGCTGATTTCGCCCAGATAGGTCAGCAGATGCACGTGCTTTTGCCCCTTAAATTCCTCCTGAGCCAAAGCACGCAGTTCCCCCAGTGTCAGTCCCTGCTCCTGGGCGAATTGCTCCAGTTGGGGCAAAATATCGCGGTCAAAACGGCGCTTGCGGGCTGCGTCGCGCAGCCCGCCCAGGGGGATGGACATCACCAGGAAGGTCAGGGCCGCCAGCAGAATGCCCACCAGCCATTTGCTCCAATGCGGTTCTCCCGCCACGGAGATGCCCAGCACCACCAGCGGAAACGCCGCCCAGCAGATCAGCAGCAGCCAGGCCAGCCCGCTGTTGAGGGCTTCCAACTGCTGGTGCGCGGCCCGCAGCCATGAACGGCTGGCGGCCAGGCGGTCGGCGCGCAGCAGCTGACCGCAGTGGGCGCAGGTCCAGGCTTCCGGCGCGCAGGGCGCACCGCAGCGTTCACAGGTCAGGCTGCCGTTTTCATCGGTCATAGGCGCACCTCTAAGACGCTGGTTCTGATTTCACTTGCTTTGGCTGAACTTGCAAAGGGCATCCCCTTCCTCCTGAATCGAATTGCCAATATTTGGAATGATTTTACCTGAGGTTGGGCCGGTCGGCGGCAAAATGAAAGCCCCCCTCTGGAGGAGGGGGGCTGGGGGTGCGCTTAAGAGGCCTATTTGGCCATTGCGCTTAAGGCTTGCAGGAACGATCCGATCACCAACTGGGTGGACTGCTGGCGGTGGGGGGCCGTGCCCATGCCGCTGCCGGCCAGGAAAGCCTGCAGGAGTGCCTGGGCATTGCTGCTGCCCTGCTGCTTGGCGGCCATGTAAGCCATACCCGCATTGAGCAAGTCGCCCATATCCAGGCCGTCCTGAGCATTAGACTGCGTGCCCGAAGAGCCGGTCAGGCCGCCCAACAACTGGCCGAGCATATCTGCGCCGCCTGCGGCCGGGGCCTGGGGCTGGGGGGCCTGGGCAGTTTGGCCGCCCATTAGCCCGCCCAATAGCTGGCCCAGCAGTTCGTCGCCGCCCGAAGCCGGAGCCTGGGGCTGGGGAGCCTGGGCAGTTTGGCCGCCCATCAACCCGCCCAACAACTGGCCCAGCATGTCGTCGCCGCCCGAGGCCGGAGCCTGGGGCTGGGGCGCGGTGGTTTGGGGCTTGGGGGCCACCTGCCCGCCCGCGATCAGCGTTTGCAGCAGCTGCATGGCCCCTTGGGCATCCACCTTCTTGCCTTTGAACTGCGCGGCGGCCTGATTCAGACCCTGGGCATATAAACGGCCTGAACTGCTGCGGGTGCTGGCCTCTAACTTTTTGGCGGCATACGCCATCGCCGTGCTGTCTGCACTGCCGCTTTTTTCCTTCAGCGCCTCGGTGATGGTTTGAAAGGTCTGCACCATATTGGTGCCGTGATCCTGATTGTACACATCCGCCTGGTTCAGCCCCTGCTGGTTTTGGGCCAGGGTCTGCGTCACCGTTTGGAAAAGGCTTACCAGATCAACGCCAGAATTTGTCATGCGCTTATTTCTTTCTCGGCTTACTTCAATTCATCGGGGAGCGGCGGGATTTCGATTTCCAGGCCAACGCGGATATCATTGGGATGGTTGCCGATGATAGCCTTGTTGTGTTCGTAAATCAGCCGCCAGTAGGGTTCGGTGAACTTACCGTAGTGCTTGAGGGCCAGGCTGGCATAGGTGTCGTCCTTGGTCCATACATGCTTAATCACCGCAGCGGCGGCAGCGGCAGCGGCCTCAGCAGCCGCTTTTTCCGCGGCGGCCTTTTCGGCGGCGGCTTTCTGCTCGGCCAGGCGCTGCTGCTGCAGAAGCATACCCTGACGCGCGCGCTCTTCTTCCGCCTTCTTCGCGGCATCTAAGGCGGCCTTCTTGGCGGCTTCGGCTTCGGCCTGAGCTTTGGCGGCCTCAGCCTGCGCTTTTTCCAACAGAGCCTTAGCTTCCGCCGCTTCGGCGGCGGCCTGTTCCGCGGCAGCCTTCTCGTCGCGGTTGGTCAGGGCATCAATAGCCCGGTCGAAAATGTTCTTCTTTTTCTCTTCAGCCATTTCAGTCTCCTTGTCCTACGATAGGTGAACGTGCTTGGCTTGATTATACAACTATTGTCATTTTGTCACATATAATTTGGCCCTGCAATCTCTTTTTTACCTTAAATCTGCATTTCCGGCTGCTGCGCGCTCAACACCGCCCAATGGATTTGTCCGCCGCAGTAGGTCTGCACCCATGCGGCCACCTGTTCACAGATGGCGTGCACCTGCGCGTCCGTCACCAGGGCCAGCGCGTCCACGTTGAATTCCACCGCTCTCGTTTCGGCCGTCACCAGGGTGTGTTTGGCCTGCCGCCAGGTCCAGCGCCGCGTCAACACCGTCTCACCTTCGGCGAAGATCACCTCGCCAGGTGTGGGGTGTTCCAGGGCATCCGTGCCAAAAGGCTCAAAGTTCTCATCCCCGCGGGCCAGCCGCAGCGCCAGATCCCCGCGCACCTCGTCCAGAGCGTGCGCCCCAATGGGCAGCATGTAGTGAATAGACGCCAGTGTGCCGATGTCCACCAGAGCAGAAATCAGCGGCAGGGCATCGCCGCGCAGCACGCGCCGCGCCAAAGCCTCGACCGATGGGCGAAACTCGCTGGGTTTCATGCCTGCGGCGCGGTAGGCTTCGCGCCAAGCCGCCACAGAAGGATCTTCTAAGAGCGCGTCCAGGCTCAAGCGCGCGCGCAGGGCTTCTTCAGCGGCGCGCAGTTCCGTCACCAGCCCCGCGGGGGCCGGGGGGTTCTGTACCCCCAGCGCCACCACCACCCCACGCCGGTAGCCGGGGAAACGCACAAACACCTGAGGGTCAATCCGATAGCGGCGCTGTGCTGTCATTCCTCACCTCCTACACTTCGGCTCAACGGCCCTGGGACTGCAAACGGGCCGCGTATTCACGCCCCGCCTGGAAGGCCGCCTGGTTCCCGGCAAAAACTACCGCGCGGGCGTTGACTTTACGCAGGGCCTGCAGCCACAATTCCGGCGGGAGCTGGTCAAAGGGCGGCAGCGTGCTTAGAATGCCCATCATGACCACGTTGGCAATCCGTCCGGTGGGGTCGCCCAGAGCCAGCGCCTGCCCTAAAACATCCACCTCCCACACGTGAAAGCCCTTCAGGCTGGCCTGAATCGCCTCGTCGCTGGGGTATTGGTCTTCCTTCAGACCCAGAGGGATGATCTTCGTGCTGGCCAGCAGCACCGTGCCGCCCGGCTTGAGCATTTCCAAAAAGCCAGGGCGCAGCACTTCGCTCTTTTCCATGGTAATCAGGCAGTCAGCCGTCCCCGGCAGCAGCACCGGGCTGGCGACCTGACCGCAGCTAAAGGTGCTGATCACCGGCCCGCCCATCTGGGCCATGCCGTGGGTCTCACCCTTGATGATGTTCTTCTCGCCGTATCCGGCCAAAAAGGCCCATTGGGCCAGCACCGTGCCAAAGAACAGGTTGCCCTGCCCGCCCACGCCGCGAATGGCCAGGGCAATGCGCTCCGGCAGCAGCGCGCGGTCAAAGCTCACCGCGGGGATCTCGGGGGCCAGGCTGGGCTGAACGGCGGCCCGCTCGGCCGGTGTGCGGCTGACCACATGCAGCACGTGCGTGGGGCACATCTGCACGCAGGCCGGGGTATGTCCGCCGCAGCCGGTACACAGGTTGTTGGCTGTCGGAATGCCGTCCGCGTTCAGTTCCAGCCCCGGGCAGATCAGACAGGCATTGCACTGCTTACACACCGCCGGGTCCACCTCGACCCGCTGGGTGCTGGGCGGCGATTTCTGAATGCAGGCTCCGTCGCGCACCACAATGGTGGTGAAGACGCCCTGCTCGGCCTCGTTCAGCGCCGTGCGCAGGGCTTTGCGCAGGGTGTTCTTTTCATAAGCCCCCGCCACCACTACCTTGGCCCCGTGGCCTTGCAGCGAGGCCACCAGATCAAAGCGCATGGGCTGGCCCGCCAGATTGGTGGGCGAGGTAGGCGAAGGCTGACCGCCGGTCATACCGGCATACTCGTTATCCAAAATCACCTTCACGCCGGGGATGTTGCGGTAAACCGTGTTGCGGGTGGAGTCCATGCCGGTGTGACATTCGGTGCCGTCCCCCAACACGCTAATCACCCGCCCGGCCTTTTCCGGCATGGAATAGACATAGCCCAGCCGTTCGGCCTCGCTGGCCCCCATCGCCAGGCCCGTATCCAGCGCGTTCATGAAATACAGCAGGGTGTTGCAGCCGATATCGCCAAACACGGCGTCCACCTGTCCTTTTTTCTTCAGTAAAGACACTTCCTGGGCGAACAGGCGGTAGGGGCAGCCCGCGCAGATCACCGGCGGGCGCGTCACCGGCGCAGCCAGGGGTGCACTCTCTGCCTGGGGGGCGGCCGCACCCAGTTTTTGGGCGATCAGCGCGGGGGTCCATTCGGTCAGCGGGCTGTAGGGAGCCTTGCCTTCCACGCGAAAGCCCAGCCCCTCTACCGCTTCCTGAAGCCAGCGGTAGCCGTCTTCGATGACGTAGATGGGCCCCTGAATGCTCTCGCAGAAACGGCGCATCAGCCCCAGCGGCAGGGGGTTGGTGAAGGCCAGTGACAAAATGTCCACATCCAGGTCCAAAGACTGCACCACCTCGCGCACATACAAATCGCTGATGCCGCAGGTGATGATGCCGCGTTTGCCGCTGCCCTTGTCCCAACGGTTGAGCGGGCTGTTTTCCACCATTGCCTCCAGCGCGGGCATGCGCTCAGCCATGACCACATCGTAATTCTTGCGCGCCACCGCCGGAAGCACATTAAACGGGTGCAGATCCGCGGGCATATCCACCGGATCGCGGTGCTGCGGTTCCATCAGGCGCACCAACCCTTCGCTGTGGCATAAATTGCCGTTCGGCATGATCACAATCTGGGTCCTATAGGCGCGGCTGATTTCCACAGCGACGGCGGCCGCCTCGTGCAGCTCCTGATGGCTGCGCGGCTCAAACACCGGTGTGAAGCAGCTTTTGAACAGATAGCGCGGGTCGAGGGTGTGTTGGGTCGAAGAAGGGGTGAAATCGCTGGCGATGTAATAGATCAGCGCGCCCCGCTCGCGCACAAACAGCGCCCCGCTGGTAAAGATATCCCCCGCCTGGTACAGCCCAGGGATTTTCATCGTCACCACGCAGTCGCGCCCCGCCAGGCTGTGGCCGTGGCCCACCCCAGCCGCCACCGCCTCATTCACCGACCAGCCCACGCGGATGCGGTCCTGCACCTGCGACAGCCCGCGGTCAATGACCTCTGAACTGGGCGTGCCGGGGTAGCCGTCGGCGCAGTGAATCCCCGCGCGTACGCACCCCACCGCAAAGGCAATATTGCCCTGTAAAATCTCCACCTGCCCGCTGGGGGCATCGCACAGCTTTTCCATGGCATTCGACATATCTACGGCTCTCCTGGCTTAAGGGTTTGGGGTAGATGGACCGTCACCGCGCGGTCTTTGAAAGGCGGCGGCCTGCCCTGTATTGGGCAGCACCGCGAAGGTAGATTCCACCACGCCGGGCAGATGGGCGTAGATCGAATGACCGATCGCCCGTTCAAACCCGGCCTGAATTTCAAAATAACGCTGCCAGCGCGCCACCGAACACGGCCCCACCCCGTAGCGCAGGGCCACATCCACAATGCGTTTTTCGATCAGGCAAAAACCGTCCGGCAGCGACAGAGCGTCGCACAACTGAATCAGATGATCGTAAGCGTCGTAGGGCGTGCGCAGCAGGTAGTCCTGCACAAATTGGGCCTCGGCTTCGCTGGCATCCCACAGGCCCGCCGCGCATTTCAAGTCGGGGATGGGGTATGAATGGGTCAGGCTGATGCGCGCCGCTGCGGAATAACCCAGCTCCTCCAGATAGCGGTAGCCGTCCAGAATGTGGCGCATGGCGGTCACCCCTTCACGCCGCCCGATGTCGTGCAGCAGGCCCAACACATAAGCCGCTTCAGGGTCCAACGTGGGGTGGTCGCTGGCCAAAATGGCCGCCGCCTGGGCCGCGCAGCGCGAATGCGCGGCCCACGGACCGGGGTTGCGCGCCTCGGCCTCCGCTAAAATTTGGTGGGCTGTCTCTCGATCCGGCAGGTTCATGCTGTCCTCAGAGGCACCGGCCTTAATCTTCCGTGCGGTAGGGACCAAAGCGCGGCAGGCGCTGGGGCGGCACCCGTTCCAGGCGTTCACTGCGCGGGCTGAGCAGGTAAAAGCCCCCGCGCCGGTGCAGCAGAGGAATGCGGCGGCCCTGCGCAGCAAAATGCGCGCGCATGTCTTCCGAGGCCGCCGCGTAGCTTTCATATTCATCCGGCCACTGCGCCAGAATCACGTCATAGGTGGCCACGAACTCACGCCGGTAGGTGTCGGTGACGCTTTCTAAATGGCTGATGACCCAGCACAACGGCTCAAAATCCCATTCGTACACCAGCCCCAAAAAACGGTCGTCGGCGGTGATGTAGGGTAAAAAGGGGAACTGGCGGCAGCTGGAAGCGCGGTACGCGCGCTGACAATGCGCCGGGCCCAGGCAGGCCAGCAGCAGCATGTGTTCGGGGGTTTGTTCGCGCAGCTCCGCCGGGTCGCTGGGGTCCTCTGCGCATTCATCCCCGCGCCATTCGTGCCAAAGGTCGGTGCGGCCTTGCAAATAGTCCCACTCCTGACGGTAAGCCACAGGAACGGCATGGCAGATATCACAGCAGAAGGGTTTTCCGGTGGGGTTATGCCGCGCGCATTTTTCCCCGCAGTCAAAAGCCGTCACAGGCGCGTCAAAGCGGTCGTAAAACTGGCGAATGTCCAGGCGCGGGGCAAAGGGGGCCATAGGCAGAAGTCCTGTGAATCATTGTAACCCAAATCCCCACGGAAGGATGGCACCTTTCGGCATGATCAAGGGCATATCCCGCCGGGTTAAAAACAGCGCGCCGCCCCAAGGGCAAGCGCGCTGGAAAAGCATGTTGGCTCAGGCTCAAGATTCTTGGATGGTGATGCTCTCGATGACGTCGCCAGTGAAGTCGGGGTTTTGTTCCGGGTCGCGGCGGGTGATGCCGTTGACCACGTCCATGCCGCTGATCACCTGCCCGAAGATGGTATAGCCACCGTTGAGCTTCGGGGTGGGCTGGAAGGTGATGAAGAACTGGCTGCCGTTGGTGTCGCGCCCGGCGTTGGCCATGGCCACCACCCCAGCCTTGTCAAAGGTCAGGTCGGAATCTTCGTTCACGAACTCATAGCCCGGCCCGCCGCCGCCCGTCCCTGTGGGGTCGCCGCCCTGGGCCATGAACCCCTCCAGGACGCGGTGGAAAGTGACGCCGTCAAAGTACTTTTCGCGCGCCAAAAAGACAAAGCTGTTGACGGTGATGGGAGCTTTATCGGGGTAGAGTTCAATGACAAACTCGCCGCCCTTGGCCATTTTAACCGTGGCGGTGTAGTGTTTGGTCGGGTCAATCAGCATCGGCGGCGGCCCCGAATAGGTCTTGGTGCCCACCAACACCGGCATTTCCCCCGTTTCAGCCGGGGCAGCTTTTTTGGGCAGTGCGATCACCAGCAGCACAACGATCAGCACCACAACCAGGGCTGCCACAACGGCCAGCGGCCAGTTGAAGCCGCCGCGCGGTTGAGCTTTGGCCTGGTGTTTGGCAGCGTATTTACTGACAGGAGGGGGGGTCTTCTTTTTGCTCATCGAGGTTTCCTTGGAGTTGTGGAGATTGACATGCGAGAGGAGTGCGAAGGGAGATGCGGGTTCGCTGCTGGGCGGTGTCTCGTCGTGACAAAGGCACAGGCGTTTCTGCCGCAGCATGGATTGATTATAGTCCGAGATGCCCGCGGTGCGCCAGTTTTTAACCCCGCCGCTTCCGCCCGCCCAATCCGCCGATTTCATAGTATATTTGCGGCATACTTTTTCACGCAAGGGATCAGGCCGCATGGCGCTAATCAGTCTCCAAGAGGTCAGCCTGGGGTTTGGCGGGCCGCTGCTGCTGGACAACATCAACCTGCAAATTGAGCGCGGTGAATGGGTGGGCGTGCTGGGCCGCAACGGCGCGGGCAAATCCACCCTGCTCAAGCTGATTCACGGCGACCTGCTGCCCGATTCCGGCTGGGTGGCCCGCCAGCAAAACCTGCGCACAGCCTATTTGCCTCAGGAAGTGCCCCAAGACCTGGCGGGCAGCGTGGCCAAGATCGTGGCCTCGGGTCTGGAACACCTGCCCCTGGCCGCTGGCGAGGAACCCTGGCAGCGCAAATTGCAGGTGGATCAGGTCATCGCCCGCATGGGGCTGGAGCCCCAGGCCGATTTCGCCCAGCTCTCCGCCGGGCTCAAGCGCCGCGTGCTGCTGGCCCGCGGGCTGGTGCGCACGCCCGACCTGCTGCTCTTGGATGAACCCACCAACCACCTGGATCTGCCCACCATCGCCTGGATGGAAGAATTTTTGCAGCGTTGGGGCGGCACCCTGGTGTTCGTCACCCACGACCGCGCCTTCCTGCAAAAGCTGGCCACGCGCATTGTGGAGCTGGACCGCGGCCGCCTGTTGGACTGGAACTGCAATTACGCCACCTTCCTGCAGCGCAAAGAGGCCGTGCTGGCCGCCGAATCCGAGCAAAACGTACTCTTCGATAAGAAGCTGGCCCAGGAAGAAGCCTGGATCCGCCAGGGGATTGAGGCTCGCCGCACCCGCAACGAGGGCCGCGTGCGCGCCCTGAAACGCCTGCGCGACCTGCGCGCCGAGCGCCGCGAACAGCCTGCGCGGGTGAACATGCAGATTCAAGAGGCGCGCCGCTCGGGGCGGCTGGTGATTGAGGCCGAACACGTCTCCTACGCCTACGGGGAGCGCCCCATCCTGAGCGATTTTTCCACCGTCATCCAGCGCGGCGACAAGGTGGGCATCATCGGCCCCAACGGCTGCGGCAAAACCACCCTGCTGCGCATCCTGATGGGCGAGCTGCCCCCCCAGAGCGGGGAGGTGCGCCTGGGGTCGAATTTGCAGACGGCCTATTTTGACCAGCTGCGCTCGCAGCTCGACGAAAGCCAATCCGTGCTCGAAAATGTCGGCCAGGGGCGCGACACCCTGACCATCAACGGGCGCCAGCGCAACCTGGTGGGCTACCTGGAAGATTTCCTGTTCACCCGCGAGCGCGTCCACGCCCCCATTCAGGCCCTGTCCGGCGGCGAACGCAACCGCCTGCTGCTGGCGCGCCTGTTTGCCAGCCCCGCCAACCTGCTGATCTTTGACGAACCCACCAACGACCTGGATTTAGACACCCTGGAACTGCTGGAAGATCTGCTGCTGGAATACACGGGCACCCTGCTGCTGGTCAGCCACGACCGCGCCTTCCTCAACTATCTGGTCACCAGCACCCTGGCCCTGGACGGACAGGGGAACGTCACCGAGACTGTGGGCGGCTACGATGATTGGCTGCGCCGCGCCCAGGCGCCGCCCCCCGCAGCGGCCAAAGATGCGCGCGAGAAAAGCGCCCGCCCCGCTGCCGAAAACGCCCCGCGCAAGCTGAGCTACAACCAGCAGCGCGCCCTGGAAGCCCAAAAGCGCGAGCTGGCCGAGCTGCCCGCCCGCATTGAAGCCCTGGAGGCCGAACAGCAGCGCCTGACGGCCGAAATGGGCTCCGCCCAGTTTTACCAGCAGGACGCCGCGCACATCGCCCAGGCCGCCGCCCGAATGCGGGAATTGGAAGAAGAACTGGCGCAAGCCTATCACCGTTGGGAAGAGTTGGAACAAAACCCCGACCAGCCGAGCTAACCCCGCGCCGCCGCCCTCCCCGCCAGGGCGCCGCTGCTGAAGGCGTACTGCAAATTAAACCCCCCGCACGGGCCGACCACATCCAGGGTCTCGCCGGTTAAGAACAGCCCCGGCAGCCGCCGCGCCTCCAACGTGGTGGGATCCACCTCGCTCACCGCCACCCCGCCCGCCGACACCTGACAGTATTCAAAGCCGCGCACGCCCCGCACCCCCAGGCGCGTCTCCCGCAGGCAGCCCACCAGCCGCTGGATCTCAGTATCTTTCAGCTGATTCAGCATGGCCTCTTCCGGCAGCCTCGCCATGCGCAAATACACCGGCGCCAGCTTGGGCGGGAAAAAGGCCCCCAAGAGCAGCGCCGCCGGAAAGGGCTGTGTGCGCTGCGCCGTCAACAGCGCCGTGAATTCCTCAGCGTGGAAAGCCAGCAGATCCAACACCAGAGTCAGCCGCTGCCCCTCGTGCGCCGAAACCGCATGGCTCACGTCCATCACCGCCGGGCCGTTGAAACCCCATTCGGTCACAATCAAATTGCCGCGGCTCTGCGCCAGGGTACGCCCGTCCTGTTCCAGGCGCGCGCCCACATCCAGGCGCAGCCCTTGCAGCCCGCGCAGCGCGCCCAGTTCGGCCAGCACAGGGGCCAAAGCCGGGCGTTTGGGCGTGGTGCGCAGGCCCAGGCGGGCCAATTCGGCAAACAGCTCTCCGCGGCTGCCCAAGGTGGGGTAAGCCGCCCCGCCCGCTGCCACGATCACCCGTGAAAA
Organism: Levilinea sp.; assembly: GCA_029975215.1. Taxonomy (GTDB): domain Bacteria; phylum Chloroflexota; class Anaerolineae; order Anaerolineales; family Anaerolineaceae; genus Levilinea. The sequence continues at coordinate 26,389 of JARKPO010000017.1, forward strand.
GCGCTCCTCGCGCGGCTGGCCGTCCTGCACAACCCGCAGGCGAAAACCCTCCCCCGCGCATTCCAGGCCGGTCACCTGCGCCCCCAGGCACACCTCCACCCGCGCCTGGCGCAGGGCGTGTTCCAGCGCGCTCACCACGCTTTGCGCCGCATTCGAGAGAGGGTAGTACCAGCCGTCGTCGGTTTTATAAGCCGGAACACCGATGGACTCCAACAGGCGCAGCACATCCCCCACGCCAAACTGCGCCAGCAGATGCGCCATCCACTGCGGGTCAGCGCAGGCGTAGCGCTCGGCGCTGACCGCGTCGTTGGTCAAATTGCAGCGCCCGCTGCCCGTCACCAACAGCTTGCGGCCCAGGCGCTCGTTGCGCTCCCACAGGCATACCCGCGCCCCAGCCTGCGCCGCGGTGAGGGCGGCCACCAGCCCCGATGCGCCCCCGCCGATGACCGCCACGCGCTGGCTCATGCTTAAACTGTTTCCAGCTTGCCCAAACCGCGCAGCACCCGTTCGGGGGTCAGCGGGAATTCATCAAACCACACACCGGTGGCTTCATACACCGCGTGGGTGACGGCCGGCGCCAGGCACATGTTCATCACCTCGCCCAGGCCGCGCGCCCCCCACGGCCCGCGAGGGTCGGGGATCTCCAGAATGATGGTCTTCATCTCTTTGGGGATATCCACCGAGGTGGGGATCAAATAGGTGGACAGCGAGGGGGTCAGCACCTGGCCGTCTTTCTCGATGAAGTTTTCCAGGACGGCGTAACCCACCGACTGCACCAGCCCGCCCTGAATCTGGCCTTCCACCAGGCCGGGGTTGATGGCCTTGCCCACGTCAATGGCGCAGATGATTTTTTCCACGTCCACCTGCCCGCTCTCCATGTCCACGCTCACCTCCACCGCCTGGGTGGTGTAGGCGTAGGCCACGTTGGGGTCGCATTGGCCGGTCTGCGGGTCGGGGGCGGTGGTTTTGGGCGGGTAATAGGTGTGCAGAATCTGCACCGGCCGCTCTTCTTCCTGCCACTTTTGCAGGGCAATCTCGGCCCCTTCTTTCAGAGCGTTGCCGATGAAGAAGGTCATGCGCGAGGCCGACACCGAACCCGAATCTTTGGTCTCGGCGGTATCGCTGGAGACCAGCTCCACCTGATCCAGTTCCAGACCCAGGGCCTCCGCCGCCATCTGGGTGATGACGGTCAGCGTGCCCATGCCCACTTCGCTGGCCCCGTGGCGGATGCGCGCCCGCTCAATGGTGGAGCCGCCGTACAGCTCAATGCCCACCGTGCAGGATTCGGGGTAGCCGTAGGAGAAGCCCACGTTCTTATGCGCGCAGGCAATCCCCACCCCGCGCCGTTTATTGGGGTGCTGCGGGTCTTCGCTGCCCAGGCCTTCGGGCCGCGTCCAGCCTGCGGCACTCTTCTGCCAGCCCGAACCCTCCGCGCAGGCCTCGGTCACCTCGCGGATGCTGACCCCCGGCGGGTAGGGCGCGCCCGTGGTTTGCAGCGAACCTTCGCGCGCCAGGTTGCGCATGCGCAGCTCCACCGGGTCCATGCCCAACGCCTGGGCCAGTTTGTTCACCTGCTGTTCGGCGATGTACACCGCCTGCGGCCCGCCGAAGCCGCGGAAGGCCCCGCGCGGCACGTTGTTGGTGTAAATATCGTATGCGTCCACTTTCACATTGGGAATTTCATACGGGCCTAAGGAGTTCAGCACGGCGTTGCTGGTCACAATGCTGGTAGTGAATTTATAGGCCCCGCCGTCGGCGTACATGCGCACTTCCGCGGCCACAATTTTGCCCTCACGGGTGGCGCCCCAGCGGGTGTACACACGGAAGGGGTGGCGCTTGCAGTGCGCCAGAATAGACTCTTCGCGCGTCCAGACGATCTTCACCGGCCGGTCGATGCCCATACGGTGCAGCTTCAGCGCGCCCAGGCAGACCACAATCTGCACCGAGATATCCTCGCGCCCCCCAAAGGCCCCGCCGGTCATGGGGTAAATCACGCGCACCTGCTCTTCCGGCAAACCCAGGGCGTGGGCGATCTGCTTGCGGTCTTTAGCCCCCCACTGCCCGGTGGTCACCACGGCCACGCGCCCGTCCTCGTCCATATAGGCCAACCCGGCCTCGGTTTGCAGATAGGCGTGTTCCTGGGCGGGGGTGTTGTACACGCTTTCCACAATCACATCCGCCTGCTGGAAACCAGCTTCTATATCCCCGTTATAGAGGAAATGATGGCCAAACTGGTTGCTGCCCACATCCGGGTGCAGCACGGGTGCGTCCGGCAGCAGGGCGTCTTCCATATCGCACACCGCCGGAAGGTCCTCGTATTCCACCTCAATCAACCCCAGGGCTTTCTGGGCCACGGCTTCCGTCTCGGCGATGACCGCCGCCACACGGTCGCCCACATAGCGCACGCGGTCAGCGTAGGGCTTTTCGCACGGCCCCACCAGCACGGGCTGGTCGTAGGTGTAATAGCCAAATTCGTTAACGGGCACATCCCTGGAGGTCAGCACGGCCAAAACGCCCTCCAGGGCCTCGGCGCGGGCGGTATCCACCCGTTTGACGATCGCGTGCGGCCGCCGCGCCAGCAGCACCTTCATAAAGGCCTGGTTGGGGCGGGTCATATCGGAAGCAAAAACAGCCTCACCTTTAACTTTTGAGCGCGCGTCAACGCGAGGAACGGATTGACCAATATGTTTCATTTTTTCACCTGGGTCATTAAGGTTGCGGCGGCGGTGAATCTGCCAACCTGGGAAAACAGGACATACTTATTATATCCAATTTTAACCGCAAGGCGGCGCGCTGACGGATGCCAGCGCGCCGCGCAAAATCAAAGCTGTGGGGCGGCCTCAGCCTTTCAGGCGCTCCTGATACTGCTTGCGAAATTTCGACACCTTGGGTGCAATCACCACGCGGCAGTAACCCTGATACGGGTTGCGCGCAAAATATTTCTGGTGATAGGCCTCCGCCGGATAAAAGGTCTCCAGGGGGGCCAGCTCGGTCACCAGGGGCCGCTCCCACAGGCGCGCCGCGGTCAGTTCGGCCATCACCGCCTCTGCCTGAGCTTTCTGCTCCGCATCGTGATAAAAGATCACCGAACGGTACTGCGTGCCCACATCCGCCCCCTGGCGGTTTAGGCTGGTGGGGTCGTGGATGGTAAAAAACACGGTCAACAGGTCGCGGTAGCTGACCTGGGCCGGGTCAAAACGCACCTGCACCACCTCGGCATGCCCGGTCTCACCGGTACACACCTCCTCATAGCTGGGGTTGGCGGTAAAGCCGCCCGCATAGCCCGAAATCACCTCCTGCACCCCGCGCAGCTCATCGAACACCGCCTCCAAACACCAAAAACAGCCGCCGCCCAGCGTGGCTGTCTGCCAATCAGAATTCTTTTCCGTCCGAGTTTCCATATTTACCTTCCCTTAAGCCGCCGCACGCTGCGGAAGCTGACTGATTCCAGTATAGCGGCTGCTGCGCGCATTTTCCAAGGCTTGTATCACCTTGATGCTGCGGTATACTTGCCTAAATGAAACTCAAAGTTCTGTTTGTATCCATTTTTCGCGAAGGGGACGGCGGCGGTGAAGGGCGCGTGGCCTTTGAACTGGCCCGCTGGTGCGCGCAGCAGGCCGCGGTGGTCATGCTCTGCCCGGGGGAAAGCACCGGCCCGTCCAGCGATGAGAGCGGCTTCCATTTTTTTCACATTCAAAGCGCCCACCAGGATAAATTTTCCATCCCCCTGCTCAACGCGCCCACCGTGCGCAGGCTGTACCACTTTTTAGACGCCTGGCAGCCGGACGTCATCCACATTCACGACCCCGCTCTGCTGGGGGTGGTGGCTCAGCTTTGGGCGCGCCTGAACCGCGTGCCCGTGTTTTACACCGCCCACATCTTGCCATCGCGCGCCCTGGAATTTGGTCCCAGCGAGCTGGCGAGCTGGCTTTCAAGCCCGCTCAACGACACTCTGGTGGAGCAGTATCTCAACAATTTCTACGACAACTGCGATGCAGTGGTCGGCCTGAACGCGGCCGCCGTGAGCGAAATCCGCGAATTCGGCTTCCGCGGCCCCGTATTTCAAATCCCCAACGGGCGTGATTTGCAGCAGTTTGGTCAGGCTGCCTTTGCCGACCCGCTTTCCCCTCAGAAGACACTGGCTTTCACCGGCTTTCTCAGCCGCCGCAAAAATCAGCTCTACCTGGTGGAGATGCTCGCGCACCTACCGCGCAACTACCAGCTGTGGCTGATGGGCGAAGACCTGACTCCCGGATACACTGAGGAACTCAACCGCCTCATCCGCGCTCACGATCTGCAGGTGCGTTTTACCGGCCAGCTCAGCCAGGCGGAAATCGCCGCAGCTTTGGCGCAGGTGCATGTGTTTGTGTCCGCCTCCAAAATGGAAGTGCAGAGTCTGGCCGTCATCGAGGCCCTGGCCTCCGGCACACCCGTGGTGGGGCTGGCCAACCAGACCATCGAAGAACTGGTGGACGATTCCAACGGCATTTGTCTGCCCAAAGACACCTCTCCGCAGGTCTTTGCCGCCGCCGTCCAGCGCGTGTGCAGCCTGCCCGCCGCTGAATATCACCAGCTGTGCGCCGCTGCGCGCCAACGTGTGCAGCCGCTGGACCGCGCCAATATCGTGCGCCAGACCCTGCAGGCCTACCAGACGGTGTTGGATGAGCGCGCCGATGCAGAGCCTGCGCCCCCCGCGCGCGAGGTGATTGGACGTTACCTGGCGCAGCTTTCCCAGGGGTTCCTTGCGCCGGAGCTGACCGAATTCCTGTCCAAACGCATAGAAGCGGCCCTGCACCAGCCGGTGCAGCGCGCCCGCGCGGTGTGGCTGACCGGCGTCAACATGGTGGGCGCGGTCATCGGTTTTTACGTCGTTCAGGGTCCGTTGAAAACGTACCGCCGCCTGCGGCGGCTGCCGCTGCGCCGGACTTAGCCCCCATTGGCCAGTAAATGTTCCAGCACAAAGGTCTCGCGCTGGGTCCAGGTGGGTGCCTTGGGAACGGAGCGGGCCAGCACCCGCTGGTTGGCGGCGATGGCCGCCGCCAGAGTCACCCATTCCGGGTGAAAGCCCAGTTCAAGCTCATAGGGTTCCAACTGCAGCGGGTTCTGCTCGGCGGTGATCTGGCACAGATAGTAATACGAAGTCATCTGGAAGATATCACTGCCCGGCTCAAAAGCGCGGTCAAATTCCAGCACGCGCCCATAGCTGCCTTCCACCGCTGCCAGCCGCACCCCACATTCCTCGGCCAGCTCCCGCGCCAGGGCAGCGGCATGCGTCTCCCCCGCTTCTACCCGCCCGCCTGGGAATTTGTAATCCTCGTTTTTCTCGGAATGCACCAATAAAATCAGCCCGTCGCGCCGCACCACAGCCCGCACCGCCTCACGCAGGTTTATCCTGCCGCGGGTATAGTCCCCCGGGCGGCGGTACATCTCCCTCAGAATGCGCATGTGCTCACCGCAGCAGGTCCCGCCTGGCCTGGGCGATTTCCTCCTCCACCTGGGCGGCCTCAGCCTTGGTCTCCTCAGGCATGCCGGAGGTGAGGGGGATGAACTGGATCAGCTCGTGCGCCTTGCGCAGCAAATCTTTGACCTTAGCCACATATTCAAAATTGCCCCAGCCCAAATCCTCTGGAACCGGCAGCTTGCGCGCCTTTTGAATCAAGGCCCGCGCCTTGAGGATGCGCTCTGCAGCAGGGATAAACGGCGACATCGGCCCTCCTAACGGTCAATCACTGTGCCGGGGCAGCCCCCTGCGCCAGGATCAAAATATGCTCTTCGGGGAAGCCTACCCCCGGCGTCAAAATGGTGACGCGCTGCTCCCACTTGACCGCATTCATGGTCAGGGTGCGCTCTTCGCGGATGACCAGCCCCTGGCGTTCAAAAGCGGCGTGGAACTCGTCCTGGGTGAAATATTGGTAACTTTCCAGCCGTTCCGTCTGCCACAGGCCCTTGCCCAGGAAGATGGATTTGGTGATGTAGCGGGTGAAATCCCGCCGGGGCAGCTCCACCTCCAACGGGCCTTCGCCAGGGCGATAGGTGATGTGAAAGGGCCGATACTGGCGCGCGAAGGTCTCAAAATCGCGGCGTGATGCGGCGTTGGCAAAGCGCACCCGCAGAGTTTCGCGCGGGTCTCCCGGCGGCTCCAGCCCGTCAAAGAGCACCAGCCAGCCCCCTGTGTCCAGGCAGGCCGCTGCCCGCCCCAGGGTGGTTTCGGCGCGCTGTTTGGCCGCCGGAACGTCCACCGCCCCCGCCGAAAGCGTGCTGGAAAAGACCTCGTGCAAGGCGTTAACCATCAGCACCAGATCAAAGCGCCCCAAAGCCTCCAGGTAGCCCGCAAAGGTAAAATCATCCTCCAACCACTGCAAGCCGGGGTAATCCAGGCGGCAGCGCCCCAGCGAGTGCGGGTTGTAATCCACGCCCACGCAGGCGCGCCGGTCGCACAACTGGGCGTGGCCGTCAACCAGTGCACCCAGTATCTGGCCTTCACCGCAGCCCAGCTCCAACAGGCGCAGCCCCGATCCGCGCCCGCTGCGCGCCATCTGGCGCATGAGGCGCGAGGCTGCCTGAATGGCGGCGCGTTTGCCCAAATTTTCCATCGAGCGCAAGCGCATTTCCCAAAAAAAGTCCCAAAACGCGTCGGTTTCTACCATATAACAGGGATTGTACCCGATTCTCCGGCAAAACCAAACAAGTCGGCCCGCTGGGTGAACAGCGGTTACTTTCATCCTGTTGACAATTGTCTGACAATTTGTATAATGCAATCATCGCAAGTTTGTCAGACAATTCACTTCCTTGCGCCGTCTTCCGCCCTCGCGGAAAGCTCACTGCTTGATTCTATTTTACCCCTCCCCCCGAAAGGAACCTTTTAGATCTATGAGCGATTCTTCTCAGACCCGCGCCGCCGCCTCAAACAAGGGCTGGCTGGTCACCATCGCCAGCACCTGCGCCCTTCTGGCGTTAGGAGTCCTGTATGCCTGGAGCGTCATCAAGGCCAACATCCCCGTGGAATGGGGTTGGGTCGACTCCCAAAAGTCCCTGCCCTACTCGGTGGCGTGCGTCGTCTTTTCTCTTATGACCCTGGTTGGGGCGCGTCTGCTGAACAAATTCGGCCCGCGGGCAGTCGTCAGCCTGGGCGGCCTTTTGGCGGGTTTGGGGGTGATCCTTTCCAGCCAATCCACCTCCCCGTGGATGTACACCTTTGCCTTCGGCGTGCTGCTCGGCTCCGGCATCGGTTTTGTGTATGCCACCGCCAGCCCCACCGCGCTGAAGTGGTTCCCGGCCTCCAAGACGGGCCTGATCTCCGGCATTGTCGTGGCCGGCTTCGGCATGGGCAGCGCCTGGGTGGCCCCCCTGGCCCGCACGCTGATCGCTTCCATCGGCCTGCAAACCACCATGCTCTACCTGGGCATCGGCATGCTGGTGGTGGTGATCGCCTTTGCCCAACTGCTGCAATTCCCTCCGGCGGGCTACGTCCCCGCGGGTTCGACCCCGGCCAAAAGCACCTCTGCCAAAAAACAGGAATTTACCCCCGGCGAAACCATCAAGACCTGGCAGTTTTACCTCATCTGGGTGGCTTTTGCCTTTGGCTCCGGCGCCGGTCTGATGGTCATCGGCAACCTGGCCTCCATCGTCAAAGATCAAATCGGCCTGGCAACGGTCTCCGCTGTGGCGGTTTCGGCCCTGGCCTTGGGCAACGGCGGCGGGCGCGTGCTCTACGGCGTGCTTTCCGATAAAATCGGCCGCAAGAACGTGCTGCTGATCGCCTTCATCTTCCAGGCTGTCCTCATCTTCGGACTGTCCTTCATCGTGCAGGGCAGCGCCCTGGCCAATGTGCCCCTGCTCATGGTCCTGGTAGCGCTCATCGGCGCCAATTACGGCGCCAACCTGGCGGTCTTCCCTGCCATCACCAAAGATTACTACGGCCTCAAGAACTTCGCCATGAACTACGGCATCGTCTACACGGCCTGGGGTCTGGGCGGCTTCATGCTTTCGCAGCTGGCGGGCGCCATCAAAGACGCCACCGGCAGCTTCACCAACGCCTATTTTCTGGCCGCCGGCATGCTGGTGCTGGCCGCCGTGCTCACCGCCGTGCTCAAATCGCCGCAGCCGGCCGCCACCCCTGCCCAACCGGTGCAGGCGGGCGCTCCTGCTGGCGACTAAGGCACAGCGCACTCACCCACGCACAAACACCCGGGATATTCTCCGGGTGTTTGTTGGTTAAAGCCTGCCTGCGGCCCTGCTGTATAATTCTTGTATTCAGCCCTGCTTGGAGGCCTATGCCCCTCACCCGCAAAATTTCCGCATTCATTCAATTGATCCGCCCGGAGCTGCCGCTGGCTGCGGGCCTGTGCGTTCTGCTGGGGCAAGCGGTGGCGTTGGGGGGCTTCCCGCCATTTTCCACCATGCTGCTGGGCTTTTTGCTGGGTTTTCTGCTCTCCAGCTCGGCCATGGTCTTTAATGACTACTTTGACCTGGAAGTGGACCGCGTCAACGCCCCCCAGCGCCCCTACGCCGCCGGAAAGCTGACTGCCGCCGAGGTGATCGTTTTCGGTCTGCTCACCGCCCTGTTGGGCCTGCTCACCGCCGCCGCCATCCGCCCCCTGGTGCTGGGCCTCAGCCTGCTCACCTGGATTCTGGGCTTTGGCTATAACTGGCGTTTCAAGTCCGCCGGGCTGTGGGGCAATCTGTGCGTCAGCATTTCCGTGGCCATGACCTTCATCCTGGGCGGGCTGAGCGTGGGCCAGACCCCCAACGCCATCTTGTGGATCTTCATCGCTGTGGTATTTTTCTTTGATCTGGCGGAGGAAATCGCCGGGGACAGCATGGACATGGCCGGGGACGAAAAACGCGGGGTGCGCTCGCTGGCCTTACGCGTGGGCAAAGCCGCCGCGCTGCGTGTGTCCGCGGCGCTTTTTGGGCTGGTGGTGGTGCTCAGCCTGATCCCCATCTTCACCGGCAGCGTCGGCTGGGCCTACGCCGTACCGATGGGCATTGCGGATGTTTTCATTCTATTTTTCACCTACCGGCTGATGCGCGCCCCCAACCGTCAGGCCGGCCACAACGCCATGCGCGCCCTGTACCTCACCGCCACCGCCGGGCTGGGGCTGGCCATTTTGGGCCACTACCTGCTCTAGCCGCCCGCCCCGCGCGCATTACTCCGAGCGCAGAGTCTTGAGCTGCACCAGATGGATCGTCACCCCCACGGCGATCACCAGCAGCAGCGCCCGTACCCAGCCGTTCTGCACCCACAGCAGCACCGCCGTCCCAATCGTGCCCCACAGCAGCACCAGAGCTGAGACCTTGTGCCGCAAATGCACCCCCTTGCCCTCGCGGTAGCTGCGGATGTATTCCCCAAACCAGCGGTTATTCAGCAGCCAATCGTAAAAGCGCTGGGAACTGCGCGCGTAACACACCGCCGCCAGCAGCAAAAACGGGGGGGGGCGGCAGCACCGGCAGAAAAATCCCCAACAAGCCCAGCCCCACAAACAGCGTACCGAAGACCACGAGCGCGCCGCGCACACCCTGATGCAAAATTTCGCTCCTGCGATGGTAAAGATAGCGCGCACAGCAGCGCGCTGGGAGATTTTATCATCCTTTTACACGCCAGGGATTCTCCCCCATCACTGCACTTCAGGCCGTGAAATCCCTTTCAGAAAATCGCCCAGCAAAATGCAGCTCATCGAAATTAGCAGGATGCTCAGCGAGGGGATCACCACCATCAGCGGGTTGCGGTTGAGGGCCGAGCGGCCCGAAAAGAACATCCCGCCCCAACTGATCACCGAAAATGCGTTGTCCGATTCCGCGCTGGTGACCCCGATGCCGATATAGCCCAGGACGGCTTCGATCAAAATCACCGCGGGCACGTTGTTGATCACCCAGGCGATGATGAGATGCGACACATTCGGCAGCAGGTGGCGGGTGATGATCTGCCAGGGGGTTGCGCCCACCGATATCGCCGCCTCCACAAACAACTGTGTCTTTAACACCATCACCTGAACGCGGATCAGACGCGCCAGGCTGACCCAGGCCACCGCCGCGAAACCGAACACCAGGGCGATCAGCCCGTGGAACCAGGACGGCGTCAGGATGCTGCGCAAGATAAGCACCAGCATCACCATGAACATAATCCCCGGCAGGGATTGGATCATGTCCATCAGCAGGGAAAGCCCGGTGTCCACCCTGCCGCCCGCATACCCGGCCGTCAGCCCCACCAGCGTGCCCACCAGGCCCGCCAGCGGCACGGCCATCAACGCCAAAAAGAAGGCGGTGCGGGTTCCAAACAGCAGGCGGCTCAAAATATCGCGTCCGTAGCGGTCAGAGCCCAGGGGAAAATCCGCCTGAGGGGTCTTGGGGCCGTCATTGACCCACACCGGCGGCAGGTCGGCCTGAGATGCGCCCCAGCGGTAGGGGTCCTGCGGGGCCAGCCAGGGACCTAGGACCGCCGTCAAGGCAAACGCCGCCGTCACCGCCAGACTGAACCAGACCGCCTTGCTGTGCAGGGCGCGTTTCCAGGAAAAAAAGATCTTCATGCCGCTGCCCCCTCTTCCACGGCGCGCAGGCGCGGATCCAAAATCTCACACAGCGCGGCGATGCTCACATTCACCACGCCAATGCCGACGGCGTACAGCAGCAGAACCCCCATGGCCAAAGGGTAATCCAGCTTGAGGATGGCATCCCAATAGCCGCGGCCAAAGCCGGGGAAGGCGTACAGGTTTTCAACGATAAACAGCCCCGCGAACATCTCCATCAGGACGGGACCTAAGAAAGTGGTGATGGGAACCAGCGCATTGCGCAGCACATGCACGCGCATCACGCGCCGTTCCGTCATGCCCTTGGCCCGCGCGGTGAGGATGTAATCTTCGTTCAGCGTGTTTTCCAGGGTAGTCTGCGTCACGCGCGCAATGCTTGCAATGGGCATGGCCGCCAGCACCGCCGCTGGGATGATCCAATGGGCGGGCTGATTCCAATTGGGCAGCACCGGAATCAGCTTGAGCCAGGAGGCGAACACGATCATGGCCAACAAACCCAGCACAAAATTGGGGATGGAAATCAAAGCCGCCAGCCCAAAGGAGACCGCTTTTTTCAGGCGGGTGTGGGCGCGGGAAGCGGTCAGGAATCCCAGCGGAATTCCCAGCCCCACGGCGATGCAAGAGGCAAAGAAGACCAGGCGAATGGAATAGCCAAAGGGACTGCGCCACCAAGACCCATCGTCCGGTGCTGTGAACAAGATGTCCTGCACCGTCCGCCCGCGCTGCTGAATGGACGGGCCCAAGTTGCCGCACACCGCCCCGCAAAAGAATTCCCCCTGCTCATCAAAATCGCCTACGATATAGCGCGTGTACTGCCGCCAGAGCGGCAAATTCAGGCCAAAGCGGCGGTAAAGCTCTTTCTCCTGTGCCGCATCCATCCAGGCGTTCTTCATGGCGCGCATGTTGGAGGAATAATTGCTCCACGGGTTCCCAGGGATCAGGTGCATCAATAGGAAGGCCAGCACGGTCGTGCCAATCACGACCACAATCACCCTCAGCAGCTTTCTGGCGACAAATCCAAGGATTTCCACACGGCCTTCCTTTTCACCGAAGATAATAATCGCCTGAGAGGGCTGATACCCTCTCAGGCATTTTCGATACGGTTTCATTATAATCCTGCAAGGGAAACAAACCTACGGATCAGGCGGTCTCACTTTCGCCGCTGGTGCCTTCGCGAGTGATCTCCACTCGGGCTTTTGCCTCTGTCTCCAGGCTGGCGCTGCCTCCGTTGGAAAGCCCCTCAGCAATCAAATGCCGCAGGCGCTGCGCATCCACATACTGTTCCACATCCAGCGACAGGCGGCAGTCGGTGTTGAGAAAAATATTCACCAACCCCAAAGGCAGCAGCAGTTCGGTGTGCGTTTGCCCGTTGACAGCGTCGCTGACGCGCACGCGCACCTGCTCTGATGCGGGTGCGGATTCATGCCCGCGCATGCGTGCATATTTGGCCTCCTGCACCTCAGCCAGCCGCGCCGCGGCCTCTTCCACCGTCAGGCGGCCTTCTTCCAACTGCTGAAACACCTGCAGGCGCATGTCCACCAGCGTCCAGCGCGAGCCGCCCACTTTCTGCTGCAAAGCATAGTACATGGCCGCCGAAGCCAGACCCAAAAGCCCCGCCGCGTACCAAATCCAGCGCGGATCCAGGTTATCCATCACCAGCCCCGCCAAAAGCGGCCCCACCGCCGAAGGCAGTACCCAGCTGAAGCCGTAGGTGGCCATGTAGCGTCCGCGCATGTCTTCCGGCGCCAGATTGGTGACAATGGCCTGCGCAACCGGGCTGACCAGCATTTCGCCGAGGGTGATGATCACCATCGCCGCCAAAAACAGGGGGAAACTGGCCACAAAGCCGTACAGGCTGAATCCCACTGCGTACAGCAGAGTGCCCACCACCATCACCATCAGCGGCCGGAAGGGGGTGATGCGGCGGGTGATGGGGAACTGGAACAGCACCACCATCGCGGCGTTTAGCGCCAGGATATAGCTAAACATCTGCTCATTGGTGCCGTGTACGTCGCGCAGGAACACCGCCAGGGTAGTGTTCATTTGCATATACATGAGCACGCTTAACATCGAAGCCAGCATGAACCAGGTGAAGGCCGAATCGCGCAGAACGGTGAAGTATCCCTTGAAGGTCTGCCCCAGGCTTTCCTGCGGCTCGCCTGGCGCAGGGGCCGCGCGTGTTTCACGGATAGCCACCCACACAAAGCCTGCCGTCAACAGACTGGTGATGGTGTCAATGATGAACAGGAGCATGTAAGAGCGCGCAGCCAGCAGCCCGCCCAGCAGGGGGCCAATCACCACTGCCAGGTTCATGACCACCCGCAAAATGCCAAAGCCCTGGGCACGCTTATGCTCCGGCAGCAAATCCGCCACCATCGCGCTCTGCGCCGGTCCGCCCACATCCGAAAAAAGGCCCACCACACCAGTCACCACCAAAAAGGTGGTGAATTCGTTGACCAGGCCCATCACCAGGGCCGAGAGGGCGCTCATCAACAGTGCAAAAATGATGATGCCCTTACGGCCGATGCGGTCGGTCAGCGCCCCACCCAGCATGCTGCTGAGCAGGCCGGTGATGGAGAACACGGCAAAGATCACCCCGACTTGGGTCATGCCAACGTTGAATTTCTGCGTGATGTACAGCGAAAAGAAAGGGAACAGCAGCGCCCCGCCCAGACGGTCAATGAAACTGCCGAACACCAGCACCCAAAACTGGCGCGGGTACTCCTCATAGACACTGCGCAGCTGCGCGGCCTGCCCGGCCAGCCCGCGGGCCGGCTGGGTGGAGGGGGTGGAGGAAGGTTGGGGGTTTGACATACGAGACCTCAAAAGATCATCAAGATTTGGATGATTTTGATCGTATCACAGCGCCTGCCGCACGGGTTAAAAAACTGGTCAAGTGGCCGATGAAAACCCGCCGGGCGAAGGGGAGCCGCAGCCCTTGCCCGCCCTGCGAATTTTCGGGCCTGCCGCGCTGCGTTTTGGCAAAAAGGGTCTATACTTAAAGAGAGCCTCATTTCCCCATCCCGTTCGCGGAACCAATTGACCGAAAGAGACCCGCCATGAACTGCTTCCGTCTGACCGTCATCCTATGGGAAAACCCTCTGCCTGATTCGCAGCACAGCGACCGGCGCGCGCTGCGCGAAGCCTGCATCCTGGACTGCGTATCTGCGGAGGAGGCCCAGGCCCTCTTTGCACAGATTTGCGCTGCCTTCCCACCCATCGCCGACGGCGATCAGCATCCCCTGACGGTAGAGGTGCTGGTCAGCCAGGGGCCGCGCACCACCGGCCACCCCGAAAACAGGGCAGCCCTCTTCGCCGGTCCCCTGTGGGATTTCACCGTGGGCCAGTTTGAACACATCGCCCGGCAGGCCCGCCACATGGCCGCCCTGCCCCCTGGCCCGCTGACCCCCTGCTAACTCTGACCTCGGCGCGCAATGACCTCTCCCCCTTCGTTTTTTGATGTCTTGCGCAGTTTCGGCCTGGACCGCCCAGAGCTCCTGGATCAACGTTTGCTGCAGCTAAGCCAGCGCGATTGGAAGGCCTTCAGCGACGCATTGGACGCCTACTTTAAAGCTCAGTCCGCCCCCCACGCCGACCCCCATGTACGCACCCCGCTGACCTTCTGCCTGCCCAGCCTGCCCCCGCAGGAACTGGCCCAAACCGCTTCCCATCTTCTGATCGCCGACCGTCTGTATCTGGACGACCCCTTATATGATTACGCCGCCTTTCTCAGCGGGCCTGAATTCGACGACTCCCGCCTTCAGCCTGGGGCGCAAATGGCAGCTGCCTACCGCGCCGGATACCCTATCTGCCTGCAAAACCTGCGCGCCGTCCTCCAGTATTACCATCAGGCCCGCGAGCTGATCGCCGAGGGCCGCCTGGTGCCTTACAAGCTCACCCAAATGCCCGAGGGGGCCTGGCCGTTCATTTCGGTGTACAGCCGCCAGACCCTGCTGGACGCGCGCGCCATGCGCATCGCTGGTTACGGCAGCCCTCTCACCCTGGCGGTTCAAGGGCTATGGCAGATTCTCACCCACAACCGTCTGGCCAGGGAGGTCTCGCGCCGCCTGGGCAAACCCGCCTCGTCTGCAGCCCCGCCGCCTCCCGCCGCCCATTTTGACGAAATCACCGCTGCCAGCGCCCGCCTGGATACGCGTTTGCAGCGCTATTTCACCTACCAGCCCCTGTGGGTCTCCCTGGCGGCCTTTGCCATCGCCGGCGGTCTGCAAGGGCTGAGCACGGATTTCTTCTCCCCCGATTACACCTACATGTTCCGCAAAGCCCTGGAGGCCGCCCGCCAGGTGAACCGAAAGCTGCCCCAGGATCAGCGTTTTCTGATCCCGGCCGGATTCAGTCTGAACGGCCTGCGCCTGCCAGCCCTGCTGAATCTGCCGGTGGAGCGCGTGCTGGATACCATTACGCGCGAACCGCACGCCTTTCAGGCCTTCCGCGCCCAGATCAACCAGAAACTGCTGGAAATCTCCGCGCCCGCCGGAAGCCCAGAGCGTGAACAGCAAATTTTAGCCCTCCAGCACAGCGTGGAACACGACGTGGCCCAGATCAGCCTGACCTATCAGGAAATCAGCACCTCGTACCGCCAGCGGTTTTCCACCCACCTGGCCCTTGGCTCGGCATCCGTGCTGGTGGCCGGTCTGACCACCCTGGGCAGCAATCTGGACGCGCTGTCCATCGCGGGTGGGGTCTTTTCGGGCCTGTCCCTCTCGGCCAGTCTGAAAGAATTTGCCAAAGAATGGCTGGATTACCAGCGCGACCTGCTCAAATTAAAAGCCAACGACAACTATTTTATCTGGCGGCTCACCCCACCCCCTCGCTGAAAGGCAGTCCTGCAATGCCCTTCCCCCTGCAAACCCCTCGCCTCATCCTGCGCCCCTTTGCCCTATCGGATCTGGCGGCGTTTGTCGCCTACCGCTCCGACCCCCAAACCGCCCGCTACCAAAGCTGGGAGGCCCCCTACCCCGAAGAAAAGGCGCGCGCCTTCATCCAAACCCTGCTGCGCAGTCAGCCCGGAACCCCAGGGGAATGGTATCAGCTGGCGGTGGTGCGCAAAGACAGCGGCGAGATGATCGGCGACTGCGCCTTTCATATCCTGGCCGAAGACTCCAGCCAGGCGGAGATCGGCTACACCCTTTCGCCGCGCCATCGCCGGCGCGGCTTTGCCACCGAAGCGGTGGCCGGGCTGCTGCGCTACCTGTTTGAGGAATGCCGCCTGCACCGCGTGCGCGCCGTGTGCGACGCGGAAAACCCAGCCTCAGCCCGCGTGCTGGAGCGCATTGGGATGCGCCGCGAGGCGTTCTTCAAAGAAAACATCTGGTTCAAAGGGGCCTGGGGTTCAGAGTGGGTCTACGCCATCCTGGAAAGCGAATGGAAACGGCTGCAGACCGCCCCCGCCCCGCGTTTTCTGTACCCGGCCGAATGGATGCTGTTCGTCCCCGACCGCCTGGCCGCCGCTGAATGGTACGCCCGCCTGCTCAGCACTACCGTGCAGTATCTGCCGGAAAGCAATCATTACATTGTGGAAGCCGGGGGAATTCAAATCACCTTTCATCTCGCCGATGAAAAAATGCCCTCAGGCAAAGCCGGGCAGACGCTCTACTGGCAGGTCAGCCAGTTTGACGCCGCCCTGGGGCGCGCCCTGGCCTGCGGGGCGGTGCTGTACCGCGGCCCGCTGGCGCGCACCGATAACCTGAGCATGGCCCAGGTAAGCGACCCCTTTGGCAACCTGATCGGCATCATCGGCCCCCGTCCCGGCTTGCCCGCCGATATGGGATATTTGGCCGCCTCAAATCAGGATGAATGTGAATAGCGTTTATGCCTGTTCTTGGATACAGTAATAGAGTTGGTAAAATTTTTTGCGTTCGCCCCCTTTCCAAGGAGACCCGCCTATGCGATTGTACGCTGATTCCACTAAATGCTGCGGCTGCAGCGCCTGTTTGGTGGCTTGTTCGCTCAATATCTTTGAGGAGAACAACCCCAAAAAAGCCGCCCTGCGGGTGGTGCCCCATTTCCCCGAACCGGGCTACTATGAACTGAAGGTCTGCACGCAATGCGGCGAATGCGCCCAGGTGTGCCCCACCGGCGCCATCCAACGCAACGAGCGCGGAGCCTATTTCGTCGATGCCGCCCTGTGCGACCTGTGCGGCGCGTGTGAGACGGTCTGTCCCGAAGGCGTCATGTTCGTTGTTCCAGAGAAGTCTGAACATTCCTGGAAATGCGACCTGTGCGGCGACTGCGTTCAGGTTTGCGGCATGAACGCACTGTGGATCGCTGAACCCTCCACCCCGGCAGCCTAAAGGAGCACACCATGAACGGATATGGCGGCAGTATCTTACGTGTCAACCTCAGCGAGGGCAAAATCACCCGTCTGCCCACCCCGACGGATGTCATCCGCGACTACATCGGCGGACGCGGTTTTGGCGCATACTTCCTTTATCATGAAGTGCCTGCCCACGCAGATCCCTTAGGCCCCGAAAACAAGCTGATCATCTCCACCGGGCCGCTTTCCGGCCTGATGATTCCCGGCGCGGGGAAATGCGACTTCACCACCAAATCACCCCTCACCGGCGGGTACGCGGGATCTTCCCTGGGCGGCCTGTTCACGGCTGAGATGAAATACGCCGGGATCGACTCGATCATCCTGGAGGGCATCAGCCCCAAACCGGTGTATCTCTTCATTGACGACCAGAAAGCTGAACTGCGCGACGCCTCGGAATATTGGGGCAAAGGCAGCATCACCGTGGAGCGCATGTTCAAAGAGAAGCTGGGAGAAGAATTCCAGGTGGCCGTCATCGGCCCCGGCGGCGAAAACCTGGTGTCTTACGCCAGCATCAACCACGATTACGGCCGCGAGGCCGGGCGCGGCGGCGTGGGCGCGGTGATGGGCTCCAAGCGCCTCAAAGCCATCGTCCTGCACGGCACGCAGTCGGTGCAGGTGGCCGATCTGGCGGGCTACCGCAAGGCCGGCATGGCCCTGTTTAAAGCCTGCAAGGATTCCGACGGTCTGAAACCCTGGCAGGATTACGGCACCACCATCGTCACCAGCTGGTGCGACGAGGTCGGCGCGCTGCCCACGCGCAATTTCAGTGCCGGTTCCTTCGAGGGCGGCCCCAACCTGTACGGGCCGGTGATGCGCGAACAGATCGTCATCACCGACAAAGGTTGCTTTGGCTGCCCTTCGCCCTGCGGCAAATACAGCCGTATGAAGCGGTATAACAGCACGGTGGAAGGCCCCGAATACGAAACCATCGGCATGTTAGGCTCCAACCTGGGCATCGCTGACATCCAGGATGTGGCCCAGGCCAATTTACTTTGCGACGAGCTGGGCATTGACACCATCTCCGCCGGCAGCGCCATCGGCTGGGCGATGGAATGCTTTGAAAAAGGCATCCTCACCCTGGAAGATACCGGCGGCCTGGAACTGCGCTTTGGCAACGTTTCTGCCGTTTTTGCGCTGCTGGAAGCCATCGCCAAGCGGCAGGGTCTGGGCGCGCTGCTGGCCCAGGGCGTCAAAGCCGCGGCCAAACAGGTGGGGCAGGGCAGCGAAAAATTCGCCATCCATGTCAAAGGCATGGAGCAGTCCGCCTACGCTACTCACAACGCCACCGCCATGCTGCTGGCCTACATGACCTGCGACGTCGGCGCGCACCACAACCGTTCCTGGGCCATCACCTACGACCTGCAGGTGGGCCGCGATCGTGTGGTCCCCGAAAAAGTGGCCCGCATCATCTGGCTGCAGGACTTCCGCCCCATGTTCGATGTCTTTGGCAGCTGCCGCCTGCAGTGGGTAGAGCTGGGCATTGACCGCGAGTTGTATGTCCCCGCCCTGGCCGCCGTCACCGGCGTGCAGCGCTCCTGGGAAGAGCTGGAGAAAGTGGGTGCGCGCATCTGGAACCTCAACCGCATGTTCTGGATTCGCGAAAACGAGGGCTTTGGGCGCGAATGGGATCTGCCTGCCCCGCGCTTCTATGAAGAAGCGCCCAAAACCGGCGCCACCGCCGGGCAAATCACGAGCCTGGAAGATGTGCATAAGCTCCTGGATATGTACTACGAACAGCGCGGCTGGTCTTCCGACGGCATTCCCACCGCCGCCACCCTGGAAAAGCTGGGGCTGGCTGAGCTTGTGCAGACTCTGTGATCACCCTGCGGCCTTTGGGCGGGCTGAAGGCCCTGATTCACGATCAAAAAGAACTGCACCTGGAGGCTGCAGGCTGTTCGGTGCGCGAGGTGCTGTTGATGGCCAACATCCGCCCCGAACTGGTGGCCCTGGTGCTGGTCAACGCCCGCCCCGTGGATAAAGCCCACCGCCTGGAAGACGGCGATATCGTTCAAGTCTTGACGGTTTTTGGGGGCGGCTAGCCGCCCCCACTTTTTCTTATGCCTTCTGTCCCCCCATCCTTTGCGCTGCGCCCGCTGACCCCCGCCGATCAGAATTGGATCCGCGAGCTGATGTTGTACGCCATCTACGTGCCCCCCGGCACGCCCCCGCCCGACCGGGCGTTACTGGACGAGCCGCGCATCGCCGCCTATTACCAAAACTGGGGCCGCGCGGGTGATTTTGGTTTCGCTGGGCTGGCAGGTGAAGACGGCGCGCAGCCGGTGGGGGCGGTTTGGCTGCGTCTGTTCCCCGCCGAGGCCCCCGGCTACGGAAGCGTATCCCCCGATATCCCCGAACTCTCCATCGCCCTCACCCCGCCGTACCGCGGGCAGGGGCTGGGCACGCGTCTGCTGACCGCCGCGCTGGACGAAGCCGCCCGGCGCGGCTTTACGGCTGTTTCCCTCAGCGTCTCCCCGCCCAACCCCGCCCTGCACCTGTACACCCGCGCGGGATTTGAGCCGGTGCACAGCGAAGATGATTCGATCGTCATGCTGCGCCGCCTGCTGCCCCCCGCCCGCGCCTGAACGCGCGCCCCAGCCCAGCCAACCTCCTGTATAATCAATTCATTCAGCGGTACGCCCACGTTTGCCCGATTGGGGAAATGCGTATGTCCACTCCGTTCGACCGCCGTACCCATACCGTCGTCTGCCTGGGAGACAGCATTACCCTGGGGCAAATCAGCGTCTCGTACATCTGGCCGCTGCGCGACCGCTTTGCCGGATATCCAGTGCGCTTCATTAACGCCGGGGTGAACAACGACCTGGCCTACAACCTGCTCACCCGCCTCAACCCTGTCATCCGCGAACGGCCCGATACCATTCTGGTTTTGGCCGGCACCAACGATGTGCTTTCCTCCCTTTCGGTGCCGAAGACCCTGGCCAATTTTGTCGTCAAGGGCATCTCCCGCTGGCCCAACCTGGCCTGGTATATCCACAACATGCGCCTGATCCTCAGCCGCCTGAAAGCCAGCACGCGCGCCGCCCTGGCGGTGGCCACGCTGCCTGTCTTGGGCGAAGACCTGGATTCGCTTCCCAACCAGCGCGTGCGCCAATATAACCAGGCCCTGGCAGAGCTGACCGAGGAAATGAACATCCCCCTGCTGCCCGTATATGAGCGCATGGCTGCCGTGCTGCAGGCCGACCCGCGCCCCAAGCGCGCCTACACCCATTCCATCCTGCTGACCGCCGAAGTCATTCTGCGCTGCAACATTCTGGGTGAACCGTTTGACCGACTGGCGGAACAGAACGGCTTCATCCTGCTGACCGACTCGGTGCATTTAAACAGCCGCGGGGCCGCCATCGTCGCTGACGAGATGGAAGCCTTTCTGCGCCGCACCCTGCCGCCCGAGCCGCCCCTCAGCGGTCTGCCGGAGGTGATCCTGCCCGTCCCAATCCCCTTCCTGCCGCCCCGTCCTCCCGATTAGCCCGATCCCAAGGACTTACCCCATGTCCAGCCAAAATTGGGCAGTCAGCCCGCTGCCCTTCCTCCCCGGTCAGGAACTTTGTCAGCGCTATTACCAGCAGGCCGTGCTGCCTACCCTCCAACGAGGCTTCCCCGACCTGCCGCACACCGCCGCCCTGGTGGGCTACGGCTCGGATGTGCTCGGCTACGACACCCCCCTCTCGCGCGACCACATGTGGGGGCCGCGCCTGGTGCTCTTTTTGCCCGAAGACGCCCCCCAAAGCCTGCGCACCCAGCTCTACGAAGCCCTGCGCCGCGAGCTGCCCACCCAATTTCACGGCTATCCCACCCATTTTTCCGACCCCGACGGCGAAGGCGTGCGCATCCCTACCCCCACCGCGTCCGGGCCGGTGGATCCGCTCATCGACCTCACCACCCTTTCGGCTTTCACCCAGCAGGAGCTGGGCATCACCCCCCAGCAGGCTTTGACCCCTGCCGACTGGCTGACTTTGCCGGAACAACGCCTGTTGGGCGTAACCGCTGGGCGCGTCTATCACGACGATTTGGGACTGGAATCCCTGCGCCGCCGCCTGGCCTATTACCCCGACCCCGTGTGGCGCTACCTGTTGGCCTGCCAGTGGATGCGCATCAGCCAGGAAGAGCCTTTTGTGGGCCGCACCCACAGCGCGGGCGACGAGCTGGGTTCCCGCCTGATCACCGCCCGCCTGTGCCAGGATGTCATGCGCCTGGCCTTCCTGCTGGAACGCCGCTACGCCCCCTACAGCAAATGGTTTGGCACCGCCTTCCAGGGCCTGGAACTGGCCGCACAGCTTTCTCCCTGCTTGCAAGGCGCGTTGGAGGCCAGCGGCTTTGCCCAGCGTGAAGCTCATCTGTGCAGCGCGTATGAAACCCTGGCGCGCGCCCACAACGACCTCGGCCTGACCCCCGCCCTAGACCCCTCCTGCTCCTTTTTCCACCAACGCCCCTTCCGCGTGCTGCACGCCGAGCGCTTCGCCGCAGCCGTGCGCGAGACCATCCACGACCCCTGGCTGCGGGCTTTGCCGCTCTACGGCGGCCTGAACCAATACTGCACCACCACCGACATCCTTGAATTTCCGGCGGCCTGGCGCCGCCTGCAAGCGCTGTACAGCGGATAAACGCCGCTGCTTTCTCTGCCTGTATTGTCGGGAGGATGATATGAAACGACCTGTGCTGGCTGTGCTCCTGTTGAACCTGTGTCTGCTGGCCGCCTGCGCCCCCAAGGCCGCGGTCCTGCCCACCGCCGCAACCCGCGCCGAAGAGCTCCCATCTCAGCCGCCCGCTGCGGCGGCCCCCGCCCAACCCACCCCCGCGCGCCTGCCTTCCAACACCCCCAGCCCCGTCCTACCCACGGCGCTGCCCCTGCCCCCCTCCGGCGATTGGGCTTTGCTGCCCAAAAACGTGCATGACATGCAGCAGTTGGTTCAGCTTCAGCTCTCGTCTTTGGGCGCCATTGCGGATATCGCCTACGCGCCGGATGGAGCCGTGCTGGCCGCCGCCGGACGCAGCGGGGTGATGCTCTTTGAGGCCGACACCCTCGCTCCCTTGCGGGCTTTGCTGCCCGCAGCCCCCTATAACGCCCTGGCCTTCAGCCCCGACGGCCGCCGCCTGGCCGCCGCGCAGGGAGATGCGGACGTGCGGGTTTGGGATCTGGCCGCGGGCGACACGGTTCTGCTGCTGCCCGAGGCGGGATACAGCGTGTACTTCTCACCCAACGGTAAGCTGCTGGCGGCTGTGACGGATGAGACCGCTTCATCCGATTGGAACGCCCCCACCAAAACCACCCTGCGCCTGTTCGATGCCCAAACCGGCAAGCTGCTCAAGACCCTCACGGCCATCGCTCCTTTTGACAGTTGGAGCAATACCATGCCGGAGACCATCGGCGTGTTTTTCAGCGCCAACGGTCAGCGCGTTCAAACCGCCAGCAACCTGGGGGATGTGCACATCTGGGACATTGTCAGCGGTCAGCGGCTCAATTCCTCCATCAGCAGCATCACCCGCGACCGCCTGAGCAGCGGGCGCTGTTCCGTGGAAAGCACCTACGGCAGCACCTTTCTGTTGGCCTGCTTCATCTCTTACCTCGATCCGCCCTGCACCGAAGATAACCCCAACTGCAATCCGGTGGGCAAGCTGCGCTATGAAATCGGCACCTGGGACACCAGCCAAATCAAACGCCTGTCCAACCAGATCCTCTACGATGCGCCCGGCACCTTTAACAACCTGGTGTACAACGCCGCCCGCAAAGAGATGGGCTGGCTGCAAAACGGGCAGATCCATTTTTGGAACCTGGGCAGTCCGACCCCCCAAACCCCCATCCACAGCCTGTCGCCCTGCCCCCAATGCGAGTACATGCACATGGCCCTTGACCCCGCCAGCGGCGGGAACACCCTGGCCGTAGCCTACGGCGGCACACTGGAGGTGTGGGACGTGCCCAGCGGCCAACAACTGAGCGCGCTGAAAGGGGACACCCGCCAGATCAGCACGGCGGCCCTCGGTCAGCGCGGCGGCCTGCCCTACCTGGCCGCGGGGCTTTCGGACGGCAGCCTGGCGCTCTACCCCCTGGGGGCGGCCTCTGACCTCGCCGCCGCGCCCGACCCCACCGCATCCCGCGCCGCCCACCCCAAAATGGTGCGCCGCCTGGCCTTCGCCGCGGACGGACAAAGCCTGTTCAGCGCGGACGAGGACGGCGGAATTCAGCGCTCCTCCCTGAGCGACCTGAGTCTGCTGCGCACCTACCCTTCGCAGAATGACGCCTTTGCCCTGGCCCTCGCCAGCGGCATCCCGCAAGTGGTGGTGGTGGCTTCCGGCGCCTACAGCCAGGAAGCCGAGTTTCGCCTGCTCAGCCAGGAGAACGGCCAGACCCTGCGCAGCCTCGCCAGCCCATACGGCAGATTGGAGACCAGTCTGGATGGGCGCTGGCTGGCCGTGGGGTTGGATCAGCCCACCCTGTGGGATCTGAGCACGGGCAGCATGCTGCGCCAGTTCAGCCCACCCCAGCCGGGGACGCTTTATTCCCTCGCGGTCAACACGGACGCCAGTCTGCTGGCCGCCAGTCAGGATCAGGCCTTCATCGTGTGGAACGTCAACACCCAGAAGAGCTTCTCCATCCCCACCGACGGTCCCACCGCCACGCGCCTGGCCTTCAGCCCCAACGGCTGTCTGCTGGCAGCCGGGGATGCGGGCGGCTATATCCGTATGATTGATTTGAAAACGCAGAGCGTGGCGGCCCAATGGCAGGCGCACCTCAGCCCCCTGGGCGGCCTGCAGTTCAGCGCAGACGGACGCCTGCTGCTCAGTCTGGGCAGCGACGGCACCGTCCGCGTGTGGGGCCAGCCCGGCGCACATCTGCTGCCTGCCGGTTCAGCCCCGGCCAGCCCGGCCTGTCAAATCTCTGGCCCGCCGCTCACCTCCACTCCTATCACGCCCACCCTCTCGCCCACGCCCGCCCCCGCCACGCCCACCCCCACGCAGGTCGTCTTTTACCGCACCCTCATGCTCACCGACCCGCGTACCACCGGCGCGGACGTGCTGCAATTGCAGCAGCGGCTGCGGGCACTGGGCTACACCGAGGTGGGCATCCCCGACGGCATCTTCGGCGAAAAAACCGACCAGGCCGTGCGCAATTTTCAGCAGCGCAGCGGTCTGGTCGTGGACGGCGTGGTGGGGCCACTGACCTGGAAAGCCCTGTTCAGCAGCTCGGCGGTGCCGAAGTAAGGCTGTGAACCTCCAACGGCGCGCCTTTCTGCGGGTCCAGCACCAAGGCCAGGGCCTCCTGGGGGCAGTGGCTGACGCACACGCCGCAGCCCATACAAGCGGCAGCGTCCACCTGGGCTGTGCCCGCCGCGGCGGAGACGGCCCCAAAGGGGCACACCTCCTCGCATTCCCCGCAGCCAGCGCACAGGTCATCCTCCACCTGGGCGCGGTATCCCGAAGCGATCAGCATGGGCGTGCCGTTGCGCTGAGCCTGCATGGCCCCGCAGCAGCAGGAACAGCAGTTGCAGATGGCGTAGAAGCGGCCCAAGAGGGCTTCTTTGAAAAAGGCGTGGTGCACATGTCCGCGCCGCTCTTCGGCTTCCAACACCGCCAGGGCCTCGGCGCTGCTCACCCGCCGCGAACGCTGGGGGTGGTGTTCGATAACCATGCTGACGAAAGGCTCGCCCACAATCAGGCACACATCCAAAGGCAGGCAGGGGTTTTCACGCGCCGCGCGGCAGGGGCAGTCCAGCAGGGCCAGATGGTCGGGCATCTCCAGGATCATATCGCGGGCGTGCTGAAAGGGGATCACCTGTTCCGGCAGGGCAGCCGCGATCGGCTCGCGCACCGTCACCCATTCGCGGGCGGACTGCAGGGGGATGACCTTGCCGTGGTAGCCCTCCGCCCAGGCCAGGCCGCCTTTCGAAACCCCCTCCGGGGCAGCTTTGGGCGGGAACCAGCGCTGCCACAACGCCCGCAGCCGCAGCCACAATTTGGCGGGCTGGCGTGTCCCCAGGCCGTTGCCGATGTAGGTGTAGGGGAAGCGCATATAGAACCACCCGTGCAGCCATTCGGTCACGGGGTAATTCTTTTTCGCTTTGGCTCTGCGGAAAAATTCCAGGGTAGAAGGCCGCATGGCGTTTCCTCCGTTCGGCGGGGTCTATCCTCATTGTAGCGGGAAAACCACCCTCCGACAAGCACAGGCAGAAAAAGGAGAATCCATCCAATGTCCCCTCAGCCCATGCAAACCCTTGTGATCGCCGAACGTGTGCGCCTGTGCTCCCCCCTCGAAGAAGCCCCCTATATTGAACTGGCTGCCGAGACCATCCGCCAATCCCTGCCGCTGATCGAATCCCTGTGGGGCGTTCAGCCCCCGCCCCAAACACGGGTATACCTGCACAGCAGCTGGCTGCGCGCCCTGCTGCACGGCGCGCCGCTGGATGGCAAGCTGGCGGTACTGCTGGGGCTGCCCTTTCAGTATATCTATCTCAACCGCCTGTGGAAGCTGGCTGGGGGCTGGACGCACCGCTTCCCGATGGTCAGCCTGGTCACGGTCAAATCGCCGCCCCACCTGCGCCAATCCGATACAAGCCTGGGGCAAAAGCTGTTTATCAAAATCGAGGACGAGGCCGATAAATTCCGCCTCACCCTTTCCCACGAGCTGACCCACGCCTTCAGCCTGCGTCTGCGGCTGCCGCTGTGGCTGAGCGAGGGCATGGCTATGCTCACCTCAGACCGCCTGCTGGGGGTGCAGACCGTTCTGCCCGAAACGCTGGCGTTCACCCAGCGCGCCGCCCAGCGCAAACCGCAGCGTTTTGAGGCGCGCGTTTCGCTCCGCCGGCCGGAACAGATTCTGGAAATGTACGCGCGCGGCTACTGGATCACCCGATACCTGCTGGAACACCAGCCGGATGTGCTGCGCTCGGTTTTGGCCAAACCCATGAACCCTGCGGATCTGGAAAACCAGTTAGCCAGGGCTTTGGGATGGCCGCGCGGCCAGTTCTGGTGGCATATCAATGCGGCCGTGCTGCGCGCCTACCCGCCTGCCAGCCCCGAAGCTTAAAACCAAAGCGCGGCTGCCGCCAAAAACCAGCCTGCCGCGCTTTTTGGGTCTGTGTCCCCTGGCCGCCGCACTCAGCCTTCGTGCGGGGCTAAATATTCAGCCCCCGGCAGTTTGCCGACTAAATGCTCAGGGTGGTGAATCAACACCGGCAAATGTTCCGGACAAATCCAAAACTGCTCATCCCGATAGGTCAGCCCCAACAAGGGGATTTCCTGGCTGCTGCGTTCGCACACCAAACACTTCTTTTGATTTTGATCCATGAAAGCCTCCGTATGGTCAGTATAGGGGCTCTGCTGTGCAGCCTGTTTGTGCCAGCGCAAAGAAACCCGACTAATTTTACCTTAAACTGACAATATAGGGCTCGTCTGCCGCTGATCCAAAGGAGAACGTCCATGAAATCGCTCTGGAAACCCGTTTTGTTCGTCTCCGCGCTGTTCCTGGCGGTCATTTTGGCCACCTGCGCCGCCCAGGCGCGCCAGATCACCGCGGCCCTGCGCAGCGCCGCCCAAAACCTGGAGGCCGGGGACGTCGGTGCACGGCCGGATGTGGCCCACCATGCCCGCGACTATGCCGCCCTGCTGCGCCAGCACATCCTCAAAGAGGACACCATCCTCTTCCCGGCGGCCGACCGCGTCATCCCCACCCAGCTTCATGCCGCGGTGATGGACGACTTTGAGAACGTGGAACATGAGGAAACCGGCGAAGGCGTGCACAAGAAATTCTGGCGCTGGCCGAATCGCTGGAAGTGGAAGCCGGTTTGGGGTAAGATGATCGCATGACGATGTACGATTCTTTCAGCAGTGATTACGACCGTTTTGTCCATTGGCCGGGGCGGCTGGCCTTTGAGCTGCCCTTCCTGGAGCAGTTCCTCTCCGGCCTGCCCCAACCGGTGCGGGTGATGGACGCCGCCGCGGGAACGGGCATGCACACCCTGGCCCTGGCTCAGCGCGGTTATGCCGCTGCCGGAGCCGACCTGAGCACGGGTATGGTGGCTCGCGCCCGCCAAAACGCGGCCCAGGCCGGGCTGCCCGTGCGCTTTGAGGCCGCCGGTTTCGGCGAGCTGGCCGCGGCCTTTGGCCCCCACAGCTTTGATGCACTGCTCTGCCTGGGGAACTCCCTGCCGCACCTGCTCACCCCGCAGGCCCTGGCCTCTGCCCTGGCCGATTTCGCGGCTGTGCTGCGCCCCGGCGGGCGGCTGCTGATCCAAAACCGCAATTTTGACGCCGTGTTGGCCCGCCGCGAACGCTTTATGGAACCGCAGGCCCACCGCGAAGGCGAGGCGGAATGGATCTTCCAGCGCTTTTATGATTACGACCCCGACGGGCTGATCACCTTTAACATCCTCACCCTGCACCGCCCCACCCCGGATGCCCCCTGGCAGCAAGCCGTCACCACCACCCGCCTGGCCCCGCAACTGGAGGCCGAGCTTTACGCCGCCCTGCGCAGCGCCGGTTTCGAACAGATTCGCAGCTTCGGCAGCATGGACGGTTCCCCCTTTGACCCTGCCGCCAGCGGCAACCTGATTCTCAGCGCCGAGCGCGCCTGAGCCACCCCCCTCACCCTCTAAAAACCATCTGCCCCCCGCCAACCATCTCCGGTGCGGGGGGCAGGCAGATTCACAGCCCAAACCCTAGGCCTCCTGCTTTTCCACCACCACCCACACCGTGCCGCGGCCTTTTTGGATGCGCACCTGCGCCCGCGGCAGGGCAAACAGCGCTGCCATGTTGCGGGCGTTGAGAATGCGGCTGCGCATCCCTGCCAGCTTTTCCGCCACCGCAATCAGCTTGACCCCAAAGGTGTCAATATCCGGCTCTTCCACCACCAGCCGCCCGCCGGGGCGCAGCACACGGAAGAGCTCGCGCGCTGTCTGCGCCTGGTCGATCACGTGGTGTAGGGCGTCCACCATGATGATGCGGTCAAAATGATCCTGCGCAAAGGGCAGCCCTTCGGCCAAAGATTGGGCTGTCCACAGGCCGGGCTTGCCCTGGGCGCGCTTCAGCATGGCGGATGAAGCATCCGTTACCACCACCGCCGCACCCGCAGCCGTCAACGCCTGGGCGATGCGTCCCGTGCCCCCCGCGGCGTCCAGCACGCGCAAGCCCCGCAGGTTCCCCAGCAATTCTTGCAGCCCGGCCTGGATGCCGCTGCGAATAAAACGCTCATACACCGGAGCCAGGTGGTCAAAATGATCAAATCCGCCCATCGCGTATCTCCTTTGAAGGGATTGTAACACCCCCGCCCCGATCCAACCCTAACAACATGCCGGTCATTCCTTCACAATTTCTAAATCTGGGTGCTGTATCCTATGTCTAGTCTTCAATAGAAGATGCAAACACAGGAAACCATTTAGAACTTAGGAGATAGACATGAAAACCTGGATGAAAATTTCTCTCGGCGTGTTCGCCGGAATCACGATGATCGCCCTGACGGCGGCCTTACTGCTGCCCACCTACAGCGTTGCCGCCGCCGCAGTCGAACGGCGCGGCGGCCCCAATAACGGCCAGCCCGGAAACGGCAGCGGTATTGGAAACGGCAACGGAAACGGCAATGGGAACGGCACCGGCTCCCCGCTGCAAAGCCCACCCACCACCCCGCTCACCGCCGCCGAAGCTCAAGCTTTACAGGATGCCATTTTGGAAGAATACGGCGCGCTGAATCTGTACCAGGGGGTGATCGACACCCTGGGGGCCAGGCTGCCCTTTACCCAAATCGTCCGCTCCGAGCAGCAGCATGTCAACGCCCTGCTGCGCCAGGCGCAGATCTACGGTGTTGAAGCCCCCGCCAACCCCGGACTGGCCCAGCCGGTAAGCTTCGACAGCCTGGCCGAAGCCTGTCAGGCAGGCGTGCAGGCCGAGATCGCCGACGCCGCCCTCTACGACACTTTGAAAGCCGTCACCACCCACGCCAGCCTGCTGCAGGTGTATGATAACCTGCAAAGCGTCTCGCTGAACCAGCACCTGCCCGCCTTTGAAGCCTGCCAATAAGCTGAAAAATCCTCACCATTAATAAAAAGCAGCCGCCCCTAAGGGGCGGCTGTTGTCTGTATTCCCAGCCCATATCCAATTGAAAAATGATCGGCTAGAACGCGTCCTCTGGCTTCCACTCTTTCCAGACCTTGCCCACCAGGGCGGGGCCCGGTTTCAAAGTGGGTTTGCCCGGCTGCCAGCCCGAAGGCGTCACTTCGCCGGTCTTGACCACGTGTTGGAAAGCTTTCACCTGGCGAATCAGTTCGCTGACGTTGCGGCCAACCTCAGGGGTCAACACTTCCATCGCGCGGATGTTGAAATCAGGGTCAATGATGAACCGCCCGCGGATATCTACCCCGGCGTCTTCGTCATACACCCCGTACACGCTTCCAACCCGTCCGCCGGCGTCCGAAAGCAGCGGGAAAGGTACGCCGCCCGGCACCATCTTAGAGAGTTCTTCTTCCTGCCAAATCTTGTGGGAGAAACGGCTGTCGGTGCTGATCGCGAAAATCTCCACACCGATTTCTTTCAGTTCCGAATATTTGACGGCAACTGCCGACAATTCGGTCGGTCAAACAAAGGTGAAATCACCGGGATAGAAGCAAATGACGATCCATTTGCCCTTATAGTCTGAAAGTCGGATGTTCTTAAAGCCGCCGTCCACAAACGCGGCCAGTTCAAAATCGGGAGCGGGTTTACCCACACGTGCAAGCATTTTCGAGACCTCCTTTCCTAAGGTTACGGTTAAAGGTTCCTGATTGGGAGCCTCCAAAGCGATGGGGCCTTTGGAGGGCTTGACACAGCCGTCTTTGGCTTCTGCCATACTGCCTCCTTTCGGGTCAAACTGGATATGGGGTGGTGTCCTTTATTGATTATAGCAAGGTTTCCAAATCGAAACAAATGGAACAGAGCGAAATTTCCCCCAAATTATCAGGTAATTTTCCAACATACAGGCTGGCCTACGCCCGCCAAAGCGGGTACAATCCACAAATCCCCCCTCTTGGAGCCGCCCCCATGTCCCTCCTCTGGACTCAGCCGCAGTGGCTGGAAGAAGCGCAAGATTGGATTCGCCAACAGGCTGACCGCCTGGGGCTGCCCTTGCAGACGCCCATCCGCCAGGAGCATGTGCGCCCCTGGTCCACGGTGCTGTCCGCCGAAAGTCAGGGGGGCAAACTGTTTTTCAAGGCCAGCGCGCCCTATCTGGCTCACGAGGCGGCCCTCACCCAGGCGCTTTCCATATGGCGGCCCGACTGCATGCTGCCGGTGCTGGCGGCCGACGTGCAGCGCGGCTGGCTGCTGCTGCCGGATGCGGGCACTCCCCTGCGTGCCCTGCTGCACACCCCCGCCGACCTGCGCCGCTGGGAAGGCATTCTGCCGCTCTTCGCTCAAGTACAAATGGAACTGGCCGCTCGCGCAGATGATCTGCTGTGCCTGGGCATTTTTGACCGCCGCCCCGCCCGCCTGGCCGCGGATACCGCCGCCCTGCTGGAAGACACCAGCGCGCTCATCACCGGCGGCGAAGACGGTCTGACCCCAGAGCAAGCTGCGCGCCTGCGTCAGCATCTACCCGCCCTGCGCACTCTGTGCGCCGAACTGGCCACCAGCGGGCTGCCCAACACGCTGCACCACGATGATTTTCACGATGCCAACATCTTCGTGCACAGCCAGGGCTGCTGGTTCACAGACTGGGGCGAAAGCGCCCTGGCTCACCCCTTCTTTTCGCTGCTGGTGACTTTGCGCAGTGTGGAAAACCGCCTGGGGCTGCTGCCCAGCGCGCCGGAATGTGTGCGCATGCGCGACGCATATTTGGAAGCCTGGACCAGTTTTGCCCCCCGCCCGGCCCTGCTGGAAATTTTTGCCCTCTCGCAGCGCGCCGCCATGCCCGCCCGCGCCCTCACCTGGCATTGGGTCATCCGCCACCTGCCGGCCGACCTCGTGCCCGAATACCAGGATGCGGTTCCGGCCTATCTGGGTGAATTTTTAGCGCTGGAAGAAGCTCATTCTGCCTGAACAGCCGCTCTCAATCCCCGGCCAAAAAACCGTATCGGGCCACAATCTGCTGTCCCTCGGGGGAACGCACCAACGCCGCAAAGTCAGCGGCCAAAGCCGAATCCGCGGCGGCCGCCGTCATCTGCTGCATATTGACGCTCACCCACACCTCCGCCTGGGTGGGATGAGTGAATCACCCCCTGTTTAATGAATGGACGATTATATCGCAGCCTGCCGCACGAAGGCTGCATCCGCCCAAAAAGCGGTAGAATGATGGCAGCGTCCTAAAATCAAAGGCCTTTCATGAACCCAGATGCCCTGCTCACCCACACCCTGCGCGCCCACCCTCGCGGAGCGCAAATCACGGCAGTGATGGCCGCGGCCCTGCAGGCCGTGGATCCCTACGCCGCCGTGCAGCGCGCCTTAACCCTGCGCGGCAGCCAATTGTGCCTGCACGGCCAAACCTGGAACCTGGATGAATACGATCGGGTTTTCCTGGCGGCCTTTGGCAAGGCGGCCTACCCTATGTGTTTGGCGGCCGAAGCCGTGCTCGGCCCGCGGCTGACCGCCGGAGAAGCCGTCACCAAAGACGGCCACCTGCCCGCCCAAAACCAACTGCGCCGCACCCGTCTGCGCCAGGCCGGGCATCCCGTGCCGGATGAACGCAGCCTGCAGGCCGCCCAGGCGGTGCTGGCCTTGCTCGATGCGGCCGGCCCGCGCGATTTGATCCTGTGTCTGATCTCCGGCGGCGGCTCGGCCCTGCTCACCGCCCCCGTTCCCGGCGTGGGCCTGGCGGATCTGCAAACCCTCACCCAGCTGCTGCTGCGCTCCGGCGCGCCCATTCAAGAGATGAACACCCTGCGCAAACATCTCGACCAGGTGAAGGGCGGGCGGCTGGCCCAGCGCGCCGCGCCCGCACCCATCCTCAGCCTGATCCTTTCGGATGTGATCGGCGATCCGCTGGATGTGATCGCATCCGGCCCGACTGTCCCCGACCCCAGCACCTTTGCCGATGCCTGGGGCATTCTCCAGCTTTACGGGCTGCAAAACACCCTGCCCAAAGGCCTGCGCGCCTATCTGCAAGACGGCCTGGCCGGAAAAATCCCCGAAACGCCCAAGCCCCAAGACCCGCTGTTTACCCGCGCCCAAACCGCGGTCATCGCCAGCCTACCCCAGGCCGCCCGGGCCGCCGCGCAGTGTGCCCAGGGATTTGGCTTCCACACTGCGGTGCTCACCACCTGCCTGCAAGGTGAGGCGGCTCAGGCGGGGCGTTTTTTGGCCGCCGTCGCCCGTCAGGTGCGCACCGATGGCCAACCCCTGCCCGCCCCGGCCTGCCTCATCGCGGGTGGCGAAACCACGGTCACCGTGCGCGGAGACGGGATGGGCGGCCGCAACCAGGAACTGGTGTTGGGTGCGGTGGCTGACCTGGCCGGGCTGCCCGACACCTGCCTGATCAGCCTGGCCACCGACGGCAGCGACGGCCCCACCCCCGCCGCGGGGGCCGCGGCCAGCGGTGAAAGCCTGGCGCGCGCCCAAGCCCTGGGGATGAACCCCGCAGATTTTCTGGCGCGCAACGATTCGTTTGCCTTCTTTAAGGCGTTGGACGACCTGCTGCTGCCCGGCCCCACCCAAACCAACGTCAACGACCTGACTTTGGTATTCGTTTTCTAAGCTTTTTTCAGCTACAATAAGAGCATCGTAGTCTCTTCTCATCCTGTTCAGGAGCTCATGGTATGTCTCCCCTTAAAAGCCGCATAGACTATAACCAGATCGCTTTTGATTACGCCCGCCACCGCCGCGTTCACCCCGAAATCATCAGCGAACTGGTCACCGCTGCAAACATCAACAGCAAATCCCGCGTTCTGGAGGTCGGCTGCGGCACAGGAAATTACATCAATACCCTCCAGGAAATCACCCGCTGCCGTTCCTGGGGCATTGACCCGCACGAACAAATGCTGGCCATCGCCCGTGAGAACAACCCCAATGTCACCCATCTCAGCGGATCCGCCGAAAACCTGGAATTCCCCCCGGAATCATTTGACCTGGTCTTCTCGGTGGACGTGATTCATCACGTGAACGACCGCGAAAAGCATTATCAGGAAGCCTACCGGGTGCTGGCCAAAGGCGGCCGCATCTGCACCGCCACCGATTCCGAAGAGATCATCCGCAACCGTCTGCCCATGACCGTCTATTTCCCCGAAACGGTCGAAGTGGAGCTAAAGCGGTACCCGCGCATCTCCGATCTGCGCGAATACATGCGTGCGGCGGGCTTTACTTCCCTCTCCGAAACCCTGGTCTCGTACCGCTACACCCTCACCGATTCAGGACGCTACCGCGATAAGGCTTTCTCTGCCCTGCACCTGATTTCTGAAGAGGCCTTCCAACGCGGCTTAGAACGCCTGGAGCGCGATCTCCAACGCGGGCCAATCATAGGTGTATCGCGCTATATCTTGTGTTGGGCGGTGCGCTAGTTCACTAAACGATCTTGGTCAGCAAAGCCAGCGGGTCAGCCATCATCTGCGGATCGGGGCCGTCATCTTCTGTGAAGGCGTGCTGTTCCAGCAGCTCCAGGAAAACCTGCACCACCCTGGGGTCAAAATGCCTGCCGCTTTGCTCGCGGATGTATTCGATGACCTTCTCTTCGGGCCAGGCCGGGCGGTAGGGGCGGTCGGAGCGCAGCGCATCCCACACATCTACCACAGAGAAAATGCGCGCCGCCAGGGGGATGGCTTCGCCTTGCAGACCCTCGGGGTAGCCGCTGCCGTCCCAATGCTCATGATGATAATGGGGGATATCCAGGGCCGACTGTAAGAAAGTGATCGGCCGCAGCAACTGGTAGGCATACACCGGATGCTGGCGCATGATCTCCCATTCCATCGTGGAAAGCACGCCCTGCTTCAAAAGCACACTGTCAGCGATGGCCATCTTGCCGATGTCGTGCAGCAGCGCCCCGCGCCAAATGGGGCTCAGCTCTTCTTCCGCCACCCCCATGGCGCGCGACAGGCGCAGCGTCCAGTTGGCCACGCGCAGGCTGTGACCCTGCGTTTCTTTATCACGCAGATCCAACGCCGCCGACCAGCCTTGAATGGTGGCCTGATACGCCTCAGACAGTTCCTCGTTGGAGTGCATCAGCGATTGAATCAGCTCGCTGCGGTCCAGCGCCAGGGCCACCTGCCGCGCCAGAGATTCCAGGAACTCCGTCCATTCAGGGGTGGGCAGCTGCCGCTGGCGGTGGAAGGTCTCCAGCACGCCTTTGATGGAATTTTTGACGATCAGCGGCACGGCATAATAGGAGCGGAAGTCTTCCACCTCGATCCAGATCGGCTCCTGCACATGTCCCTCGGCCCGCAGCAGATCGGGGATTTGAACCGTCCGACGTTCCAGCACGGCGCGGCCGCCCTCGCCCTGCCCCAGACGCAAAGCCACATTTCGGAAGGAGGGATCGCGGAACCCCGTGCCCGCTGCATAGCGCAGCAGGCCCGCCTCCGGTTCATACAGCAGGATATCGGCGGCATCGGCCTGTCCCTGGGAGACAATTTGCTCCATGAGGGAATCGAGAGTCTGGTTAAGGTCGGGAGTGGCGCTGATGGTGGCGCTGATGGTGCGCAGCAGGCTCAGGCGCTGCAAACGGCTCTCGGTCTGCTCGGCCAGGGTGGCGCGCTGAATGGCGCTGGCGGCCAGATCGGCGATGGCGCGCAGCAGTTGAAAATCTTCGCCGCGCACCGTGTGGCGCCCGCCGATGAAAAGTGCGCCGATGGAGTTGCCCTCGGCCAGCAGCGGAACCAGGGCCACCGCGCGCATCTCCGCTGCCGCTTCCGGCAGCAGCATGCGGGCGGCATCGGCCTGCACCTGATTGCTCAGATAAGCCTTGCCGGTAAGGATCACATTGCCGATGGTGGATTCGTTCAGTGGCATGCGCACGCCGGTCAGCCGTTCGGCCTGGGGGCCGCGGGCCAGTTCAATCACCACCTCGGATGAGAACGCATCCAAAAGGGCCACGGCCACAATATCGGCCTCAATCAGCACCAAAATTTCATCCAGCAGGGTGGTCAGCGTCTCGGCGCGGGTGGGGGTTTCGCGCAGGGCAAAGGCCATCGCCGCCAGGCTTTCACGCTGGCGTTGGCCCAGCTTACGCTCGGTGATATCCTGCAAAGTGCAGTCAAAGCACACCGGCAGGCCGGTTTCGTCATCATACAGCACCTTGGCGTTCACCAATCCCCAAAAGGTGCTGCCGTCCCGCCGCCGCAGCAGCAGCTCCACGCCGTTTACCGCCCCTTCAGCCAACATACGGTCCGAAAAGGCCTTGCGCTCTTGCGGATGCGCATACATGTCGCAGGTACGCACCTGGCGGGCTTCATCCTCACTGCGAAATCCAAACATCTGCCGCAAAGCGGGGTTGGTGGTGAGGAAAGATCCCTCTGGACCGGGGGTGGTGCGGTACACCCCTACGGGGATATTCTCCACCAGGGTGCGGTAATGCTCCTCACTGTCGCGCAGCATCTCTTCAGTGCGCTTGCGTTCGATCACCAGGGCGATCTGGCGCGAGACAAAGGTCAAAATATCCTGATCGCGCTCGGTGTAGCGCAGATTATGCTGGTAGGTTTGCACCACCAAAGCCCCCAGGATTTTGCCATCTCCGCGGCGCAGGGGCACACCCAGCCAGTCCACAGAATCGGCACCCTTTTGTTCCACCTCGCCCGCGGCCACCAACTGGTCGAAAATTTCGGGGGTGGCCAACAGCGGGCGGCCGGAACGCAGCACGTATTCGGTCAGGCCGCGGCGGATGCGCTGGGGTTCGGGGGTGTTGTCAAATTCATCCACAAAGTAGGGGAAGTAAATCTGCTCATTTTCATCATCCAGCAAGGCAATATAGAAATTGTCCGCCGGAATCAGATCGCTGACGATGGTATGCACCGCGAAGTAGAGCTGATCCAGGTTTTCCACCAGGTTGACCGTCTCAGAGATGCGGTACAGGGTCTGTTCCAACTGCTCGGCCCGTTTGCGTTCGCTGACGTCGCTGAGCGAAATCTGCAAAGCCGGCCGCCCCTGGTAATCAATGGGCATCACCACCAGTTCCACCCAGGCCTCGTTCGGCGCTAAGAAGGCTTTACGGCGCGAAGGCGGCTCATCCGCTTCTGCTTCCGGCTCGCTCCCCTCGCCAAAGCTGCGCGACACCCACAATTCCCGCCGCAAATGATGGCCTCCGTCCAGCAGGTCGAGCGCCTGACGGAAGATATCCACACGCGCGTCCAGCGGCAGGTCTAACCGCGCCAAAATTTCATCGGCTGAAATTTGGCTGACATCCTCGCGGAACAGACGCGCGCGCACAATGGCGGCCTGATTGGCAAACACCACCCGCCCGGCCTGCAGGATGACCATCTCCTGCGGGGATTGATCCACCAGGGCCTGATAAGCGTCTTCGGCCAGCTTGCGGTCGGTGATATCCTGCCCGCCGCCGTAAAACACCATCGGCGCGTGGTTTTCGGGGTCGCGCACCACCTGGCTGTGATGCCGCAGCCAACGCATTTCTCCGCTGCGGGTGTAGATGCGGACTTCATCGGCCCCAGGGTCGCCGTTGAAGGCGCGTTCGCGCAGGCGGCCCATTTTGGGCACATCTTCGGGGTGGAGCAGATAGCGCCAGCCGCCCAATTCCAAGGCCTCTTCCAGGGTGTAGCCGGTGATGCGCTGAAACGAATCGGTGACCCATTCCACGTGGGCTTTGCCGTCCGGCCCAATGCGGAACGAATAGGCATAGTCTGAAACCAGTTCAGAAATGCCGCGGTAGCGCTCTTCGGATTGGCGCAGGCGGGCTTCGGCCTCTTTTTGTTGAGTGATGTCACGCAGAGAGAGCAAGGTAGCAGGCTGCTGTTCCCAGGTCAGCGCGGCGCGTCGTATTTCCGCCAGGGCGTGCACCTGCCCCTCAGCCCACACCTCCACCGTCTGCCCATCCGGCAGCGCGCGGATGCGTCCGTCTAACCCGCTGCCGATCAGCAGATCGGGCGTGCTTTTAAAGAGGCGCAGGGCTTCCGGGTTGGCAAACAACACGCGCCCATCCGCCGCCAAAATGAGCATACCCTCGGAGTTTTTCTCAATCACCAAACGCAAATCGTTCAGCGTGCGGCTGCGTTCCACCGCCATGCGCTGGCGCTCATAGGCGTAGCGCAGCGAACGGATCATCAGGGTACGGTTGAGTTCTTTTTTGTGCAGAAAATCTTCCGCCCCCTGCCGCACCGCCTGCCAGGCGAAAGCGTCGTCGTCCACAGAGGACAGCACTACCACGGCCGCGGCCGGGGCGCGCCGCCGCACCTCGTGCACGGCCTCCAGGCCGTTGCAGCCGGGGATATCCAGGTCGACGATCACAATGCTGAAATCCCCCTGAGACAGGCGCTGCAAGCCTTCTTCAAAGACGCCGCAGACTTCCAGTTTCAGCGGGAGAATATCCTCGCCCACCCCGGCCAGCAAACCTTGCACCAGGGTGAAGCCTCCGCGCTTCATCTGAATCAAAAGTGCATTCATGCGCCAACCCGGTGCCGAATGAATTGAATACGCCCGCCGTCCCGCAGCCAACCCAAGGCCGCCTGCGAGCGAAAACCATTCAACCGCCAAAACCCCATCCGTGCTTTCCCTTTCTACCGACAAAAGATCATTGCGTTCCAGGCGAAGGCCGCGGCGCTCAGCTGCCGGGCTGTCCTATCACCCAGGTTTCCAGCCAGTCCTGCCGCAGCACGGGGTCAAACTCCACGATGCGGTGCGTGGCCACCCCGGCCTGCAAATAGGGATCTTGATTGAAAAAGGTTTCCATTTCTTCGCGTGATTCAGCCCGCCCTACGGCGATGCCGCCCACACGCGGAACCTGCGGCCCCGAAAGCAGCAAAAGCCCGCGGTCGTAGCCCCCGCGTAAAAAAGCACGGTGGGCGGCTACCACCTCACCCAGGCCTTCCGCCGGAATGGTGTAGGTGATCTCAATCAAAAAGTGCTTCATATGCCCTCCCAGGAAGGATGATCCACATTCCCATTATAAAAGAAAGCAGAGCCGCACCGCGCTCCAGCCGCCGCTTAACCGTCTACCTTACCAGATTGTAAGGGGCGGCGCAGATGAGTGCGCCGCCCAATGGGGTTATTCCCAACGCAGCCGCGCCAGCCGTTCTTCGGCCCGCGCGCGCAGATCCTGGATATCATACAAAGCCCCAAACTGCTCCAGGGCAAACGAGGCCGCCACCGCGCCGTAGCCCGCGGCCTGGCGCAAATTGCCGGTCTCAGCCAGCCCCACAATGAACCCGCCGCAGTAAGCGTTGCCCGCGCCGGTGACGTCCACCACCCGCGCCGCCGGGGCCACCGGAACCGACAGAGGAGCCTCCGCTGCGCTGCCCACCAGGCTGCCCAGCGCGCCCATGCGCAGGGCCGCTGTGCGCGCCCCCGCCGCCAGCAAAGCCGCCAGCACCCGTTCCGGCTGAGTCTCACCCGTCAGGGCGCGGCCTTCGTTCAGGTTAGGCGACACCACATCCACCAGGCGCGCATATTCCCCAAAACGGCCCAGGTTTTCGGCGGTGCAGAAGCCGTCGTACGGTTCCCACAGGATCAGGCCGCTGCCGCGCTGGCGCAGGGCCGCCGCCCACACGGGAACCTGATGCGGTGGGCAGTGCAGATGCACCGAGCGCAGGGGCGGCCAGTCCGCCGGAATCTCATCCACGCGCGGGAAGGTGTCCACCAGCTCCTGAAAATCGGTGCGGAAGACCTCGTTACGGGTTCCATCCGTCTCAAACAGCTGCCAGGCGCGGGGGGTTTTGATATGCTCGCGCACAATCAGCCCGCCCAGGTCAAAACACACGCCCAGGGCCTGCAAAACCTCCGCCGGGCAGTCGGGGCCTACCGGCGTGAGCAGACCCACCGTCTGGCTCCACACGCGCATGCCCATCACCGCGTGCACAGCTCCCCCGCCCAGGCGCGCCATGTGCGCCTGCCCGTCGGGGAGGATGATGTCATCTAGGATCACCGACCCGATGGAAATATCCATCTCAGCGCAGACCTTCCATCAAGACTTGCATGAAGCCGTCGCGGTGGATGCCCAGGCCCACATCCGTATTGGGCTGGCTGCGCCGCAGGGCAAAATCGGCCACCGTGCGCCCGCGGGTCAGCGTGCCGTTCAATTCCACCGCCACATAGGCCGGACGGGTGGGCACCAGTCCGGGGTCAATCACCGCCGCCACGGCGCAGGCGTCGTAAATATGGGCGCCGGCCTGGCCGTTAAACTGAGCCAGACCCATCTCGTGTTCCATCACCAAAGCCGCGGCCTGCGCCCAGGGGGTGCCCAGGCTGCGCACGCGCTGGGTGTCTTCCCGCGTCACCGGCGCCTGGTCGGTCACTTCCAGGCCGATCATGGTGATGGGGATGCCCGCCTGCCAGACCACAAAGGCCGCCTCAGGGTCAGCCAGGATGTTGAATTCCGCCGAGGGGGTGTAATTACCCTGGGCATACGCGCCGCCCATGGTGACGATGCGCGGGATGCGCTGCGCCAGACGCGGCTCGATACGCAGGGCCAGGGCCAGGTTGGTGTGCGGCCCCACCGGCAGGTAAATCGTCTCCGGCCCAGCCGCGCTCATGTAATAATCCAGCAAGAACTGCACGGCGTGCTGGCGCTGCGGTTTCAGGGAAGTTTCTGCCAGGGGCAAAATGGCTTCCTGGGTGGGGGAGGAGGAAATCATGGGGTGCACCAGCGGCAGGGATGCGCCGCTGTAGACGGGCACATGCTCCAAAGCCCCCGCGCTCATGGTGCGCAGGGTGTTTTCCAGGGTGGTGCTGAGCGGTGCGTTGCCGTGCACGGCCGCCACCGCCACCAGTTCCAAAGCCGGGTGGTGCCCCGCCAAGAGGATTGCCGCGGCGTCATCGGCTCCGGTATCTACGTCTAAAATCACTTTCTGAGCCATATTCCCTCACAAGTTTCCCAGGGGGCCAGACAGCGCAGAACGCCGCCCGGCCCCCGTCAGGTGTTATCGGTTACGCACCGCGTCCATAAAGGCCTGGATGCGCGGCAGTTCCCATTCGGTCAGCAGGGCTTCGCGCGTCCAGGCGCTGCCGGGCTTAAACGTGCTGCTCACAATCACGCCGTCGGCGTGCTGCAGAGCCTGGGCCACGTTTTCGGCCTTGGCGCCCCCGCCCAACAGCAGCGGCACGCCCAACTGCGCGGCGCGCACCTCGGCCAGCATCTCCAGCGACTGGGCAAAGGACAGCCCCGTCAGCACCATGCCGTCCGCGCGGCCAAACACGGCCGCCTGGCGCGCCTCTTCGGTCAGCGGCATGCGCCCCAGCGGTTCCCCGCTGCGGTCGTAGACATCCGCCAGAATTTGCACATCGCCCGCGCCGATCTGCTCGCGGTATTGGACGGCCTCATAGGCCAGCCCCTGCAGAATGCCCTCGGCCTTGACCATCACGCCCACATACACCTTCAAGCGCACAAACTGCGCCCCCATCGCCGCGGCAATCGCCAGCGGTTCGCGCGCCCCGTGGGCCATCAGGCACACCCCCAGGGCCAGATGGGGGAACTCACGGCGCAGGGCCGCCCCCACCACCGCCACGGCGGCCGTGGTGTACGGCTGCACAGTGGGCGCCACGGGGGTATCAGCCACGTCTTGGATATACAATGCCGGAACGCCCGCACGCACGGCTTTTTCGGCGTTGCGCAGGGCAAAATCCACCGCCGTTGAAACCGGTTGGGCTGCCGGATGGCGCGACCCTGGCAGGGGCGGCAGGTGCAAGGCGGCGATCACAGCGGGCTGCCCCGGCGTGAATAAAGTCGGCGCGCTCATTCCTGCCAGCTTTCCCACATCTCGCTGGAGCGAATGCGGCTGATGCCGCCGCCGCCTTCCACGCTGCGGCCGCCGGTGAAGGCGCGGAAGAAGGGTTCGCCAATCACGTCCGCACGGTAGGCGGCAAAGAGCTCGCCAGGAATGCTGGCGATGAGCGGCGAGAACATTTCATCCACGTCTGCCAGGTACAGGCTGCGGGCGGCCTGCTCGTGCAGGGCTTTGGCACTCTTGGGGGCAATTGCCGCCACACGGCGGCCGATGGCGCGCGCCGCCACAGCCGATTCGACAATGCGCGACAGGTCGCGCTGACCGGCGGAGATGAAGAAGGTGGGGGTAGACACCGCGCGGGCAAAGTACTGCAAATGGCACCACTCCTCGGTCTCCTGGCCCAGGGCCGGGTCGCCGGAGGCTTCTAAGACCTTGGCCGCCGAGAACAGCGCCGTGCCAAAGTTGACTCCGCCGCCCACAAACACAAACTCGTTGGCGTCTTTCCATTCCTCCGCCAGGGCCTTGGCCACAGCGTCATTGGCCTGGATGGTTTCTTCGGCAGCGGCAGCCAAAGCGCGGATTTGGGCGCGCACTTCGCTGGCTTTGGCCGAGGTCAAATGCCCGCGCACTTCGCCAATGCGCACAGCGATGAGCAGCAGGCCCAGTTGGCTGGCAAAATAGCTGCGCACCCCAGGTACATGCACACCTTCCGGCTCGGGGAAGGGCGGCTGCACGGTCAGCACCACCCGCTGGGCGGCCTGGGCCACACGGCTGCCGGGGGTGGCCGTCAGCGCCACGGTGGTGGCCCCCGCCTGCCCGCCCATCGCCAGGGCTTCGGCTGTGCGCGAAACCGCGCCCGAAACCGAAATGCCGATCACCAGGTTGGTATTCGGCCCGCTGCGGGGAATAAAGCCAGCCCCGTAGCGCGCAAACTGCAAGGCGGTCATCGGTTCATCCGGCAGGCCCGTCAGGCGCTCAAAGGCCAGTTCGCTGCCCAAAGCCGCGTGATGCGAATCGCCGCAGCCGGTCACAAAAATACGCTTCAAAGAAAGGCACAGCTCATGGTCCAATGTGGCCCGCGCACTTTCATCCACTGCCTGGAAAATGGCCTCCAACAAGGCTGGCAAACTTTTGATCTGATCCACCATCGCGTTGCTCATCTGATTCATCTCCTTTAATCGTAAATTGTATCGAGGTTCCCACACCCAAAAAGGGCCAGCTTACAATCAGCGTTCCCGCAGCCCTGCCAGGCGGCGCTGAGCCTCAGTCTGCACAGCAGGGGTCACCACCGGCACGCCCACCTGCTCCACCACAAACGAGGCGGCCACCGCCCCATATTTCCCGGCCAGAGTCCAATCGCCGGTCTCACACCAACCCACCAGCAGCCCGCCGCAGAAAGCGTTGCCCGCCCCCACTGGGTCCACCGCCTTCACCGCAACAGCAGGAATGTGCACGCGCTCCGGGCTGCCCGCCTGAGCCAGCAAGGAGCCTTCAGCCCCCATGCGCAGCGCCACACGGCGCGCACCCGCGTCCATCAGGGCCTGCAGCAGCGCTTCGGGGGGGCGCTGACCCAACATAGACACGGCCTCTTCCAGATTGGGCGAAAAGAGGTCCGGTCCGCTGACCAAAGCGCGCACCTGGGCATCGCTCATGGGGTGTTCTGCCGGGCGGAAAACCTCCACGCTGACCACGGCCCCCAGGGCCTGCAAATCCGCCACCAGGGCAGATTCGCTCTCCTGGGGATGCACCCCCAGATGAAAGCCTTTGGCGCGGCGGTATGATTGCGGCAAGCGCTCGACACTGCGGCGCAGTTGTACGTCCAAGACGGGTCCCGGCACGCGCCACACCTGCACCCGCCGCCCATCCTCTTCCAGAGTTTGCCAGGCGCGCGGGGTGGGCAGATCTGAAACGTGAAGCCCGCTGGAATCCACACCGCAGGCCGTCAGCCAGGCGTGCACCTCCGGCGGCAGGTCGCGGCCTACGCCGGCATCTAACCCCACCCGCGGGGCCCACAGGCGCATTCCAAAGGCAGTTTGCGGCCCGCCCCCGCCCAAAACGCCCATGCGCGTTTGCCCGTCGGGGTAAACGATATCATCCAGAATGACATTGAAAGTCACATAATCCACGCCCACGCTCAACCCCCGCTCACCGCGCCAGGGCTGCCGGGATCCCGCTTCAACAGCTCCACGACTTCATTCCAGGTGGGCAGACCGCTGCGCGCGCCCACCTGCTGCACCACACAGCTGGCCGCCGTGACCCCAAAGCGCAGCGCCTCGGCCACCGACCACGAACGGGCCAGAGCCGCCAGAAACCCGGCGTGGAAGCAGTCGCCGGCGCCGGTGGTATCCACCACGCGCACCGTTTCGGCGGCGGCTTGCCAATGCTGCCCCGCAGCAAAAGCCTCTGCGCCCTGACTGCCCAGGGTCACCACCACCAACTGCGGCCCCCAGCTCAAGAGGGTCTTGGCGGCTGTTTCGATGTCGGCATCGCCCGTGGCGTGTTCCAGGCCGTCTCGGCTGCAAAAAACGATGTCGCTCTGGCTGAGGGCCTGCTTCAGCTCAGCTCCGTGCGCCGGAGCTGAGGACTCCAAATCCACCGCCACCTGCCCCCGACCGGCATGAACCGCCGCCGCAAAAGGCGAGAACCAGTGTGCCTCCACGGGCAAACTGTAGGCAAAGCGCGCTGAAGCCAGAGCCGCACGCAGCTCACGATCCAAAGGCGGCAGCTGCGAATGCACCGGTGCGATGAGGATGGTGCGTTTGCCGTCTGGTTCCACCACAATCACGGTGAAATCGGTGGACCGGCCCAAAACGGTACGCGCCATTTCCGTGTGCACCCCAAAGGTCTCAAACTCTTCGATGAGATGCTCGGCGTTCTCGTCGCTGCCCAACACGCCGCTCCAGGCGGTGCGCAGGCCCAGGCGTGCGGCTGCGCAGGCGGCATTGGCCACCAGCCCGCCCCCAAAGCGTCCTCCGTAGCGCACCACCAGCTTTTCATCACTTTTGGGCAGACGCGGCGCATGCAGCACAATGTCTAAAGCCGCCCCGCTCAAGCAAATCAGATCATAGGGATCGCTTGCCATGCTTCACTCGATTTCACCGCAGGGTGCGGTAGAGGGTTTCCTTCCATTTGGGAATGTCAATCTCCCAGCACACTTCCACGTTGGCCTCGCGGTTTAGCACGCCGCGCTCATCCACCACTGTCATGCCGCGCGTGACCTCGCTGATAATCTCCACGTCCACATAGTGGCTGCTCTGGCGCACCGATACGCTGGGGTCCAGGGCCACGGCCATCGTTACCGGATCGGGCAGGGGCAAGGCCGGGTCCTTCAGCCAGGTGCGGTTGGTCTCAATTGCCTGGCGGTTGCAGTCCAGCGAAAAGTCGGCCAACACGGTGCCAAAGCCACGCACTTCGGCCATATCGGCCTCAGAAAGGTTGG
The DNA here is from genome assembly GCA_029975215.1 of Levilinea sp. Taxonomy (GTDB): domain Bacteria; phylum Chloroflexota; class Anaerolineae; order Anaerolineales; family Anaerolineaceae; genus Levilinea. Next base: position 70,468 of record JARKPO010000017.1, read on the forward strand.
CCTCACCGCGGCACAGCTCCCAGCCCACCATCACCAGGTGCAGACCAGAATGGAAGACCATCTTGGCTGCTTCGGGATCCACCCAGATGTTAAACTCCGCCGCCGGGGTGACGTTGCCCAAGGTGGCCGCCGCCCCGCCCATCACATAGCACACGGGGATTTTCTGGGCCAGATCCGGTGCCAACGCCAAAGCCAGGGCCACATTGGTCAGCGGGCCTAAGGTCACCAGGGTGATCTCGCCAGGGTGGGCGCGCACGGCGTCAATCAGCGCCTGCACAGCGTGGCCCTCGGCCAGGGGGCGGCGCGGGGCAGGGTAGTTCATGCCGCCCATGCCGTCTGGTCCGTGGAAGAAATAGGCATAAGAAGGCTCGCGCAGCAGAGGCCTGGCTGCCCCCAGGTACACCGGGGTATCCTTGCCGCACAATTCCACTGTGTAGCGCGCATTCACCGCGCACATCTCCACCGGCACGTTGCCGGAGACCGTCGAAATGCCCACAACGTCCACATCCGGCCAGCGCAGTGCCATCAAAATGGCTACCGCATCGTCCGAAGCCGTATCCGTATCAATCCAAAATTTGCGCATATCTGCTCTCCTTGCCCGGCTGCCTGTGGATGGATTAATAGCGCGTCAGGCGCTCATGCAGCAGCCCCAATTCGGCCACCGCATCCACGCCCACGCACACCCGCGTGGGGCGGCGTTCGCCCCACTGGTGCGTACGGTCAGCAATGGTGAAGCCCGCGCAGCGTCCGGCCGTCTCCACATACACCGGCCATTCTTCTGTCTGGAAGAAATCCGGGCGCAGCAAATAGGTGATGGTGGAGGGGTCGTGAGTGTGCACGCTGCCGTTCATACCGTAAAAGTCATGATGAAAGCCCTGATACACCGGCAGCATTTTCTGCAGCAGGCTCGTGTAGGGGGTATCCGCTTTGAAAATGCTGTCCAAAAACGCAGGGGTCATTGTCACGCGGGTGGTCACGTCCAGGCCCACCATTACCACCGGCCAATCCGCGCCAAACACCCGGTCGGCGGCGTGGACGTCATGGAAAATATTAGCCTCCGCCACCGGCGAAATATTTCCCGGCACGGTGGCCGCCCCACCCATCAAGACCACCTCTTTGACCAGACCGGCGATTTTGGGCTCCAGCATCAGCGCCAGGGCGATATTGGTCAGCGGCCCCAGCGGCACCAGGGTAATCTCACCCGGGTGCGCCAGAACCGCCTTGACGATGAACTCAGCGGCGCTCATCCCCACCGGCTTACTCTGGGGGGCGGGCAGGTGGGTGTTGCCCATGCCGTCCTCGCCGTGTACCGGTGCAGCAATCAGTTCAGCCTCGGCCACCATCGGCCGCCCCGCGCCGGAGGCCACGGGCACATCCGGCCGCCGGGCCAGCTCCACCAGGCGCAGGGCGTTAGCAGTGCAGTTCTCAATCACCGAATTGCCAAACACCGTGGTCAGGCCCACAATCTCCAGTTCCGGCGAGTTAAAGGCCGTCAAAATGGCCATGGTATCGTCTATGCCGGGGTCGGTATCAATAATGATTTTCTTCGCCATGTCTGCCTCCAGATCCCTCGGGCCCCCGCCCCGATTAAACGTCCGCCATCACGCGCACGATCACCCGCCGCTGACGCGGCCCGTCAAATTCACAAAACAGGATACTCTGCGAATGTCCCAAAGCCAGTTTGCCGCCCGTCACGATCAGAGTCTGGCTGACCCCCAGCAGGCTGGACTTAATATGTCCGGCGGCGTCGGCGGGGGTGTCGTACTGGTGCTTAAAATCCACACGGGTGGGCACCAGCCGCCGCAGTTCATCCAGCAAATCCACGGCGGTAGCGGGATCCATACCGCTGTTGTTGATCAAACCGGCTGTGGTGTGGGGCACGTACAGCACGCAAATGCCTTCCTGCACCCCACTGGCCCTGACCACCTCTTCCACCGCCGCGGTGATATTGGTCAGGCTCTCTTTTTCTGGCGTTTCCAGCGCAATCGTCTTCAACATCGCATCCTCGCTTCCAAATTATGAAGGGTCCAATAAAATTGCGTCCACTTCTGCGCGGGTGGGCACTTGCCGCCCCGACCCCATTTTTTGCACCTTAGCAGCCCCCATGGCGTTGGCAAAGGCCGCCGTGCGCGCCAGCGGCCAACCGGAAAGCCAGCCGAAAATCAGCGCGGCCGCAAAGGAATCGCCCGCCGCAGAGGTGTCAACCACCGGCACAGCAAAGCCAGGGTGATCCGCGCGCTCCTGGGCGGTGAACAGGCTGCATCCGTGCGGCCCGCGCTTCACCACCACGCCGCTCAGCCCGCGCGCCAACAGCGCGTTCACGCGGGCCTCCTCGCTGCCGTCCAGGGGGCTGACTGAGGGCAGTTCCTCATCGGTCAAGAGCAGCACAGATGTCCGATCCAGCGCGGCTTGCTGGTAGGCGGGATCAGCGCTGGCAAAAAACGGCCCAGGGTCAAAAAACACCGGCAGGCCCTGCTGGCGCGCCTGAGCCATCCCCGCCAACATGGCCGCGCGCACACGGGTTTCCTGCAGAGTGTAGCCCCAGCCGATCACCGCCTGAGCTGAGGCCACCGCTGCGCTCCAGGCGGGCAGCAGCGGCACTTCGGCCCCCTGCCCATACGCACCCAAGAAGACGTGACCGCTGCCGTCCGCGGCCACCAATGACACCACCGTGGTGGTGGTACCCTCGGTGGAGACGCTGCATGTATCTACGCCCTCCGCTTGCAGGGCGGTCAAAAGCGCACGGCCAGACCAATCGTCCCCCACCGTGCCCAGGGCGGTCATTTCCATCCCCAGGCGCGCTCCGGCGATGAGGAAATTTCCGGCTCCGCCCGGTTCGAGCTGCACCTTACTGGCCACCTGATGCTGGCCAGCCACCGCCGGAAGGTGGGGAATTTCGGTCACCAGATCGGTGACCAGGTCGCCAATGGAAACCACGCGCATTCTGTTCATAGATGGATTATACCTGCTATATCAAGTTTTTGTGTACCAACCCCCATTTGCGGGGGCTTACCCAGGGCAAGCTAGAGCCGCCAGCACCTCGTCTGCACCGCTGCAAAAAGCCCCGCCCGGGCGGGCCTCACTGCAAGACCGCAAAAAGGCGCACACCTGCGCTGCCCCGGGCATTTTCATCCCCGCGCCGTAACGCGTGGTGGCCAAAGCTCCCAACGCGCTGGCCAGGGTCCCCGCCGCCGCCAGGCTCAGCCTGCGCCGCAGGGCAAACAGCAGCCCGGCGCTAAAGGCATCTCCGGCACCGGTGGTATCCACGGTTTCAATGGGGAAGATGGGGAAGAAGCACTTTTCACCCCTGTGATTGCCCAGCCAGCAGCCGCGCACACCCAGTTTCACCGCGCCCAGGCGCACCCCATAGGCCATGAGCGCATCCAGGGCGGCTTCGGGCTGTTCGCTGCCGGCCAGGGCGTGCATCTCCTCCAGGCCGGTGATGCACAGGGTCAGTTGGGGCAGCAGCCGCCGCATCTCCTCCGGCGAACGCAGCACCGGCTCCAAGCCGCTGTCCAGGCTGAGGGGCACGCCCATCTGCGCGCCCAGGGCGGCAGCCTTCCAGGCGGCCTCAGCCTGCGGCGGCTTCAAAAAGGCATAGCCGGAAAAATGCAGCACGCCCGCACCTTCCAACATCTCTGCGGTAATCTGCTCCGGCGGCAGTTCTTCGTTGGCCCCGCGGAACGAGAACATGGTGCGTTCCCCATCTGGCGTGGTCACAATCATCGACAGACCTGTGCCCCGCTCCACGCGCGCCACCCGCCGCAAGTCAATCCCTTCCGCTTCCAGCGGGCGGGTCACCTGCTCAGCCCATGCGTCGCGTCCCAGGGCCCCCACCAGGCCGGTGCGCAGCCCCAGACGGGCCAGCGTGACGGCCGAATTGGCCACCGAGCCGCCTACCTCCACCTCTACAAAATCCGAAATGCCGTCGCCCCCTGGCGGGGGATATTGGTGGATGGCCATCATGGTATCCACGTTGAGATCGCCGAACAAGAGCACGTCCAACTCAGGCCCCATGTGCACTGCCTCCCGGCGCGGCACGCACCGCGCGCACAAAAGCCGCCACCCGCGCCATGTCTTTCATCAGCGGGTCGCCGGGCACGTTGGTGGCCGTGTTAGAATCCACCCCCCAGGGCTGCACAGCAGCAATGGATGCGGCCACGTTCTCCGCCGAAAGCCCGCCTGCCAGGATGACGGGGATTTTCACCAATTCCACAATGCGGCGGCTGATGCGCCAATCGTGGGTGGCACCGGTGGCCCCCACCCCCGGGAAGCCGCTCACCTTGCTGTCCAGCAGCAGCAGATCGGACACCTGAGCAAAGGACTGGGCCGCCGCCACACTGGTCTCATCTTCCACCGGCACAGCCTTCATCAGCTGCACGCGCTCCGGCAGACGAGAGCGCAGCCGGCGCATGCCGTCCACATCCACATCGTAGAGATCGGTGGACACATGCACAATATCCGGCCGCACCGCCGCCGCCATGCGCACAATCTCGTCCACATCCGTGGACATGGTGAGGGCCACGCTGCGTGTGCCGGCGGGCAAAGCCTCCACAAGGGCGCGCGCGGCGGCGAAATCCAGCTCGCCGTGCACCAGGCCGTAGCGCCCAGCCACAAAGCCCACCTGCTGCACGCCCATTTCTGCCGCCGCGGCGGCCTCTTCGGGGCGGGTGAAGGCGTAAATTTGAATCACACAGTCTGCCATGCAAGAACCTCGCTCTCCGCTTTATACCGGATAGGTGGCGATGCGGCTGCCCGGGACGCGCTGGTTCAGCCGCCCCAGCCGTTCAGCCACCTCGCGCATCACGCGCGCCTTGTCAATCGTGCGCAGTTCACGCCCGCGCATGAGCACCTGGCCGTTACATAAGACTGTATCCACATCCGAGGCGCGTGAGGAGTACACCAGATTGGCGGCGGGGTTATAACGCGGCCAAACATGCACAGCGTCCTGCCGCACCAGGGCAATATCGGCCAGTTTGCCAGCCTGCAGTGCCCCCAGATCCTGCTCCTGGCCTAAAACCCGCGCGCTGCCCTCAAAGGCCAGCCCCAGGGCCTGCCCCACCGGAAAGGCGGTGGAATCACCGCCCACGTATTTTTCCAGCAGGGTCAGCAGGCGCAGCTGTTCCAAAATATCCAGGCTGTTGCTGCTGGTGGCCCCGTCGGTGGCCAACCCCACCGGAATGCCGTGGGCCAGCAGCCGCCGCACGTTGGCCGTGCCGCTGGAAAGCTTCATGTAGGTTTTGGGCGCGCGCCCCACCCCCACGCTGCGGGCAGCCATCAGCTCCAAATCCGCGTCCGTGGGGTAACAGCAGTGCGCAAACAAAGCGCGCCCATCCAAAATGCCCGTTTCGGCCAGCAGCGCAGGGGGGGTCAGGCCGTACTGGCGCAGGCACAAATCCACCTGGGCCTGGGTTTCGGAAACGTGCAGGTGTACCCCCACGCCCAGCTCCGCTGCGCGGCGGGCGCACAGGCGCAGGAAGTCCGGCCCGCAGGTGTAAGGTGAATGCGGCCCCATCCAGGTGACAATGCGCCCGTCCGCCGCCCCCTGCCATTTGCGGATGAAGTCCGCCGTGCGCTCCAGCTGCGCTTCGCCCTGGTGTTCAAACACGGCCCAGGCCAGGTGTGCGCGCATGCCGCTTTCCACCGCGGCGCGGGCGACCTCATCCATGAAGAAGTAATGGTCAGCCACACAGGTCACGCCGCTCTCAATCATCTCGGCCATGCCCAACAGCGCACCCCAATACACATCCTCCGCCGTCAGGTTGGATTCCAAAGGCCAGACGTAATCGTTAAACCACGACTCAACGCTGACATCCTCCACCAGGCCGCGGAACAAGACCATGGGCACATGGGCATGGGTGTTGATCAGCCCTGGGATGGCCAGCATCCCGCGCGCCTCAATCACCTCGCCCGCGGCAGTGCCCAGGCTGCCTCCCGCCGCCACGGCCTGAATGCGCGCGCCATCCACGGCGATATCCTGATCTGCCTCCACCCAGGCGCGTTCCCCCTCCGTCCGCAGCACGTCACAATGCCGGATGAGCACGTCCACCATTCCAACCTCCTTGCACGTCTTTACCGCACACCATCAGCGCGCCAGATTTTTCTCAGCCAGCGCCAGCAGCCCTTTGGCCGTACCCTCAAAGTCGTATTCGGGGTTGGCTGCACGCAGCTTGGCCAACACATCGCGGTCAAAGGCTGCCACGCCCTTCCAGGCCCCGGCGATGGCACAGGCCATGGCCGCCACGGTATCGGCGTCGCCGGAAAGCCCGGCTGCGTACATGGCCGTGCGCTGCGGATTGCCGTCTGCCATCACCAGCACCCCAAAGGCCGCCGGAACCGATTCGCTGATGGCCAGGGTGCAGCCGATGACGTCATAAATCTCCTGCAATCGGGCACGTTCGGGCAGTTTGGAACGGGCAATTTCCACGGCCAGGTCAATGCGCCGCGAAACCGAGGCCCCCATCCACGGGCAACCGTGCTGGCGCCCCAGGTCTGCGGCCCGTTGGCCCGCGCCCACGATCTCATCCAGGCTGGTCCCCGGCCGCAAAGCCTCAGCAATCGCCCCGGCCACCGCCGCCGCGCCGGAGATGGCGATGTCGGTGTTGTGGGTGGGGATGCAGGAGTGCCAGGCGTCTTCCACCGCGCCCTCCACATCGCCGGGGTGGATCAGCCCCACGGGAGATACGCGCATGGATGCGCCGTTGGTATCGCCGCGGCTGCCCGTTTCGTTTAAATCACCACCGCTCTTCAGGGCCAGCACTGCCCGGCGTGTGGACGGCCCCACGTAGGGGGAGTGGTCACCGTCAATGCGGTCATACCAGGCCATTACCGCCCGAGCGGCCCCTTCGGGGGTCACCTTGCCGTCCTCCAATATCGCTTGTGCCAGGGCAAAGGCCTGTTCGGTATCGTCAGTAATGCGCCCGGCGGGCAGGCCGTGATGCACAGGGTGGCTGTCCGGCGCGGCGCGCAGCGAATCAATCCAGCCGCCGTACATGTCCCAGGTGGCTTGCGGGCTTAACATGGCCGGCATGGCCCAGGCATCGCCCAGGGCCTGCCCATACAAACCGCCTAAAATTTGTTCATACAGTCCCATTCCATACCTCCATTTGCAGCACACGTGCCGTACAGCATGAATATACAATGCAGCGCGGAGGCCAGAGGAGGTAACTGCTCCCCATCACAGCCTCCGCGCTGTGGATTCTCGCGGATGTCAGTCGCCGCTGGCTTTGGCGGCCATCTCCGCTTCGCGCTGTTGGAATTTCTGCATGCGTTCGCGCACCTGAGCCTGCGTGCGCAGCGCATACACCACCAGGGCCACGATCGTGGCCACATAGGGAATCATCTGCACCAACTGAGACGGGATCTTGAGTGACCCCAGCTGGTTGCCCAGCGCGTCAGCCAGGCCAAAAATAATCGCGGCGATCAAGGTTCCCAGGGGCTTGCGCCCGCCCAGGTAAATGGCCGCCAGGGCGATGAAGCCGCGCCCCGAAGTCATATCGCGCTGGAAAATATTGAGATACGCCATCGAAAGGTTCAGCCCGCCCAGCGAAGCCAGAAAACCGCTCAGCAGCAGGGCGATTGCCCGCACCTTTTTCACATTAATACCCAGAGAAGCCGCGGCTTCGGGGTTTTCGCCCACCGCGCGCAGGTGCACCCCCAGGCGGGTCTTATACAGGAACACAGACACCAGCCAGGTGAGCAAGAAAGCCAGGTACGTGAAAATACTGTGCCCGCTGAGGACAGTCCCGAAAAAGGGAATGTCTTTGAGCAAGGGGATGTTGATCACCGGCACAGCGCCGCTGGCCAACGAAGACGAATTGCCCTTGTCGCCTGTAAGGATGTACAGCAGGAAGATGGTTCCACCGGTGGCCATGATGTTCAGGGCAATACCGGCCAGGATGATATTGGTGTTCAAGGAAAGGTGGAAGAACGCCAGCAGCGCGCTCAGCGCTACCCCTGCCAAAATCCCCGCCAGCAGCCCCAGCCACACGCTTTGGGTATAGGCTGAAACCACCACCCCCGTAAACGCCGACACCAGCATGGTGCCTTCCAGGGCGATGTTGACCGAACCCGCCAGATCCGAGATGAGACCACCCAGGGCCGGCAGGATCACCGGCGTGCTGATGCGCAGCACACTGGCCGCGAACAGAGCCGAGAAAATTCCGCGAAGTACGACATCAAGCGGCATGGCTACCTCCTTCGGCAGCAGCAGCTGCGCCTTCTCCATTGCTGCGGTTGGCGGCGATGCGCTTTTGCACCATCGGCAAAACCCGTTCCGCCGTCACCAGCAAGATGATGATGGCCTGAATGACCAGCACCATTTCACGAGACATATCCGAAGCGCGCTCCATCACGTCCGCGCCCGCGCGCAAATAGCCGTAGGCCAGGCCGGTAAACGGAACCGCCAGCGGGTTGTTGCGCGCCAGCAGCGCCACCACCACGCCCTCAAACCCCAGCCCGAAGGTGATGTTCAAAATGAGCTTGGTGTGAATGCCCATCGCCAGGTGCGCCCCGGCCAGCCCGGCGAAGATGCCGCTGACGGCCATCGCCAGGATGATGACTTTCTTAATGTCCACGCCGCCGTAACGGGCGAACTTGAGGTTAATACCCACCATGCGCAGCTCATAGCCAAAGGGGGTGCGGTACATCAGGAAGTACACCACAAAGATGGCCGCCAGCATGATGTAGAGCATGATCGTCAGGTTGGTTTGGTTCACAAGGGTTTGCCGCACACCCTCCAACCCAGGGATGGGCGGGAAAAAGTTGGGCAGCACGCCCTCTTTCGGGAAGAAATCCGAAGCGGTGTAGCCCGCGTTGGGCGGTTTGATATAAAAAGTCAGCAGCCATTCGTAGATCTTCAGCGCAATCGTGTTGAGCATCAGCGAAGAGACCAGCTCATTGGCGTTGAGATTGGCCTTCAAAATGCCTGGAATGGCCCCCCACAAGAAACCCACGACCATGGCTGCCAGCAGGGCCAGCGGCAGGCGCAGCGCGGGCGGCAGCGGCACATACAGCGAAACCACACCCGCCGTCAGCGCGCCCAAAACCATTTGCCCTTCAGCCCCCAGCGAAAACAGTTCGGCTTTGAACACAATCGCCGTGGCCAGGCCCAAAAAGATGAGCGTGATCGATTCTTCCAACCAGTCGCCGATGCGGTTCAGGCGCGTCAGCGGGCCGAGCAGGAAGGAACGGTACGCATTGAGGGGATCCTCGGAGACAAACAGCGTGATGATAAATCCCAGCAGCAGCGCCAGACCCACAGCCGCCACAATGCGCACAGTCTCCCGGACGATGGGGTTTGCCATCCAGCGTTTCATAGAATTGCCTCCATCTCTTCCTTGGTTTGGCGCTTAATCCCTAACATGTATAAGCCCAGCTCTTCTTCACTCACGCTGGCCGCATCTGGAAATACGCCGGTGATTTCACCCTCATACATGACAATAATCCGGTCTGACAGGCTCATCACCTCCGACAGATCGGCAGAAATCAGCAGCACCGCCTTGCCGTCGGTGCGCTGCTTCACCAGTTGGTCGCGCACAAACTCGGTCGCGCCCACGTCAATGCCGCGCGTGGGCTGCGCCGCGATCAACAGTGCCGGATTCGAAGTGAACTCGCGCGCCACAATCACCTTCTGCATGTTGCCGCCCGAAAGAGACTTCACCGGCAGCTTGCCGTTAGGGGTGCGGATGCCGTATTCCTGGATCAAATCTGCGCTTTGTTTTTCCACCACCTTGTAGTCAATGAACAGTCCGCGGTGGAAGGGAGGGCGAAAATAGCGGTCTACGATCAAATTTTCGTCAATCGATGCCGACAGCGCCAGCCCGTTGGTCAGGCGGTCTTCGGGAATATGGGCCACCCCCGAAAGGCGCACTGTGCGCGGGTTGGTATTCAGAATGGCTTTGCCGTTGACGGTGGCCGTGCCGGTGGCTGCCGGGCGCAGCCCCGAAAGCGTTTCGGCCAGCTCAGTTTGGCCGTTGCCTTCCACCCCGGCGATACCCAGCACCTCGCCGCCGTAAACGTTGAACGAGACGTTGTGCAGCATGGTGCGGCCCGTTTCCGACACGTAAGAAAGGTTGCGCACCTCCAAAACCTTTTTTCCGCGCGTCACCGGCGGTTTGTTGACCTGCAGGAACACATCGCGCCCCACCATCATGCGCGCCAGGCTCTCGCGAGTGGAGTCTTCCGTCTGCACCACGCCCATTACCTTGCCACTGCGCATCACCGTCACCCGATTGGAAATCTCTTTCACCTCGCGCAGTTTGTGGGTGATGAAGATGACCGTCTTGCCCTGATCCACCAGTTTTCGTACCGCCGCAAACAATTCTTGGGTTTCCTGCGGCGTTAACACTGCGGTGGGCTCGTCCAGAATCAACACCTGCGCCCCGCGGTAAAGCGTCTTGAGAATTTCCACCCGCTGGCGCATGCCCACGTTGATCGAATCCACCACAGCCTCCGGCTCCACGCGCAGGCCGTATTGCTGCGAGAGTTCGCGCGTCACCCGCAGGGCTTCGGCCTGATCCAAAAAGCCGTTGCGCAGCGGTTCCTGCCCCAGGACGATGTTTTCGGCCACGGTGAAGGACGGCACCAACATGAAGTTCTGGTGCACCATGCCCACCCCCGCGGCGATGGCATCGTGTGAGGAGTGAAAATGAACCGGCTGACCGTCCAACAGGATTTCCCCCCCGGTGGGGCGTTCCATGCCGTATAAAATTTTCATCAAGGTGCTTTTGCCCGCGCCGTTTTCGCCCACCAGGGCGTGAATTTCGCCGCGGTCTACGGAGAAGTTGACGCCGTCATTGGCCACCACTCCGTTGGGATAAATCTTTACAATTTCACGCATTTCAATTAAGGATGCCATACCACCTCCGCACAATAAGGAACGGGAGCCGTCTTTAAGCGCTGGTTCACCCACCGCCTCCGTCCAATTTCACAGCCTTGTTAAAGGGTCTTGATCGCACAGGACAGTCTGCCTGATACTGGCTGGGACCGATCGATTGTAGAAAAAAGCTGCCAAACGCACAAAGAACGCCCGCCGTTCAAGCGGTATCGAACACGAAAAAGGGGGGCGGGCCAGGCCGAAGCCCGGCTCGCCCCACCCATGACAGAGGGATTATTTGAAAACGGTGTCTACGACAATCTTGCCTTCCAGCAGGTCTTTCTCAGCCTGGGCAATTTTGTCCTTCACTTCCTGAGGCGTGACCGCATCGTAGAACTTGTTGTAGGCCAGGCCCACGCCGCCTTCGGCCACACCCAAAGCTTCGGCCTTGCCGAATTCCAGCTTGCCTTCCACATACAGCTTCAGTGCGCGGTACAGGCTGTTGTCCACGTTCTTCATCATGGAGGTCAGGATGACCTTGGCCTTCTCAGCGTCGGTGCCTTCGATGATCGTAGCCTGATCGGAATCCACGCCGATGGCGTAGCGGCCCACTTCCTGCGCCGCCTGGAACACGCCCTCACCCGTGCCGCCAGCTACCTGGAAGACGATGTCGGCGCCCTGCTGGTACATGGCCAACGAAATTTCCTTACCCTTGGCCGGGTCGTTCCAACCGCCAGCATACTGCACAATCACGCCCGTGTTCGGGTCGAGACCGGCATCCTTGGCGCCTTGTTTGTAGCCGACGATGAAGTCGTTGATCACAGGGATATCCTGGCCGCCGACCGTGCCCACGACCTTTTCGGGGTTCATGCCTTCAATGCCCGACTGGGTCATCAAACCGGCATACAAGCCCGCCAGGTAGGAGCCTTCGTTCTGCTTATAGGTGATCGAATACACGTTCTTGCAGTCGCAGGCGGTGTAGTCCACGGACACATCGTAGATGATGAATTTCTTGTCCGGGTACTTGGGGGCCACAATCTGCAGGAATTCGGACATCTGGTAGGTGCCCAGAATCATGATGTCATAATCTTCGTTGGCGGCGGCATCTTCCAACGCCGGCTGCCAGCGGGCCGGGTCTACGCCCGCTTCGATGGTCTTGACTTCCAGGCCAAATTCTTGCTGAGCTTTGGTCACGCCGCGCACAGCCGAATCAAAGAAGGATTTGTCGCCCTGAACGCCGTTAATCAGGTTTACGACTTTAATTTTCTTGGCTTCCGGCTGGGCCGGGGTGTCTGCGGCCGGGGCCGCGGCGGGGGCGCAGGCGGTCAAAATCATGGCCGCCATGACCAGAACGCTCAAAATCACCATCATCTTCTTCATGTCTTTTCTTCTCCTATCGTTGTCGTTTCAACACAACCAACACCAGTTTTGATCGAACTTGCGAGGGTTTTACGCAAACCGGTTGGAACCCGCTGCAATCACCTCCTTCCGTGAGAAAATTTCCAATATTTATTCACGGCGGTGCTGCCGCACCGGCTGCACCACAAATTCATAGCGATCCCCACGGTAAATCAGGCGGGTCAATTCCACCGGAACCTGATTGTCCAGATAGGTGACGCCTTCTGCCACCAAGAGGGGATATCCCACGCCTGTATGCAGAATCTCCGCCTCATACTCCGTGGCCGTGGCCGGCTTTAACACCTGCTCAGCGTACCCCAGGCGGAAACCATAGTACAGCTCAAACAAATCGTATAAAGACCCGTTTTCCAGGTCTTGCTGATCCAAATCGGGGCACATACTCACCGGCACGTAAGAGACGTTCAGTGCCATCGGTTCATCATTGGCCAGGCGCAGGCGTTCAATCATGAAAACTTCTTCGGAGGGCAGCAATTGGAGCAAATGAGCCACCTTGGCTGCCGGCACTTCACGAGTCTGGCGCAAAATCTGGCTTCTGGCCTGCATCCCGCGTTTGCGCATCTCTTCCGAAAAGCTGGTGAGGCCGGCAATGCCGTAGCGCACACGCTTTTGAGCCACAAATGTGCCGCGTCCCTGCAGACGGTACACCAGCCCCTGGGCAATGAGCGCGTTGATCGCCTGGCGGGCGGTGTTGCGGCTGACGCCGTAGCGCGCCACCAGTTCGTTCTCTGAAGGCAAACGGGAACCCGGCTCCAGATCGTCGCTTTCGATCCGCTGCCGAAGATTTTCACTCAGTTGCAGGTACAACGGTTTATAACTGTGCCGATTCAAGTAATCCACGAGCTTGTCCTCTTGTACCTACAAGATTACAACCATTATAGGGAGACCGAAGAAGAGAGTCAATATGTTTTCCGCTGGATTCGACCTTTTATTGGTTTTCTTTCCGAAACTCCGTATAATGATTTCAAGTTTGGCATTGCGGTTGCCCCCGCACCTTACCCCTTCCCTCTGGAGACAGCATGAGCGACCCTTCCCTTGTCCCTTTTTTTAAGCCGCAAGGCGTGCTGATCATCGGCGTATCCCGCGACCCCACCAAGCTGGGCTACGCCCTGGCCCGCAACCTGGTGCAGAGCGGCTACGGCGGCGCCATTCATTTCCTCAACCCCAAAGGTGAAAGCCTCTTTGGCCGCCCCATCCACACCCGCGTGGCGGATGTCCCGGACCCGGTGGATCTGGCCGTGGTGCTGGTTCCGCCGCCCACCGTGCCCGACACCCTGCACGCCCTGGGGCAGCGCGGCATCCGGGCGGCCATCCTGGCCACCGGCGGCTTCCGCGAGACCGGTCCCGAAGGCGCCGCCCTGGAACAGCGCTGTGTAGAAATTGCCCGCTCCTACGGCATCCGCCTGGTGGGGCCCAACTGTGTCGGTCTAATTAACACCCACCTGCCCCTGGATACCACCTTCCTTCAGCCCCCACCGCCGCCCATCGGGGAAATTGCCTTCCTGTCCCATTCAGGCGCCATCTGCGCCGCCGTCATTGATTGGGTGCGCGGGCAGGGCATCGGTCTATCCCATCTGGACAGCCTGGGCAACCAGGCGGACCTCTCCGAAAGCGACTTTCTCCAGCCAGTGGCCGAAGACCCGCACACGCGCGTGATCACCCTGTACCTGGAAGGCGTGCACGACGGCGCGCAGTTTGTGGAAAAAGCCCGTCAGGCCGCCCGTCTGAAACCGCTGGTAGCGCTGAAGGTGGGGCGTTTTGAGGCCGGCCGCCGCGCCGCCGCCTCGCACACGGGCGCGCTGGCCGGGGCCGAGGCCGCTTTCGACGCGGCCTTTGCCCGCGCCGGGGTGCTGCGGGCCAACACCACCGAAGAGATGTTCCAATGGGCGCGCGCCCTGGCCTGGTGTCCTCTTCCCCAGGGGCCCAACGTGGCCGTGCTGACCAACGCAGGCGGCCCCGGTGTGACCGCCGCCGATGCGCTGGAACAGGCCGGGCTGACCCTGGCCCAGTTGGCGCCTCACACCGAAAGCGCCCTGGCCGCCCTGCTGCCCGCCGCCGCCAGCACCCACAACCCGGTGGACATGCTCGCCTCGGCCACCCCCGAACAGTACGCCGGTTGTTTGCGCCTGCTCCTCAACGACCCGGGCGTGGATATGGCGCTGTTCATCACTCCGCCGCCGCCCCCCGCCACCACCGGCGGGGTGGTCAAGGCCGTCATTCCCATCGTGCAGACCTTCGAGAAACCCGTGGTGGCCGCGCTGATGGGCGACCGCCAGATTCAAGAGGGCGTCGAGCTGGCCCGCGCCGCGCGCATCCCTGAATACCGCTTCCCCGAAGCCGCCGCCTCGGCTCTGGGCGCGCTTTGGCAGCGGGTTCTGCTCCTGCGGCGTCTGGAAGAGCCCATCCTCACCCCGGCCGCGCTGCAGCCTGAAGCCCTGCAGGAGATGGTGAAAGACACCCCCGCGGGCGAATTCTTCCCCGCCGAAACCGCCGCCGCCCTGATGGAAGCGGCCGGGCTGCCTACCCTGCGCATGCCCCTGGCCCACAACCCCGCCGAAGCAGCCCAGTTGGCCGCCGAATTGGGCTTCCCCGTGGTGCTCAAGTTGGCCTCGCCGGATATCTCGCACAAATCGGATGTGGGCGGGGTGGTGCTGAATCTCCATACCCCTCAGGAAGTGGAAGAAGCCTACCGGCTGGTGTTCGAGCGCGCCCGCGCCGCCCGCCCCGAAGCCCATCTGGAAGGCGCGCATTTGCAGCGTATGGTCGGCGCCGGCCAGGAAGTGATCCTGGGCGTGGTGCGCGACCCCCAATTTGGCCCTTTGGTGATGTTTGGCTCCGGCGGCGTGGAGGTGGAGGGGCTGAAAGATGTGGCCTTTGCCCTGGCTCCGCTGACCCGCGAAGACGCCGAGCGCATGATCGAACGCACCTGGGCCGGGCGCAAGCTGGCGGGCTTCCGCAGCCTGCCCCCCGCCGACCGTGAGGCCGTCATCCAGGCTCTGCTGCGCCTGGCGCAATTAGCCGCTGCCTGCCCAGAGATCGCCGAGGTGGAAATCAACCCCCTGCGCGTGCTGCCCCCTGGGCAGGGCGCCGTGGCCGTGGACATTCGCGCCCGCAAGGTCTAAGCCGTTCACCCCTTTCAATCAAAAAGAGGCCGGGGTCTAAAGCCCTGGCCTCTCTGTATTTAAGGTTGGCTGACAAAACGCCAGACGGTATCCAGGGACTGCAAAGCGGTCAAATTGCGCACCGGCCAGGCCTGCTTCATCATCTGCGGATCGTCAAAAAAGCTCTGGGCGTAGGTCAGGTGAAAGCCGTCACCCCACAACCCGTGTGAGGGCAAAGGCTGCACCGCCGCCCAAAAGTTCCACAGCGGCAGGTCAAAATCATAGGCCACACGCGCCACGGCGGCGTTGATGCGGTGTTCGCCTTCCAGGTTATCGGCCTTGGTGGCCAAAATGGGCACAATCCCGCGCTCCACAAAGAAAGTCACCACCTGGCGCAGGTAATCTTCATACAGGCTCACCGGCCGGTTGCTCCACCACTGTTCCATGCTGATAAAGACGATGGAAGGGTTGTGCAGCCGCGTCTCACATTCCAGGGGGGTCTCCCCCTTGGCGCACAGCTTGGGATCGCTCTTCAGCGGGCTGAGCACCGAGGCCACGTTGAACCCGCCGCGCACCGCTGCGCTGCGGCGGCTGTAGCTGCCCTGAAAGTGGTCAATCGCCCCTTGCAGATCGGTGTATTCCCCCAGGCGGTATTTCTGCGGGTCGTCAAACACCCCCAGGAAATAAGTGTCCACGTTCTGGCAGTCGCCCACTTTGGAAAAGGCCTGGGGATTGGTCCCCGCCGCCAGGCCGCGCTGGTACAGGACGCGCGCGCTTTCGCCCACCTCGGGGATCACCGGCCATTCCTGCCAGCGTTCCGGCGGCAGGGCGTGGGCATTGGCGGGGGTGGCACTGGGCTGCGGCAGACGGGTGGGGGTCAGCGGCACTGTGCTGCTGGGAAGGGGCGGAGGGGTCGGGGAATCAGTGGGGGCAAGGGTTGAGCTGGCCGCCGCAGGCGCAGCCGTCGGCGCCGGCGTGGGAGGGGGTGCCTCAACCGCACAGCCCGCCAACAGCAAACCCAGCAGCGCCAATCCCAACATCCATCGTCCAGGGGCCAATGTCACAGTTCTCCTTCCCATCATGCGAATCGCCCCATTGTATCATCCCCAGCCTAAAACGGCCCCAAATTGAACACCACCGCCAGCCACAGGAACACCAGCGTCACCGGCAGAACCACCGCCCAAAGCGGCGCCGTCCAGCGCATCCAGCGCGAATAGCGCAGGTTGGCCAACCCCAAAACGATGAGCAGCACGGGGTTGGTGGGGTAAGCCAGGTTGGAAAAGCCGTCGCCAAAGCAGTAAGCCGTCACCGCCACCTGACGGGTGACGCCCACCAGGTCAGCCAGCGGCAGCAGCAAAGGCATCAGCAGCACAGCCTTGGCCCCCGCTGAGCCGATGAAGATCTCAATCACCAGGGCCAGGGCGTACACCAGCAAAGCCGCCGAAAGCGGGGTGGCCTCCTGCAGGGCCTGGGCCGCGGCGTTCAAAATGGTGTCCATCACCCCGCCTTGGGTGATGATGTACTTGACGCTGCCAGCCATCAAAATCAGCGGGATGCCGGGTGCCAGACCCAGCATGCCATGGCCCAAAGCCGCCCACACGCGGCGCGGCGCGCGGCCAGAGAGCATGCCCGCCCCCAGCCCAGCCGCAAAGAACAGCACCCCCACCAGCGGCAGGGAGTAATCCGAAAGCCCCGGCACAAACGGCCCCAGCATCAGCGCCAGCACAATCAGCCCCACCCCCGCGCCAAACCACAGCACCGCCCCACGCCGCACGGGCGTACCCTCGGCGAAATCCCCCATGCCGAAGCGCCCGCGCTGCTCTTGATCTTCGCCAAATACCAGCGAGCGCTGCGGTTCGCGTTCAATGCGGCGCGCGTAGCGCGTCAGAAACACAGCCAGCAGCACGTACACGACCAGGAAGAAGGGCAGGCGGAAGAGCGCACCGGAAAACAGGGGCAGCCCGGCCAGCTTTTGGGCCACGCCGATACTGAAAGGATTCGAGATGGCCGCACTGAAGCCCATATTGGTGGCCAAAATGCTCATACCCAATCCCACCAGCAGATCCCAGCCCAATGAATAGGATAGGGCCACCATCAACGGCACCAGCGGCACCACCTCTTCAAACAAACCGAAAAAGGCCCCCATTGCCATAAAGAAGAAGGTGAGCACCCACAGCAGCGCGTATTTACGCGCTCCAAAGGCGCGCACAATGCGCGTCAGGGCCGCCTGAAGGATACCCGAATCGTCCAGCACAGCAAAGGCACCGCCTACCAGCAAAATGAACACCGCGATGGTGATCAGCACCAGGGCGTCTGGCCCGCCCAGCACCTCCAGCGGCGCGGTCAGCCAGCGCCAGGGGGCGTAATCGGGGCGGGGCGCGGGCTGGTACGACCCCGGCACAATCACCTGGCGGCCGGCCTCCTCCACCCGTGTAAAGCTCCCCGCGGGCAGAACCCGGGTCAAGACCCCCGCCGCCAGCATCAACGCCAGCAAAATGAACACTGATTGGCTAAAGGCGCGCGCCGAAATGGTCGCCCCAGCGTGCTTTTCGCTCATTTGTGTCTCCTTGGTTGGATGTTGATACTAGTGTACACCCACAGCGCTGCGCCCGACCAGTTTTTTGCCCCCCGCGTTGGGCATTTCTCCTTTATAATGTCAGCGGTGCCCGACCCCACGGGCCAAGGAGCATCCATTTGAACGAACGCATTCTTCAAGAGCTGCGGCGGCTGGTGGCGCAAAACCGGCCCGTCCAGGCCCTCAGCTTTTACCAGGAATTTCCCATCACCTCGCCCCTCATCCTCAACCACTTCGCACAAGGGGTCCTCCAGGCCAGCATTCAAGGCCCCGGTTCGGTATGCCTGTGCTGGCAGTCTCAGGTGTGGCTTCTGGCGGAACCTCCGCTGGAAGCGATCAAGGCCCGCGTGCTCTCCTTTCACCTGCCCAGCGGCCGGGTGGAGTTAGACGCCTTCTCGCCAGCCAGCAGCGCCATCGGCCGCCGCATGGTGGTGCGCGTGGCCCCGCCCGACCCCCTGGCGGTGGATTTATTGGATGTGCAGAAATCTTCGCCCGCCCTGCTGACCGACATCTCGATGGATGGAGCCGGGCTGATAGTTCCCGTGCAGCCGCCGGTGAAGATCGGCCAAAACCTGCACCTGCGCATGCACTTACCCCAAGGTGAGGTAGAAGCCCGCGCACGGGTGAACACCCTCACCCAAAAAGGCGATCACCTGCGCCTGAGCACGGTTTTCACCAGCCCCGCAGCCCCCAAAGCCACCCTGCTGCAGTACATCGCCGAGCGCCGCCGCCAGATCCTCGCAGAAATTGAGCAGCTGTATCAAGAGCGGCTGCGGCAGTGCGCCGATGAAGAGGCGGGCTACGCATGATGGTTCAAATCCTCGAATTTGTACGCCGTATCATCGAAAGCATCATTCTCCAGATGGGCTACCCCGGCATCGCCCTGGTGATGTTCCTGGAGACGATCTTCCCGCCCATTCCCTCCGAGCTGGTCCTGCCGTTTGCCGGTTCGCTGGCTGCTGCCGGGCGTTTTTCGCTGCCTGTGGTGATCCTCATCGCCACCCTGGGTGCGCTCAGCGGGGCGGTGGTCTTTTACCAGTTGGGCGCGCGCGTCCCCGAGGCGACCCTGCGCGCCTGGGTGCGGCGCTTTGGACGCTACGCACTCATCTCAGAACAAGACCTGGATCATACCCTGTCTTTCTTCCAGCGCCGCGGCCCGCTGGTGGTTTTCTTTGGCCGTCTGATGAGCCTGGTGCGCAGCCTCATTTCCATCCCCGCGGGTATGTTTCACATGCCGGCCGGGAAATTCCTGCTCTTTTCGGCCCTGGGGACGGGTTTGTGGAATCTGGTGCTCACCCTGGCGGGCTACTGGTTGGCCGAACGCTGGGCCGAGGTGCTGGTGGTGGTGGAAGCCTGGGAAGACACCCTGCTGATCCTGCTGCTCATCACCGTCCCGCTGCTGTTCTTCCTGCGCCGCTTCCAGCGCCACCACCAGGCCCAGCGCATCCGCACCGGCGATCTGCCGCCCGCCGTGCCCCTGCCGCCCGAACGGCTGCGCGCCTTTTCAGCGGTCTGGCAGCCGCGCGCCCAGGCCGCCGCCCAGGCACAGGGTGTGCCTGCCGGTCTGGTGCTGGCCATTTTGCTGGACGAAGCCCAGCGCCACGAAAGTTGGGACTGCCTGCAAGCCACCGCCATGCGCCTGCTGCTGAGCGCGCCCAGCGCGTTTCAGCCCCTGCTGCGGCGGGTGTGGCAGGTTTTAAGCGGCAAATCTCTCGAAGATCAATCCTTCGGCCCCTCGCAGATGACCCTGCGCGTGCAGCGGGAATTGACCGAAGGCCAATATCTCCCTGTGCTCGCCGAACCCGGCTGGCAAGGCCTGCTGCGCCGCGCACAGGATGAGTCGCAAGCTGCCCACCTGGTGGCTGCTCGCTTGCGGCAAATCCTGGACCACTGGCAAGCCCAGGGGGTTGACCTCAGCCAGCAGTGGGACGTGCTCGGCACCCTGTACAGCATCGGCCTCACCGGTGAACGCGGCGTCCACGCCCACCCCCAGGCCAACCGCCGCGGGCAGGCCATCGCCGCTGCCGCCCAATCCTCCCCCCTCGCCGGGCCCCTTACCGACGAAGCCTAGCATTCCTCCAAGGAAGGTACGCATTGGCATTCCTCATCACACGCTACATGGGCGAACTGGCGGCCCTGGCGGCTGCCATGATCTGGTCGGTCTCTTCGATGATCTGGGCGCAGTTGGGGCGCAAGCTGACCGCCCTGGAACTAAACCTGCTCAAGGGCTTGCTGGCGGGGGTCATGTTCCTGGGGGCCATGGCTGTTTTGGGCGAGTTTATGAATCAGATCACCCCACTGGCCTTCATTCTGCTGTGCATCTCCGGCTTCATCGGCATCGGCCTGGGCGACACGGCTTACATGAAAGCCCTGCAGGCCATCGGCGCCCGCCGCACCCTGCTGATGGCCACCCTCTCGCCGCCCATGACCGGCATCATCGCCTGGATCTTCCTCGGCGAAAGCCTGCCCCTGCGCGCCTGGCTCGGCATTCTCATCACCATCCTGGGCGTGGCCTGGGTCATCACCGAGCGCACCCCGCAGGCTGAAAACACCCCCAACCACTTGCGCGCGGGGATCCTCTTTGGACTGATCTCCGGCCTCACGCAGGCGGTCGGTTCGGTGCTTTCGCGCTTTGCTTTCATGCACACCGATATTTCCCCCCTCGCCAGCGCCCTCATCCGCATGTCCGCTGGTTCTCTGCTGCTGATTGTATGGCTGCTCACCCTGCGCCAGCCGGTGCTGCAGTGGGTGCGCCAGCCGGGAGCGGCCAAATTATGGGGGCTGATCCTCATCGCCACCTTCAGCGGGGCCTTCATCGGCATGTGGCTGCAGCAGGTTTCGCTCGACCGCGCCCTGGCTGGTGTCAGCCAGACCCTCATCTCCACCAGTCCTCTCTTTGTGCTGCCCGTGGCTGCCCTGATGGGTGAAAAAGTGAGCGCGCGCGCCGTGGTGGGGGTGCTCATCGCCCTGGTGGGGGTGGGGCTTCTGTTTGGGGCGAGCTAATCCCCCTGGTCACCCAGTCAGTTTTTACCCAGATGTGCAACGAACAGCGTAGAAACGCGTATACACTGTAGAACCAAAATCTACAGGAGTGTGTTTCTATGAAAATCCGTTTTTTCGCGGCGTTAACCGTACTGGCCCTCACTTCATTGGCCTGTTCATTCAGCATGGCTCCCGTCAACATCGATACCGACAAGATCGTTGAAGAGTTCACCACCCGCATCCCCGACGGCATCCAGGGTTCCGGCAATCTGGTCACCGAATCGTACCCGGTCAGCGGCTACGATCAGATCTACTTCGGCGGCATGGGCAACCTGAACCTGGTTCAGGGCGATGAAGAAGGTGTCACGGTGGAAATTGATGACAACCTGCTCCCTTACGTCATCGTCGAAGTTCGCGGCAGTACCCTGCACATCGAATTTAAAAAGAACTTCACCATCACCGGCACCAGCCATATTGAGTTCACGGTCAAGGTCAAAGAGCTGAAATCGTTGGAACTGGCCGGGTTTGGCGACGTGAAGGCCGAGCGGCTGCAGGCCGATGACCTCAGCCTGACTCTCAGCGGCGCGGGCAACCTGGAAGTGGATGATTTGCAGGCTCAAAATGTTGACATGCGCCTGTCCGGCTTCGGGAGCATGCGCCTTCAGGGCCAGGTCGAGAGCCAACATGCGATTCTTTCGGGCGCGGGCGACTATCAGGCTGGTAAGCTGCAAAGCGCCAAGGCCGAGGTGCGCCTGTCCGGCTTCGGCAGCGCCACCCTGTGGGTCACCGATGAACTGGCGGTGGATCTGACCGGCAGCGGTAACCTGGAATATTACGGCACGCCCAGAATCACCCGCCAGAACATGGACGGCTTCGGGCGCGTGCAGAGCCTGGGCAGCCAACCCTAAAACCTGACCCTCGCGCAAGAATCAAACGAGACCGGCCTGGTTTTCCCACGGGCCGGTCTCGTGTTTTTATGCCCTCAGGGCGGCCTCAGCCGCCTTCACGGCGCAGAAAGCTCCTCCAGGTGCGCTGAGGGGCAGTGCGGCGGCCCCACTGCTCTTCCAAATGTCCCTGGCTCAAGGCGTTCAGGCGCGACACCAACTGGGCGCGGTTCATGCGGATGGTGTCGGCCTCGCGCTGCACCTGCACCGCCCGCCGGTGAATCTGTTCCAACTCTTCCACAGCGCTTTGGGGCTTGCGGCGTGCCAGCGGCTCGGCAAATTGAGTCATGTGATCCTCTTCCTGCACCAGGCGCATGCGCTGGGTGGAAAGGACGTCCGTGTTGGTGTTGCCCGAAACCCAGGGCAGCTGCGGCAGGGATTCTTCGGCCCGCAGCAAAGCCGCCCGCGCTGCCGTCAGGGCATTGGCAGCAGCAGTCTGCATATTTTGGGTGCGGTTCACATCTTGAGCAGCCCGTTCCAACACGCCGCGCAGTTGCCCGCGCAAGGCCACTCCTCGGTCGGCGTAGGCGCTCATGCGGTTCAGGCTGAGGTGCGGAACCCCGTCCACCTCGGCCATCCACTGGTTCACCGGCGCCACCCGTCCGCGCAGCAGATCTTCGAAATCCAACAGGCGGTCCTGGCTATAGCGCTCCACATCCTGCAAATGACCACGCAGATCCTCTTGCAGTTCACGCACCAAAATCGTAACTTCTTTCAGCGCGCGCTGATAATCGTTGTGAATGGCCGCGGCCTGCTGGCGCAGCTTTTCGGCCTCATCCAGCAGCTCGCCGTAATTCTCCCCCGCTAAATTGGCGCGGCGGCGCAGCTCGGCGTGAGTCTGCAAACACTGTGCGGCGCGGGCGGCCAGGTCGGGCAGACCGTTTTGGCGGACGAAGGGAATTTCATCAAAGATGGTGAAAGCCAACACCTGCAAACAGCGTTCGCGCTCGGTGCGTTCCTGTTCCACAGCCGCCTGAGCCGCCGGACAGCCTTCATCCAGCTCTTCATACGCACGCTGCACCTGGACCATGCTCTCCAGCAGCTCGGCAAAGCGGCTTTCCACCACCTCGGGCGAACTTTCTACCAACGACCAGTTGCCGTGCAGCCGCGCCAGGGCATCGCTGAAACCCACCGCGCGCCCGCGCTCCTGGTACACCGGGTGGCAGGCCTGCAGCCGCCGCAAAAGCAGCCCCGCACGCTTTTGCTGAAAAGCCACGCGATCGGCTGTAAAACGCTGGCGCAGGGCCTCAAAAGCCCGCCGCCGCTCTTCAAACGCGCGGCGTTCGCGGCGGGCTGCCTCAATCGGCAGCAGGCGCGGCATGCGCAGTTCCTCCAGGCTTTCGGTGCGCTGGCGGGCGTTGAGCCACAGCAGATCCTGCCGCATCTGGCGCGCCAGGGCCTCCGAAAGATCCATGCGGTACCGCGCAGCAGGGATAGCCGACAGCCAGCGTGTCTGGTAAGCCAGCTCCTGATCCACCTGTTCGCAGTCCGCGGCGATCCGGTTGCGTTCAGTTAACAGCTCGGTCAGTTGGGCCTCGAAATCTTGAACTTCCTGAGTGAAATCGCGCAGGCGCGCTTCCACCGTGGGGTAATCCCCCGCATCCAGAGCGGTTTCCAGCCGCCCCAGTTCCAGAATCAACCCGTCCAGAGCCACCGCGTTGGCTTTGGCAGGGCGGCGCACGGTTTCTTCGGCCAGGGCCTGCTGCAGGCGGCCAAGAGACAGGCTCGCCATCTCCAGGCGCGGGCGCAGCAGGGCCTGGCGCTGTTCGTGCTGCGAAAGCTGGGCTTTGATTTCATTTAACTGAATCGTGCAGCGCTGGTTCAGCTTGTAGGCTTCCACCACCTGAAAGGGGGTGGGCTGCACGCCGTCCAGCAGTTGAAAGGCATGATCCAGGCATTGGGTGGTTTCTTCCAGGCGTTCGTACAACAGGGCAACAGCAGCCGAATAAGGCACGTTCACCGTCTCGCGCAGCAGGCTGTGGGCTTCGCTGCGGCGCTGATCCACCGCGGTGCGCAGCTGCTCATCCACCCCTGCCAGCCTTGCCGAAAGCAAACGGGCCTGCTCCAGCCTATCTGCAGCCCGCTGCGACCAGCGGCGCAGGCGCAGCCGCCCCCAGGCCTGTCGCAGGCGTTGGGCGGCTTCCACCGGGCTGGCCAACACCCCCCACAGAATCGGGCGCTGAGTCAGGTCGCCCGCCGCGGGCAGCCCCGCCGCGCGGCGAATGTGGGCCAGGGTGACCAGACCGTCCTGAACGGCTTTTTGCGTGCGTGCCAGGGTGGCAGCATAGGGGGCTTCTAAGGTGGTGGGCAGACTGCGGGCAATTTGCAGCAGCTCGCGGCGCTGATCTCGGGCCAGGGTGAGGATCTCCAACCGCTGCTGATCCCACGCCAAAGCGCGGCTGCGCGCCGCCAGAACCACGGCGCGCACCCCCCATACGCCCACAGCCAACGCCGCGGGGGTCACAGCAAGCAGGAGAGCAACAATCTGCATAAAGTTATTGTACGCGAAATCCTCTGGATGGTGCGCTTAAAACCCAGACAGATTATCAAAATTCTCAACAGAAAGGGCCGCCGCCAACACGGCCGGAACCTGTTCGCAGGGCTGAACGCGGTCGGCAGAGCACCAAGTCGCGCAGGAGCGCAGCGAGCGCGCCAGGCGAGCTGCGCGGGCCTCCTCCATCTGTACCCCTTCTTCTAAAAAGAAGGAGCGGATCTCGAAAATGCGCTCTTTACGGTGCAGCTTGGCGTCCAGGCGGCCAATCAGCTCGCCGCAGTCCAGAATGGGCAGGGAGAAGTAGCCATAGCGGCGTTGGGGGGCGGGCAGGTAACATTCGATGGTGTAATCAAAGCCAAAGAACTCCTGGGCACGGCTGCGGTCCCACACCAGCGGGTCAAAGGGCGACAGCAGGGTGGTGTGGGTGGGCACCAACTGACCCGCAGCAGCCTGGTGCAGCCTTTCCGCGTGCGAGGGGTGCACCCAGCAGATGTCATCCCAACCTTCCACCGCCACCGGCAGCAGTTGGCCGTCCTGTGCTGCCGTTTCCAACAGAGTCTGCAGACCGTTCTTCTTCAGGCGGTAGTAATCGGCCACCCAGCGCGAACGGGCCACGCCCAGGGCCTGCACCGACTTGAGCACCAAAGCGCGCAGCACCTCATCCCAAGAGGGGGTGTATTTGTCGCGCCAATCGGGCAGCACGCGCTCGCGCAAATCGTACACACGCTGAAACCCCTGGCGGCGGGCGATCATCAGCTCTCCGGCGGTGTGCAGCTGTTCCAAAGCCAGCTTTTCTTCTTTCCAGTTCCACCAGCCCCCCTCCGGGCGGTTTGCGGCCTCAAAATCCGCCGAACGCAGCGGACCCTCGCGGCGGATACGCTCCAACACCGCCTCGGCTGTGCCGCGGTGTTCTTCCAGCCAGCGGTCCACATTCCACCAGCCGCGCAGGCGGTCCACCATCATGCGGCGGAAATAGGGGTAGTCTTCAATGGGGATGAAACAGGCGGCATGCGCCCAATATTCAAACAGATGCCCCTGGACCAGGGCATCTTCCAGCCAGCGGGGATCATACGACCCCAGGCGGCTCCACAGCACCAGATAGGGGCTGCGCGCCACCACCGAGATGGTGTCAATTTGCAGCACACCCATGCGGCGGATGGCGGTCATCACATCTTCCGGCGCAGCGGGCGCACTGGGCGGGGTCAGCAAATCGAGGGCTGCCAGATGGAGTGCGCGGGCAGCGGAGCGAGACAGTTGCAGCATGGTTCCTCCTCCAGCAGCGGGTTGGATCAGGATAAGGGGAAAACGCCAATCGCGCGCCAGGCCAGGTCGCTTTTGCCGCGCTGCATGAGCTGCAGCGCGCGGATAGGGACGGTAAAGCGGCGCAAATGCCATTCGCTGCGTTCCAACTCGCTGAGCATGGCCTCGGCTTTTTTGGGTTTCAGGCGCGTGGCCAGGGTCAGGTGAGGGATAAACTCGCGGTGCTTATCCGCGCCCAAAACGTCCATCAGACGCGCCCGCACAGTCAGCATTTCGGGCGAGGGAACAACCTGCAGATAGACCACCGGATTGGCGCCGGTGAAAATGTTTACACCCCCCAGGGTAAGCTCAAAAACGGAAAGCTGCGGGGCCAGGTCGCGAAGAGCGCGCAGGGCATCAACCTCGTTGGCCGGGGTGGGCGGGCCAAAATGCCAGTAGGTTCCAGCCAGGGTCACATGCGGCGGGGTGATGCGGGCGGTCTTGGAATCGTACTGCTCGCGCAGGGCCTGAATGCGCGCGGCCAGGTCGCCTTCTGGGAAGGCGCCCACGAATACGCGGTAAGCCAGCGGGCTGTCGTGTTCATATAAGGAAGACATCCCCAAAAACCTCCCGTTCCCACAGCGGGGAACGCTTCTTGCAACCCTTTTGGGCAGTGTTCCCCCTATTCTACCCGATGGTTCCGCGCCTGGCGGAAAATCGAGGGGAAAAGATCGCCTGGGCTTTGTGCTTGACGCTTTTTGTGGGTTATGCTACTATGGTCAAAAGTTCCATTTATGACCAACCTGCATGAAAATATCAGACTCCGGCGTCCGCAAGTGTCCGCGCCAGTCCTTAAGGCCAGAAGAGAAGGAGAAACAGCTATGAACAAAAGAGGATTTAGCCTGCTCGCCACCGCAGTCATCCTGGTTTTGTTCCTTTCCGCGTGCACGCTGTCCGCGTCGAAGGCACCAGTGGTCACCCCCACCGCCGATGGGGCTTTTCCGTTTCCGGTGGAAACGCAGGTCAGCCTGCTGGATGAATTGATGACGCAGACGGCCATGGCCAGTGGCGAAGGACCGAAAGCGGCGACCACCCCCGAACCCGAGGCTGAAGCAGAACCCACCGAAACGCCCGAACCGCAAATTGCAGCGGTCATCCCCACCCTGGAGCGCCCCAAGACCTACACCCTGAAAAAAGGGGAATGGCCCATCTGCATCGCCCGGCGCTTTGATCTGAACGTGGCCAGCCTGCTTTCATTGAACGGCCTGGGCATGGACTCGAAGCCGGGGGTCGGCACGGTGTTGAATATCCCGCAAAGCGGTTCCTGGGATTCTGGGGCGCGCGCGCTGAAGAGCCACCCCACCGACTACACGGTGAAAGCTGGAGACACCATCTACACCATCGCCTGCGCCTTTGGGGATGTCTCTCCGGAGGGCATCGCCGCCGCCAATGGGTTGGAAGCCCCCTACACCCTCACCGCGGGCAACACCATCAAGATTCCGTAAACCGCGAGACGATCCATCGTGTATTTTCGGGCGGGGGTCTTTTGCCCCCGCCTTTGCACGCCCCCAGATCAAAGCCCTCCCTCAACAGGAACTGGCGATGAAAATTCTTGCACGTAAAATCACCTATCAAACCCGCGCCTTTAACATCCAGGCGGTCGAGCTGGAAGCCCCCGACGGCCGGCGCCGCACCTACGACCTGGTGGATCACCGTGATTCCATCAGCATTGTGCCGCTGGACCCGCAAGGGCGCATTTTATTTGTGCGCCAGTTCCGGCTGGGCTGTGCCGGGCCGCTGCTGGAGCTTCCGGCGGGCGTGCTGGAAAGCGGGGAGGATCCCCACAGCGGAGCCGCCCGCGAAATCCGCGAAGAAACCGGCATGGCCGCCGATGAATGGGTACGGCTGGGTGAATTTTACCTGGCGCCGGGCTACGCCAACGAAAAAATGACTGTTTTCCTGGCCCGCAGCCTGCGCCCTGACGCACTGGCGGCCGATGACGATGAATTTTTAGAGCTGGTGGCCCTGCCCGCCGCCGAGGCCTATGCCCTGGCGCGCAGCGGCCAAATCCCCGACAGCAAAACCCTGGCGGCTTTGTTCCTGGCAGAGCCCTATTTGGCTGGGTGAACCCGATTGTGACAGGAAACATACAATTTGGTGATCAATAGTACTATTTGATCCCACGGGTTCAGGATAGACTTTAAAGTTGAATGTTCAGACAGCTTTCCAGAATGGAGCTGTCGTATTCGTGTGTGTCCCGCCGGTACAGGCTGTATGCCTTGAATCGTATAAGACCATCTCAATGGTCACATTTCGTTTATGGAGTGATACTTATGACCCGAGAATTGATCACCATTGATGCAACCGAAGCCGTTGCGCGGGTAGCCTACCGCGTCAACGAGGTGATCGCCATTTACCCGATCACCCCTTCCTCTGGGATGGGCGAGTTTGCAGACGCCTGGTCCGCTGCCGGCGTCAAAAATATTTGGGGGACCGTCCCCATGGTTGTGGAAATGCAGTCCGAAGGCGGCGCGGCTGGCGCAGTTCACGGCGCGCTGACCTCTGGCTCGCTCACCACCACGTTCACCGCTTCGCAGGGGCTCTTGCTGATGATCCCCAACATGTACAAGATCGCTGGCGAGCTGACCCCCACCGTTTTCCATGTTTCTGCCCGCTCCCTGGCGGCTCAGGGCCTTTCCATCTTCGGCGATCATTCGGACGTCACCTCCGCCCGCTCCACCGGCTACGCCATGCTGGCGTCGCGCTCGGTGCAGGAAGCCCAGGATATGGCGCTGATTTCGCAGATGGCCACCCTGGAAGCGCGCATCCCCTTCTTGCACTTCTTCGACGGCTTCCGCACCTCGCATGAAGTGAACAAGATCGAGCTGCTCAGCGATGACGACATCCGCAGCATGATTGACCTGGATCAGGTCATTGCCCACCGCAAACGCGGCCTGTCGCCCGACCGCCCGATGATGCGCGGTACCGCCCAGAACCCGGATGTGTACTTCCAGGGCCGCGAGACGGTGAACCCCTTCTACAACGCCTGCCCCGAAATCGTGCAGAAAGCGATGGACAAGTTCGCCCAGGTCACCGGCCGCCAGTACAAGCTGTTTGATTATGCGGGCGCGCCGGATGCCGAGCGCATCATCATCGTGATGGGCTCTGGCGCCGAAACCGCCGAAGAAACCGCCCTGTACCTGAACCAGAAGGGTGAAAAAGTGGGCGTGGTCACCGTGCACCTCTACCGGCCCTTCTCGCTCAAGCACCTGATGGCGGCCCTGCCTGCCACCACCCGCAAGATCGCCGTGCTGGACCGCACCAAGGAACCCGGTGCGACCGGCGAGCCCCTCTACATGGATGTGATCACGGCCGTCAACGAAGGTCTTGCTTCTGGTGAAGCGCCGTTCAAGAGCATGCCGCTCATCATCGGCGGCCGCTACGGCCTGTCTTCCAAAGAATTCACCCCCGGCATGGTCAAACGCATCTTTGACGAACTGAAAGCCGACCAGCCCAAGAACCACTTCACCATCGGTATCATCGACGACGTCACCTTTTCCAGCCTGGACGACTACGACTCGGACTTCTCCATCATGGATGAGAAGACCGTGCAGTGCCTGTTCTTCGGTCTGGGAGCTGACGGCACCGTGGGCGCCAACAAGAACTCCATCAAGATCATTGGCGAAGAGACCGACAACCACGCCCAGGGTTACTTTGTGTACGACTCGAAGAAATCCGGCTCGGTGACCATCTCGCACCTGCGCTTTGGCACCAAGCCCATCCGCGCGCCCTATCTGATCGGCAACAACGATGCCAATTTCGTGGCCTGCCACCAGTTCAGCTTCCTGGAGCGCCTGGATGTGCTCAAATACGCCAAGCCTGGCGGCGTTTTCCTGCTGAACAGCATCTACAACGAAAACGAAGTGTGGGATAAGCTGCCTGCGGAAGTGCAGAGCGCCATCATCAACAAGAAACTGCGCTTCTATGTCATCGACGGCTACGAAGTGGCTCACAAGACGGGCATGGGCGGCCGCATCAACACCATCATGCAGACCTGCTTCTTCGCCATCAGCGGAGTGCTGCCGCGCGAGGAAGCCATCGCCCAGATTAAGAAATCCATCAAGAAGACCTACGGCAAGCGCGGCGAGGCCGTGGTGCAGAGCAACTTCGAAGCGGTGGATTCCACCCTGGCGCACCTGCGCGAGGTGAAGGTTCCCGCCCAGGTCACCAGCACCCTCACCCGCCGCCCGGCGGTTTCGAACAAGGCGCCTGAGTTTGTGCAGAACGTGCTGGGCAAGATGATCGCCTCGGAAGGCGACAGTCTGCCCGTCAGCGGCATGCCCGTGGACGGCACCTTCCCCACTGGCACCACCATGTGGGAAAAACGCAACATTGCCCTGGAAATTCCGGTTTGGGAACCTGACCTGTGCATCCAGTGCGGCAAATGCTCCTTCGTTTGCCCCCACGCGGTCATCCGCCAGAAGGTGTACGCCCCGGCGGAACTGGAAGGCGCCCCGGCGACCTTCAAGCATGTGGACGCCAAATTCAAAGAAATGCCCGGCATGCTCTTCACCATCCAGGTAGCGCCCGAAGACTGCACCGGTTGCGCGCTGTGCGTGGAAGCCTGCCCGGCCAAAGACAAAACCCAGGTGGGCCGCAAAGCCATCAACATGGCCGCCCAGCCGCCTCTGCGCGAATCGGAACGCGAGAATTGGGAGTTCTTCCTCACCCTTCCCGAAACCGACCGCACCCAGTTTGAGCCTGGCACGGTGAAAAATTCCCAGCTCCTGCAGCCGCTGTTTGAGTTCTCCGGCGCCTGCGCGGGCTGCGGCGAAACCCCCTACGTCAAGCTGCTTTCGCAGTTGTTCGGCGACCGCACCCTGGTGGCCAACGCCACGGGCTGCTCCTCCATTTACGGCGGCAACCTGCCCACCACCCCGTGGTCCTTCAACCACGAAGGACGCGGCCCGGCCTGGTCGAACTCGCTGTTCGAAGATAACGCCGAGTTTGGCCTGGGCATGCGCCTGACGCTGGACAAGCAGGGCGAATTCGCGGCAGAACTGCTGCGCAGCCTGTCGGCCAAGGTGGGTGATCAGCTGGTCACCGCCATCCTGGAAGCCGATCAAAAGACCGACGCCGGGATTGCCGCCCAGCGCGAACGGGTGGCTGCCCTGAAAGCCGCCCTGCAGGGCGACAAAGACCCCAAGGCTGTTTTGCTCCTCAGCCTGGCCGATTTCCTGGTTCGCAAGAGCGTGTGGATCCTGGGCGGCGACGGTTGGGCCTATGACATCGGTTACGGCGGCCTGGATCACGTGTTGGCCTCTGGGCGCAACGTCAACGTGCTGGTGCTCGACACCGAAGTCTACTCGAACACCGGCGGTCAGGCCTCCAAGGCCACCCCGCGGGCGGCTGTGGCCAAATTCGCCGCCAACGGTAAAGGCATCCCCAAGAAAGACCTGGGCATGATCGCGATGGCGTACGGGTATGTGTACGTGGCGCGCGTGGCAATGGGCGCCAACGACCAGCACACTCTGCGCGCCTTCCTGGAAGCCGACCGTTACGATGGGCCTTCCCTGATCATCGCCTACTCGCACTGCATCGCCCACGGCATTGACATGCGCAAGGGCCTCGATCAGCAAAAGCTGGCCGTCCAGTCGGGCATCTGGCCGCTGTTCCGCTACAACCCCGCCCTGATTGATGAAGGCAAGAACCCGCTGGTGATCGATTCGAAAGATCCCACCGTGCCGGTGGAACAATACGCGTATAATGAAACCCGTTACCGCATGTTGGTGCAAAGTGACGAACACCGCGCCGAAATGCTCATGCGCCAGGCGCGCACCGACGTGCAGAAGCGCTGGGAGCTGTACCGGCAAATGGCCGAGATCGAATATAAGGCTCATGAGGACAATCAGTAGTCCAGGAGGATAAGCGCATGGTAGACCTGAGCACACAATATTTGGGTTTACAGTTGAAGAACCCCTTGGTGGCGTCCGCCTCGCCCCTGTCGAAAAAAGTGGACACCGTCCGCCGCTTAGAAGATGCCGGGGCCAGCGCCGTGGTGATGTACTCGCTGTTTGAGGAGCAAATTTCTCACGAGAGCCGCGCGCTGGATCATTTCCTCAGCACCGGCACTGAATCCTATGCCGAAGCGTTGACCTATTTCCCGGACATGGAAAACTACAATGTCGGGCCTGAGGGCTATCTGTCGCTCATTCAGAAGATTAAGAGCGCGGTCAGCATCCCCGTCATCGGCAGCCTGAACGGCATTTCGACCGGCGGCTGGGTGGACTACGCCAAAAAGATCGAAGAAGCTGGCGCTGATGCGCTGGAGCTGAACATCTACTATGTGCCCACCAGCCTGGACCTGACCGCACAGGAGTTGGAACAATCCTACGTGGATCTGGTTACAGATGTGCGCAAGCAGATCCACATCCCCCTGGCGATCAAGCTCAGCCCATATTTCACCGCCCTGCCCCACCTGGCCAAACGGCTGGCGGGAGCGGGAGCCAACGGTCTGGTGCTGTTCAACCGCTTCTACCAGCCCGATCTGGATGTGGAAACCCTGGAAGTAGTGCCGAACCTGGTGCTGAGCACGTCGGATGAGCTGCGCCTGCCGCTGCGCTGGACGGCGATCCTATACGGACGGGTTCAGGCCGATCTGGCGCTGACCAGCGGCGTGCACACCGCCCAGGACGTGGTTAAGGCGGTTATGGCTGGGGCCAAGGTCACCATGCTGGCTTCCGCCCTGCTGCATCACGGTGTGGAGCATTTGACCCACCTGGTGGACGGGCTGACGCAGTGGATGGAAACCTACGAATACACTTCCATCCAGCAGATGTGCGGCAGCATGAGCCAGCAGGCCGTGGCTGAACCGGCGGCTTTTGAACGCGCCAACTACATGAAAGCCCTGCAGAGCTTTGACAACCGCAAGTACTAGAATTCAACGCTGATGTTCAAAAAAGCCCTGGTGAAAGCTGCCAGGGCTTTTTTCTTTGCTTGTGGCAAAGGTTCGCAGCAAGGAAAAGAAAAAACTCCCCCAGCGGATAAAGGCTGAGGGAGTTGATCTTCAAACAAATGAAGGAAGATAAAACCAGGAAGGTTTTATAACATATCGTCGGGTTCGCCCGCGCCGTGATGTTTCTTCTGGCGATAAACAATTCGCCCGCGGCTCAGGTCGTAGGGGGACATTTCCACGCGCACATGATCGCCGAGCAGGATGCGGATGTAATACTTGCGCATCCGGCCGGAAAGATAGGCCAACACCTCGTGTCCGTTATCCAGCTTGACGCGGAACTGGGTGCCGGGCAGGGCTTCCACGATCGTCCCTTCCACGTTAATCTTATCTTCTTCTTTGGCCATGCAACCTCCTGGGTTTTCGGATGAAGCCGAAAACACCTTGTGGGTGGGCGGGGGAACTACTCGCCCATTCTGCCGGTCTGGCGGCGTTTAATCCGGCGGACGGCCTTCTTCTTTTCAACCCGGCGCAGCTCACTCTTGGAAATGAACCACCGCTTGCGGCGCACCGTGCTGAGGATGCCACTCTTGACAACCTTCTTGCGGAAGCGCTTGAGCAGCTGGTCCTGCGACTCGTTTTGGCGGAGAACAACACTGGTCACGAACAATCACCTCCCTTCTGGTGTAAGATGCTTGGGGGTGGGGGGCAGGCGCAAAAAACGGCTTGCACCGGGGAACATGCAGCCGCGAGAAAAAGATGGTTTAGTGAAAAACCCACGGCCCGGCAAGACGCCCATTCACCTCCAAATGTGCTCCAGGAAGGAAACCGAGCGGAAATAACCCACTCTGGTCACAATGGATTATACCTGGATTCTTAAAAATTGTCAATTAATTCGACAGCACGCGGGGCGGTTTGGGTGAGTTCAATTCGCAGCGCCGTATGAGTGAAACGCCATCCAGCAGCGGGCCAGTCCGAAGGTGGTAGCGGGCGACTTATCTGGATAAGCGGTAGTGCAGAACATAGGCCATATTTGCCAGGAGAGGGAGGAAGCGCATCAGGCTTGCCGAACCCAGGCGCGGCTCGGGTTTATCAAAGTAGCCCCAGCGCTCCATCAGGCGCAGCCCCCAGGCTTCGAGCTCGGCCGGATCCTTGGCATCCCAGCGGCCTCGTGTAGCAGAGCGCCTCAGAACAGAGCTGCTCTTGTGGAGCTGCAGCACGAATGGGTTCATGGCATCAAAAACCAGCTCTCCGGCTGGAAAGCGCTCGGCCATCGCCATCAGCATGGGCCTCACCTCATGAGTGCTGAAATAGGGGAATACGCCCTCTGCCAGGAAGATGACCGGCTTATTGAGCTGCTGCACCTCATCCAACCATTCAAGGTCAAACATGGATTGGGCAATGCTCTTGCAGC
This sequence comes from Levilinea sp., assembly GCA_029975215.1. Classification (GTDB taxonomy): domain Bacteria; phylum Chloroflexota; class Anaerolineae; order Anaerolineales; family Anaerolineaceae; genus Levilinea. Next base: position 104,401 of record JARKPO010000017.1, read on the forward strand.
GGTCTGAGTCGGGGAGCCACTGCCGACGCAGGCCAATCACCTCAGGTAAATCCAGACCAAGCCAGGTGAACATTCCATCGTCCAGGCGGTGGAAGCGCGTATCCAGTCCGCAGCCAATATCTACCACCAGTCCGCCAGGGTGGCGGGCAAGAAAAGCGCGGGCGAAGGCATCGAACTGGCGCATGCGCATGACGATGAACAGCCGGTCGTGCTCGGCCATGCCCAGCAGAAAATCGCGGCTGCCACCCAGTGCATTGTACAGTTCGACGGAGCGCGGGTCGTGGAGGATGGCATCCGGTCGGACCGATTCAATGGCGCGGCAGGCCAATGGCACAAGCAAGGTGCGGGCCACACCTTGAAGAGCGGGAACGGCTGTATTGATATTCATCGCGGCTATGCCTCGACTTTCTCTGAACGCGCACGTCGCGCTGCAGCGGCCAGGGACACCTTGGTCGCCAGCCAATCCACCGGGCCAGGAGCCAGCGCTTTGGGCAGCACCGACCATCCATGTGCCATATTCCAGGGTACGCTATAGGATGAGATTGGCATCTCTGCGCAGGCGCAAATCCACCAGAGTATGTTCCTGAGAACAGGGCTACAAGGAAGATGGAATCGAGAGAGGTTGCAAGCTCTTAAAGTAATTGTAACATCAGGAGGGATAAAAAAACAAAACCCCCGCGCTCCGCCGGATGGCAAGAGATTGGGGGGGTGTTAAACAAAAAAGCCTCTTGGCAATGACCTACTCTCCCAGGGGGTCGCCCCCCAAGTACCATCGGCGCTGACAGCCTTAACGACCGGGTTCGAGATGTAACCGGGTGTACCACTGTCGCTCAGATCACCAAGAGACTCTTTTTACGATGTTAAGAGAACCAAACCAGAACAGCATGTTGTTGTAAAACGGTCAAGTAGTTGAAAGAAAATCGAGTTCCCCGCACCACGCTGAAGCCCTCGGTCATTAGTACGGCTTAGCTGAACACATTAACTGTGCTTACACACGCCGCCTATCAAGCAGGTAGTCTTCCTGCGACCTTACTCCCTTAACGAGATGAGGGATCTAATCTTGAAGCGAGTTTCCCACTTAGATGCTTTCAGCGGTTATCTCTGCCAGACATGGCTACCCAGCGATGCCGTTGGCACGACAACTGGCACACCAGAGGTCTGTCCACCCCGGTCCTCTCGTACTAGGGGCAGCTCCTCTCAAATCCCTTACGCCCACAGCGGATAGAGACCGACCTGTCTCACGACGGTCTGAACCCAGCTCGCGTACCGCTTTAACGGGCGAACAGCCCGACCCTTGGGACCTTGTCCAGCCCCAGGATGCGATGAGCCGACATCGAGGTG
>JARKPO010000093.1 GCA_029975215.1 Levilinea sp.
ATCCTTAACAATATCGCCAACAAGCTGTTGAAGGTAATGGTCGCGGTCGTCCGTTCGCGTACCCCTTATATCCCCGATTACCGCTCCGTTCATCCTGGGCTTTTACTCAGGCCCTAGACAAACTCATAGCATTCGCAATGACATGTCTATGGAATGTCATCGCGAAGCGCGTAGCTTCATAGGACGCGTTGGACGGCCCTGCGCGGCGGGCACACCACCTTGGGCGGCGGGGTGGATTGACTTTCCCCTTGCTTTCAGGCAGAATCAAACCCGATGAAGCTGGATGCGCGCTTATTACGACAGGCCCGCGCGGCGGCGGGACTTTTGACATTGGCCGTGGGGCTGGGGTTGGCCGGCGGCCTGTTTGCCATTGGGCAGGCGCAGATCTTGAGCCGCGTCCTCAACGGCCTGCACCTGGGCGGGTGGGATTCCGCGCAGGCCTGGACGGCGCTGAAGCTGATGGCGGTGGTGATTGTGGGCCGCGGGCTGGCCACCTATGGGGGCGAATGGGCGGCTGCGGCGGCGGCCCTGCGGATTAAGCGTAACCTGCGCCAGATGCTGGCCGAAAAAATCCTGGGGGGCGGGCCGCTGAGCCTGGACCGCGAGGAAAGCGGCGAACTGGCCGCGACCGCGGTGGAGGGGGTGGAGGCGGTGGAGGCTTACTTCAGCCAGTACCTGCCGCAGATCGCTCTGGCGGCGCTGATCCCCACAGCGATTTTGGTGGTGGTGTTCCCCCTGGACGCGCTCAGCGGGCTGGTGCTGCTGCTGACCGCGCCGCTGATTCCCGTTTTCATGGTGCTGATCGGCGGGGCTTCGGCGGCGGTGACGCGCAAACAATGGAGCACCCTGGCGCGTCTGAGCGCCTTTTTTTTGGATACCCTGCAAGGCCTGACCACCTTAAAGCTGCTGAACCAGAGCCTGCGCCAGGCGGAGCGCATTGAGGGGGCCAGCCAACGTTACCGCAAGGCCACTTTGGAAGTGCTGCGGGTGACCTTTTTATCGGCGCTGGTGCTGGAGCTGGTCTCCACCCTCAGCACGGCGGTGGTGGCGGTGCAGATTGGGCTGCGGCTGCTCTACGGGCTGATGGGCTTCGAACAGGCTTTCTTCATCCTGGTGATCGCCCCGGAATTTTATCTGCCGCTGCGCAATTTGGGGCTGCGCTTTCACGCGGCCATGAACGGGGCGGCGGCCGCCCAGCGCATCTTCGGCATCCTGGAAAAACCGCAAACCTGCGAGCCGCAGTTGAGCGCAGGGGGCGAAGCAGCTCCCCTGGCCGCTGCGCCGCGAATTGAATTCCGCGGGGTCAGCGTGCGCTACGCGGGGCGGGCCGAGGCCGCGCTGCGCGAGGTGAATCTGACCCTTCCGGCGGGCAAGGTGACCGCCCTCACGGGGCACAGCGGAGCGGGCAAAAGCACCCTGGCGCGGCTGCTGCTGCGCTTTGCCGCGGCGGAGGCGGGGGAGATCAGGGTGGACGGGCGGCGGCTGGATGCGCTGACGTTGGGAAGCTGGCGGCGCTCGGTCAGCTGGGTGCCGCAGCACCCCGCCCTGTTTGCGGGGACGCTGGCGGAAAACATCCGCCTGGGGAACCCACAGGCCGCTGAGGACGCGGTGCGGCGGGCGGCGCAGCAGGCGGGCATGGATGAATTTCTGGCGCGCCTGCCGCAGGGTCTGGAAACGCGCATTGGGGAAGGCGGGGCGCGGCTGAGCGGGGGGCAGGCGCAGCGCGTGGCGTTGGCGCGGGCTTTTTTGATGGATGCGCCCGTAGTGATTCTGGATGAACCCGGTGCGCATCTGGACCCGGAGCTGGAAGAGACGCTGACCGCGGCCACCCGCAGGCTTTTGCAGGGGCGCACGGTGTTGGTGATTGCCCACCGCCTGACGACGGTGATGGGGGCGGATCAGGTGGTGTGGATGGAGGCCGGGCGGGCGGTGGAAAGCGGCAGCCCGCAGACGCTGATGCAGAGCGGCGGGGCCTTTGCCGCGTGGGCGGGCAGCCTGGGGGGGCAGGCATGAGGGCGCGCACCTTGCGGCAGCTTTTGGGACTGATGCGGCCGTTTGCGGGCTGGGTGGCGCTTTCGGTGGCTTTGGGCAGCGCCACGGTGGTGAGCGCGATGGGGCTGCTGGGCACCTCGGCGCACCTGATCGCCGCGGCGGCCTTGCAGCCCTCGGTGGCGGAGCTGCAAGTGGCGATTGTGGGCGTGCGCTTCTTCGGCATCACCCGCGGTGTGTTTCGCTATCTGGAGCGGCTGGTGTCGCACGGGGTGAATCTGCGCCTGCTGGCCGTGCTGCGCACACGGCTGTACCGTTCGCTGGAACCGCTGGCCCCGGCAGGGCTGGGACAGATGCAGAGCGGGGATCTGCTGTCGCGGGCGGTGGGGGATATTGAGACCCTGGAAAATTTCTTCGTGCGCGGATTGGCGCCGGTGCTGACCGCCGGGGTGGTGACTTTGGGGACGGCGGTGTTTGTGGGGCGCTACGATGCTTCTCTGGGCAGCATGCTGGTGATCGGCCTGGCGCTGAGCGGTGCGGGGGTGCCCTGGCTGGCGCGCCGCATGCAGGCGGCGGCTGGGCGGCAGGTGGTGGATGCGCGCGCGGACTACCGCACGGCCTGGGTGGAGACGCTGCAAGGCCTGGGCGATCTGCTGGCCTTTGGACGCGGTGCCGACCGGCTGGAGCTGTTGGCGGCATCTCAGGCACGGCTGGAGGCCCATCAGCGGCAGCTGGCCGAGGGTAACGCGCGCATGAACGCGGTGAATTTGATGATCAACCAGTTCACCCTGTGGGCGGTGCTGGCGGCGGCTTTGCCGTTGATGGAGGCCGGGCGCGTGGACGGGATCGGCCTGGCGGTGCTCTCGCTGGTGACCCTGGCCAGTTTTGAGGCAGTGCTGCCTTTGGGCACGGCGGCGCAGCAGTTGGAAAGCAGCCTGCGGGCAGGGGAGCGGGTGTTCGCCCTGGAAGATGTGCCGCCGGTGGTGCCCGAGCCGGCGCAGCCAGCCGCGCCCGCCCTGGGAGCGAATTTGAGCCTGCGCGGCCTGAATTTCCGCTACCCGGACAGTGCGGAGTGGGCGCTGCGCGAGCTGAGCCTGGAACTGCCGCAAGGCAGGCGCATCGCCGTGGTGGGGGCCAGCGGGTCGGGCAAGACCAGCCTGCTGCGCCTGCTGCTGCGCCTGTGGGAGGCTCCCGCGGGACAAATCTTTTGGAATGGGGTCGAAATTCACGCCTACCGCGCGGAGGATGTGCGCCGGCTGTTCAGCGTGGTCACTCAGGACACCTATTTGTTCAGCGCCAGCGTGCGGCAGAATTTGCTGCTGGCGCGCCCAGGGGCCAGCGAAGCGGAGCTGCTGGAGGCGGTGCGGCAGGCGCGATTGGAGCCGTGGCTGGCGGACCTGCCGGACGGCCTGGACACCTGGATCGGCGAGCACGGGCGGCAGATGAGCGGGGGCGAGCGCCAACGGCTGGCGGTGTGCCGGGCCATCCTGCGCGACGCGCCGGTGTGGCTGCTGGATGAGCCCACCGCGCACCTGGACGCGGACAACGAACGCGCGCTGATTGAGATGGTGATGGAACGCACGCAGGGCAAGAGCCTGGTGTGGGTGACGCACCGCCTGACGGGGCTGGAACACATGGTTGAGATCCTGGTGCTGGACGGCGGGCGGACGGCCGAGCGGGGGACGGCGGCTGCGCTGACGGCGGCGGGGGGACTGTACGCGCGGATGGCAGCGGTTCAGCGGGCGAGCTTTCCAATGGAGGAGGGAACCTTTTCAGACGGCGAACCGTCTTAAACCCGAAGCGCCCACCCGTCGCCAGGGCGTTTAAGGAGCCAGAAGATGATCCGCCGAATGTTCGCAGCTATTTTTGTCAGTTTGATGGGGATTTTAGCGGCTGTCCAGCCGGTGCTGGCCGATGGGATCGTGATCCCCGACCCTGTGCCCTGCCCGGTGGAGGGCTGCCCGCCGTGGCCTTACCCGCGGCCCATGTCTCAGTTGGTGATCCGCTATCACCATGTGGACGTCAAGATTGACCAGCAAATCGCCGTTACCCATGTGGATCAGATATTTTACAACCCCAACGCCCAGGCGGTGGAGGGGACCTATGTGTTTCCGCTGCCTGCAGACGCCGCAGTGAGCGATTTCACGCTGTGGATCGACGGCAAACCGGCCAAAGGCACCGTGCTCAACGCCGAGGCCGCGCGGGCCAAGTATGAGGAAATTGTACGCACGCTGAAAGACCCGGCGCTGCTGGAATATGTGGGTCGGGGGGCGATTCATGCCAGCATCTTCCCCATCCCGCCCCAGGGCGAGCGGCGCATTGAGCTGGAATACACCCAGGCGCTGACGGCCAGCGGCGGGCTGGTGCAGTACCGCTACCCGCTGAACACCGAGAAATTTTCCATGCAGCCGCTGGAAAGCGTGCGCATCCGTGTGGAGGTGAACTCCTCCCAGGCGGTGCGGGCGGTGTATTCCCCCAGCCACCCGGTGGAGGTCATCCGCAGCGGCGAGCGGGCGTTCACCGCCAGTTACGAGGCCCAGCAGGTGATGCCGGACACGGATTTCACCCTGGCCTACTCCGTGGGTGAGAGCGAGGCGTTTCACCTCTTAACCTACCGCGACCCGCTGAACCAGGACGACCCGGACGGATTCTTCCTGCTGCTGCTGGCCCCCAAACCGGACGCAGCCGCGGAACGGGTGAATAAAGATGTGCTGCTGGTGCTGGACCGGTCTGGCAGCATGGAAGGGGAAAAGTTCACCCAGGCGCAGCAGGCGGCCCGCTATATTTTGAAGAATCTCAATGAGGGCGACCGTTTCTATTTGCAGGCCTTCAGCAGCGGGATCGAGACCTTTGCCCCGGGGCTGCGGCCCGCCAGCCAGGCCAAAGAGGCCCTGGCGTGGGTGGACGGGCTGAGCGCGCTGGGCAGCACCGATATTCACCGCTCCCTGCTGGAAGCGGCCGCGGTGACCGACCCCGAACGGCCCACGTATTTGATCTTCATGACGGACGGACTGCCCACGGAAGGCGTGCAGGACAGCCAGAAGATTCTGGACGACTTCAGCCGTGCGGCCCCCAAGAATCTGCGCATGTTCACCTTTGGGGTGGGGTATGACGTGGATACCATCCTGCTGGACAGCCTGGCGCAGGAGCACCACGGCCTATCCACGTATGTGCAGCCGGGGGAGGCGCTGGATGAGGCCCTTTCCAGCTTCTATGCGCGCATCAGCACGCCGGTGATGACGGATCTGAGCCTGGATTTTGGCGGGATGCGCGTGTATGACCTGTACCCGAACCCGCTGCCGGATCTGTTCGCGGGGACACAGGTGGTGCTGGTGGGGCGTTACCGCGAGGGCGGGCGAACCAATGTGCGCCTGGCGGGCAAGGTCAACGGGCGGGAGCAAGTGCTGCGCTTTGATGAACAGGAATTTGCCGCCGACAGCCGCGGTGAGATGAACGATCTGCCGCGCCTGTGGGCCACGCGCAAGATCGGCTATCTGCTGAACCAGATTCGCCTGAAAGGGCCGGACGCCGAGACGATTGACCAGATTGTGCGCATCAGCGTGCGCTATGGTATCGTGACCCCCTACACGTCCTATCTGGTGACCGAGGATCAGCCGGTGTTGGGGGCGCAAAGCCAGGAGCGCATTGCCGCGGAGCAGTACGAGAGCATGCAGGCCGCACCAGCCCCAGAGGCTTATGGAGCCGATGCGGTCAACAAAGCCGCGGGCGCTGGGGCGATGAGCCAGGCGGATCAGGCGCAGGAGATGGAAGGCGAGGCGGCGGAGCGCGTGCGCGCGGTGGGGCCGCGGACTTTTGTGCAGCAGGACGGCGTATGGACGGATACGGCTTTTGACCCGCAGCAAATGCGCACGCAGAAAGTCAGCTTCCTCTCCACGGCCTATTTCCAACTGGCCAACGCCCGCGCGGATGTGGCCGCGGCGCTGGCTTTGGGCGAACGGGTGATTGTGGTGGTGGACGGGCAGGCGTATGAGGTGACGGCGGAGGGCAGCAAGGCCACGCCGGAGAGCATGCCCCCGGCGCGAGGAACGGAGGTTGATATGCCGGAGACGGTCAGCCCCGGCGGTTTGCAGCCGCAGGACGGCAAGACCCCGGGTGTGCCCCCCGCTCCCAAGGCGGAGCCTTCGCGGACGGTGGAGCCGGTTTCAGGGGCCGTGCCGCAGTCTTCACCCGTGTGTGTGGGCGGGCTGCTGCCGCTGGTCCTGGTGGGGCTGTGGCTGGCTTTGCGGCGGCCCGGCTAGACTGTCCCCATTAAACTTGAACGAAACGATGCCCTCAGTCTTTCTGGCTGAGGGCATCGGCAATTAATTCAGCGGTCAAATGACCCTGGCGCAGGATGGGCAGGTGCGCTTGGGTGCAGTCCACCACGGTGGACGGCACGCCGCCGGGGGTGGGGCCGCCGTCCAGGAGCAGATCCAGACGGCCGTCCAACTGGTCTAAAACATCCTGAGCGGTAAGGGGGTTGGCCTGTCCGGAGCGGTTGGCCGAGGTGGTGGCCAGAGGGCCAGCGGCAGTCAGCAGGGCGCGCGCGGCGGCATGATCGGGCATGCGCACGCCTACGGTGGGCAGGGGGGAAAGGTTGGCGGGCAAATCGGGGCGGGCGGCGACCACCAGGGTGAGGGCGCCGGGCCAAAAGCACCGCGCCAGGATTTGAGCCTGGGGGGGGAATTCGGCGGCGACTTCATCCAGCTGTTCCAGCGCCCCGATGAGCACGGCGATAGCTTTGTTGAAATCGCGCCCTTTGGCCAGGAACAGCCGTTCGATGGCCTGGGAATCGCGCATGAGAACCCCCAGACCGTAGACCGTGTCGGTGGGGAAGGCCACCAGGCCCCCGTTTTTCAGCACGTGCAGGGCGGCGGGCAGAGCTTCGGGTGAATCGATGGGCAGGCAGCGGGTGGTCGGCATGGCTCAATCCTCTATTGAATCGGTGAAAATGAATAGGGGCATGATTTTTGCGTTTCTACTGGAAATCAGGTTTGAATCGAGAGCAGACGGGGCAGCCCGGCCAGGTCAGTGTGGACGGCGGAATGCGCCAGGGGGAAGCAGCGCCGGGCCAGAGCGAGGGCGGAATCGGGCTGCTCGGCTTCAATTTCCAGCAGGATCAGGCCGGCAGGGGCCAGGCAGCGGGCGGCCTGGGTGAGCAGGGTGTGGATGAGGTCCAGCCCATCCGCGCCGCCGTCCAGGGCCAGAACCGGCTCGTGCTGGGCCACGCGCAGACCGGCCAGCTTGCGGGTGGGGATGTAGGGCAGGTTGGCGCACAGCAGATCCAGGCGGGCAGAGACGGCAGAGAGAAGATCGGACTGGAGCCAGTGGACACGCTCGCTTACCTGCCAGCGTTGGGCGTTCTGGCGCGCGATCCTCAGGGCGGCGGCGGAGCGGTCCACGGCCAGGAGGGAGAGATCGGGAATGTGGTGGGCCAGGGTGACGGCGATGCAGCCGGAGCCGGTGCCGACATCCGCGGCACGGCGGCGGGTGGGGTGGGCGCGCAGCCAGGTGAGGGCCTGTTCCACAAGCAGCTCGGTTTCGGGCCGCGGGATGAGCACCTGGGGGCTGACCGCGAATTCCAGGCCAAAAAATTCCTGGCGACCGGTGAGGTAAGGCAACGGAAAACCAGCCTGCAAGGCGCGCAGGCTGGTTTCGAGAAGGTCAATTTGTTCTGCTTCCAGGGTCTGGTCGCCGTGGGAGATGACCCAGGGGCGGGGTTTTTGGAGCACGTGGGCCAGAAGTACCTGGGCTTCAAGGGCCGGTTGGTCAGCGGTGTGAGATAGTCTTTGGAGGGCTTGCGCCAGCCATTCCGCCAGACTAGTCATCGTCGCTTTCGCCCACCGCCGACATGCGGTCCGATTCTTCGCGCATGGAGAGCTCGTCAATGAACAGGTCTAAATCGCCGTTGAGGACGCCGACGATATTATAGGACGATAGATTTACGCGATGGTCGGTGACGCGGGATTGAGGGTAGTTGTAGGTGCGGATTTTTTCGGAGCGTTCGCCGGTGCCGACCTGAGAACGGCGCGAGGCTTCACGCTCGGATATGCGTTTTTGTTCTTCGATTTCATACAGGCGAGCGCGCAGGATGCTGAGGGCGCGCAGGCGGTTTTGCAACTGAGAACGCTCGTCCTGGCAAGCTACCACCATTCCGGTGGGGATATGGGTGATGCGCACGGCGGTGGAGTTCTTCTGCACGTTTTGCCCGCCTGCGCCTGCAGAGCGGTACACGTCGATTTTGATGTCCGACTCTGGGATTTGAATTTCCACTTCTTCCACTTCGGCCAGCACGGCCACGGTAACAGTGGAGGTATGGATACGTCCAGAGGCTTCGGTGGCGGGAACGCGCTGCACGCGGTGGACGCCGGATTCAAATTTGAGACGGGAGTAGGCGCCTTTGCCTTTGACCAGGAAGATGATTTCTTTGTAACCGCCGATGCCGGTTTCGCTTTCCGAGAGGACTTCGATGGACCATTTGCGCTGTTCAGCGTAATGGATGTACATGCGGTACAGGTCCGCAGCGAAGAGCGCTGCTTCGTCACCGCCCGTTCCAGCGCGAATTTCTACAATGACATTGCGGTCATCGCGCGGATCTTTGGGCAGGAGCATGGCTTTGATTTCTTTTTCCAATTGGGCGATCGCCGGGACGAGTTCTTCAATTTCGGCGGCGGCCAGGGTGCGCATGTCTTCGTCGTCTGAATCCTGCAGAGCGCGGGCGTCCTCCAGTCTTTGTAACGATTGGCGGTATTGGCGCGCTTTGAGGACTACGGGTTCCAGTTCCAGGCGTTCTTTGTTCAGTTCCGAAACGCGCTGATAATCGGAGGCGACTTCCTCCATGAGGCGGTCAATTTCTTGGTAGCGGGCTTCGATTAAGGCGAGTTTGTCCAGCATAGAGTCCTTTTTATTCAGGTGCGCCAGGGTTTGAGGAGCCAGCCTGGCGGCGCAAAACTGAGAGATCGCTGAAAAAGCGAGAGATTTTGTATAGACTTCAGGCTTAGAATTATACCAGAAGCCCAAAGATTTGCTAAAATGAAGTCTAGCGGCAAGGTTTGCTGCTGATTCCAAGGTTGATGCAATCCAGGGTGCGGGATGAGGACGGGAGGGTGATTTTATCCTCCGCGGGGAGGCCAAAAGGGTGACCGTACCTGTGAAAAATTGCACGACAGGCGGTGACATTCAGGTATGGCGTTTTGCTGCGCCGCAGCCTACACTGAATTGGGGCACAAGCATTCAAGCATTGATTTCATTCGGAAAGGGAGAACCTGCGCATGAATCCATTATCACTTTCGCAGCTGCAATTTGCTGTGACCACCGTGTACCACTTCTTCTTTGTGCCGCTGACGCTGGGACTTTCGGTGTTGGTGGCCATCATGGAAACGCTGTACGTGCGAACGGGCAGCGAAGTGTACAAACGGATGGTGAAATTCTGGGGCAAGCTGTTCATCATCAATTTTGCGATGGGCGTGGTCACGGGCATTGTGCAAGAGTTCCAGTTCGGCATGAACTGGGCAGATTATTCCCGTTTTGTAGGTGATATCTTTGGCGCGCCGTTGGCCATTGAAGCCTTGCTGGCCTTCTTCCTGGAATCCACCTTCCTGGGGATCTGGATCTTTGGCTGGGAAAAACTGTCCAAGAAAGCCCATCTGGCGGCGATTTGGCTGGTGGCGATTGGCTCCAACCTTTCGGCATTATGGATTTTGATTGCCAACTCGTTTATGCAGTCGCCGGTGGGTTTCACGGTTGAAAATGGTCGGGCGGTGATGAACGATTTTGGGGCGCTGGTGTTTAACCCCTACGTGTGGCTGCAATTCCCGCACACAGTGCTTTCGGGGTTCACCACGGCAGCCTTTTTTGTGATGGGCATCAGCGTATATCACCTGCTGCGCCGCAAGGAAGAAGGGGTATTTTCGCGCTCGTTCCGCCTGGCGGCCATTTTTGGGGCGGTGTCCATTCTGCTGGTGATTTTTGTGGGACACTCTCAGGCGCAGCGGATGGTGCAGGTGCAGCCGATGAAGATGGCGGCGGCTGAAGCCTTGTGGGAAACTGCGGACCCGGCTCCGTTCTCCCTGTTCAGCGTCATGGACCAGGCGGGTGGGCGGAATGTTGTGGATATTCGCATCCCGCGGGTGCTGAGCCTGCTGAGCTACAACCGCCTGGACGGCGAGGTGCGCGGGATTTTGGATTTACAGGCTGAGTACGAAGCCAAATACGGAGCAGGGTATTACGTGCCTTCGGTGTTTATGGCCTATTGGACCTTCCGTGTGATGGTGGGAGCGGGCTTTTTGATGTTCTTCCTGGCAGCCTATGCCCTGTATTGGGTGATGCGCAAGCGCCCGCTGGGCGAGGTCAAATTTTTAGGGGCCTTCACCCTGGCGATGGCGCTGCCTTACCTGGCCAACACAGCTGGGTGGCTGCTGACCGAGATGGGCCGCCAGCCGTGGGTGGTGTATGGATATATGAAGACGGCGGACGCGGTTTCGCCGACTTTGACAGCGGGCATGGTGCTGACCAGCTTGATCGGCTTCACCCTGGTGTACGCGGTGTTAATGGCGGCGGATGTGTACCTGCTGGCGAAATACGCCAAGGCAGGGCCGGCGCCAGAGGTGAAAAAGCAGCACCCGGTTAAAGAAGAAGCATACTGGGAATAAAGGAGCCTGGACATGGACTTAAACACTCTGTGGTTTATTTTGATCGCTGTCCTGTACATTGGCTATTTTGTGCTGGAGGGCTTTGATTTTGGCGTGGGGATTTTGCTGCCGTTCTTGGCCAAAGATGACCGCCGCCGCCGCATGATCATCAACACCATCGGACCTCACTGGGATGGAAATGAAGTGTGGCTGCTGACGGCGGGTGGAGCGACTTTCGCCGCCTTTCCGGGGTGGTATGCGTCGCTGTTCAGCGGATTTTACCTGCCGCTTTTCCTGATCTTGATCGCGTTGATCTTTCGCGGGGTGGCCTTTGAGTTCCGCAGCAAAGATGAAAACCCGCGCTGGCGTAGTTTTTGGGATTGGGCCATCTTTGCAGGCAGCCTGGTTCCGGCGCTGCTGTGGGGCGTGGCCTTTGCCAACTTTGTCCGCGGCGTACCGATTGATGCTGCACAGAATTACGTGGGCGGATTTTGGAATTTGCTTAACCCCTTTGCGCTGCTGGGCGGCCTGGTTTCTTTGCTGGGGTTCATCCTCCACGGAGCCATTTTCCTGTCGCTGAAGACCGAAGGTGAGCTTGCGGAGAAAGCGCGCAAGGCGGCCTGGCGAGTGTGGCCGTTCTCACTGGCGGTGATTGCGGCCTACACGGCAGCGGCTTACTTTGCGACTGATATTTTGACCAAGCTGGGGATTAACCCCGGCCCTGTGCCGATTGGGGCGGTGCTGGCGCTGGCGGCGGCGGGCTGGTTCATCCGGCAGAAGATGGACGGCTGGGCGTTTGTGATGACCTCGGTGACGATTGTATTCTCGATGTCGACCATCTTCATGAGCCTGTTCCCGCGGGTGATGGTTTCCAGCCTGGGGGCGGATTTCAGCCTGACGGTGTACAACACGGCTTCCAGCCCGTACACGCTGACCGTAATGAGCATTGTGGCGCTCATCTTTGTGCCGGTGGTGCTGATTTACCAGGGCTGGTCCTACTGGGTGTTCCGACGGCGGGTGACCACCAAGACGGAGTTGGAATATTAGGTACAGCCTCTGATTTTGACTCACAGTTCAACGGCCTGCCCCACCCAGGGCAGGCCGTTTGTTTGAGCATGGACGGTGAAACTGTCAGGGCAATCGCATTCTAATCACTGAAGAGTTGGATGAGGTAATCATTGTCCCAGGCGGCTGCCAATCGTTTTATTTTGATGCCGCGTTTGATCGTCCTATCTTGTCTGAGCAGATTTAGAGCAATATGTCGCAACACAG
>JARKPO010000094.1 GCA_029975215.1 Levilinea sp.
AGCCAGCCCAACAGCCCTTGAGTCGGCGGCGCCGGTGACTGTGCCAGTGCCTGCCGAAGAAATCACCTTGATGGCGTTCATTGAGACGCTGAACGAGCCGGTGTCGGAGGACCTCCCGCTGCCGGAGGCTGAGTTGGAAGAACCGGTGTCGGAGGACCTCCCGCTGCCGGAGGCCGAGTTGGATGAGCCGGTGTCGGAAGACCTCCCGCTGCCGGAGGCTGAGTTGGAAGAACCGGTGTCGAAGGACCTCCCGCTGCCAGAGGCCGAGTTGGACGAGCCGGTGTCGGAAGACCTCCCGCTGCCGGAGGCCGAGTTGGATGAGCCGGTGTCGGAAGAGCTCCCGCTGCCGGAGGCTGAGTTGGAAGAGCCGGTGTCGGAAGTTATCCCCGCGCCAGAATCAACCGAGGATGCTCCCCTGCCGGTGCGGTTCGGCCAGACGCCGGAAGAGGACGAATACGGCATCCCTTTGCCGCCCTTTGTGTTTGGGCCGTCCTCCGTGGAGGATGACCGCCTGCCTGCGCGCCCGCTTTCAGCCCTGCTGGGTGAAGCTGCCCCGGCGGCGGTGGAAATCCCCACGAATGGCGATCTGCCGCCCGCCCTGGCTGAAGTGGAACAGAGCGCCGAAGCCATTTCAGCGGCCCCCATCCCCGCCGAAACTCCTGCAGCCGAAGAAGCCCCCGCGCCAGCCTCTGCGCCCGTCAGCGCCGCCAGCGCCGTGCCCACCCTGCTGCCCTGGGAAACGCCCCCTCCCCAGGAGGAGATCACCCGTCCCAGCGAAAGCGGTCTGGGCTTTGGCGCCTCGCGTATCCTGGCCCCGCCCGTTACGGACGCCATCGCCTACACCTGCGTACTCATTCCGCGCGTGCCCAATCATTACCTGGCGGGCGACCTTTCGGACTTGCTGCACCAGGCTCTTCCGCGCATTTGCCAGGCCTTTGGCTGGGTGCTGGACAGCCTGAACGTGCACGTGGATTATTTGCAGTGGTCGGTGACGGTGACGCCGGGGGTATCGCCGGGGAATCTGGCGCGCATTGTCCGCCAGCGCACTTCGGACGAATTGTTCCGCACCTTCCCGCGCCTGTTGGACCAAAACTTGACCGGCGATTTTTGGGCGCCGGGCTATCTGGTGGTGCGCGGCGAACAACTCACCGCCCCACAGCTGCTGCGCGATTTTATCCAGCAAACCCGCCGCCGTCAGGGGTATGAATAAGACCCCGCGGGGCTTTGATCTCCGTGTTTGGAAAGTAGAGGTAGGTTATGCCCCCAGTGCTGTATTTGATTGATGGTCACGCTCTGGCATATCGAGCCTATTTTGCCCTCACCGGCGGTTCCGGCGAGCGCCTGCAGACGCGCTCCGGCGAACCCACCGCGGGGGTTTTGGGTTTTGCCAGCGTGCTGCTGCGCCTGTTGGAACAGGATAAGCCCGAATATTTAGCGGTGGCTTTTGACACGGGCAAAACCTTTCGCGACGACCTTTTCCCGGCCTACAAAGCCACCCGTGCCAAGATGCCGGATGATCTGCGCGTGCAGATGGAGCGCATCCGCCAGATGGTGGATCTGTTCCCCTTTCCGCGCCTGGAGGTGGAAGGCTATGAGGCCGATGATGTGCTGGGCAGCGTGGCGCGTCAGGCGGCGGAGCAGGGCTTCGGCGTGCGCATCATCACCGGCGACCGCGATCTGCTGCAGTTAGCAGATGAGCGCACCATCATCAACCTGGCAGGCAGCAAGCTTTCTGAAGCGCGCGATTTCACCCCCGAAGCGGTCAAGGCCTATCTGGGCGTGCACCCGCATCAGGTGGTGGATTACAAGGCTCTGGTGGGGGACGCCTCGGATAACATCCCCGGTGTGGCCGGGGTGGGCGAGAAAACCGCCACAGCTTTACTGGCAACCTACCCCGATTTGGACAGTATTTACGCACACCTGGATGAGATTCAGCCGCGGGTGCGCGCCAAGCTGGAAGCTGGCCGTGAAAGCGCCTATCTCAGCCGTGATCTGGCTACCATCCGCACCAACGTCAGCGTGCGCCTGGACTTGCAAATGGCGCGCACCGACCATTTGAACTATGAGGGCGTGCGCAAGCTGTTTCAGGAACTGGAATTTCGCAACCTGACCGAGCGGCTGAACAAGCTCATGGGCAGCGCCGTGCCTTCCGCGGCCGGGCAGCAGATGGCTTTGTTCGCCGCCGAGCCGGTCATTGCCATCCCCGACACGGCAGATCTGCCCCAGGTGCATGTGGTGGATTCGCACGCCAGCCTGCGCGAACTGACCCAGGCACTGGAAGCGGCGGAAGTCATCTCCTTTGATACCGAAACCACTTCTACCGACCCCATGCGCGCCGACCTGGTGGGCATTTCACTGGCGGTGCGCCCCGGCGAAGGCTATTACATCCCCGTGGGCCACGTCACCGGCGAGCGCCAACTGCCTACGGCGGAGGTTTTGGAGGCGCTGCGCCCCTTCATGAGCGACGCGCGGCGGCCCAAGGTGGGACACAACCTGAAATATGACGTCATCGTCCTGGCGCAGAGCGGTTTACCGACGGCGGGACTGGCCTTTGATACCATGATCGCCGAATGGCTGGTGAACCCGGCCTCGCGCAATTTGGGGCTGAAGGGCATGGCTGAGTCGTACCTGAACCTGCACATGACCCACATTGAAGATTTGATCGGCAAAGGCAAAGCCCAAATTGGCATGGAGCAGGTGCCGGTAGCACAGGCGGCCCCCTATGCAGCGGCGGACGCAGAAGTGCCGCTGCGACTGCGGCCGCTGCTGGAAATAGAGATGGAAAGCCGCAATGCGGCGGGGTTGATGCGCGACCTGGAAATGCCGCTCATCCCCGTGCTGGTGGAAATGGAGCGCACCGGCATCGCCCTGAACGGCGCCTTCTTTGAACGCATTTCCGCTGAGCTGACCCAGCGCCTGGGTGAGATTGAGCAGGAGGTGTACAAGCTGGTGGGGCGGCCGTTTAACCTCAACTCCACTCAGCAGCTTTCGGATGTGCTCTTTAAAACCCTGCGGCTGCCCCCGCCGGACCGCCGCAAAACCACCGCCAGCGGGCATTTTTCCACCTCAGCTGAGGTGTTAGAAGCCCTGCGCGGAGAGCATCCCGTGGTAGACTTAATTCTGGAAAACCGCGAGCTGGCCAAGCTCAAATCCACCTACGTGGACGCGCTGCCGCTGCAGGTGAACCCGCGCACGGGCCGGGTGCACACCTCCTTCAACCAGACTGGCTCGGTAACCGGCCGTCTGGCTTCCTCAGACCCCAACCTGCAAAACATCCCCACCCGCACGGAGCTGGGACGGCAGGTGCGCAGCGGTTTTGTGGCCGCGCCGGGCCATGTGCTGCTTTCGGTGGACTATTCACAGATTGAGCTGCGTTTGGTGGCGCACATGTCGGGCGACGAGGCCATGTTGGCGGCTTTCCGCGCCGGCCAGGACATTCACGCAGCCACGGCGGCAGCGGTCTTTGGGCTGCCGCTGGAAGCGGTTAGTAAGAACCAGCGCCGCCAGGCCAAGGCCATCAATTTTGGCCTGATCTACGGCATGAGCGCGTTTGGCCTGACCCGCACCACCGATTTGACCCTGGGCGAGGCGGAGAATTTCGTCAAAGCCTATTTTGAACGCTTCCCCGGTGTCAAGCGCTATCTAGACGGCATTCGCGTGCAGGCGGCCCGCCAGGGGTATGTGGAAACCCTGCTGGGTCGGCGGCGTTACTTCCCCAACCTCTCGCAGCCGTCCAGCGTGAACCAGCGCAACCGTGAGGAGCGCGAAGCCATCAACGCCCCCATCCAGGGCACCGCCGCAGACTTGATGAAACTGGCTATGATTCAACTGCCTGCGGCCCTGGAAAAAGCCGGGCTGACGGCGCGGCTGCTGCTGCAAGTGCACGATGAACTGGTGTTGGAATGTCCGCGTGCTGCCCTGGAAGACACCGCCCGCACGGTGCAGCGCGTGATGGAAGAGGCGTATTCGCTGTCAATTCCCCTGGAGACCGAGGCCCGCTGGGGGGAGGATTGGGGCAGTATGCAGGTTCTGGGGTCCCACTAATTACGCACAAGGTATGTGACAATGAGCGGCAACCAAAAAACTTTCGAACGCGCGATGAACCAGGGCCATTCGGCTGCCTGGGACCAAAATTGGGAGCAGGCCGCCGGTTTTTACCGACAGGCGTTAGAGAAATTCCCCGAACACCCCATGGCTCTAACCAGCCTGGCGCTGGCGTTGTTTGAAGAACAGCTTTTTGACGAATCGCTCAAGCTCTACCTGCAGGCTTCACAGATCATCCCCGAAGACCCCATCCCGGTGGAAAAGATCGCGCGGATTTGCGAGCGGCAGGGGCGGCTGAACGATGCTGTGCAGGCCTGCCTGAAGGCGGCTGAACTGCATCTGAAGGGCCGCAATGTGGAAAAGGCCATCGAAAACTGGGTGCGGGCCATCAGCCTGCAGCCGGAACACCAGATGGCGCGCACGCGCCTGGCGATGGTGTATGAGCGCATCGGGCGCAAAGCCGATGCCGTGGCCGAGTATTTGGCGACCGCCAGCCTGATGCAGTCCGCGGGGGAAGTGGGCAAAGCCCTGCAAGTGGTGGAATACGCTTTGCAGATCCAACCCGATTCTACTGACGCCAAACAGGCCCTGGCGATGCTGAAAGCCAACCAGCGCCTGCCCAAGCCGCCGCGTCCGCGGGGCGGAACCGGGCCGGTGCGCATGGCTGAGGTGCGCCAGTTGAGCGAACCGGAGGTCAGCGGCAAACCCCAGTTGGATCCCTTGACGGAGGCGCGCCAGGAAGCCCTGGTAGACCTGGCGGGGCTGCTTTTTGAACAGGCCGAAGAAGCCGACGTGGCGGAACTTCAACCGCGCCGCGGGATCAATGCCCTTTCGCGCGGCACCGGCGGGCTTTCGCTGGGTCAAAACGAACGCATGCGCATCCTCATGCATCTGGGGCAGGCGATTGAATCGCAGACTCAAGGGGATGATAACCAGGCGGCTGAGGAGTTGGAGCGCGCCACGGATATCGGCATGAGCCACCCCGCGGCCTATTTTGACCTGGGGCTGCTGCGCCTGGAACGTCAGGGGCAGCGCGCCATGCGTTATCTGCAAAAGGCGGTGCGCAGCCCCAAATTCGCGCTGGCCTCGTATTTGCTGATGGCACAGGCCTACGAAAAAGAGCTGGATTGGAGTCAGGCGGCCCAATGTTATTTGCAGGCGCTGCGTCTGGCCGACATTCAGACGGTGCCGGAAGCCCAGGCGGAAGAGCTGCGCCAGTTATATGAGCCGATCATTGACGAAATTGGACGTGAAAGTGACACGGCCGCCCTGCAAAAATTGTGTGAGACGGTGCGCCAGCAGCTGCTGCGCTCGGATTACCGCCAATACCTGCAAAATGCGCGCCAGCAGTTGGTGGCCCAAAACGGCGACAGCCTACCTTTGCCGCTGGCTGAGATGCTGCTGCAAACCAACAGCAGCCAGATTGTGGACTCGCTGTCTGAGGTACGCCGACTGACTCAGCAAAAGCTGTACCGCTCTGCGCTGGAAGAGGCTTTTCGCGCCATTGAGGTGGCTCCCACCTATTTGCCGCTGCACACCCAGATTGGCGATATCCTGCTGCGCGAGGGCATGGTGGAACAGGCCGTGCAGAAATTCCTGTTGGTGGCTGAGGTGTATAACTTCCGCGGCGAAGTGCCCCAGGCCGTCAGTCTGCTGCAGCGCGTGATTCAGATGGCGCCGATGGATATGTCGGTGCGCAACCGGCTGATTGACCTGCTGGTGGCTCAGGGGCGCATTGACGAGGCCATTCACCAGTACATGGATTTGGCCAGTCTGTATTACCACCTGACCGAGTTGGATATGGCCCGCCAGACCTACGCCACGGCTTTGCGCGTGGCCCAGCAGCATTCGGTGGACCGCTCCCTTTCGGTACAGCTGCTCTACCGCATCGCCGATATTGACTTGCAGCACCTGGATATGCGCCAGGCGGTGCGCGTCTTTGAGCAGATCCGCACTCTGGAGCCGGAGGATGAGAAAGCCCGCGTGCAGCTGGTCAACATGAATTTCCGCCTGGGGCAGGAAGCCAACGCCTTGAGCGAGGTGGACGGGTTTGTGGCCCTGTTGGAGCACACCGGCAAGCGCAAACAGTCCATTGACTTCGTCAAGGCGGTGATCAACGAACACCCTAACCGGCCGGAATTGATCAAACGTCTGGCGGATTTGTACGCGCGCAACGGGCAGACCGCGGAGGCTATCGCTGAACTGGACGGGCTGGCCGACTTGCTGCTGACGGCCGGGAATGTGCAGGGGGCAGCGGCCATGCTCAAGACCATCATCAACCTGCGGCCGCCCAACGTGGCCGATTATGAGGCTGCCCTGCGCAAGCTGCAAAGCGGGAAGCTGTAGCCGTGGATGCGCTTTCGCCTGCGGTTTGCGACCGGCTGCGCGCAGCGGCGCTGGGGGCCGCCCTGGGCGATGCCCTGGGCATGCCGCTGGAATTTGGCCCGGCCTTGCCGCTGGAGAGGCTGGAGCGGGAAATGCGCGCCGGGCGGCTGCCCGCCGGTTCTTTCACCGATGACACCGAGATGGCCCTGGCCCTGGCTGAAAGCCTGCTGGCCTTTAGCCCCCTTAACCCTCAGGATTTGGCCGACCGCTTTGTGGGCTGGTTGGGGCACAACCCCCCGGATGTTGGCAATCAAACCTGCAAGATTCTGAACCGGATTCGGCAGGGGCTGGATTGGGAAGCCGCCAGCCTGGAATCTTTGCGGCACAATCCCACCAGCAGCGGCAACGGCTCGGTGATGCGCTGTTGGCCGGTGGCGCTGGCGCGCTGCACTCAACCAGAACAGCTCATTGAAGAAAGCCGTTTGCAGTCGCGCGTCACCCATCCCGCGCAGGACTGTCAGGACGCCTGTGCCCTGGTGAACTGGATGATCCGCGAGCTGGCCTTCGGCGCCTCCCCGGAGCAGGCGCTGGACTCGGCCCTGGAAACCGTACGTGTTTCTGAACAGGCGTTGGATATGCTGCGCCGTGCGCCGCAGCAGCCGCGCGGCGCTCTGGTGAATTCCGGGTGGGTGCTGCACACCCTGGAGAGCGCGGTTTGGGGGCTGATGACCGCACACAGCTTTGAAGAGGCTGTAGTGCAGGTGGCTAATTTGGGACATGACGCCGATACAGCCGCCGCGGTGACGGGGGCGCTGGCGGGGGCGGCTTACGGCCTGGAGGCCATTCCGCCGCGCTGGAAAATTGTGCTGCGCGGGGAGTGGCCGTTAGATTCGGGGCAGATTTGGGATGCGGCGCGCCTGTTAAGACTGGCGGACGACCTTTTGGCAGTGAACGCGCCGGCTTAAACCAGCTCGAAATAATTTAATTCCACGTTGGATTCCAAAAACGCCTGCCGCAGGCAGGGTTCAGTTTCAGGAGTCAACCCGCTGACCACCAGACGCAGGGTGAAACTGCCGTCAGCGGTGGTGTTGTTGATCGAGCGCAGGATGTTGCCGCCCTCGCTGGATACCAGGCTGGCCAACATAGCCAGCACCCCGGGGCGGTTGGCCTGCACGGTTCCCGCCAGGTCAATGGTGGTCCACTGCAAGTCGTGCTTGGTGATGCCCAACTCGTCCAACGCGCGCGACAGGTCTTCCATGCGGATGGCGCCGCCGCCAGCTGCCGCGTACAGATCTTCCAGACCAGACGCCCCCAGGCGTTCGAGCAAGTTGTCAATCTTATCGCTGCGCAGCCCCGCCACATCCTCCAGTGCCAAAATCCCCCGACCGGATAAAACCGTCTTGATCTTTTGGCGCCCCTGCTCGGCTGCGGCCTTGAGCGCTTCGGTGGCTAGCACCGCCCGCAGGGTGCGCGCCGTGGACGGGTTGCAGAAGTGCAGCCAGTCTTCGCTGGGGCGAATGCGCTGACTGCCGGTGATAACCTCCACCACGTCGCCGGGCTGGATCTTTTCCGAAAGGCGCGCCAGGGTATCGTTGATTTTGACCGCGCTGATCTTATCCAGCAAAAATTCTTGCTGGATGGCGGCGATGGCGTCGAGGACGGTGGAGCCTTCGGGGACGAAGCGCACCCCGCCGGTGGGGGTCAAAAAGACCACAGGGTGATAGCGGCTGATGTCGCGCCCCTGTTGAATGGCGTGGACAATGCCCCATTGGTTTTCGGCTTCCATGTCGTCGGTGGCGATGGCTACTTCGACCGCGCCATAATCGGGGAACCAGGCGGTCACCTGCAGGGCGCGGTAGCCGTTTTGCGGGCTGGCGATGTAATCATCAAAGCGGTTCTGATCCAGATAGGCGCCCAGGTAGCGGTTGACCACCGCTAACAGGCGGTAACAATCGGCCTCGCTGTCATTTTCCACCACCATGCGAAAGCTGACCAGGTCGTTGACCATGGTGAAGGAGTTCAATGAAGCCCGCCGCAGACGCGCCATGCGGCGCAGCTTTTGCCAGGCCTGCCAGTAACCGTTGACAATGATCTCCACCCGTCCCGGGATGCCCTCGCGGTCCATCAGCTGACCCAACTGCTGCAGGGTGGTGTTGATAAATTCCGGCTTCATGCGCGGGTCGCCGTCAATGCGCTCGCGCACAAAGGCAAAGGTCTGCGGGTCGGCGTGGGGGAAGGCCATATCTTCCAGCCAACGCCGCCAGCGGTAGCAATTCAGGATGCCTGCCAGTTTGCCGTAAGCGCGGATGGCTTCTTCGGCTTTGCGCGCGGCTTTCAGGCTTTGCATATGCTCCAGGGTCATGATGTTGTGGCTTTTATCGGCCAGCTTGACCAAAAAGACCCCAGGGTCGCGGAACATGGCAATTTTGCGCAGGGTTTCCAGCTCGCGCGAGCGGCCGTTGTGAGGCGTGCTCAGTTTGGTGACGCCGTCCACAATAAAAGCCACACGCTCCCCCAGCTCTCCGGGGAAGCGCGCACGAATCTCATCTAAGGTCACGCCACGGTCTTCGGTGGCGTCGTGCAGCAGGGCGGCGATGGTCCAGGATTCGTTCTGCACCAACCGGTCGAGAAAATCGGCGACCCAGCCGCAGTGAACTTCGAAATACGGCTCGCCGCTCAGGCGCTTCTGTCCGGCGTGAATCTCCCGTCCCCAGGCGTAGGCTTCAGCGATGGCCGCTGTGCGCGCCTCAAACTGATACGGGTTAAATTGAGGATCCAGCCGGGGCCGGATTTCCTGAATCAGATCCACTTTTACCATACCTGCTGCCAACCTCCTGTTTTCTGTCCGGGTAAACAACCGCTAATGCATTTGATCATAGCACACATTCGGGTCATCGCAGAGGGAGTTTCCGCCCGATATATAAGAGATGCTCGGCGGAAGGGAGCAGGGTGGGGTCGCGGGCGATGCGCTCGTTGAGGTCGGCCCAGGCCTCAAAGGCCTCGCCTTCCAGGGCGTTGATGTGGGTTTCCAGGCGCGAAATCGCCCCTTCGCAGCCCACCAGCTCCTCCGTGTGTAGGCCGCAGCTTTCCATCAGGGGGATAATTTCATCTGGATGGCAGAAATAGGCATCGGTAAAACCCGCCCCCTGGTCTTCATTGACGCCGGTGGTCATCAGACGCTCCACTTCGTCCGGCTTCTCAATGGGCCACAGCGGGTCTTCGCTGGCAGCCCAGCGCACCACCGCCAGACGGTTGATAAAGGCAGCGGCCACCACCCCGCCGGGCTTTAAAATACGCAGGCTTTCGTGCACTGCACTGCGGCGCTGATCCTCCGTCACCAGGTGATACAGCGGACCTAAGAGCAAAACCGCGTCAAAACTTTGGTCGGCAAACTGCGACAGGTCCAGGGCATTGCCGCAGATCACCTCGGCTAGCGTCACCCCGGCTTCAGCGGCTTTTTCCTGGGCAAAGGCCAGATTGCCGGTTGAAAGGTCGAGCAAGGTCACCGTGTATCCTTGTTGGGTGAGGGGGATGGCGTAGCGCCCGGGGCCGCCGCCGATATCGGCGATGCGCGCCGGGGCGGGGGGCAGATGGCGGGCCAGCGCGCGCAGCGTCAGGGCATATTCGGTGCGGTGGCGTTCTAAACGCTGCCATTCGCGCAGGGTGTTGTTGTCGTAATAGCGTTCTACTCTTTTCATACAGCTTCCTGGTCAACGGCGCGGTGCAGCCCCCTGGCTAGCGATTGGATGGTTTGCGGCGGCTCTTGTGGTGGTAGAGACGCTGATCGGCGATTTTCAAAAGTCTTTCGGCGGATTTGCCGTCTTCGGGGAACAGGCTCATGCCGATGCTGACGGTGATGGGTTGGCAGACCGTTTCTTGAAAACAGAAAATTTCCTGTTCAAAGAAATGGAAAATACGTTGGCGCACCGACTCGGCAATTTGCTTGTGGGTTTCGGGCAAGATGACGACCAGCTCATCCCCACCGTAGCGGGCGATGAAATCGGTGTCGCGCACCAGGGTGGACAGCTTCTGGCTGAACCAGATGAGGGCCTGGTCACCTACGGGATGACCGTAGGTGTCGTTGATCTGCTTAAAGCCGTCCAGATCCAGAATTAGCAAGGCAAAATGGTGGCGATAGCGGGCAGAACGGCGCATTTCATCTTCCAACTCGCGATTCATGGCACGCCGGTTGGGCAGGCCGGTGAGGGCGTCGGTGAAGGCCTTTTGCTGGATGATGGCATGCAGACGAGCGTTTTCAATGGCGACAGCCGCCTGATCGGCCAGCAGGCGCAGCGGGCGAATGGACTCGGCGGGATATTGGCCGGGTTCCAGCGCCGCCAGGTTCATGACCCCAACCACGCGATCGTGCACCACCAGCGGCAAACCGACGATGCTGCCTTGCCAGCCTAGCCCCGATGACTGGTAGAGGGGATGCGTCTGTAAATCGTCTACCAGGATCATTTTTCCTGTGCGGGCCACTGTGGCGGTTAACCCCTGGGGGCGCGGCATGGAAAATGGCACATCTTTGCGCCCATCTTTCCACAACGAGGCCCCAAATTCCAATCCACCGTCTTGATAGAGGAAGATGTGGGCGTCGTGGGTTGAAGGAGACAGGCGAAAAACTCCCTCCAGAACGGCGTCCAGCACCTGTTTTAGTTCCAGGCTGGCAGTGAGCTGTAAACTGGACTGCAGAATGGTCTCCAGTTCGTGGTTGCGCTGTTCCAGGCTCGTCAAAAGCTGGGCGGTTTGGATGGCGGACACAGCCTGGGTGATGAGCAGCACCGCCGCCTGGGTATCCTCGGTTGAAAAGCACGCCTCGCCCACCCGCCGGGTGATGGCCAGCAGCTGGTTGGAGGGGTTTTCTTGAGTGAAAATAGGGATGAGCAGCAGATCGCCGATGCCGCTGAGGCGGAGGGACTCTGCGGTTTGTGGGTCGTTGATTTGCCAGGGGGTGCGCACGGACAGGATGGCGGGCAGGCTGAGGCTGGGTAAGAAGGCCAGCAGCCCCTGAAGCATCCCTTCGTCCATCGAATATCCCGGCTCAACCCTGAGTTGGGGATGGGCAGCGTCGCGGCCTGCGTGGACCAGGACGTAGCTGATACGGGGGATGAGCTCTCGAAAGGCAGCAAGCAGCTCCTGAAGGGTGGCCTGGGGGGTGGTGCAGGCGCTGATGCGCGTTAAAGCCGCCGCTAATTCCGCAATGCGGCTGGGAGCAGGATCATAATTATCACCGTTGCTTGAGCCAGGTTCCACAGGACAGACAGCTTTCAGAGTGGGGTCTGATTTGCATTGTACCAAAAAAGGCAGTGGGTGGGGAGAACTCAGCCCGCCAGCCGCCGGGGGCGCAGGTTGCGCAGGCGGCCGGTGACGGCCTTGCCCAGGCCCAAAAAACGGCCTTGTTCATCCACCACCACGGCAGCTTCGCCGTGGGCGAAGCGTTGGGGGGTACCGGGCAGGTCTTCGCCGCGCAGCCAGGCCGCGCTTTGGGCGGGGTCGAGAATTTCGCGCCCGCCGGTGTGCTGGTCAAAAAAGCGGCTGACCCAATCATGCCCGGGCTGGAAACCGTCGGGGGTATCCGTCCCCAGCGGCAGTCCGATGGATTCGTGGGGCAGATCGCCAAAGCGCGAGAGGAAAGCGCGCGGCACAGCCCACACCTGCGGACCTTTCTGCCACAATTCCAGGTTGCAGCTTTGCAGCACCGTTTCCAGCGGAAAGCCGTAGCGTTCCCCCTGATGCAGCGCCAGATCGCGCACGCGCGCAGCCGGCAGAGGGGTCATGCCTGAGCGGGTGAGAGAGCGGGCGGGGGGGCCGCCTTCGGGGACGGGCACAGGGGCGCGTTTTTGAATGAGGGCGCTGAAGAAGCCGCTGGTGCCAAAGCGGTGCGGCCACAGGCGGGCGGCGCGCTGCACTGCGGGGTCAAAGCCGCGTTGGCCGTCACTGCTCAGGCCAGGGGCCGGGGCGGGCAGGCGGCGGCTGAGGTCCACAATTTCCACCGCGCCGGGGAAATGCCGCAGCAGTTCATCCAGCACACCCTCATCCTCTTCGGGGGAAAGGGTACAGGTGGCGTAAACCACCTCGCCGCCGGTTTTGAGGGCCTGAAAGGCGCTGATGAGCAGATTGCGTTGGCGCACCGACAGGCTGTCGCGTTCGCGCGGCGAAATGGCGCGCATGGGGTGCGATTCGGTGGAGCGCAGGTTCTGCATGCTGCACGGGGCATCCAGCAGCACGCGGTCAAACGTTTCGGGGAACCAGGCCCCAAAGCGTTCCCCGGCAAAACAGGTGACGGCGTGGTTCACCGAGCCCCAGGTGTGCAGCACCAGGCGCAGAGCATTGATGCGGCTTTGGCTGGAATCGTTGGCCAACACCAGACCCTGATCGCCGGAGCGGCTGATGAGGTGGGTGGTTTTGCCGCCGGGGGAGGCGGCCAGATCTAAAGTGAGCGGGGGTTCGCCGCTGTGCGGGGTGAACAGCTCCACCGGCAGCATGGAGGCGGCGTCTTGAATGTAATAATGCCCCAACTGGTGTTCAAGGGTCTGGCTGATAGGTCGGGCAGCCTGATGCACCCACCAACCCGTGGGGCAGTAAGGCACGGGGCTGGTTTCCCAGCCGTAGGCTGCCGCCCATGCGCCCAGGGCCTGGGCGGGGTCAGCCACTTTGAGGGGGTTGACGCGCAAAGCTGGGGATACCGGGCGCTGCAGCTCGGCCAGCAGCAGCGGAAGTTCCTCGGCGCTCACCAGCGGCAGAAAGCGCTGGAGGGCGTCGTTTTGGGCATCAGCAGGGCTGGGGCGGGGCGACCCGCGGCGTTTACGAGCGCTCATGGTTGTGTGTGAATGCAGAAGAAGATTTCTGGGCCAATTTGCACTTCCTGAACCGTCCAGGGGAGTTCCCCTATTGTACTGTAAACCAGACGGCGCTGCTGTTCGGCCAGGTCGTGCCGTCCGGTAAGGCTGCTGGCGGGCAGAGAGACCACCAGCCAACGGGTGCGCAGGGCCGTCCACATGCGCCGGTTGCAGCCGCGTTCGCGCTGTTCAAAGCGGTGGGCTTCTTTGAGGAAGAAGGTCACATCCGCTGGCTGATTGGGCGGTTGGAGGAGGATGTCGCGCAGCTCAGCCAGGGGTGGGCGGCCGCTGAGGCGCAGAAAATGGTTCAGCAGGGCCACGCGCGGCTGGTGAATGTCGTAGGCGTGGTAGTGGACCTCGGCGGGCAGGCCCATCCACGGCAGGCCCAGGGGGTGCAGGGCACAGGCCAGATCCAGGATCACCTGCGGCCGACCGGTGACAGCCCACAGTTGGGGGTATAGGTCTTCCAGATGGGGGAGGCGTTCGCGGGTGGAGGCATGGGTGCTCATCAGCTCCCAGCACACCTGCCGCACGGCTTGCGGGTCGGGCTGGCTAAAGGCGGCTTGCAAGGCGGCCTGGGCGGCGGGGTAGTCGGGGTCGCCCAGATAGGGGGCCATGAGGTTGTGCAGCTTGTGCCTGGCGTTTTTGAGCGCTTCTTTGGGGCTGGCGCCGGCGGCGCGCTCTTTTTCCAGCAGGTCGCGCACGGTTTCAGGGGGGATGCCGAGCTGGCGGTATTTGCGCGAGGACAGAATCTGCTCGATTTCAGCCTCAATGGTGGGGGTGCGGGGGCCAGGCACGGCGGCAGACTTTCTCAACGGCTCAGACGGTAGACCACTTCGGTGGAGAATTCAAAGCGCCGCACCTGCCACTTTTGACCGGCGATGAGGGTCTCAAAGCGAACACTGTAGTTTTCGCGCATGCCCTTGCCGCGGCCTCCCAGGCTTTGGGCTGGAAAGGAGACGATGATGTGTTCGGCGTTCAGATTTTGCAGCAGCCTGAGGCTGATATCGCGGTCCAATTGTTCCAGGCAGGGCAAGGTTTTGAGCAAAAAAACCGTCTGCACGGGGGCGGCAGGCGGGCCGTCCACCAGATCGCACAGGTTGGCTTCCCCGGCCAGATCAATATGGGCGAAAAAGGCGTTGAGAAAATCCGCCAGCCCGGTGTAAATGTCGCAGGCGGTGTAGCGCGCATCCTCCGCCAGCGGCATCCAGGCGGCGGCCAGGGGGTTCAGCCCGCAGGCCAGGTCGCACACGGAATGCAGCGGGCCGATGCCCTCCAGTACGGTGGTGAAAAAGGTATCCAGGAGGGGCAGGCGTTCGCGGGTGGAGATGTGGCTGGCCATGACGCGGCGGCAGAAGCTGCGCAGGGCCTCGTCCTGGCGGTCGTGGGACAGTTCGTCCATTTCTAATGACCAGCGGGGAAAATCCAGCCCGTCCTCCTGATACGCGCCGCCCACCTGATGGAGCTTGCTGCGCACGGCCTTGACCGTGTCCTTAAACCCGCGGCCTTTTGCCAGTTCCTGGGCTGAAACCCGCTGCACCAGCCCCGGGTGCAGCCCGCGGTAGCGTGCGCCTTCGGTGACGGCGGTGATGAGGGTTTCCAGATCAAATTTGCGGCTCATGCGGTTTGGAAGGGGGCCAAGCGGGCGGTCAGGCGGGTCATGAAGCGCAGGTTGTGCAGGGTGGCCAGGCGGAAAAACAGGCTGTCGTTCATTTTGAAGAGGTGGTGCAGGTAGCCGCGCGAATAGCGGCGGCAGCACAGACAATCGCAGCCGTTTTCCAGGGGCAGATCGGCTTTGACGTGGCGTTCATCGTTGATGTAGAGATACTGCAGCCAGTCGCCGTTGAGCGGGCCTTCGGCGGCAAAGGTGTACAGACGCCCGTGGCGGGCGTCGCGAGTGGGCATGGCGGAGTCGAAGATCTGATAGCCCAGGTGGTAGCAGGCCTGCACGTTGTAGGGGTGGCCCACCCCCAGGGCGTGCATGGGAAATTCGGCGGGGATCAGCTCGCGGGTGATGCCGAGGATGTCGGCCAGCAGGTTTCCGGCGCCGTCCAGCGGCCAGCCCCCATAACCGTAGCCGTCAAAGCCGATTTCCAAAAGCTGTTCAGCACACTGTCGGCGCAGGTCGGGGAAGCCGCCGCCTTGCACTACGGCGAAGAGGCGCGGGCGCTGCTCTGGTCCCCATTTCTTTTGGGCGGCCAGGCGGTCAAATTCGCGTCGGGCGCGTTTGGCCCAGGCCACGGTGCGCTGCACGGAGAGGCGCTGCTCCTCCTCGGAAGAATCCACATGGGTGCAGTCGTCCAGGCAGATGACCACATCTGTATCGTAAGCCAGCTGCAGCTGGACGGATTTTTCGGGGGTGAGCTGAAATTTACGGGCTGCGCCTTCCGGTTGGAAGGTGAGGCCGCGCTCGGTGAGCTGTCCAAAGCGCGGGTTTTGGCGGATGAGGGAATAGGCCTGAAACCCGCCCGAATCGGTGACGATGGGGCGCGGCCAGCCGCTCATGGCATGCAGCCCGCCCAGGGATTGAACCGTGCTGGAGCCGGGGCGCTGCATCAGGTGGAAGGAATTCATCACCACAGCTTCCACGCCTGCCGCCAGCAGGTCTTCGGCATCTACCGCGCGCACCACCCCAAAGGTGGCGTCGGGCAGGTAGATGGGGAACCGCATTTGCCCGTGGGGTAAATTTAAGGCGGAAGGGTAGGCCGGGGTCATACGCTGATTATGCCTTAGGATGGCGCGCGGCGCAAGGCGTTTGCTTGGGGTTGGGGGTTAGGGGGTCTCGGCCAGGGTCACGTAGAAGAAATCGCGCTTAGAGGGGTACAGGTAGCGGCTGGTGTTAAAGTTCATCTCCGGAAAGAGCGGCTCGGTGGTCAGGTTTTCGCGCACAGCAGCGAAGAACACCCAATATTCATTGATGTCCAGCAGCATCCCCTGCCAACAGCCGACGGCCTGCATGCTGCGCGCCAGATTGGGCATATCCAGGCTGGAACCAGCGAAGTAATACAGCACCTGCCCAGGCTGATCCAGGCACAAGCCGGAGCGCCAGGTGACGATATCGCCGTCCAGGCTGCCGCCCCAATCCGCGATGGAATTGTTGTACACCCGCTCGCTGATCTGACCCTGCTGGATCATGGGAAGTGCGTTCTGTCGCCAGGCCGTCATGGCGTAAGGGTTGCTCAGCTCGTCCCATGCGCCAATCTCCACCTTGCCGTCGGGGTAAATGCCCACTGTGGCCAGATGGGAGCGGGCGGCAATGGAGGTGAGGTTGTTGGCCATGGCGCCAAACATGCCGTGGGTGGAAAGGAAGCCGCCGTTAAAGGTGGCCAACAGATGGCCTTCGCGCCGGTCGCGGTACGGCATGATTCCATCCAGCCCCAGGGCCTGGGTGGCGGGTTCTTCGGAGCCGAGGACGAAATGCAGGCGGGTTTGCTGCAAGTCAAAAGCCACTACCCCCACCAGGGTGTAGGGACGGTTAGGGTCCGGCTGCAGAAAGGTGCGGTAGCCCAGGATTTGTCCCTGAGGGTTAAAGAGGTACGGTTCCCAGTCCCCTTCGCCCTGAATACTTCCCAGGGGTGCCACATCCGCCAGCCAGAAGCCGCTGGGGGTGGGGCTGGGGGTGGGTGGGGCAGGGGTTGGGGTAGGCCCGGCCGTGACAACTTGAGCATCGGCCTGAGCAGCGGCTGTGGTAGGCTGGGGGGTGGGGGTGGGGCGGGCGGCGGCGCCGTTGGGGGGCGGCTCTTGCCAGGGGGCCTCGGCCTGGCGCAGACCCCAACCGTACAGGCGTTGGCGCAGGCCGTCTTGAGCTTGAAAGACCAGGGCTTCCAGGTCGGCCACGGCCTGGTTGCCGACCCATTGGCGCAGCCAGCTGGCGCCCTGGGCCATGAGCCATTGACGCTGCTGAAGGGCGGCGCTGCACCCCGCGCACAGGCAAATGAGCAGCCCCAGCAGGCCGATCACCACGATAAGACGGGCGCGCCCTGCAGATTTCATCTTCCCTCGGCCAGCTTGCAGTGTGGTCTCATGTGTTGATTATACGGTATCTGCTCCAGGTGGGGTGGACAGGCACGAAATCCGTCTGGAGATGGAGTGCATCCCCTTCTTCGGGCTGATGGCGTGCAGTGGGCTTTGGGGTATGCTTAGGCTGTGTGAAATTGGATTTCTTTGCGAGGATACCGTCATGAAAACTCAACGTTCTGCCTGGTTTCTGCTTATTAATCTTCTTTTAGCGGCGGCGCTGCTAACTGGTTGTTCCAGCGGCAATAACAGCTTAATGTTCCAAACCGAAGCCCTCAAAACCGGGGATTTAACCGCCAATCTGGTGGCTAACGGTAGAGTGCGCCCCAGCCGTGCCCAGGATCTCATCTGGAAGCTGGAAGGTGAAATCGGGGAAGTGCTGGTGGAAAACATGGAAGAGGTGCGCGAAGGGCAGAAGCTGGCCGAATTGAAAGCTTCCTCGCTGCCGTCGCAGGTGATTTCAGCGCGAGCCGAGCTGCTGCAAGCGCAAAAAGACCTGGAGAGCCTGAAAAATAATTCGGCGAGGGTGGAACAGGCCGCTTTGGACGTTCTGAACGCGGAGGATGCGGTGAAAGATGCAGAGCGCAAGCGCAACACCCTCAGCCCCGAAAAGCGCAAGGTCAGCCAGGCCTTCATTGACGGCGCGCGCGCCGATTACTTGATGGCGGAAGAAAACCTCAAACAGGCCGAGACGGCCTTCAACGATCTGTCCTCTTTGCCTGAAGAGAATCTGGCGCGGGCGGCGGCCCTGAAGTCTTTGGCGGTGGCTCGCCAGCAGCGCGATGCGGCCCTGGCGCAGTTGAACTACCTGCTGGGACACCCTTCGGAACTGGAAATTGCCACGGCCGAGACGGAACTGGCCCTGGCCAAGGCGCGTCTGGCCGAAGCCCAGCGCACTTATGAAGAAGTTAAAAACGGCGTGCCGGAAAACGAACTGGCAGCAGCCCAGGCGCGGGTGGATGTGGCCCAGGCTACCCTGAATCAGGCCTTTATCCTGGCCCCCTTTGATGGGCGCGTTACCTATGTCAACGCGCGCAGCGGCGAGCGCATTCAGCCCGGTGAACTGGCGGCGCATATTGAAGATGCCTCCCACCTGTACATTGACACCGAGATTTCGGAAATTGACATCAACCGCCTGAAGCTGGGCCAGACGGTCACCATCACCTTTGACGCCATTTATGGCAAGGAATACGCCGGAAAAGTGACCGCCATTGGCGGCAGCGGCCAGAATAATCAGGGTGTGGTCGTTTTCCCGGTGACGGTGGAGCTTTTGGAGCGGGATGAGTCTGTGAAGAGCGGCATGACGGCGGCTCTGAGCATTCAGGTGGATTCGGTCAGCGACGTGCTCATGGTGCCCAATCGGGCGGTGCGCATGGTGGACGGCAAGCGCGTGGTCTTCGTTCAGCCCGCGGGCGGTGTGCCGCAGAAGGTGGAAGTTGTCCTGGGTGTTTCTTCGGAAACCTACAGCCAGGTGTTGGAAGGCGACTTGAAAGCTGGCGACCTGGTGGTGATGAACCCCGATCTGCTGATCGGTCAGATGAACGGTATGACGGTTCAGTAAAGAGAGGGGCACATGACGGAACTGGTGATTGACGCCCAAGACCTGGAAAAAGTGTACCAGATGGGCACGGTGGAAGTGCGCGCGC
The DNA here is from genome assembly GCA_029975215.1 of Levilinea sp. GTDB lineage: Bacteria > Chloroflexota > Anaerolineae > Anaerolineales > Anaerolineaceae > Levilinea. The sequence continues at coordinate 18,872 of JARKPO010000094.1, forward strand.
TGAATGGGGTTTCTTTTCAGGTGCAGCGCGGCGAGGTGGTGGCCATTATGGGGCCCAGCGGTTCGGGCAAATCCACCCTGATGAATATTTTGGGCTGCCTGGACCGGCCCACCGGCGGTGAGTACATTCTGGACGGGGTGAAGGTTTCGCAGATGCGCGATGATGAGCTGGCCCGCATCCGCAACCAGAAGGTGGGGTTTGTTTTTCAGAGTTTTAACCTGCTGCCGCGCGCCACAGCGCTGACCAATGTGGAACTGCCGCTGCGCTACGCGGGCGTCAACGGGGAGCGCAAGCAGCGCGCCCGCCAGGCGCTGGAACTGGTGGGCCTGGGCGACCGCGTGGACCACAAACCCACCGAGCTTTCCGGCGGCCAACAGCAGCGCGTGGCCATTGCCCGCGCCCTGGTGAACAATCCGGCCATCATCATGGCGGATGAACCCACCGGCGCGCTGGATACGAAAACCGGCGCGGAGATTATGCAGCTGCTTTTGGAGCTGAACGCGCAGCGCGGCACCACCATCATTCTGGTGACGCACGACCCGAAAATCGCAGATCTGGCCCAGCGCACCATTCGCCTGCGCGACGGCGAAATTGAATTGAACTGATCGCGGATGTGGAGCGGCTAAAATGAACTTCATGCAGTCTTTATGGGAAGCTTTGGGAAGTTTGACCACCAATAAACTGCGCTCTGGGCTGACCATTTTGGGCATTGTCATCGGCGTGGCTTCGGTGATCGCCATGGTGGCCCTGGGGCGCGGCGTGCAGAACTCCGTCACCGGGCAGATGGCGGGCGTGGGCACCAACCAGCTGACCATCTTCTCGATGGGCAGCGCGGAATTGCGCAACCCTCAGCCCCTCACGCTGGATGATGCGCAGGCCATTCAGGATCAATTGAGCGCCTCGGGCGTGCGCCAGGTGGCTGCGCAGCTTTCGGGCAGCGCGCTGATCTCTTACGGCAGCGAGAGCGCCACCAGCAATATTTACGGTGTTTCGGCCAACTTTGGCAGCGTCAACAATCTAGATGTGATCGAAGGACGCTTTTTGACAGAAGAAGATATGGCCGGTCAGACCTCTTCGGTGGTGATTGGCTCCAAGCTGGCCGACAAGCTCTTTGACCGCACGCGCGGCCTGGTGGGCGAGCTGATCCGTGTGGAAGGGCAGCCCTACCGCATTGTGGGCGTGCTGGCCGAAAAAGGCTCTTCAGGCATCACCATGAGCAGCACGGATGATGCCCTGCTGCTGCCGCTGACCACGGCGCAGACCCGCCTTATGCCCCGCCAGCGGCGCGGCCAGGTGGACATCCTTTCGGTGGAAGTGGCCAACGTGACCGATCTGAACCGCGTGACCGAAGACGTCAGCCAACTGCTGCGCACCCGCCACCGCACGCCGGTGGGCACGGATGATTTTATGATCTTCGCGGCCAAACAGCTGGTGGATACCCTCAACCAGATCACCAGTGTGCTGACCATTTTCCTGGGGGGCGTGGCGGCTATCTCGCTGCTGGTGGGCGGCATCGGCATCATGAACATCATGCTGGTTTCGGTGACGGAACGCACGCGGGAGATCGGCCTGCGCAAGGCCCTGGGCGCGCGTAAGCGCGACATCCTGGTGCAGTTCTTAAGCGAAGCGGCGGTGCTTTCGCTGGCGGGCGGCATCATCGGCATTATTTTGGGCTGGCTGATCGCCTTTGTGGTGGGCTTGATTGCAGCGGCCAACAACGCCGATATTAACCCGGCAGTGGGCCTGGATGCAATTTTGCTGGCGACCCTGTTCTCCTCGGCGATCGGCGTATTCTTTGGGTTATACCCGGCCAACCGCGCGGCCAACTTGCAGCCGGTTGAAGCCTTACGTTCTGAATAAGCACAATACATAATCATATGGAGGAAAAATGGATTCAACGTTGACGTATTCTACAAAAACCGCCTGGGCGGCGGTGCTGAAGGCTGTGGCATCCTTCTTTGCCATCGGCATGTCTATCTATTCGATTGCCCTCGTAGCTAATATGCCCAAAGACGCGGGAGCGATGGCGGTGAACGCCTCCTCCGGTTCGCAGTCGGGCGGGCTGGCGGTGACCTGCCTGGGGTTGGTGGGTTGGGTGCTGAGCCTGACCGCGCTGGTGCTGATTTTCCAGGACAGCAAACGGGTTGGCCCCGCGGCGCACCGCCTGGCGGTGGCTGCATTGGTGGTCTTCATCCTGGAAGTTGTGGCTATGCTGGCGGTGAGCGCTTTTTCCATCTTCGGCACGCTGCGCGGCTCGGTGGTCATGTTCCGCTCTGGGTTGTGGCTGGGTGCGCTGAATGGCATTTTGGGCATCGCTGTTCCGGTGCTGCTGTTCATCAGCTACTACCCGCGCTGGGGCAAGGTGGCCTGGGTGGCGGGGGCTGCCGTGGCGGCGGTCAGTTCGCTCGTCTCGGTGGCGATGATCGCCCCTACCTACACGCTGCAGCCGTTGGAGATGATGGGCCAGACTCTGTTTATTCCGGTGGCGGGCATGGATGTGACTCAGGGCCTGTATCCGGTTCTGAGCAATCTGGTGATTGTTTATCACCTCCTGGTGGCGGGGCTGTGCGGATGGCTGGCGGTGCGCGCTTTTCGCGAAGCAAAGGCTGTTTTGCCCGAAGGCGTGGCCTGAACCATTGGGTTCGCACGCGGATGGGGCTTGAGGAAAAATGGACGTACAATTAACCCGTGGGGCGCAAAAACGACTGGCTTTGCGCTGGTGGGGGCTGGTTTTGGCCCTGGTGATGCTGCTGGCCACCGTCTGGGGCTGTTCGCGCAGCAAGCTGTCGTGGATAGGTTCCCGCGAACCAGGGGAGGCGTCCTATCGTTTTGAGTATTTCAATGGGCAGGAGCGCTACCGTTTCAGTGCTGCGGTGGGGCAGACAGCCCAGGTAGATTATCATCTGCATGTGACCGACGGCCGTCTGACCCTTCGCATTGTGGACCGCAGCGGGGTGATCCTTTTGGAAGACACCGCCAGCGCCGAGCGAGGGGCAGACAGCCGCTGGGTGGGCACCTCCACCGACCCGCAGGTGTACCGCATCATCCTGGAAGGTGAGGATGCCCAAAACGGATCGTATGATGTGCAGTGGAGCGTAGATTGAAAAACCTGCTGCAGAAAATTCTGGCCTTCCTCAAAAAAATCACCCGCTTGTTCCGGCGGCTGCAGTGGAAACTGACCCTGCTGTACACCCTGGTGACAGTGGCGGTTTTGTTGATTTTAATCTCGGCGGCGGTGTTCCTCTCCAACCAGATGGTCTACAGCGTGCCCATGCTGACCGCCAACATGGCCGATGCGCTCAACCTGGCGGCTCAGGACCTTTCTCCGGCGCTTGCCGCGCAGCCGGTGGATGCTGCCGCTGTGGAAGCCTGGGTAGACAAGGTGTTTGACGGGCGCATGCTCTTCATCAGCAGTGAAGTGGACCAAGAGGATGACGGGCCTGATGGCAACAAGGAAATCAGTTATTCCTTCACCTCGATGGCCTCCAAAAATACGCTCCTGGTGGTGGCCGACTCGCAGGGCCACGTGATCGCCAGCAACCATCCAGAACATTGGTCTGCAGGGAAGCCGGTGACGGCGGAGGCCTCGCCCGCGGGTTTAAACCTGCTGCGGCAGGTCCTGGGCGGGGAGCGCGATGCGCGCCAGTTGTGGTCGCGCGAAGAAAACCGCCAGATCGCGGCGGCGCCCATCCACCAGGGTGGGCAGCTGTTAGGGGTGGTTCTGGTGGTGTTGGAGCGGCCCAACCAGCTGGATTTGCTGATCACTACCCTGCTGTCGGTGGCTCCCACGGTGGCGCCGCTGACCCTGGTGGCCGGGCTGATTGGTATGGTCTTTGGGGCGCTGACTGCCCGCAGCCTGGTGAAGCGCATTAAGAAGATCATGCACACCACCGACGCCTGGGGCCAGGGCGATTTTCATCAGCGCCTGCAAGACCGCTCGGCGGATGAAATCGGCTTGCTGGCCGAAGATTTGAACCGCATGGCCGATGAGCTGCAAAATTTGATGCAGACTCGCCAGGATCTGGCTGCTTTGGAAGAGCGCAACCGGCTGGCCCGCGATCTGCACGACAGCGTTAAGCAGCAGGTGTTTGCCGTCAACATGAATCTGGCGGCAGCCCAGGCTCTGTGGGAACGCGACCCCCAGGCGGCCCGCCAGCGGCTGGATATTGCCGCGGAGGTCTCGCGCCAGACCCAACAGGAACTGACCACCCTGATCCAGACTCTGCGCCCGCCCCAGCTCAGCGAGAAAAGCCTGGCTGCGGCCCTGGATGAACTGGTGCGGCAGTGGGCCAGACAGAACAACTGTCGAGCGGTTTTCCGTGTGGAAGGCAGCCCGCATCCGCTGCACCCGGAGACGGAACAAGCTTTCTTTCGCATGGCGCAGGAAGCCCTTTCCAATATTGCTCGCCACAGCCGGGCCAGCGCGGTGGAGACGGCCTTGACCTTTAACCATGACGCCGCCGCCCTGGTTGTGTGCGATGACGGCCAGGGTTTTGATCCCAACCAACCTGTGGCGGGTTTGGGGCTGCGTTCGATGCGCGAGCGCATTCAATCTCTGGGCGGGGTATTCTCTGTTGAAAGCCGCCCCGGCAGTACCTGCCTGACGGCGCAAATTCCTGTTCTTTCACCCGATCGAGACACTGAGGTGACTCATGACTGAAACCATTACCGTGATGCTGGTGGACGATCATGCCATTGTTCGCGGGGGGGTACGCGCCTTTTTGGAGACACAGCCTGACCTGGAGGTAGTGGGTGAGGCCAGTTCGGGGGCCGAAGCGGTGAAATTGGCCGCGGAACTGGTGCCGGATGTGGTGCTGATGGATCTGGTGATGCCGGAAATGGACGGGGTGGAGGCTACCTGGCGTTTGCGCCAGGTCAGCCCGCGCAGCAATGTGGTGGTGCTGACCTCCTACCACGAGGATTCGCATATCTTCCCGGCGATTAAAGCTGGGGCGCTTTCGTATCTGCTCAAGGATATTGCCCCCGATGAACTGGCCGACGCCATCCGCGCCGCTGCCCGCCACGAGGCCATTCTGCACCCGCAGGTGGCTTCGCGTTTGGTGCAGGAGATGCGCGGGGAACGTAAGTCGGGCAGTGCGGTGTATTCCGATTTGAGCGAGCGCGAACTGGAAGTGCTGCGGTTGATTGCCGAAGGGCTTTCCAATGCGGAGATTGCCCAAAGGCTGTTTTTAAGCGAGAAAACCGTTAAAAGCCACGTGAGCAATATTTTGGGCAAGCTCCATCTGGCCGACCGCACGCAGGCGGCAGTGTACGCCTGGCGCGAGGGGGTTGTTCGCGGGGACGAACCGGCCTGAACCCCATTCAAACCTGACAGGAGAACGCATGCACACCCCCTTTTGCCGTTTGGGACTGTTGGTACCCTCCACCAACACGGTGATGGAACCGGATTTTTACCGGCGGCTGCCCATGGGTTGGAGTTTGCACACCGCGCGCATGCTTTTAGACGCAGTGACGCCGGAAGCCGAGGCGCGCATGTTGGATGAGTACGCCCTGCCCGCTGCACATTCTCTGGCGGGGCTGCGCCCGGATGTGGTGGTCTTCGGCTGCACCAGCGCCGGAGCGCTGCGCGGCAATGCCTTTGAGGCGGAACTGGTGCGGCGACTTTCGGTACAGTGCGGGGCGCCGGTGGTGAGCGTGGCTCAGGCGGTGCGTCAGCAGATGCGAGATCTGGGCGCGCGGCGCTGGCTGGTGCTGACACCCTATGTGGACGCGCTCAACGGCCCTATCCGCGCCAGTTTGGAATCAGACGGCCTGGAGGTGGCGGCTTTGGCGGGTTTGGGAATCAGCGATAACACCCAGATCGCAGCGGTGCCGCCGGAAATGATTTTAGAAGGGGCGCGCGCATTGGTGCAGAAGGCAGCTGCGGACGCGCTGTTTGTGTCCTGCACCAATTTCCCAGCCTTTGATCTGTGGGAAGCGTTGAGCCAGGTCAGCGGACTGCCGGTGGTGACCAGTAACCAGGCGGCTTTGCAGGCTGCCCTGGCGGCGGTGTGATCGGCGCAGATGCCGGATGAAAGGGGCGTGCCATGCACAGCGGAGTTGATTTTCCACCCCGTTACCGTCAGACAGAGATTCAAACGCTGCGCCGCTGGCTGCAGGCCGGGAAGTGCGCCTGGGTGGCGGGCCTGAGCGGCTGCGGCAAGAGCGACTTGCTGGCGGCCCTGATGCAGTTCGAGGGGGCGGCGCTGGGCGCGGTCTTGGTGAATGTGCAGGCGTTGGATCCGCCGGATTCGACCAGCTTGTTTCGGGCGGCGCTGTTGGCCCTGGGTGAACCCATGCCCTCGCACGGCGACTGGTTTTCTGCCCTGGAAGTGGCGGTGGAGCGCAGGCTGCTGCGTTCGCCGGGGCGGGTGTGCTTGCTGCTGGATGGGTACGACCGCGCTGCCAACGCTGCTGTGGAAATGCATCTGCGCAGTCTGCACGATGATTTTGACGGCCGCCTGAGTTTTGTGGCCACCGCACGGCGCGCCCCGGCGTATGCCTCCGAACTGGATGAACTGTTCACCGAACAGACCCTGTGGCTGGGGCCGCTGGGGGTGGAAGATGCGCGCTGGGCAGCGCGTCAGGCCGCGGTGCGGCTGGGCTTCGCCTGGGAGGCACAGGCTCTGAGTGCGCTGGTATCCTTGACGGGCGGCTACCTGGCTTTGATCACCGCGGTCTGCGAGGCTTTCGCGGACGGCTGCCCTTTGAACTTGGAAGACCTGCGTATTCATCCGGCCGTCGTGCGGCGCGTGGACGCGGTCTGGGCGCAGTCCCCCAACGCGGGCGAGCTGGAACGGTGGCACTTAGACACGATCGCCTTGCTGAAGCCGGTGGAAAAAGCCCCGGCCGCCTGGGAGACCCAGGCGCTGACAGACGCGGAAGGCGACCTGCTGGAATATCTGATGCTCCACCCACAGATGACCTTCAGCGCTGCGGCACTGTGCGCGGCCGTTTGGCCGGAGGGCGGCCCGCCCCCGCAGCAGCTTCCGGAGATTTTGCAGCGCCTGATGCGCAAGGTGGAGCCGGATCCGGCCCGGCCGGTGTATATTCACCTGCAGCCCGACGGCAGCGTGCGCTTTACCCCCGCGCACCAGATTGACCGCCTGGCGGGGGAAGGCACCGCCGCGGAAGGATAAAAAAAAGAAGCCCATTCGGGCCTCTTCTTTTAACTCTCTTCAATGTGCAGAGACTAATACAGGTAGGTGGCTGCCCCAACGAAGCTCTCGCGTAGGTGGGCGACGCACTGCACATCGTCCACATACACCCCGTTGCGGGCGCGGGAAGAATGCAGAATGGTCCAGCCGCCCAGGCTGACCGCCACATGGGTGATGCGGCGCGCACTGCCGTTTTCCCCAAAGAAGAGCAGTGTGCCGGGGCGGTAGGGCGGCTCCACCTTGAAGCCTCCCTCATACTGCATATCCGCGTCGCGGGCGATATTTAGCCCCACCCAGCGGTGCATCAGTTGAGCCAGGCCGGAACAGTCAATGCCGTTGGCCGAGCAGCCTCCCCACAGGTAGGGAACCCCAATCATGCGCGTACCGTCCACCATCATCACCGGTCGACGGGCGGTATTGGTTTGGGGCAGGGCGTTCAGGGCGCGCAGATCCGCATTGTTGATCCAACCGCGCTGGTGGGCCTGAATTTCGGCGCGGTCGCCCTGCACCGAGAGCAGGCGTACATAGGTTCCACCCAAGACGCGCGAGAGGATTTCACCCTGGGGGTTGTGGGCGGCACGCATGATGGAGGCTGGTTCCACCACAATGTGGGTGGGTTCGGGCACCGGCGCATCCGAAAGATATGGCCGGTAGGCCCAGCCCAAATAGCCGTCGGCCTGACGCACATACACCCAGTTGCCCTCCTGGGCCAAAATTTCGACTTCCATGCCGTACAGCAGTTGGCTGAGCTGCTCGCTGAGCCAGGAGGGGCTAGCATGCAGGCTGGTGAGATTGGTGCCCACATGCACACAGGGGGTGCTGGGCGTGCGCAGCACCGTGACGGCGCTGCTGTCCAGGCAGACCTGGGGGGCGCGGCTGGCGACAGCCTCGCTCAGGGCATCGAGCTGGCTTTGCTCCAACACGCGCCCGCGCAGCGTGACCTGATGGGCTTCCATGCGCTCGATCTGCACATCAAAAACCCAGATGCGGGTATCGCGGAAAAGGGCGGCGGTTTCGGCCAGGGCGGTTTGTACGGATTCCATTATTTTGTCTCCTTCAAAATGGCCCCAATGCCCGCGCGCTCCGGCACAGACAGGACGGCTTGCCGGTCAAACTGCACGCCGTCGAAGGGGTCGTTGGAAATCAGCATAGGGGCGTCCAGGTCCAGCCATTCGGCGGCCCCGGCCAGATGCGCCATAGCCGTGGTGCCGATGGAGGTTTCGATCATACACCCCAGCATAATGCGCAGACCCAGCTCTTGCGCTCGCCGGAGCAGTACCAGGGCGGGGGTCAACCCGCCGATCTTCATCAGCTTGAGGTTGATGCCGTGCACGCCCGCACGGGCCAGCCGCTCCACATCCTCCAGGGTCTGCACCGATTCATCCGCCACAATGGGGATGGGACAGGCGGCCTGCAGCAGGCCCATGCCTTCGATATCCTCTTTGGCCAGGGGCTGCTCGATCATTTCCAGATCAAAAGGCAGCAGCTCTTCCAGGCGGGTTTGGGCTTCGGCACGGCTCCACCCGGCGTTGGCGTCCACGCGCAGACGGGCGTCTGGGCGGGCGGCGCGGATGGCGGCCAGGCGGGCGCGGTCGTCATCGCTGCCCAGCTTGATTTTGATGATGGGGTAGCTGGCGATCTGCTGCGCCATCTGCGCCATGGCTTCAGGCGTGTCAATGGCAATGGTGAAGGAGGTCGGCTGAGGCTGGGGTTGGGGCAGACCCAGCAGACGGTAAAGGGGCTGACCCAGGCGTTTGCCCAGGCGGTCGTACAGGGCCAGATCTACGGCGCAGCGCGCCGGGGCCGGGCCGGTGCTGCCTACAAAGGCGGCGAAATCGGCCGGGTCGTCCGGCAGGTTAGCCGGATTTGCAGCGGTCTGCGCCCAATAATCTGTCATGGCGCTGGCGTCCACACGGTAATAGGGCGGGATGGTGCCCTCCCCCCAACCGCTGTCGTCCTGCAGGCGGATCCAATAGGCCTGACGCTCCTCACTGACGCCGTACGACAGGCGAAACGGGTTGCGCAGCTTCAGGGTCAGCATTTCCCAGGTAAGTTTTGACGGTGTACGCAAGGCGATTCTCTCCCAAAAGATCGAATGGACTGGTTACGGGTATCGTGTTAAACGGCGGGGTGCTGGCGCAGCGTCCGGGGGGCGAATCAGGCTTCGTTCTCTTCTTCCGGCACATCCGTGTCGCCAAAGCGCATGCGCAGGTAAGAGACGTACCGTTCCGGGTGGACGGTGCCGTTTTCCACCGCGCGCCGCACCGCACAGCCGACTTCGTTTTGATGGGTACAGTCGTTGTACTGGCAGTCGGCCACCAGTTCGCGCAGTTCGGGGAAATAGCCGTCCAATTCCTCCGGCTGGGTGTCCCATAGGGCCAGGCTGCGCAGGCCGGGCAAATCCACCACGTACCCGCCGCCGTTGAGGGCGAACATCTCGCGCACCACGGTGGTGTGCTGCCCTTTCTGGGTGAACTGCGAGACCTCTCTCACCGCCAGGCCCAGTTCGGGCTGCACGGCGTTGAGCAGGCTGGATTTTCCCACCCCCGAAGGCCCCGCCAGGCCGGTCAGACGGCCCAGCAGCTGGCTGCGCAGGGCGTCAATGCCCAGGCCCTGGGCGGCGGAGGTGTACAGCACGGGGTAGCCCACGGCTTCGTAGCGGCCAAACCACCCCCGGGCGGCGTCCATGCCCACCAAGTCTACCTTGTTGGCGACGATGAAGGCGGGGATGCTCTGTTTTTCGCAGATGACCAGAAACCGGTCTAGCATGCGCAGGTGGGGGGCGGGCTGAGCGCAGGCAAACACCAGCCCCATCTGGTCGGCGTTGGCCACCAAAATCTGACGGTAATCGCCGCCGGGGCGGGGATCCAGGCGCACCACGGCGCTGCTGCGCTCTTCCACCTGTTCAATCACCCCGCTGCCGTCTGAGAGCAGGCTGATCTGAACGCGGTCGCCGATGGCGATGAAATCGGTGCGGTCGCGGCGGCGTTTGACCCGTCCGCGCACCTGACAGACAAAGGTTCCCTGGCCGGTCTCTACCGAGTAGAAGCCGGATTGCAAGCGCATCACTCGCCCAGGGATCCGGTCGGCTTTCATGGTTCAGGCGTCTCGGTCACTTCTTCCGGCGAGGGGGTGGGTGTATCCTGCGGGATGGGTGTGTTGGTGTACAGCGGCGTGGCCGTTTCGGTGATCCAATAGGAGGTCTCCCAGGGATACAGGCGCCCAGGCTTGCCGTCGTAATATAACTCAATCACGCGCCGGAAAATGGGCGCGGCGATTTCGGAGCCTTCACCGGCGTTTTCTGCCAGCACCACCACGGCGATATTGGGTTTATCCTCACGGGGTGAATCGGTGTAGCCCGCGAACCAGGCGTGCGGTTTGCCGCGCGGGTCCTGGGCGGTGCCGGTTTTGCCGTGCATATTGATGTTCATGCCGATAAAGGTGCGGTAAGCTGTACCGCGCGGGTTCGAGATCACCGAGGCCATGGCGTCCTGGATGACCTTGAGGGTTTCCGGCTTGATGGGCAGCTTACCGCGTTCTTTGGGGGTGAAGGTGTAGGTGGGGTTGCCGTCGGGGCCGGTGATCTTTTCCACCAGCTGCGGGGTATAGAGCGTGCCGCCGTTGCCGATGGCGGCGATGAAATTCACCACCTGGAGCGGGGTGACGAGCATGCGCCCCTGGCCGATGGCCAACTGCACCGCGTCCCCTTCGTTCTCGGGGTCGGGTAGGTTCCCGGTGGATTCAGCGATCTGGCTGATGCCGGTGGCCGAACCCAGGCCGAAGGCGCGCGCCAGGTTAGAAACGTCCTGCGGGCGGTTCTGGCGGTAGAGATCCAGGCCGATGTGGTAGAACCAGGGGTTGCAGGAGCGCATCAGGCCTTCGGGCAGGGTCAGCGTGCCTGAGGGGGCCACACCTTTGGCTTTGGTCCAATCGTCAAAGACCTGCCCTTCCAGCTCAGTGAATTCATAGCCGCATTCATAGGTGGTTTCGGGGGTGTACAGGCCGCTTTCCAGCGCGGCGGCCATGGTGATGATCTTAAATACCGACCCCAGGGGGTAACCGCCGCCCTGAGCGGCGCGGTTCACCAGGGGCTGAGAATCGGAGTTGAAAATTTCGGTCAGGTAATAGCCGCTGTTGTAGTTGCCGGGTTCAAAAGAGTTGGGGTCAAAACTGGGTGAGGAGGCCATCGCCAGGATGCGGCCGGTGTCGCGCTCCATCACCACCACCGCGCCGCGGAAGCCCGCGATGGACCGCTGCACCAGATATTGGAAATCGGCGTCCAGGGTGGTGTAAAGCGACTGCGAAGGCTGCGGGTCGCTTTGGGACAGGCGCGAAAGAATTTCGCCCTGCGGGTTGACCACATAGAGGCTGGCGCCGCGCTTGCCCGCCAGGTAATCTTCGCCCCACTTTTCCAGACCGGCCATGCCGACCTTTTCATCGCCGCGGTAGCCGCGCCGTTTCCAGTCTTCCAGCTCTTCTTTGGGAATGTACTGGACGTAGCCGGTAACATGCGGAGCCACGCCGCCGCGGTAATAGTAGCGCGAGGTGAAGGGGTTCATCACCAGCCCGCCCAGGCCGGAGAGTACATCGTAGCGCTCCTGCACATCCTGGGCCAGGGCTTCGCCGACCGGAATGTACCAGTTGGCGCTGCGCAGATCGTCGTAGAGAATCTGAATTTCTGGGGTGGTCTTGCCGGTCAGACGCGCAAGGGCGTCCAACAAGCGGCCTTCGCGTCCATCTTCAATCTGGTTGGGGACAATACCCAAAGCCACGGCTTCGGTCTGGGTGGCCAGGGGCTGCCCGTTGCGGTCGTAGATGTCGGCCCGGCTGGGGGTTTTCAGCTCCAGGGCCAGGCGGTTGCCGCCGCGCAGTTCGGGCAGGATCATGCCGTCTTCCCACTGCACTTTCCATTCACCGTTTTCCAGGGTCAGGGTGGCGGTCATCTCGCGGGAGATTTTGCCCATTAGACTGGTGCTGTAGGTGGCGCGGTAGGCCATTTGGGCGCTGGTGGGTTTGGTGAGGGTGGAGAGGATTTCGGTTTCCAGGCCGATGAGGGTCAGGCTGGTGGCGGTTTCTACGTAGCGGTTGGTGAATTCTTCCTGGGTCACGGCGTCGCGGTTGACAGTGGCCAGCATGGCGTACATACTGCCAAAATCTTCGGCAGCCCAGGCATCCAAAAAGGCCTGAAAAGCCGCGCGCGCATCCGGCGCGGAGGTGATGTTAACCACGGGTGCGGGCAGAGCCGCGGTGGGGGTTGTGGGGGCCTCAGGCGTGGGGGTGTTCCCCCCGCTGCATGCGCTGAGCAGAAGGGTCAACAATAAAAAGTAGGCGCTCAATTTCTGGATCTTCATACAACCTCACATTTTGCCAGCCAGGACAGACTGCCACACCGGGCAGTTATACCCCAGGTTGGACATGCAGACCGGGGGGATGGCGGTCAGGGGTTCAAGGTTTAGGCGGCGCAGGGTGCGCACCAGATGGCAGAGGGGCAGGCCCATGACGCTGGCGTAGCACCCCTGCAGGGTTTCGACCGGCCGAAAGCCGGGGTGTTGGATGGCGTACGCTCCGGCTTTATCAAACGGGTCGCCGGTGGCGATGTAGGCTTCGATCTCAGCTTCTGTGTAGGCGCGCATGGGCACATCCGTGCAGCACAGATCTTCCAGCAGTTCGCTGCTGTGGGGAGGGCGCACCGCCAGGGCGGTGTAGACCTGGTGGGTGCGGCCGCGCAGCTGGCGCAGCATGCGGCGGGCCTCTTCGGCATCTGCGGGCTTGCCCAGCAGTTGGCTGCCGTCAGCCACGGTGGTATCTGAGGCCAGGATGAGCGCAGCCTCAGGCTGAGTTTTGGCAGAGGCCAGGGCTTTTTCGCGGGCCAGCCGCCGCACGTATTCCGCTGGGGTTTCGCCTGGGCGCGGGCTTTCATCAATGTCTGCGGGGGCGGTCTGAAATTCCCAGCCGGTCCAGGCCAGCATTTGGCGGCGGCGAGGGGAGTTGGACGCCAGGGTAAGAGCAAAGACAGAATTCATCCTCCCGATTCTAACACAGAACCGCCAGCCTTCTCTGGACGCAGCCGGGACGATTTGCGCTTGGGGCGGGCAGGGTTCATTTTTGCCGCTGTACGGGCCGCTCGGCGGGGTACAATTGGACCGGCGAGCTTGGTTTTGGCTTGGCGCAAAAGGCTGCTGAGCGGTAAAATGTCTACACAACTCAATTCATGCGGAGGACCAGTAGGATGATGCAGCTCTTGAAAGACCGGATTTTGCGTGACGGCAAGAACCTGGGGGGTGGGATCCTCAAGGTGGATGGTTTCATCAATCATCAAGTGGACCCGGTGTTAATGGACGCCTGCGGGCAGGAATTTGCGCGGCTTTTCGCCGGGGTGGGCGCGACGCGTGTGCTGACCGCCGAAATCAGCGGGATTGCCCCGGCGGTGATGGCGGCCCGCTACCTGAACCTGCCGGTGGTGTATGCGCGCAAGTCCAAACCCATTACCATGCCCAACACGGTGTATCTGACGGTGGCGCCTTCGCACACCAAAGGTCACATGGTGGAATTGATTGTCTCGCCAGAATACCTGCCGCGGGGCGAAAAAGTGCTCATTATTGACGATTTTCTGGCCTCCGGAGCGACCATTCAGGGCCTGGTGCGTCTGGTTCAGGCGGCGGGGGCCGACCTGGTGGGCATCGGTACCCTGGTGGAAAAAACCTTTGAGGGCGGCCGCGAGCTCTTGGCTCCGCTGGGGGTGCCGGTGGTTTCGCTGGTCACCATCACCAGCATGGACGATCAGCAGATCACTTTTTTGGATGACTGAGCCATGCCCGACGCGATCGCCATTCTCGATTTTGGCTCTCAATATGCTCAGTTGATCGCGCGCCGCGTGCGCGAGCTGCACGTGTACTGCGAACTTTTTCCCTGGGACGCGCCCCAAGAACAGATCGAAGCCATCCAGCCGAAAGGTTACATCCTTTCCGGCGGGCCGAATTCCGTCTATGACGCGGGTGCACCCGCTGTTCCAAACTTTATCCTGGAATCGGGCCTGCCGGTGCTGGGCATTTGCTACGGCATGCAGACCCTGACCCATGCTCTGGGGGGGCGGGTGGCGGCATCACAGGAGCGCGAATACGGCCCGGCCGAGATTGACACTGTGCTGCCCAACCCGCTGCTGCCGTCTGGCCGCCAACGGGTGTGGATGTCGCACGGAGACCGCATTGAATCGGCCCCAGCGGGCTTTCAGGTGCTGGCAGCCAGCTCCAATTCCCCCGCGGCGGCAATGGGCGACGTGGCCGCGCGCCGTTATGGGGTGCAGTTCCATCCCGAGGTGCACCATACCCCCGGCGGCCTGGAGATTTTGCGCAATTTTGTCATCGGCATCTGCGGTGCGCAGCCGGATTGGACGCCCGAATCGATCATTACCCAGGCGGTGGAACGCATTCACGCCCAGGCGGGGAACCAGCGGGTGCTGACGGCCGTTTCCGGCGGCGTGGATTCCAGCGTGGCCACGGCTTTGGCCCACCGCGCGGTGGGCGAGCAGTTGACCGCCGTGTTTGTGGATAACGGCCTGCTGCGCATGGGCGAGCGCGAGCAGGTGCAGGCGGCCTTTGAAGGCACGCTGGGGCCGCATCTGGTGGTGGTGGACGCGGCCGACACCTTTTTGCAGGCGCTGCGCGGGGTGACCGAGCCGGAGGCCAAACGCCGTATCATCGGCGAGACCTTCATCCGCGTGTTTGAGCACGAGGCGCGCAAACTGGGCGAGGTTCCTTTCCTGGTACAGGGCACGATTTACCCGGATGTGGTGGAATCCAGCGCGCCCGACCGCAACAAGGCCGCGCGCATCAAAACCCATCACAACGTGGGCGGCCTGCCGGAAGGTCTGACCTTTCGCCTGATTGAGCCGCTGCGCTACCTGTTTAAAGATGAAGTGCGCGCCGTGGGGCAGGCCCTGGGTTTGCCCGCCGGGCTGGTCTGGCGGCAGCCCTTCCCTGGGCCGGGGCTGGCCGTGCGCTGCCTGGGCGAAGTCACCGCCGAGCGCCTGGAGATTTTGCGCCAGGCAGACGCGGTGTTCACGGATGAGCTGGGCCGGGCGGGGCTTTTGAACCAAAGAGAGCGCGAAGCTGGCGGAATCGCCCAGGCTTTTGCCGTGCTGCTGCCGGTGTATTCGGTGGGCGTAATGGGTGATCAGCGCACCTATCACGAGACTGCGGCGCTGCGGGCGGTGACCACCGAAGACTTTATGACCGCTGATTGGGCGCGGCTGCCATATGAGCTGCTGGCGCGTGTCTCCAGCCGGATTGTGAATGAGGTTAAAGGCGTGAACCGGGTGGTGTATGACGTGACCAGCAAGCCCCCCGCCACCATCGAGTGGGAGTAAGGCCGGCCTGTGCGCAACTTTTTCGCGCCCTTCACGTATATAGTTCCAGGAGGTTCCTATGAACTACGGTGAAGTGTTACAACGCGCTTGGAAAGTGATCTGGAAGAATAAGATCCTATGGCTGTTCGGTTTCCTGGCCAGCTGCGGCAGCGGCGGCGGGGGTGGGGGCGGCGGCGGTGGTGGGGGCGGCAGCTATTCCCCCAACAACGGCAATGGAATGAACCTGCCTCCGGAAATACAGCAATTTTTCGGCCAGACGGAAAACTTCTTTGAAAATGTGCCGGTTTGGCTGCCCCTCGTCCTCATTTGCGTCGCGTTGATCCTGGTGGTGGTGGTCTTCTTCGTTTCCAGCCTGGGCAAAACCGGCCTGATGCGCGGGGCCTGGCTGGCGGATGAAGGCCGTCCGCAGCTGAACCTGCGCACGGTGTGGACCGAACTCAAGCCTTACTTCTGGCGTGTGGTCTTGCTGAATCTTTTGCTGGTGGCTGGCGGCATTGCCCTGGGACTGCTGATTGCCCTGCCCATGATCGCTGTTGCAGTGGCTACGATGGGCATTGGCCTGATCTGCCTGATCCCGCTCCTGTGCCTGCTGCTGCCCATTTCTCTGTTGATCAATGTGTGGGTCGAAGAGAGCATGGCGGCCTTGGTGGGCGAGAATCTGGGCGTCATCGACAGCCTGAAGCGCGGCTACGCGGTGATCCGCAGCAACGTGACGGCCATGCTAGTGATGGGCCTGATCCTGTGGATTGGCGGCGGCCTGATTTCGCTGGTCATCGGCCTGCCAGCCCTGCTGATCCTCATCCCCATCTTTGGCGGGCTGATCGCGGGCACCTTTGAAGCCATGCGCACCGGTTTTATCGTCTCGATCGTCTTCCTGGCCCTGTACCTGCCGTTGGCCTGGCTGCTGGGCGGCGTGCTGCAGTCCTATCTCTCCAGCGCCTGGGTGATCACCTTCCGGCGGCTGACGGGGCGGGAATTTGGCGACGCCGAAGCGGCCTCGCGGCCGGACCCGGTGGAGCCGTTGATGCCTGAGGTGGTGGAGCCGGAAGGCTAACCTCCCTCCAATCTGTCCTCCATTTAATAAAAAAGGGCTGTCCGAACAGTAACGGGCAGCCCTTTTGCGTTGTCTGCGGTCTCAGGCGGGAAGGTGCTGGCGCAGGATTTTCAGCATCAGCGGGTACAGCTGCGGGTTGGCGGCCAGCAGGGCGAAAGGCGGCTGGAAGAAATCTGCCTGGCCGTCCGGCGCGGTCAGCATGCCCCCGGCCTCCTGCACAATCAGCGCGCCTGCGGCCACGTCCCAAGCCTTGAGCGAAAGCTCCCAATAGCCGTCCAGCCGTCCCGCGGCCACGTAGCACAGGTCTAGGGCCGCGGAGCCCAGGCGGCGCACCCCCTGACATTGCAGCGAGAAATCTGCGAACAGCTCCAGGTTCAGCTGGCGCTGGTTCAGTTCGTAGGGGAAACCGGTGACCAGCAGAGCATCAATCAGTTGATCCGCGCTGGAAACGCGGATGGGCTGATCGTTCAGCCAGGCGCCGCGCCCGCGCTGGGCGCTGAAACACTCGTCGCGCATGGGGTCGTACACCACCCCCAGCTGGGTCTGGCCGCCCTCGGCATAGGCGATGGACACGGAAAACAGCGGCACGGAATGGGCGTAGTTCACGGTTCCGTCCAGGGGATCCACATACCAGGTATGCGGGCTGCCGCCGTTGATCTGGCCGCTTTCCTCTGCCACGATATGGTGGCCGGGGAACTGGCTTTGGATGGCGTTCAGGATATGGGCTTCGCATCGGTGGTCAATTTCAGTGACCAGATCCACGGGGCCTTTGTGGCCCACCTGGTGGGTTTGGCCAAAACCGGCGCGTTGAATCTCTCCGGCCTGGCGGGCGATGCGGATCAGGTCTGTCAATTGGGGCTGCATAGGGGGTTCACTCCGGGTTCGGGTAAAAAGTCAGGCTGTTGGCCCGCCAACAGCCTGCGTATGGGTTTGCTGGGGGCTAGGGGGGATTTACTCTTCGCCCTTCTCGAATTTTTCCATGAAGAGGGTCAGCTCCTGGAGCTCGCGCTGAATTTCCTCGCGGTCGTGGATGGCGTGCTGCAGCAGGGTTTCAAAGGCGGGTTTTTGATCCGCGGGCAAGGTTTGCAGCAGGCGTTCGGTGCGGGCGATCTGGGTGTGCTTGTAGCGCAGCTTGCCTTCCAGGCGTTCGCGGTAGCCGCGGTAAAAATCTTCGTCTTCCAGCGGCTGGGGCAGGGTGGGCACCCCCTGGGTCAAAATTTCGGCCACGGTCAGCAGGAAATCTTCGGTGTCAATGGGCTTTTCGATGAAGCGCACCCCCCCCAGGCTGAGGGCAAAGCGCTTATCCTCGGCGGTGATGTAGGTGGCCGAGACGAAGATGAGCGGGATGGCGCTGGTGAGCGGATTCTTGCGCAGGTTGTGCGCCAGAGCATAGCCGTCCATCTTCGGCATGAGAATATCCGTGATGATCAGAGCCGGGCGCTCATGGGCGATTTTTTCCAGGGCTTCCTGCCCGTTGTTGGCGGTGATCACCGGATAGCCCTTAAAGCGCAGGGTGACTTCCAGGAGTTCCTGAACGTTGGGAACGTCTTCTACAATTAAGATGGGGCCGTAGGGGATGCTCATGTTTTAGATTTTACGAGGGAAGGGGTGGAAAGGCAAGCCTGAGAAGCGCAAATTAGCTTACAGTTCCTCAACAATTCAACGCGCTCGCGCTGCCGCCCATTCCAGCAAACGGTGGAGGCCCAGGGCGGTACACATCAGTCCCAGCAGCACCGGAAAGAGGTAATAGCGTCCCCAATTCAGCGGGCTGAAGCAGGCCGCCGCCACCAGCGGACCCAGCACCCCCAGCAGGCCCAGGCGCACGGCCAGGGCCGCGGCGCTTTCACCGGCTTTGCGGCCGAAAAGGCCGCGCAGCAGACCGGCAGCCCCCACGGCGATGAGCGCGCCGTTCAGCAGCGCCGCCCCAGGGAAGCGGAAAGCGGCGTCGCTGGAAAGCACATGCACGGCCGCCGCGCTGATTTGCTCCAGGGGGGTGTTGAGGGTATCCTGCGGGAAGCCCTCGGTCTGCACCTGCATTTCCTGCAGGCGGAATTTGTACATGCGCCCCAGGCGGGTGAGGGGGTCGCTGTGCAATAAGGGATAAACGGCGATGAGGGTGCCTATGGCCAGCAGGCCCACCAGGGGGACGATGCGCAGGGCGAAGGTACGGGCGCGGGCAGGGGAGATGGAGCCGCGCCAGAAGAAGGCCGCCCACAGCGCCGCGGCGGCCGCGCCCCCCGCCGCCAGCAGGCCGTTTAGCTTGCTGGCGGCCGCCAGACCGGCGGCGATGCCGGCCAGGGCGAACCAAAGATAGGCCCGCCGCAGGGATCTGTTCTCGGCTTCTGCGGCCCGCAGCCAGCTTTGCAGCCCCGCGGCGGTGAGCACGGCGCAGACCAGCACAAAGAAGAGCAGGGGGGCTTCCCCCAGTGCGCGCAGGGTGGTCTCGCGCAGGTAGGCGCTGGTCAGCAGCATCCCGGCCAGGGCGTAGGCCCCCAACCGTCCGCTGAGCGCGCCGCCCAGGGCAAAGAGCAGGCCAACGCCGAAGGCCGTCAGCAGCACCATCGGCAGACGCGACCAAAACAGCAGCCGCGGGGTGGGCATTTTGCCCGCTTCGATGTTGCCCTGCACGTCTAAGGCCCAGTTCCAGGGTGTGTTCAGGTCGCGCACGGCATAACCGCCGGCGCGCCGGCCGATGGCGATGAGATAGCGGGCAACGGGGGGTTGGGTGAGGGTCCAATAGGTTTCCTGCCAGCCCCAAACCGCGTGCCAGGCTTCCGGCGGGAATTCACCCTGGATGAAGGCTTCGTAAAACTGACTGGTAGCGATCCAATCGCTTTCGTCGGGGGTGTGCAGGATGTTCGGCAGGTGGAAAAAGAACACCGCCGCTGTCAGAAGCGTGACCAGGCACAGCTCCAACCCGCCGGGTTTATGCGTGAGCAAGCCGCGGATTCGCCCCCCCATGACGGATCAGCACTCCCCGCGCATTTCGGCGGCCAGCTGGCGGTAATACCCGTCCATGTAGGCAGTGCGCGCCTGGGCCAGGGCCTTGGCGCTGGGAGTGAACAGGCGGCTCTCCACCTTACGCAGCTTGAACAAATACTCGTGGTAGGAGCTGTGCGCTTCGCCGGGGAGCTTTTCGCCGGTCTGCAAGAACTGCTCGGAGGGCTGCGCATAGATGGGCTGCCCGGCCAGCACGGCAAAGCCGATGGTGCGGGCCACGCCGATGGCGCCCAGCACGTCCAGCTTGTCGGCGTCAAAAATCACCTGGGCTTCGATGCTTTGGGGCGGCTCGCGGTCGTCGCGGTAGCGGTGAGCGCGAATGCAGTGCTGCACGGCGGCGATGCGCTCGGCGGGCCAGCCTTCCGCGGCCAGTACTTCGGCGGCAAATTCGGCCGAGGCCAGATGGTGTTCCTGGCGTCCGCTGCCGTTGGGCGAGGCCCCGCGGGAATCGTGCAGCAGGGCGGCGGCGTGGACGATGTCCACATCCGCGCCTTCCAGGTGCGCCAGCCGCTCGGAAAGGGTGTAGACGCGCAGGACGTGTTCAAAATCGTGGACGGCGTCGGCGCTTTGATACCATTCGCGCGCCTGTTCAATGCTGGGCATAGGGCCCTCCTATGCGGGCAGGATCTGCCCGCGTTTGATCACAGTTTGCACCAGATTGGTGCCAAAGCGGTAGCCTAGATGGCGGTAGTCATCCACCGACAGCACCAGGAGATCGGCTTGTTTGCCCAGCTCCAGCGAGCCGACGCGCTCGGCACGGCCCACGGCAGCGGCGGCGTTGATGGTGGCGGCGGCCACGGCCTGAGCCGGGGTCAGGCGCAGATAGCGGCAGGCCAGAGCGATGACAAACTGCATGCTCTCGCACCAGGCGGTGCCGGGGTTAATGTCGGAGGCCACCGCCAGCAGACCGTCGGCTTCCAGGATGGCGCGCGCGGGGGTGTAGTGGGGGTCGGCCAGGCCAAAGGGCGTGCAGGGCAGGGCCACGGCCACGGTGTTCGAGCGCGCCAGGGCGGCGATGTCGGCGGGGGAGGTCTTGACGAGGTGATCCGCCGAGGCGGCCCCCAACTCAGCCGCCAGACTGGCCCCGCACAGATTGTCAAATTCATCCGCATGGATCTTGAGCGGGAAGCCCAGGGCTTTGGCGGCGGTGAGAATTTGGCGCGACTGCTCCAGGCTGAAAGCGCCGGTCTCGCAGAACACATCCACATAGGGCAGGGGGCGCTGGCCGCCGTGTTCCTGCCACCAGACGTGCAGGGCGGGCAGCATTTCCTTCACCACCTGGTCGGTGAAGGCCTGCGGGTCGTCTTTGTATTCCTGCGGGACGGCGTGCGCCCCCAGGAAAGTAGGCACCAGTTCCAACCCGCCCTCGGCATCCAATTCCAACAGCGCCTGCATCTGGAGCAGCTCAGAACGGGTTTCCAGGCCGTAGCCGGTTTTGGCTTCGGCGGTGGTGGTTCCGTGGCGCAGCAGGCTGTGCATGCGTGCGCGGGTCTGGTCTTTGAGGGTTTCCAGGCTGGCCTGACGCGTGGCGCGCACGGTGGAGACGATCCCGCCGCCCGCCGCCATGATCTCCAGATAGGTTTTGCCCTCCAGCCGCATTTCAAATTCGGCGGCGCGGTCCCCGGCCCACACCAGATGGGTGTGGGGGTCCACAAAGCCGGGCATCACCACCTTGCCGCCCGCATCCAGGGACGGCTCGTCGGGGAAATCGGCGCGCAGCTCGGTGGTGGAACCCACGGCGGCAATTTTCCCGCCGCGGACCAGCACCGCTCCGTTGGGGATGATCCCCAAACGGCCGAGTTCGCGGCCGCGCTGCGGGCCGCCGGGCAGGGTGAGCAGTTGAGAAGCGGAGTGAATGAGCATCGTTCCTCGCAGGTCAAGCCGGATCAGAAGGGGCGGGCTGTTTGGCGACGTGCACCAGGCCCAGCAGCAAAAAAGCGGACAGATTAAACAGCAGCGCAGCGGCGCCGTTGCTCCAGAAACCGAAGTCGTACAACTGCGGCGCGATCAGCGTGCCGATGGCGCGCCCCAGCGAAAAGATGGCGATGTTGAGGCCCAGCAGGGTAGCACGGGCCGAGGGCAGGATTTCGCTCATCAGGGGCAGCGAGCTGACCAGGGTGAATTCGAAGCTGAGGTAAAAGAAGAACAGGCCCGCCAATGCCCCCCACAGGCTGCCGCTGAGCCAGGGCAGGGCCAGGGCAAACAGGCTGTTGGCCGCCAGACCGATGCGGATGGCGCGCGCCTTGCCCAGCCGGTCCACAATCAGGGCGGTGATGCCCTCGCCGCCCAGTTCGGACAGGCCGATGACCACCGAAGCAGCGCTGAGGGCGGCGATTTGCAGCCCAAAGGTGTCTTCCATCCACACGCCGAACATCAGGTTGACCACCTCGTTGGCGGCGGTGAAGCACAGGCCCATGCCCAGCCCCGCCAGCGCCGCCGGGCTGCGCAGCACCACGCCCAGGTTGGCCAGGGGGTTGTGGACGGCGCCGCGCTGGGGACGATCTTGGGGCACCACCCGCGCCAGGGCGATCAGCGCAACCAGGCCGAGGACCGCCAGCACCGGGAAGGGCGACTGCCAGCCGTAGCGGGCGATGAGAAAGCCCACGGCGGGGATGCCCAGGATGAAGGACAGCGACCAGCCGAACTCCACCACGGCCATGGTGCGCCCGCGCTGTTCGTAGCTGACCTGATCGCCGATGTAGGCCTGCATGGAGGAGATCACCAGGAACATGCCCAGCAGCGACAGGCTCAGCCCAGGGAAGAGGGCCTCATAGCGCGGGAAAAGCACCAGAACGCCGGCCCCCACCACGAAGATGCCCAGACCGGTGAGCATGCCCACCCGCCGCCCAAAGCGGTCTGCCAGGGGGGAGAGGAAGGGGTTGAACATGCCCATAAACTGGCGCACGGTGAGGGCCAGGGAGACCTGATCCACCGTCACGCCCAGGCCGCGCGCGAACACGGCCAGGAAAGGGTACATCATGCGCACGGCGGTGTTCAGCAGGGTGCGGATGAAGGTGAAGAGGATCAGTTGAACGCGAAAGGAAGAGGGCTTCATGGGGTGCGCTTTCGGGCGGCCTGCCGCCAAAGGATGGCTGCCTGGACGGCCAGGGCCAGGGTTAAAACCAATAGGACGATAAAGAAAAATTGAATGCGGGTTGAATCGGATTGGGCGATGGGGGCGTCGGGGTGCAGGATGTTTTGCAGGCCGCCCAGCGACCACCACAGGGCCGCGCCGAAACCCAGGTTGGCCGCTGAGGACAGCCAGGGGACGGAAGCCAGCCACAGGCCCACTTGCAGCAGCAGCCCTACCACGCCGAAGGTGAACGGAACCCGCCAGCGGGGTTCATCTAAGTACAGCCCGCCCCAGGTGAGCTGCATCACCAGCAGGGCCATGGGCAGATAGGTCAGCCAAAAGGTCAGGCCGGTGTGGGCCAGGGCCTGCGACCAGCGGTGTACATCCAGCCGCCGCAGCAGCAGCCCCGCCGCCCCCACCAGGGCCGCGGCCCCAAAGACGATCTTGCCCACCCACACCCAGGCTCCATGCACCATGATCAGGCGCAGATTCGCGCCCAGCGAGCGCTCTTCGGGGACTAAAAAGGCGGTTGCGGCGATGAGGCCCAGGGTCAACGCCAGGGCAAGCCATTGCCATCGAGTGAAACGGGAAGAGGAAACGGACACAGGACCTCCGCGCGGTGTTTTGAAAGTGGTCAGGGCTTATTGTACCCTAGAAAAAACAGGCCGCCTGTTCTTGTCAGAACAGACAGCCGTGCGGCAATGCTGAGGGAAAGACTAATCTTGATCGGACGGTTGGGGCCGGTCGGGCAGGTTGGGCACGTACAGATAGCGCCCGTCAAAGGCGTTCACCCACCCCAGGCTCAGCAATTGGCCGATTTCTGCTTCTGTAATGGTGTGGCTGATCTCGTGCGGGTCTACGGCCACAAACAAGCCGTCATCCACGTTTTGATACCAACCATCCCCCCAATCAATTACCACCTGACCGTGGTTTAAAACCACCACCCACTGCCGATCTACCGGTGTTCCAGAGACCATTGGATTTCCTCCCCCTTTCAAATGTTGATTCTGGATTAGGCGCCCTGCTTGGGCAGGATCTGTGCGAAAGTGGTGTTGCGCAGTCGGGTGACCAGCTCGGCCTGGGTGTCGCACCACAGGGGACGCAGCAGACAGTTCGGGCCAAAGGGGCAGTTATCGGGGTTGTCGGTGCACTCGTTCAACGCAATCGGGCCGTCAATGGCTTCGACCACTTCCAAAACGGAGATTTCTTCTGGCGAGCGAGCCAGCGAGACGCCCCCGCGAGCACCGCGGGAGGTGTGAATCAGCCCGGCGATGGAAAGTTGGGAGATGATCTTGGCAAGAAACGAAGGGGGAATACGTTGATCACCAGCGATCTGGCTGGTGGAGGCGCGGCGGTTTGGTTCCATTTGGGCCAGGTAAATCATCGCCCGTAACGCATAGTCGGCCTGCCGTGTGATTTGCATATCATTAATCCTTCATTCAGAAAATCAGGTCTTATTTATCTAGATTTTAAGTTTAGTATAATCCAGAATTTCCAGCAAGTGTAATATATCATGCCAAAAGATGACAGATTACGTCATAAAAGTATATCGGATTACGTTTGAAACAGACCAGGGATAAAAAGTAAATGGGCTCAAGGCGGGACACCGGTGCTACCAATAACGCCTTAAAATACCATTGGTTTACCAATTTGTACAGAGCTTGTCCCGCGGGGTTCAGGGCAATCGCATTCTAATCACTGAAGAGTTGGATGAGGTAATCATTGTCCCAGGCGGCTGCCAATCGTTTTATTTTGATGCCGCGTTTGATCGTCCTATCTTGTCTGAGCAGATTTAGAGCAATATGTCGCAACACAG
>JARKPO010000026.1 GCA_029975215.1 Levilinea sp.
CTGTCTCAATTGACTTGACTTCTGGTATCTGTAAGGTGACAATAGACATGGCAAGCTCCGGTAACTTGGTGGCCTAAGCACCTACCAGTTTACTCGGAGCTTGCTCTTTTTTCAAAACCTACCACTCTTGGGACAGACACCGGCCCCCTTGACATTTCCCCCAGAACAGGTAGACTGGATGCACCCATCCCACCCGCAAGAGGAGCGCCCTGCCGTATGCCCATTCAAACTTATGCCCTGGAACCCAACGGCCCCCTGCGCCTGGAAGTCTCCTGGGCCTCCAATTGGACCCAGTTCACCATCAAGCTGGACGGCGTGGAAGTGGGCCGTGTGGAGAACAAAAAGGCTCTCACCGCCGGGCAAGATTTCCCCCTGCCCGACGGCTCCACCCTGCATGTGCAGCTTTTCACCGGCCTGGCCGCCGAGCTGGCGGTACTGCGCAACGGGCAGCACCTGCCCGGCACTGCCGCCCACCCCGAAACCCGCCTCAAAAACGCCTTCAGCCTCATCGTTCTGGTGGGCGGCTTTAATTTCATCACCGGCCTGCTGGCTCTGCTCTTTCGCTGGCAGGTGCTCGTCAGCATGGGCATCGGCGTCTACCAGCTCGGCTACGGCGCCCTGCTGCTGACCCTGGCCTACCTCACCCGCCGCCTGTCCTGGTGGGCCTTGTTGGCTGCCGTGGTTCTGCTGGGGCTGGATGCCGTGCTGGGCCTTTTCATCGGCCCAGGGCAAGGCTCCATGATGAATTTTTACAGCAGCATCGTGCGCCTGATGATCACCTTCTTTGTCGCCCAGGCCCTGCCCGCCGTCAAGCAATTGCAGAACCGCCCATCTGCGTAGGGTGCCCCGCTCATCATGATGTCATCGCTTGCCCTCGTTTTTTGAGGGCGAAGCCCCCGCCTTCTAGGGGCTGTGGCGATCTCTCCCCCCGAATCGTGCAGATCGCTTCACCGCTTCGCGGTTCGCGATGACACGGCCGCCGTAGGGTGCCCCGCTCATCCTGATGTCACTGTGAACCCTCGTTGTTTGAGGGCTGGCCCTCGTTTTTTGTGGGCGAGGCCAGGTGAGTTTCCTGGCCGAAGCGTTCTCTCCCCCAATCAACGCACATCGCTTCCCTGTAGGAGTGATACTACAGCAAACGTGGGGTTCCGCTTAGCTCCATCGAGCGAATCGTTTAGCGATTCGAATGACTACCATTCCGCGGTCAGCAAACGCCTGACGGGCTTGGGCCGCAGCTCAGCCAGAGGAACATTAACAAGAAATCGGCAAACTTGGGCAATATGCGCTGCTGAAGTACCTCGGTTCTGAAGGGGAAGAAGCCTGCGCAGCTGATCGAGATCAAAATAGGAATGCACTTCTTTCCCCAGCGCAATGCCCACAAAAACCACTGAGGAAACCTGAGTAATCAACACAGCACAGTTTGCTACCATTGCGTTGGTATTCCCTGCCCGGAAAATGATGGCACCAGGTAGTTGGGCACGAATTTCAGCCTCAGCTCGTCGAACGTTTTCGTTGGGATGCAGCTTTACAATCACTTGCCGCCCCCCCGCAATCCGCTTCACCTTGCGTAAAAATCCCACTCGATCATCGAATTTTCCCGTTTCGCGGATGCTTGAAGTCGCGACCAGTACGTAATCTCGGTAAGGGAAATCGTTATTCATCGCTTCAGCAGCATGGTCAAAGTTAGGGATTCCGGTAACTACGATTTTCTCCGGGCGCACACCTTTTCGAATGAATAAGTCACGATATCCGTGTGATGCGACGCAAAACAGATCATAAGCATCTGAAAGACCCGTTGCCGCAGTATTGGCAAGGTAACGCGGCAGCCTGAAAGTTTTTACCAAGGGCAGGCTGAAATTTTCCGGCTCAGTAATCCCTTCCTGCACCAGGATCAGGCGGGTCCTGCGAATATTGGATTGCACGATGAGGTCAGTACCAGTGACAACAAGATCATAAGTGTGTTGCCGCCCACCTTCATCTATTGGTAGGTTCTGTTCATTTAGGTACTCAAGGGTAGCCATTCGATGCTTTCCGCCCAAAATCGAATGTTTAAGAACCCCCCCTTTGGCCAGCAGCCCCAAGCCTCCTTCTGCATAAAAAGGTGTGAAAAAGGCGTCAAACTCAGGCAGGTGAGATGCAATTTTGTGCATCATGGTCGTCTGGTTGAGCGAACCACCTATGAAAAGTACTTTTTTCGTCATGAGTGCTCGATCAACTCAGGGTTGGCCAACAGATCTCGGTGATGTCCCAGCCATGATTTGTGAAATGCGGGTAAATTTCACCTTTTCCTTTGGGTTGGCATTCCAACTTACCCAGCCCAATTTTCGCAGGATATACCGAGGGATGTAAGAAGCCAAAACCGATGTACCCGTTAAGCCCTTTCCTCGGATCGGGATGGTGCACTGGTTTTCTAGGGCAAAACGCAGATCCTGAGCTGTATTGCCAATGAAGTAAGAAGATCCTGCTCCAAGCATAGACAGGATATGTGCATCACTATTGCCCACTTGAGCCAGCTTGATCCGGCTGGAAGCCGCTTGAACCGCCTGGTTACTGCGTGTGTACACCAGACCGCCGTTAAAAGCTTCAATCCCTACAAGGATACGTGCAGCAAGTGGATGTGTCAGCACCTGCTCAATTGCCCCAAAGCTGAGGCTGCTGGTACCTTTCGCCTTAGGATGTGCGGCAACGCACAGCCCGCCCTGCTCCCCAACTCGTAATACGGTTTCCAGTAACGAAAGACCCGCCCGTACAGGCCGGTCAATGAACAGAGCCAAAACATGCCCCTCAGCAGAAGATATTTCACAGCCTGGAATTACTTCAAGCTTATATTGCGGTGCAAGATGCACCGCCTCTGCAACGCCAGCCATCGTGTCGTGGTCAGTGATGGCAATCACATCCAGGCGGGTAAAATCTGCAGCATATTTCAAAATCGCAGAGATAGCTGCTGTGCCGTCTGAGCTGTGGATACTGTGAACGTGTAAATCAGCGTATCCCATAGGTCCTCCAGGATTGTTTTTTCTCATGCTCAGATTAGCACGTCGAAATTAACAAAACTGGATAATTTGGTTAACGGCGGATCAAAGAGAGTTAAGGTTTCTGTTGCTTCTCATGCCGAAGCAGTCTCTCCCCCAATCTAAGCACATCGCTTCCCTGCATTCGCGACGACATTTTACTTACATGTCATCATGAAGCCCCCGCCTTTTGGGGGTGTACCCCCGTCTTTTGGGGGCTGTGGCGATCTCCCCCCAAAAAAGCGCACATCGCTTCATCAAACGCCCCGCTCATCAAGGTGTCATCGCGAAGCCCCCGCCTTTTGGAGGCTGTGGCGATCTCCACCCCGAAAGGTGCAGATCGCTTCCCTGCGTTTGCGGCTCCGTACGGGCACGGGCGGTTTTAGGCCCGTGCCCCCGTTCTTTGGGGGTGTACCCCCGCCTTCTGGGGGTGTGGCAATCTCTCCCCCTGGGTATAACCTGAACCTTGGACGCGTCTGAGACGCGCCCCTACAGACGCGCCCATGCACACAAAAAAACCGCCCGTTCGCACGGACGGTCTGGATCTACGGCGTGTACACCCACCAGCCGGGCTGCTCGGGGTGCTCACAGCACTGCATCACCTCCGCGCGGCCCTCCTCCAACCACACCACCGCCGGCCGCGCCGCAAAATTGTAATTGGACGACATGCTCAGCTGATACGCCCCTGCCGCGGGCGTGGCCAAAAGCTCCCCGCGCTGCACCGGCGGCAGCAGAATGTGCGGAATGAGCACATCCCCCGATTCGCAGAATTTGCCCACCACGCGCATGGCCTCCGTCGGCGGGTCGCTGGGGCGCTCCACCACCCGCGCCGTGTACTGCGCTCCATACAGCGCCACCCGCGGGTTATCCGCCAGGCCGCCGTCAATGGCCACAATGTGCGTGCCGTTGGGGGTCATCTTCTGCGAACCCACCCGGTACAGCGCCACCCCCGCCCGCGCCACCATCCAGCGCCCCGGCTCCAAAATCACCTTCGGCAATTTCCAGCCGCGCTGGTGATTGGCCGCCGCCACCGCCTCGCTGACCGTGCGCACCCAGGGTTCGGCATCGTCCGGCCCGTCCGCCTCGGTGTAACGCACCCCCCAGCCCCCGCCGGGGCTGATCTCCTCCGGCACAAAGCCTTCCGCGTCGGCCACCTCATACAGCATCTCAATCGCCATGCGGTACGGCTCAGCCTGAAAGATCTGCGACCCCAAATGCGTGTGCAGCCCCACCAGGTGAAAATGGGGGCTGTTCTTGCAGAAACGGATGGCCTCTGCGGCCTCCCCGTTTTGAATGTGCAGGCCAAATTTACTGTCGGCGTGCGAGGTCTCAATATGCGGGTGGGTGTTCACGCGCAGGTCCGGCGTAATCCGCAGCCAGATGCGCGCCCGGCGTTGATTTTTCCGCGCCAGCTCCTCCAGATACATCATCTCATCCAGGCTGTCCACCACAATGGCCTGCACCCCCCAGGCCAGGGCCGCCTCCAGCTCCGGCTGCGACTTGTTATTACCGTGCAGATGAATGCCCTCAGCAGGGAAGCCCGCCTGCTGGGCGATGCGGATCTCCCCGTAGCTGACCACATCCGCCCCCAGCCCCATCTCGGCCATCTTCACCGCCAGCGCGTGCGAAAAATAAGCCTTCACCGCGTAGGCCACCGCTGCCTCGCCGGGGTAATACTGCCGAAACAGGCTCTGCAGGCGCTCGGCCTGATGCCGGATGGTGGCCCCGTCGTACACATACAGCGGCGTGCCGTAGGTTTCCGCCAGGGTGCGCAGGTCGTGCCCAGCGATGGACAGCCGCCCCGCCGCGTTCACGCTCGTGGTGATGGGAAAAATGGAAAAATCATCTGTGGGCTGCATCGTTTCACCTCATCATCTAACCAAACGGATCCATAATCGCCCATGATACCACCTTCTCCCCCGCACCGCAAAAAATCCCCTCCAAAAGCGCCCACCCCCGCCCGCGCCTATGATATACTCGCACGTACCCCCTCTACCGGAGATAGGATCATGGCCAAACGTCTCATTTTGCTGGCTGGAAATATCGGATCGGGCAAAACCTCCCTCACCGAACGCATCGGCCAACGCCTGGGCTGGCGCACCGCCTTTGAATCCGTGGCCGATAACCCCTACCTGCCCCACTTCTACGGGGATATGCGCGCCTGGTCTTTTCATCTGCAAGTCTACTTCCTCGGCCACCGCGCCCGCCAGCACCTGGAACTGTGGCAGGACCCCCGTTCCGCCATCATGGACCGCAGCATCTACGAAGACGCGTTTATCTTCTCGCGCGCCCTGCACCACATGGGCAACCTCTCCGAGCTGGATTACCACACTTACCGGCGCGTGTTTGACCTGATCACCGAACAGCTCCCCCCGCCCTCCCTGCTCATCTACCTCAAAGCCCCCGTGCCTGTGCTCATGGAGCGCATCCGCCAGCGCGCCCGCGATATCGAAACCGGCATCAGCGCCGATTACCTCACCCTGCTGGATTCCTTCTACGAGGATTGGATCAACACCTTCGAGCTGTGCCCCGTGCTCACCCTGGCCACCGACGACCTGGATTTCGTCCACAAGCCCCACCATCTGGATATCGTCGTGCAGCGCATCGACGAAACCCTGCAAGGCAAGCGCACCATCACGTTTAACGGGAACGGCTGAGGCTTACACCAAACCCAAATACTTCTCAAAGAAACGCATCAGCTTTTCAATAATCCCCTGCTTTTTCTCCTCCCGTCCGCCGCCAAACCGCGAAACGGGCGGCATGATTCGGTCAATGGCCGTGCCGGTGGTCTTCAGCAGCCCGTCGCGGAAGGCGTTGTCCATCAACCGCCGCGTCTCTTCCGGCTTGAGATTTTCTTCCTGAATGATGGCTGCCATATCCGCCTCGCGGCGCTCATCCAAGAACCGCCGCCAATCCGCATCCACCTGCGTATCCGCGTTGACCTGCGCAATGAAGCGCTGAATCAGCTCCTTCTTGCTGCGCAATTCCAGGCTGCTCTGCACCGCCTTGTCAATCGTGGTTAAAATATTTTGATCCTTGCCGTTGGATTCGGAGTATTGAGCCACCAGCATCAAAATGTAATCAATATTGACTTCAATCTGCCGGATCAGTTCCAGTTCAAACACCAGATCATCGTTGATGCTTTCCTTATCCGCCTCGGCGCCCTTGCGCAGTTCCTGATACAGGTCAATGTAGCGGCTCTGGTAATCCTGAAAATCGCGCTGCGAGAGAATTTCCTGTCCGGCGAAGTCATCAAACGCGCTGAGGATGTTGCGCAGCCGCAGAATGGCCCCGTACAGGCGGATGAAATCCTTCTGCGCCTCCTCGCCGGTGATGGGCTGCCCCAGCGGATATGCCGCGGTCAGCTCGGCGATGCGTTCCACATAGCCAGGCTGGTGCTGGCCGTCTTCCTCATACCCGCGGTAATACTCCTCGTAGGTGCGCAGCAGCACCACACCCCCCGCGTCCTTATTGCCAAACAGGGCGATGGCCTCATCCGTCTCCTCTTTCAGATCGCGGAAGCAGACGATATTGCCAAAGGTCTTCACGCTGTTCAAAATGCGGTTGGTGCGTGAAAACGCCTGCAGCAGCCCGTGTTGGCGCAAATTCTTATCCACCCACAGCGTGTTCAGCGTGGTAGCGTCAAAGCCGGTCAGGAACATGTTGACCACAATCAGCAAATCCACCTCGCGGTTCTTCATGCGCAGAGACAGGTCTTTGTAATAATTCTGGAACTTATCCGCCGAGGTGTCGAAATTGGTGCTGAAAGCCGCGTTGTAATCGCGGATGGCCGCCTCCAAAAAATCGCGCGCGGGGGCGTCCAGGCCCTCCATCTCAAATTCCTCATCCGGCAGCAGCCCGCCCGCCTCTTCCTCATTGGGACTGAAGCTGAAAATGGTGGCGATCTTCAGCCCGCGCTTCTGCTCGGCGATCTGCTTTTTAAACTCGGCGTAGTAGCGCATGGCCAGGGGGATGGACGCCGCGGCAAAAATCGAATTAAACCCAAACACGCGCCGCTCTTCTCCCGGCTGCGTGCGGGATGCCAAGATGTAGCTGTCTTTGCGCTGGGTCTTCTGCTCAAAATGCTCCAGCACATAGCCCACCACCCCGCGGACGCGCTGCGGGTCGGCCAGGGCCTTTTCGCGGTCAATGCTGTACACCTTTTTATCGCGGATGTCCTCCGGCATGTGAAAGGTGTTGATGAAATCAATCCGAAAAGGCAGCACGTTTTGATCGTTGATGGCGTCCACGATGGTGTAGGTGTGCAGCTTTTCGCCAAAGGCCTGTTCCGTGGTGCGCAGCAGCGGGCTGCCCCCCGAACCGGCGTTGGCCGCAAAAATGGGCGTGCCGGTGAAGCCGAAGATGTGGTACTGCTTAAAATGGCGGGTGATGGCCTGGTGCATATCCCCAAACTGCGAACGGTGGCACTCGTCAAAAATCAGCACCACCCGTTTTTTGTAGATGGGGTGCTGGCGGTTGGCGCGGATGAAGCGGTCCAGCTTTTGAATGGTGGTGACCAGGATGCGGTATTCGTGCGGATTGCCGCGCTCGTCGCGGTCTTCTAACTGCCGCTGCAAAACCCGCGTCGAGGTGTTGCCGTCCGCCGCCCCTTTTTCAAAGCGGTCGTACTCCTTCATCGTCTGGTAATCCAGGTCTTTGCGGTCCACCACAAACAGCACCTTATCCACGACCGGCAGGGCCGCCGCCAATTGGGCGGTCTTAAAGCTCGTCAGCGTCTTGCCGGAGCCGGTGGTGTGCCAGATGTAGCCGCCCGCCTCAACGCTGCCCGCGCGCCGGTACTGCGCCGACACGGCGATGCGCGACAATATGCGCTCGGTGGCCGCGATTTGATAGGGCCGCATCACCAGCAGCAGATTTTCTGAGGTCCACACGCAGTATCGGGTGAGGATGTTCAGCAGGGTGTGGCGCGCAAAGAAGGTCTTGCTGAAATCCACCAGATCGGGGATGATCTTGTTGTGCGCGTCTGCCCAAAAACTGGTGAATTCAAAGCTGTGGCTGGTTTGCCGGGCCTTGCTGCCGGAGGCCTGCGCCAGCCGCCGCAGATGCGCCTCGCGCGTGGTGTTGCTGTAATATTTGGTCTCGGTGCCGTTGGAGATCACAAAGATCTGCACATATTCAAACAGGCCCGCCGCCGCCCAAAAGCTGTCGCGCTGGTAACGCTGAATCTGGTTAAAGGCCTCGCGCAGGGCCACCCCGCGCCGTTTCAGCTCCACATGCACCAGCGGCAGCCCGTTCACCAGGATGGTCACATCGTAACGGGTGGGGTGCGCCCCCTGCGCCTGGGTGATCTGGTGCGCCACCTGCAGGCGGTTGTTGTGGATGCTGTGCTTATCCAGCAGATAGATGTTCTTGGTGCTGCCGTCGTCGCGGCGCAGCAATTGCACATGATCCACCTGAATTTTGCGCGTCTTTTCCACAATGCCTTCGCCGCTGGGCGCCAGGCACTCGCGGAAAAAGCGCGCCCATTCCTCGTCGCTGAAGGTGATCTCGTTGAGGGCCTCCAACTGGCGGCGCAGATTGGCCAGCAAAGCCGCCTCATCCCGGCCGGTAAAAAGTTCGTAGCCCTGGTTGATGAGCTGGCGGATGAATTCGGCTTCCAGCTCGGCCTCGCTCTGGTAGCTTTCCGGGCGGGTGCTGTAATCGGCGGCGTATTCGGCCACCACGGTGGCGTCGTTGGTGCTGGCCACAATCGAATAGGTGCTCATGCGCCCTTCTCCTGAAAATGCAGCAGCCGGTCGCGGTAATGGGCGTACTGCTGGCGGCGCGCGGCGATCTCGGCCGGCAGCCCCGCGCTCAGATCCGTGGTCAGCGCGTCAAAACGGTCCAACATCGCCACGATGCGCGCCTGCTCTTCCAGCGGTGGAACAGGTATTAGAATATTCCTCAAAGCTGGAATACTTGAATGAACCACTTTACTCTTTACTTTGCCTTTGCTCTTCTGGGCCTGTGCACTTGTTGTTGATAGCGCATAAGCCATATATTTCGGGTTCTGATTATGTTTCATAACCACAATATCTCCCCCCGCAAAGCATTTCTCATGGCCCATATAAACACAAGATTTTGCGATTTCTTCTACTCTCTCTCCAGTGATCGCAAATAATACATCTCCATGCTCGAACGTTTTTGTTCCAGAGCGAGTACGTGACACACAATGGTCAAACCAAATACTATAAGTTGTATAAATTTCACCGTAACGAACACAAGGAAAACCTTTTTCAGTGATTTCATCACGTTTAATGCCAGAGCCACGATACATATCCGTAGCGATTTCCCCCAAGGTCATCCAGCGGACATGCGGGGAATCCTCAAACCGCAGTAACCGGTCTCGGTAATACTCATACTGTATCTTTCGCGCGGTAAGCTCCGCGGTAAGCTCCGCGGTAAGCTCCGTGAAATGGTCCAAAATGCGCACAATTTCTCGCTGCACCTCCAGCGGCGGCACGGGGATTTTGAAATCCTCAATCATCGGCTTACGTATAGAAGACACCGTTGCATTGACAGCTTTTTGAACAATATACTTCTTAAAGTTAGAAATTAAATAATAATAAGCAAATTTTACAAAAACACCACTGTCTGTAAAATGAATTCTATATACCCGTTGGTGAATTGCATATTTGCCATTGATATAATGAAAAATATCCCCAATCCCGCCTTCTCCTGGAATAATAATTGCTTCTTCATCATACTCAAATGAATTCATTGTCTCAACTTTTTGTGAGCGAACAAAGAAAGGATATTTTCCTTCTTCACTTGATTCATTTTTAT
The DNA here is from genome assembly GCA_029975215.1 of Levilinea sp. Taxonomy (GTDB): domain Bacteria; phylum Chloroflexota; class Anaerolineae; order Anaerolineales; family Anaerolineaceae; genus Levilinea. The sequence continues at coordinate 9,798 of JARKPO010000026.1, forward strand.
TACTACTACCTGTGCCGACCTCGGCGACCGATTTAATTGGTTTATACTCCACCCCCTCCGGGCAGAGTTCGCGCAGCAGCGCCGCCAGGCGGCTCATGCCCCCTCCTCCAGCTCGGCGATGATGGCGTCAATCGCCTCGCGCAGCGCCTGGGCGCGCCGCACCATCTGGCCGATCTCGGCGTTCAGCGCGGTGATGTCCACCGCCTCGCGCCTGTCCTCCGCCTCCACATAGGTAGACACCGACAGGTTGTAGTTCTGCGCGGCCACCTCGCGGTTGGGGACCAGCCGGCAGAAGTGCGCCCGATTCTGGCGCTGCACAAACGCATCCAAAATGTGGGTGATGTTTTCAGCGGTCAGCTTGTTGTTGTTGGTCACCTTCACGCATTCTTTGGAAGCGTCCATGAACAGGGTGCTGTTTTCGGGTTTGGATTTCTTCAGCACCAGGATGCAGGTGGCGATGCTGGTTCCAAAAAAGAGGTTGTCCGGCAGTTGAATCACGCAGTCCACATAGTTGTTGTCAATCAAGTACTGGCGGATCTTCTGTTCCGCTCCGCCGCGGTACATCACCCCCGGAAAGCACACAATCGCCGCCGTGCCGTTCACCGCCAGCCAGGCCAGGCTGTGCAGGATGAAGGCCAGATCCGCCTTGGATTTGGGCGCCAGCACCCCCGCCGGTGAAAAGCGCGGGTCGTTGATCAGCACCGGGCTGCTGTCGCCTTTCCATTTGATCGAATAGGGCGGGTTGGAGACGATGGCCTCGAAAGGCTCGTCGTCCCAATGCTGCGGGTCGGTCAGCGTGTCGCCCAGGGCGATATTAAATTTGTCGTAATCAATATCGTGCAGGAACATGTTGATGCGGCACAGGTTGTAGGTGGTGATATTAATTTCCTGCCCAAAGAAGCCGCGGCGCACGTTCTCTTTGCCCAGAATGCGGGCAAATTTCAGCAGCAGCGAACCCGAACCGCAGGCCGGATCGTAGACCTTGTTCACCTCGCGCTTGCCCACCAGGGTCAGCCGCGTGAGCAGCTCCGAAACCTCCTGGGGGGTGTAATATTCGCCGCCGCTCTTGCCCGCGTTGGACGCGTACATGCCCATCAGGTATTCGTAGGCGTCGCCAAAGGCGTCAATGCTGTGGTCTTTGTAATCGCCCAGCTTCAAATCCGCCACGGCGTTCAGCAGCTTCACCAGCTTTTCGTTGCGCTGCGCCACCGTGCTGCCCAGCTTGTTGCTGTTCACGTCAATATCGTCAAACAGGCCCTTAAAATTATCTTCGCTGTCGGTGCCCTGGGCCGAAGCCTCAATGTGAGTAAAGATGCGTTCCAGGGTCTCGTTCAGGTTGGGGTCTTCGCGGGCGCGGGCGCGCACGTTTTCAAACAGCTCGCTGGGCAGGATAAAAAAGCCCCGCGTGCGCACCAGGTCGGCGCGCGCCTGCTCGGCCTGCGCATCCGCCAGGCGGGCGTAATCAAAAGTCTTGCTGCCCGTTTCCCATTCGCCGCTGTTGATGTAGGTGCGCATGTTTTCGGAGATATAGCGGTAAAACAGCATCCCCAGCACATACTGCTTAAAATCCCACCCGTCCACGCTGCCGCGCAGGTCGTTAGCGATGTTCCAAATCGTGCGGTGCAGTTCCGCGCGTTCCTGTTCTTTCTTGTGGTCTGCCATTGGCGTGCGTCCTTTCACCCGATGCGTTCCGCGGCGTCTTCCCCCCGCTGGTCCCCTTTAGCGCTGCTTGTAATGCACCCCGCTCACCTCGTGCAGGCGCTGGGCGGCCGTCTCGGCCGTCAGGTCGCGCTGGGGCATGCCCAGCATCTCAAAGCCCACCATAAATTTGCGCACGGTGGCCGAACGCAGCAGCGGCGGGTAGAAATGGGCGTGGAAATGCCAGCCCGGGTAGGCCTGCCCGTCAAACGGTTCCTGGTGAAAGCCCATCGAATAAGGGAAGGAGACTTCAAACAGATTGTCGTAGCGGATGGTCACCTGCCGGAAGACGTCCGCCAGCCCGCGCACCTGCTCCGCGCTCAGCTGCGGCAGGCGGGTCACATGCGCGTTGGCTGTCACCAGCACCTCAAACGGCCACACCGCCCAGAAGGGCACAAAAGCGGTGAAATGCTCGTTCTGCGCCACCACGCGCTCACCCCGCGCCCGCTCCTCGGCGGTCACGTCGCACAGCAAACAGCCCCCCGTGCGCTGGTGATAAGCCGCCTGCTGCACCGCCTCCAGGGCCGGCTCGTTGGGAACCTGCCCCGTGGCCCAAATCTGGCTGTGGGGGTGCGGGTTCGAGCAGCCCATCACCGCGCCTTTGTTCTCAAACACCTGCACATAGCCGATCTCCGGCCGCGCGCCCAGCTCCGCCGTCTGCGCGCTCCAGGTGCGGATGACCGCCTCCACATCTTCCAAAGCCATCTCCGGCAGGGTCAAATCGTGGCGCGGCGAAAAGCACACCACCCGGCACACGCCCGTCTCCGGCTCCGCGCGGAACAGAGGGTGACCGGTGGGCTGTTCCTCCGGCTCCGGCGGCAGCAGCGCAGGAAAATCGTTGTCAAACACGTACGGGCCGGTATACTTAGGGTTCTCGGCCCCCTGGTTGCGCCGGTTGCCCGGGCACAGGTAGCAGCTGGGGTCATAGGCCGGCAGGTTGGCTTCGGCGGTCTTTTCCACCTGCCCCTGCCAGGGGCGCTGCGCGCGGTGGGGTGAAACCAATACCCATTGTCCATTTAATGGGTTAAATCGGCGGTGCGGTCGGTTAAAATTCATCTGGATTCCCTCAGAAATTGGGTGCAACGTTTTTGCATTTCCTGCGTATATTGTAATAGAAAAGCAAAAAATCAGGAGCAAATGGTGACGGACACAGAAGCCGCATGGCTGGAGCAAGCGCTCAAAGGAGATGACGAGGCCTATTCAAGGCTGGTAGAAACCTACCAGAACCCCGTCTTCAACCTTTGCTACCGCATGCTGGGCGATGAGGCCGAGGCCGAAGACGCCGCCCAGGAAGCCTTCTGGCGCGCCTATCAGGCCCTCAAGCGCTACGACCCCAACCGCTCCTTCATCACCTGGCTGCTCTCCATCGCCGCACATTACTGCATCGACCAGCAGCGCAAACGCCGGTTTACCAGCTTTTCAATTGACAGCCTGGAAGAAGATTTTCTTCCGGACGGCGGCGCAGGCCCCGAAAAGGCCGCTGCCCAGTCGGAGCAGAGCCAGGCTCTGCACCAGATGCTGGCGCACATGCCCGCTCCAGACCGCGCCGCCATTGTATTACGCTATTGGTATGACTTTACCGATCAGGAGATTGCAGATGCGCTTTCGCTGACTGTCCCTGCTGTCAAAAGTCGTCTCCACCGGGCGCGCCGCGCCCTGGCGGAACAGATGCAGCAGCACATCAAGGAACCGGCGTATGCGGAAAGGAACCCTTATGAATCATCAGCCCTATGAATCTTGGATCTTGGATGAGGCCGCGCTGTCGCTGGCTGAACAGCGCCAAATGAAAGAACACCTCGATTCGTGTGACGCCTGCCGCAAGCTGGCCACCGGCTGGAGCGCTGCCCGCCGCACCATGCGCGCGGCCCCTCCCGCTCGCCCTGCCCCGGGTTTCACCGGGCGGTTCCAGGCCCGCCTGGCCGAACGCCGCGCCCTCCAACACCAATTGCAAGCCCGCCGGTTTGTGTTGATCACCACCACCGCCTCCATGCTGGCTTTGTTCGCACTGATGGCCTATCTGGCCTTCACCACCAGTTTTGCCACCCTGCTCGTCAATGCTTTGGGGATGGCCACGCGTCTGGTGATCCAGTGGAACAATGCGCAGCAGGTGATTATGTCTTTATGGCATGCCCTGCCCATCTACATCCCGGTTGCCATCTGGGTGATCCTCTCCACCGGTCTCGGCCTGCTTGGGCTGATCTGGGCAGTCTCCCTCTGGCGCATTTCTGCTAAAGGAGTAACAAACCAATGAAATTTCTCTATAAGCTCTCTCTCGTATCCTTGCTGCTGGCGGCGCTCTTTTTGGCCTTCCCGGCCCCCGTGCACGCCCAGGGCCCTGACAATGACGGTCAGGTCATCTTCGGCGGCAGCTACACCCTCGAAGACGGTCAATCGCTGAACGGCGACCTGGCCATCATCGGCGGCACCGCCGCCATCCGCGAAGGCGCAACCGTCAACGGCTCCGTGGTCGTCACCGGCGGCTCCATCGAGGTCGCGGGTGAGGTCAACGGCGACGTAGTCGGCGTGGGCGGCTCGGTCACCCTCAGCGATACTGCTGTGGTCAACGGCAATCTCCTCTCGGTGGGGGCCAACATCGCCCGTGCCGAAGGTGCGGTCGTCAACGGCGATGTGGTCAACGGCGCCCCCGGCAGCTATTCCTTCAACCTGCCGCGCAACACCCTGCAAAACCCGGTGCTCTCGGCCTGGAAGAGCGGCATGCGCTCCATTGGCGATTTCCTGTGGCGTTCCTTCCAGGTGTTGGCCCTGGCTGCCCTGGCCGCCCTCGTTGTCCTCTTCATGCCCAACGTCACCGCCCGCGTGACCCACGCCATCTCGTCCCAAACCGTGGTCAGCGGGGCAATGGGCCTGCTGACCCTCATCGTGGCCCCTGCCCTGGTGCTGCTGCTGGCCATCACCCTGGTGCTTTCCCCGCTGGCCATCCTGGGGATCCTGGCGCTTATCACCGCCCTGATCTTCGGTTGGGTGGCCCTGGGTTACGAGGTCGGCAACCGCCTGGCCGCCGCCCTGAAGGTGCAGTGGGCCCCCGCGGTCAACGCCGGCCTGGGCACTCTGCTCACCTCGATGGTGGCGGGCCTCTTCGGCCTGATCCCCTGCGTGGGTTGGCTGGTCGGCTTCCTGGGCGCCGTCGTTGGCCTGGGCGCGGTCATCACCACGCGCTTCGGCACGCAGGCTGCGGCAGTCTCCCCTTCGCCCACGGCGGTGGTCTCGCCCGCGCCGATCCCGCCCGCGGAACCCCCGGTGGTACCGTCCGAGGATGACCCCAACATCTAATCCACTTTCGTCCCGCACAAGAGGCGAACCGGCTCCGGTTCGCCTCCTTTCACTCTCACCCGCATAGAGGAGGTACCCTATGCTCAAAAAAATCACTGCCTTGCTGTTTCTCTTGATCCTGCCCAGCCTGGCCTGCACCATCACCGTCCCCACCGTGCGCACGGTCAACACCGGCGCCACCCAAACCCTCACCCTGGCCGAGCCGCTGCCCGAAGGCGCAGCCCCAGCCCGCCTGCTCATCGAAATGGGCGCGGGGCACCTGACCCTGGCTCCAGGAGCCAAGAACTTCGTGGACGGCGAAATCCGCTGCAACGTCGACTCCTGGCAGCCCAATGTCACCAGCCAGGACGGCCGCCTGAGCATTTTGCAGCCCACCGGCCTGACCGCCCAATTCCCCCATAACGACATCGTCAACGAATGGGATCTGCGCCTGGGCAGCGCGGCCCCCTTTGAGCTGGAGGTCAACGCCGGGGCCTACGACGGCTCCCTCGACCTGTCCGGCCTGCCTATCACCCGTCTGGAAATGTCCAGCGGGGCCAGCAGCGTCAGCGTGTCTTTCAGCCAGCCCAACCCGCAAAATATGCGCCTGTTGTCTTTCAAAACCGGCGCCTCCAGCGTGAACCTCAGCGGCCTGGCCAACGCCAATTTTCAAGAGATGACCTTTGAAGGCGGGGCGGGTTCGTATCAGCTCGATTTCGGCGGCACCCTGCTCCAGCCCGCCAATGTGCGCATCACCGGCGGGGTCAGCAGCACCACCCTGCGCATCCCCGCCGAAACCAACGCCGAGGTCATCATCAGCGGCGGTCTGAACAACGTCTCCCCCTCCGGCACGTGGACCATCTCTGGCAGCACCTACCGCGCCGAAGGCCCCGGCCCGCTGCTCACCATCCGCGTGGAATTGGGCGTCGGCAGCCTGGAGCTGATCCGCGCAGACGCGCCCTGATCCCCTGCTGTGCCTAACCAAACGACCGCCCGCGGCAAATCCGCGGGCGGTCGTTTCTGTATAAATTGGGTTGCGCGCTCAGACGCTTTCCTCACGGTACCAGCCGTGAGCTTCAATCAGCGCGCGCACGCCTTCAGGCAGGTAATAGCGGTACGGCTTGCCCGCCGCGATCCGGCTGCGGATCTGCGAAGAGGCGATCTCCAGCAGCGGCGCCTCCACAAAATGCACCTTGGCACTCAGGCTGGGGAAAAGGCTTTTCAGGTGAGCCAAATCCACCCCGTCCCCCGGGCGGCGCATCACCCCCAGCCCAGCGCAGGCGCGGATCAGCTCCGCGGGCTGGTGCCAGGTGGGCAGGTCGTGCAGCGAATCCCCGCCGATGAGGTAAAACAAATCCGCATCCGGGAACTGGCCTTGCAGCAGCCGCACCGTGTCCAGGGCGTAATGCGGCCCGGGGCGGTCCAGCTCCACCCGCGACAGCTCAAAAGCGGGGTTATCCGCCACCGCCGCCTGCACCATTTGCAGCCGCACCGCCGCGGGGCGGATCACCTGTCCCTGTTTATGCGGCGGGTCGGGCGTCAGCACCCACAGCAGGCGTTCCAGGCCCAATTGATCCCAGGCTTCTGCTGCCAGGATCAAATGGCCCAGGTGCGGGGGGTCGAACGTCCCGCCAAAAATGCCGATGCGCGGCGCACCCATATCAATCCTGCCAATCCAATTCGAAACCGCCGATGATGACGGTGTCGCCTTCCTCCACGCCCGCCTTGCGCAGAGCCTCTTCCACGCCCAGGGTTTCCATCAGGCGTTGGAAGCGCCGCACCGAACCGTCATGTTCCCAATAGGTCATGGCCGCCGCCCGCTCAATGGCCCGCCCCCGCACCACATAGCCGCTGTCGGTCTTTTCCACGGTGAAGGTGCGCGGGTCTTCCTCCGGCCGGTACACAGGCAGTTCGCCCACCACGGTCGGCTCTGGGACGGTTTGCAGCAGCTCCACTGCCTTCCACAGCACCGGGTTCACATCCGTGCGCGCCAGGGCCGAGATGGCAAAGGGCTCGTAGCCGCGTTTTTTCAATTCCTTCTGAATCTTGGGCCAGCGCTCCTGAACCTCCGGCTGATCCATCTTGTTCAACACCACAATCTGCGGCTTTTTCGCCAATCCGGCGTCAAACAACGACAGTTCGCTGTTGATCTGGCTGAAATCCGCCAGCGGATCCTCGCTCATCCCGTCCAGCAGGTGAATCAACACCCGCGTGCGCTGAATGTGGCGCAGGAAGGCATCTCCCAGGCCCACGCCCATGTGCGCGCCTTCCACCAGGCCAGGGATATCCGCCAGCACCAGGCTGTTCAGGTGGTCCAGCAGGGCCACACCCAAATTCGGCTCCAGGGTGGTGAAGGGGTAATTGGCAATCTTGGGCCTGGCGTTGGTCACCGCCGCCAGAAAACTGGATTTGCCCGCGTTGGGAACCCCCACAATGCCCACATCCGCAATTAGCTTCAATTCCAGCCGCAGACCGCGTTCCTGGCCCGGCTCGCCGCGTTCAGCGGTGCGCGGGGCCTGGTTGCGCGAGCTGGCAAAATGCTGGTTGCCGCGCCCGCCGCGCCCGCCCTTGCACACCGTCAGCTGCTGACCCGGCTCCACCAAATCGCCCAGCAGTTCATCCGTGGCCGCGTCATACACCATCGTCCCCGGCGGAACCAGAATGATGAGGGGCTCCGCCGAGCGGCCGGTCATGTTGGTGGGACCGCCGTTGCGGCCGTCCTTGGCGATAAAGCGCGCGTTCTGCTGGAAATGCGCCAGCGTGTTCAGTTTGGGGTTCACCTGCAGAATCACATCCCCGCCCCGACCGCCGTCGCCCCCATCTGGCCCGCCGCGCGCGATGAACTTCTGCCGCAGGAAATGCACCATGCCGTCCCCGCCCTTGCCCGATTGTACGTAAATAGAGATTTCGTCAATAAACATGCGTCAATTGTACCGTATTTCCAGCGTTTCTCAGAACCTGCTGCGCTTAAAACACAGCAGGGCGGGGACTGGCCCCGCCCTGCTGGCCAAATTCAAAACCTATTTGTGGAACTTCGCCTTGAGGATGGTTTCCAGGGTGGGAACGCCGATCTCCTGCAGTTCGTAGCGCACGCGCTGCATGGGCTTGTTGACCTTGATGATGCGGGTCAGATCAATCGGGGTGGCCGAGATGACCATATCCACTTCGGCGCGGTTGATGGTGGCTTCCAAATCGCGCACCTGCGCTTCGCCGTAGCCCATCGCGGGCAGAATCTGACCGGTCTTGGGGTACTTCTGGTACGTGCTGATGATCGAGCCGACCGCGTAGGGGCGCGGGTCCACGATTTCGGCGGCGCCAAAGCGGCGAGCCGCCACCCAGCCAGCCCCGTAGGCCATTTCGCCGTGGGTCAGGGTCGGGCCGTCTTCAATCACCAACACGCGCTTGCCGCGGATGGCTTCGGGGTCGTCCACAAACAGCGGGGAAGCGCCTTCAATCACTACCGCATTGGGGTTCAGGCGCGCCGCGGTATTGCGCACGGCGATGACGGAATCGGGGTTGGCGGTGTCCACTTTGTTGATCACGAACACGTCCGCCAGGTACATGTTGGTTTCGCCGGGGTGATAGACAACTTCATGCCCCGGGCGGTGCGGATCGAGCACCACGATGCTCAGGTCGGGCTTGTAGAACGAGAAGTCGTTGTTGCCGCCGTCCCACAAAACGATGTCCACTTCCTGCTCCGCCTGGCGCAGAATGGCTTCGTAATCCACACCGGCGTACACGATCACGCCGTTATCCAGATGGGGTTCGTATTCCTCGCGCTCTTCGATGGTGCATTCGTGCTTGTCCAGATCGGCATAGGTGGCGAAGCGCTGCACCTTCTGCTTCACCAGATCGCCGTAGGGCATGGGGTGGCGGATAGCGGCCACTTTGTAGCCCATTTCGCGCAGGATCATGGAAACGCGGCGGGTGGTCTGGCTTTTGCCCGAGCCCGTGCGGATGGCGCACACCGAAACCACCGGCTTGGTGGATTTCACCTGGGTGGTGGCCGTGCCCATCAGGCGAAAATCAGCGCCCGCGGCCGTCACCAGGGAGGCCTTGTGCATCACGTATTCGTGCGGCACATCGCTGTAAGCGAACACCACCTGATCCACCTTCATGTCTTTGATCAACTTGAGCAGATCGCTTTCGGGGAAGATCGGGATACCTTCGGGGTAGAGTGAGCCTGCCAGGGCCGCGGGGTATTTGCGGCCTTCAATGTTGGGAATCTGGGTGGCTGTGAAGGCGACCACGGTGTAATCGGGGTTGTCCCGGAAGAACACGTTAAAGTTGTGGAAGTCGCGCCCTGCAGCGCCCATGATAAGAGTACGGATGGGGGTCATGCTTGCATTTCTCCTTTTGGTGTCTGATGGTTTAATACGATTCACTCCAGCCCAAAAAGGCACATGAGGATCCTGCCACTGCTTTTCCGAAACAAGGCTTCCCAAAATGGGAAGCCCTGGTACGAACTACATCACTTCGGGTGCGCGAATGCCCAAAATGTTCAGGCAGTTGGCCATGGCCTGCTTGGCCGCCGCCACCAGATGCACGCGGAAGGCGCGCACCGCCGGTTCCGCGGAGATCACCGGGCACTGGTTGTAAAAATCGCTGAAAGAACGCGCCAGATCGTAGCCCAGCGAGGCCAGGCACAAAGGCCGCAGCTCCGCCGCCGCCCGCTGCACCTCTTTGGGGAAGCGCGAAATCAGCTCAATCAGCTCCACTTCGGCCGGGGCCAGCTCATGCTGCGGTTCGGCCAATTCGGGCAGCTCTCCGCCCAGCTTGCGCAGAATGCTGTTAGCGCGCACATGCGCGTATTGAATGTACGGCGAGGCCTGGCCGTTGAAATCCAAAGCCGCCTGCCAGTCAAAGGTGACCGTCTTGGCGTTTTCGCGCGCCAGCATGGGGTACTTAATCGCCCCAATGCCCACCGCTTTGGCCACATCCAGCTTTTGCTCCGCGCTCAAATCGGGGTTCTTTTCCGAAACCACCTGCAGCGCGCGCTCCGTCGCCTCGCGGATCAGATCTTCCAGCAGCACCACCGTGCCCTCGCGCGAAGCCATCACCACATTCCCCGGCAGGCTCACCAGCTCATAGGGGATGTGCTGGCAGCGCTGCGCCCAGTCATACCCGGCCAGTTCAAGCGTCTTGAACACCTGCTGAAAATGCAGCGACTGGCGCACATCCACCACATACAGCGAGCGCGCCAGTTGGGGGTATTCTTCAAATTTGATCTTGGCCAGGGCCAGGTCTTCTGTGGCATACAGGGCCGTGCCGTCGGAGCGCAGCACCACCATCACGCGGTACTTTTCGCTCTTCAGACCCAGCAGCTCATCCAATTTCACAATCACCGCGCCGTCGGGGCGTTCATCCTGCGCGATGCCGCGTTCAATCAAATCCTGCACCATGGCCTTGCCGGGCTGCTCCGCCTGACTGTTAAAGTAGTAGCGGTCAAAGCGGATGTCCAGCAGGTCGTACATCTGGTGAAAGCCTTCCAGCGACCATTGGCGGGTTTCTTCCCACAGAGCAACGATCTCCGGCTCGCGCCGGTCCCAGGCCTGATACAGCGCCCGCACCTCGGCTTCCAGATCGGGGTTTTCTTCCAGGCGGCGGCTGGCCTCGGCATACAGCTGGCCCATCCACTGGGTGATGTCTTTCTGCGGCTTCTCGCCCTTATGGAATTTTTGGTAATTCCACAGCCATTTGATCACATGCAGGCCCATATCGCCGGGGTAATTGGCGCGGATGACCGCGTAGCCTGCGAATTCCAGGATGCGCGCCAAAGTGTCGCCCAGGATGGCCGAGCGCAGATGGCCCACATGGAAAGCCTTGTGGGTGTTGGGCTGCGAAAATTCCACCATCACCTGCTCACCCCGCGCTGCGCCGCTGCCAAAGCGCTCCTGCTCCTGGCGCACATGTTCCAACACGCGCCGCGCGTAGGCCCCGCTGTCAAAATACAGGTTCAAATAGCCGCGCACCGCTTCCACCCGCTCAAAGCCCGCCGGCAGCCCCAAATGGGCCGCGGCCCCTTCGGCCAGCTCCTGCGCCCGCGCCCCCACGTTAATCTTCTGCCCCTGGCGCGATTCCTGGGCGGCGATGGGGAAAAACGGCAGCGAAATCCCCCAATGCCCGCTGAAGGGAATCCAGTTCCATTGAACTGCTTCCAGCGTCAGCCCCTGGGTCTGGCAGTAAGCGCGGATCTGTTCGCTAATTCGTTCTTGTTCTGCTTCAAACATGCGCGTCTCGTTCGATCAACTGGGTGGAAATGCAAAAGCGGGAGTAGGTGAACTCCCGCTGCCGGTATGCTTGATGGATCCCGAATCGTCCGGGAGAAACTTTCAGGCTTAGCTTTGCAGCTCAGCCAAACGCTTCATTAACCGGCTTTTCCGGCGTGCGGCGTTATTCTTGTGGATAATGCCCTTTTCGGCGGCCTTATCCAGCGCGCTCACGGCCACACGGACAGCCTCAGCGGCGTTGTCCTGATCTCCAGTGTTGATCGCCAGGCGAGCCTTACCGACAAAGGTACGAGCCTTACCCCGGAAAACACGATTGCGCACGCGTCGTTTTTCGTTCTGCTTGTTGCGCTTAATTTGCGACTTGATGTTAGCCAAAGCTTCCTCCGATTGAATCTTCTTAACGATTGCAACACTGGATTTTACCCGACAGATGCGTTTTTGTCCAGTATTCGCCCCGCCCCCGGCGAAAATTGCCCCCGCCGCGGGAACGCACCTCCCCAAAGGCACTGTACCGCTGCACCCCGCTGGCCGCGCCGCCCACCTGCGCGCTGAAATTTTCCATCGGCCTCATGCCACCCATGCTGTATTGTACATCATCACCCCTGCACGGGCGCGCCGTAGGGTGCCGTCCCCGACGCACCCGCTGTGTCTGGGAATGCGGTGCAATCGCTGAAGCTGAGTGCCCTTTTTACCAAAGCTCATTTCATAACGCCCATACTCGAATACTTTCAACGTTTTTTAAAGGGGTCTCCAAAGTCTAGACCTTTTTCATTTAATCTTGCTCGAGCTTTTTCACGATGGTATCTTGTAAATCGCACACCAGGGATCATCAACACAGCCAAAATAGCGCCAATTATTACCCCCTTTTTAAGTCCCGGTTGTACACTTGCAGAGTAGATGCCAATAGATATACCAGAAAGGATACAAAAAACAACTGAAATCCAAATCTTTTTTGCGGAAACAGTAAAGGCGGTGATCATTGCTGTGAAACTCGCCACTAAAAACAGCACTAAAAATAGGATGGAACCCGTAGTGTTCATAGGTCACCTAATAACCTTAACAGAACTTAGCATAAATTCACGGATAACGGCATAGATAGTAAACACGCCGGGCGCATTACCGTGATTGTACGCAGCTGCATACCCATCAATTGCTACATCTATCGTAGCTATTGGAATAAATGTGCCAATTGTTGATGTAATCAGAGAAGTTGCTGTTGATTCACCAATTTTGCCAGTTGCGAAATCACTCTGACCTATAACAAAATCATCAGCTATTGTTGCAAAGGTAGAACTCCAACTTGCTACGGTCTCTATGGGGTTAGTAAATATTTGGTGAAAGCCATTACCTATTGCAACACCTTCTGGACCGCCCGCAGCCAATCCAAGAACCTCCATGGTAGATCCAACTGCGCTGGTCCCTAGCGCCAAATCCTGCAGGTTGATGGATGCACTAGATAATAGTTTGTGCCAATGTTGAGGTGATCCATTTCCTTCTTGCAAAACTTGCATCATTGCGGTAGCAACCGCAGAATAAATTATTCGATCATTAAAAACACCGGGATCAAATTCGGGATTATAGTGTGGCCGCGCTCTTACATAATCCCGAATAGCTTCTTGGACATCAATATTGTTTAATGCAAGTAGAGATTTTGGGCTCGAACTCCCACATCCCCCACCCTCATCTCCATCGGCACACACTTGCATATGCCCCGTGGGGTCTGTGTACTTCAGCGGATTCCCCCGCCCATACGCATAGCGATCCCAATCCAACGAGTTGACGAACTCCGGCACCAGCGTATCCGCCTGGGTGAAATGCGCCCCGGCCGGGTCAAACCAGCGCGCCCCGTAGTGATATAAACCCACCTGCTCCATCTGGCTGAGCTGCCCGGTGTATTGGTACACCGTGGGCATCTCCCCAACGCGGGAACGCACCTCCCCAAAGGCCGTGTAATGCTGCACCCCGCTGGCCGCGCCGCCCACCTGCGCGCTGAAATTTTCCATCGGCCTCATGCCACCCATGCTGTATTGTACATCATCACCCCTGCACGGGCGCGCCGTAGGGTGCCGTCCCCGATGCACCCGCTGCCCCTGGGGTTGCGGTACACCCGCTACAATGAACTTCAATAATATATACCTAATCATCTGGTAGGCCAGATATTCTTTGGTGTCTTAAAACAACCGCTTTTACTTATATCTTCCAACGTTTGGCTTGTAATCTGCTCGAGCGGAATCAATTCTCTCTTCTCATCTTTTATATAAGACAGATCATAGCTTCTTTTAGTAAAGCCAATAAAGTCCTCGACGCCGTCAGGTTTCCATAAAACTAGTATTGTGGGCGGTATCGAACCTGGGCAAACCAGTAAATTATCCCCCTGGACAACTGCATCAACCCAATAAGTGACTTCAATCCCTAGTCCAGGATAATACAGGAAAAGCGTAAATGGGTTATTGCTGGTAGGGTCAATTAACCCTTCGACCCAAACCTCTTCAGGAACGCCGTAGTCGTTCAATACTTGGCTAATGGTAAATCGGTGTACTGTACCTGGGTTTATTTCAATCTGCTGAACGATCCCCTTTTCTACGGTGAAGATAATAGAAATTTCACGGCTTGAATTCGTTTCTGGGACTGGAAATTGAAATTCTGCGTCAAGCGAACCATTTTCATCATACTTCTTCACATAGATAAAGGTTGAAAGAGGTGAAAATTGATCGATTGCGTCTGTGTAACTTGTTTTTCCAGGTTCTATCCCCCACCAACAGGGCAGGGAGCATCCCCCGTTCGTTTGCAGCAGTTCTTCAACAGCAGCCTTTGCTGCCGGCAGCGGCATCGAGAATGGAGGCAAGATTCTTTCCCAGGACGGCACCGTTGGTGTGGGCGCAGGTGGAGGCATCGGCGTTTTGGTCGGTACAGCACGCGCTGCTGTGGTTCTTGTAAGCGCCACCGGTTCAGCGTCCTTAGATAATGCCGTTTCGTCAGTTATCTCCGCAGCTTGTGTCGTTGTTTGAGTAAGTTCCTTACTAATCGCCTGATCCGTTTTTACCGCCTGACAATTGGAAACGAGACACAGAAAGCAAAGGAACCAAATTACACTTATCTTCTTCATCTGTTGCTCCTTACCAACTGGCAGCCATGTTGACAAACACAGGCATAAAGGTGTTCATCCAGTTTGCACGCATGTTACCAGCCTCGTTTCGTTCCCAATAATTAAATGTCCATCCTATAAAATTATCCGCGAATTCTTCTGAGGGGGTGGTTTCTTTACTTTGTTGCCAAAAACCAAACGGTCCTCCATAACCATAATTTGGATCAGTAGAATCTCTATCAGGAAAATTTGAAATCGATTTTTGCGAATCACTAAAAAGGGCCTCAGGCAATCTCGCTCTTCCCCCAGTACTTAACGAGGTCCAAAAAAGGTTATTAAACGCATGACCCAACTCGTGAATCACATTCGGTATTCGATTATCAGGATGCCAAGTCCACAAAGATTCAAAGCGTATGGTCGTGGAATTATAGGTGTATCCCCCCGATCCTTTACACTCTGAACAGCTTCCCCATCCGAATGTGAACTGCTTCCCGTCATTCAGTGCATACACACGGATAAACGCTCTTGCAGCATCCATTCCAAGCACAGTGCCAAATCTTGCTCCAACCATAGCCGCAGCTACTAATACACTCCACTGCTTGCTTTCTTCCCAAGCGCCCTCAAATGTGATGTTGAAGTTCTGAGCAAATTCTTGTGATGTAATTCCTAATGGGTCTGTACATGTATCAAATGAATCGCCATCGGATGAACATGCTTTATGCCCTGTTGGATCCACATAAACTAATGGGCTGTAATTCACATACGCATACCGATCCCAGGAAAGCGGATTGCCCACACCAGGGATTAGCGTATCCGCCTGAGTGAAATGCGCCCCGGCCGGGTCAAACCAGCGCGCCCCGTAGTGATACAGCCCCACTTCCTCCATCTGGCTGAGCTGCCCGGTGTACTGGTACACCGTGGGCATCTCCCCGCCGCGGGAACGCACCTCCCCAAAGGCACTGTAGCGCTGCACCCCGCTGGCTGCGCCCCCCTCCGCCGCCGTCACCTGCGCACTGCAATCTCCCATCAGCCTCATGCCGCCCATGCTTTATTGTATAACATCTGGTCTATATGGAAAGCCGAGCACCGGTTTTGAACTCTTCGTTGGCCATGACCATCAAGCTATAAGCTCATCTTCAATTTCACTCAAAAGGGCTTTTCCAAAACTTTGTTGGCGTATTCAGACAAGTTGTATGGTTTGGAACTCGAAAAATCTCGCCGAATTTTTTAATATCCAATTCTGTTGTAGCTTCTAACCGTTGAAACTTGTCAAAAGCAATCATTCCTGGAAACATGGGGGCTTCTGTTGAAATTTGCTCAATATTTTCTTTTCTATCGGGATCCCAAAGGTCAAGCACAATAGCATTTTCTTTGTTATAGCACTTTTGCACCTGCTTCCCTTTAACTTTTGCATCCATACTATGAAAATACACTAATATACCTTTACTTGGATAACCAAGGAGAAGGTCAAACGGTACTGCCCCTTGTACATCCTGGTTTATCGTACTAATCCATACTTCTTCTGGCGCACCATATGACGTTATGAGATCTGATAAAGTATAAGATGCAGAGCCATTAAACCGAATCTCGAGGAAATCAACCACATTGTTGTAAACCATATATTCCTGGATAGTTTTATGATTATCAACGTAAATTTCAAATCCTGCGGAAAACGACTTATCCCCACTTATGTTGTAAATATTCACTTCTTCACTTGAGATGGGAGCCAATATCTCGTATGTGCTTGCCCAAGAGGTTTTCCCAGGTTCTATCCCCCACCAACAGGGCAACTGACAATCTGTATTTGATTTTGTTAATTCAAACACACGAATCGCGGCTTCTGTTGGCAGAAGTGTAGGCAAAGGCACCAAGGTTGGCACCTTTGCCACTTCTGTATTGGTTGAAGATGTAGGTATTGTAGACGGTGTTCTGACTTTCACTGGATTTGTTGCCGAAGGCAGAGGTATAACCGATTGAATAGATTCTAAAGTATTTGTTGCCTTACTTACACCGATGGTTGATGGGGTTACTTCATTCTCCAGCTTACTCTGACAACCAGAAAAGGCGAAGAAAAGAATTGTGATAAAAATGAAAACGCGAGCTCGATAGCCGTCATTCATGATTAAGGCTCCTGAACAAGGTTAAAGTATCGAGGTATCCACTGATTCATGAAGTTACTACGTCCTTTCCCTGCCGTATCATTTCCCCATCTATTGAATGTCCAACCTACAAATGAATCTGCGAAAATTTCGCTGTAAGTTTCGGCATTCGTATAAGCGAATTGCCACTGCCCTCGACCGCCAGCGAAACCACCAGCGCCTCTGCCAAGACCCGTTTTGCTATATTCTGTTGCAGGTCCATTTGAGAAAACGGAGTTGAATGCGTGACCTAATTCATGAACTACATTTTTCATAAATTTATCGCCATTGCTGTATTGATGAACAGTATCCCAAAAATTGATAATTATAGTGCCGCGATCGTTTGAGGTACAGCCCCCTGATCCAATGCCACTGCAAACCGGGGATAGGTAATGTCCCGCTAGACTGGTTCCAAAAAGGAATATTACTGGATTCGAGGCAGCATATATCATTTGGAATGCAGTGAAGGCAGCGAGATTTGTCCCTTCAACCAGTCTTGTTCCCGTGGCTACCACAGCACCGAGAGTCCAAATTTTGCGTTGTTCAGTCCAAGTAGAATTACCATTACTATCTTGACCCTCAAATTTTATCCCCCATGTTTTTTCAATTTCTTCCCAATTTGTTGGCTCTGCTAACGGGTCCGTGCAAGAATCAAAGCTATCACCATCAGATGAGCAAGCTTTGTGGCCGGATGGGTCATTAAAATTAATTGCGTTATAGCGTACATATGCAAATCTATTCCAGTATAGTGAATTATAAGGATCGGGGATAATTTGGTCTGGTTGGGTAAACTGTGGAATATCTGGGTCAAACCACCTCGCCCCGTAGTGATATAACCCCACCTGCTCCATCTGGCTGAGCTGCCCGGTGTACTGGTACGCCGTGGGCATCTCCCCGCCACGGGAACGCACCCCCCCAAAGGCGCTGTAACGCTGCACCCCGCTGGCCGCGCCCCCTTCCGCCGCCGTCACCTGCGCGCTGCCCAGGTGATCCGTCAGCAGCCAGTTCAGCGTGTCGGTCCCGTTGGCTTGCGTTCGCACGGCGATAGGCTGCCCGCCAAAGGGGTAATACTTCTGGATGCGGGTCTCCTCACCGCTCACC
>JARKPO010000035.1 GCA_029975215.1 Levilinea sp.
CTGTCTCAATTGACTTGACTTCTGGTATCTGTAAGGTGACAATAGACATGGCAAGCTCCGGTAACTTGGTGGCCTAAGCACCTACCAGTTTACTCGGAGCTTGCTCTTTTTTCAAAACCTACCACTCTTGGGACAGACACCATGGGACGTGTCACGTGGGCAGGCTTCGCATAACGAACCGCAGCAGCCGTCCTGGTTTCTGACCTGCTCCAATATCTTGCCTATACGCAGTTTTGGCGCGTTTTCCCGTCCCTGCCCTGGCAATGGTATAATCCCTTCCATGCCTTCTTACGTCGCCCTCGATATCGAAACCACCGGCCTCGATCCTCAATCCGATGCCATCACTGAAATTGGCCTGGTACGCTTTAACGGTCACCGCGTCGAAGCTGAGTGGTCCAGCTTGGTGAACCCCGGCAAGCCCATCCCATCCGCCATCACCATGCTGACCGGCATCACCAACGAGATGGTACGCAACGCTCCTCCACTGAAGGCTGTCCTGCATGAAATTGCCGATTTCGTGGGCGACAGCCCCGTCATCGGTCACAACATCCGCTTCGACCTTTCCTTCCTCCAACGCCAGAACCTGCTCCTCGACAACCCAGTTATTGACACCTACGATCTGGCTGCCGTTTTGCTGCCCACCGCCAGCCGCTATAACCTCAGCGCCCTGGCTCAACTGCTGGGCATCCCTCTCCTTGAACATGCCCACCGTGCCCTGGCAGACACGCGTGTGACCCATGCGGTTTTCACCCGTCTCAGTGACAAGGCCCAAGATCTGCCCCTTGACCTGATAGCCGAACTGGTGCGTGCTGGCGAACCCATCGAATGGGGTGGACAATTCTTCTTCCGGCAGCTCTTGCGCGCCCGCACCCGCGCCGGAATTTCTGCCGCACGCCGCGCGGATTCCGGCCCGCAAGGCCCCCTCTTAGCCGCTGCAGAACCTCCGTCGGCCCCACTCCAACCGGTCAATCCTCCAGAGCCGCTCGATGAAGAAGAAGTCGCTGCTCTGCTTGAATACGGCGGCCCCTTCGCTCGTTATTTCGACCAATATGAACACCGCCCCCAACAGGTGGATATGCTTCGTTCGGTGGCCCATGCCCTCTCCTACGGTCAGCACCTCCTGGTCGAAGCTGGAACCGGTACCGGCAAATCCTTTGCCTATGTTGTCCCAGCCGCCCTTTTCGCCCTCCAGAATAATCTGCGCGTGGTGATCTCTACCAATACCATTAACCTGCAGGATCAGCTGATCAAAAAGGATATCCCCGATGTACGCGCCGCTTTGGGGTTAGACTTGCGCGCCACAGTCATTAAAGGCCGCAGCAATTACCTCTGCCCTCGCCGACTGGATTACTTCCGCCACCGCGGCCCAGAAACGCCCGAAGAAATGCGCGTATTGGGCAAAATTTTGGTCTGGCTGAACGAGAATGGCAGCGGCGACCGCAGCGAAATTAACCTCAACGGCCCCATCGAGCGCGATATCTGGAATCGTTTTTCAGCCGAAGATGATGCCTGCAAAACCGAAGTTTGCCTCAGCCGCACCGGCGGCGCCTGTCCCTTCTTCCAGGCCCGCCTGGCCGCCCAAAACGCGCACCTCCTGATCGTTAATCACGCTCTGCTGCTCTCGGATGTGGCCACTGGCAACCGCGTCTTACCGGATTACGATTTTCTCATCGTTGACGAAGCCCACCACATGGAAGCCGCCACTACCAATGCCCTCAGCTTCCGCGTTACCCAGGGGGATTTGGCCCGTATACTGCGAGAACTGGGCAGCACCAGCAGCGGCCTGCTCGGGCGTCTATTGAGCGGGCTTTCTCACCTGCTGCGCCCCTCCGATTTGGCCGCCTTCGAACAGTCCGCACGCCGCGCCACCGACCTGGCTTTCCGCCTGGATCATGATTTCCGCGAGTTCTTCGCCGCACTGGATTCCTTTCTTACCGACCAGCGTGACGGCCGGCCCGTCAGCCCCTACGGCCAACAGGAACGCATTCTGCCCGCCACCCGCGCCCAACCCGCCTGGGGCGATGTGGAAATTCAGTGGGATGTCACCCACGAAACCCTCAACCTGCTACTTACCCTCCTTTCCTCCTTCATAAAAAGCCTGGGTGAAAATGCAGAACTGTTGGATGAAGAGTTGGTAGATCTGCAAGGCAGTCTTTCCAACTTAAACCGCCGCTTATCCGAAGTGGAAATGAGCCTCAACGCCCTGGTCAGCAGTCCCTCGGCAGACTTCATCTACTGGGTGGAAATTACGCCCAATAATAATCAGCTCGCCCTGCAAATCGCCCCCCTCCACATTGGCCCCCTCATGCAGGAATACCTGTGGAACAAGAAAAGCAGCGTCATCCTCACCTCGGCCACCCTCACCGCCAGCGGTGACTTTGATTACCTCCGCGAGCGCCTGTACGCCGTAGACGCAGACGAACTGACCCTTGGCTCTCCTTTTGATTACGAAAGCTCTGCTTTGCTCTATCTGGTCAACGACATCGCTGAACCCGCCGACGCCAACAACTATCAACGCTCGGTAGAACAAACCCTCATCCGTCTGGCCAAAGCCACCGGCGGAAAAATGCTGGCTCTTTTCACCTCTTACGCTCAGCTTAAGCGCACCTCACAGAACATCGGCCCTCATTTGGCCGAAGCCGGCATCCAGGTGTATGAACAAGGCGAGGGCGCCTCGGCGAATACGTTGCTGGAAACCTTCCGCGAGGCCGACCGCGCCATCCTGCTCGGTACCCGCGCCTTCTGGGAAGGTGTGGACATCCCCGGCGCGGCTCTTTCCATTCTGGTGATTGTCAAACTGCCCTTTGACGTCCCCTCAGACCCCATTGTAGCTGCTCGTTCAGAGACGTTTGAAGATCCCTTCTCCGAATACAGCCTGCCCGAAGCCATCCTGCGCTTCCGCCAGGGCTTTGGCCGCCTCATCCGCACCCAATCGGACCGCGGCATCGTTGTCATTCTCGACCGCCGCATCCTCACCAAGCGCTACGGTAAATTGTTCATCCAATCCCTGCCGGAATGCAAGCTTAAGATCGGGACAATGGCTGATCTACCCGCTGCGGCCGTACGCTGGCTGAATCTTTAGCCAAATGGCGATATAACCTCCATTCCGCCTTTTTGCTTCCGTTTTCGCAAGTCGATCAGTAACTTTGCGGAATTTGATACCTGACAAATGTCAGGTCTGTTTTATGACAATTGTCCAGATAAACCTCTTGTAATTCACTACCTCGTTGATTACAATGATATACGATATATCGGATATGTAACCTGTTACAATCACGATAGCTATTACCCCTCTCACTCCAGACCTAAACCCGGCTGGATTTTCATCTCTCATTCACGTACGCTCAGTTTCATAACAGGTCTCCCTCTGTTCATTTCCACAGCTTGCCGTGCAAGCTCCGTCCGTAGAACTCACACAGCCTGAGGCTGGCGTGATTTCTGTCACCCAACCGTTTTTCGACCCTTGAGGAGGATCCATGAAAGTGCCCCGCACCTTGTTGTACCTGCTTTTGGTCGTCTGTTTCGCCTTGAGTTTGGTCGGCTGCCAACCGCCTGCCGCGGAACCCCCCGCTGCCCCCCAAGCGCCGGCCGCCACCCAGGCTCCTGCTGCTGAGCAGCCCGCCCAGCCAGCCCCCACCGAAGAGCCCAAACCCGTCACGGCTGAAGACTTACCCGTTCTGGTCATGGCCATGCGCCTGGATGACGTCGTCACCCTGGATCCTGGCTATGCCGGTGAAACTACCAACCTTACCATCCACATCAACACCTACGACACCCTGGTGGATTTCCGCCCCGACGACCTCACCAAAATGGTCGGCCGCCTAGCTGAATCCTGGGAAAACAACGCGGATTTCACCGAGTTCACCTTCAAGCTCAAACCCGGCCTGACCTTCGCTTCCGGCAACCCCATCACCGCAGAGGATGTTGTCTTCTCCTGGAACCGCATGATCAACATCGCCGGCGCCCCCGCCTGGAACCTGGACGGCGTCACTGCGGTGGAAGCCGTAGATGATCTCACCGTCAAAGTGACCTGCGCCGAACCGAACCCGGCATTCCTTTCCATCGCTGCCAATCCCTCCCTGGGCATCATGGACTCTAAGCTGGTGAAGGAACACGGCGGCACAGACGCCAAAGATGCGGCCACCACCGACACCGCCAAAGAGTGGCTCGACCAGAACTCCGCGGGTTCCGGCCCCTTCATCCTCGTGCGCTGGTCGCCCAAGTCCGAAATTGAGCTGGTCGCCAACATGAACTACTTTAAGGGCGCCCCCAAATTCGGCAAGGTCATCATCAAGCACGTTGAAGACCCCACCACCCAGCTTCAAATGCTCCAGACCGGCGACGCCGATCTCATTGGTCAGCTCGATTCCGATCTGATGGAAGTGGCCAAAGCGGACCCCAATCTGGTCATCACCACCGATCAGACCCTGGACATGAACTACCTGGCCATGACCTCCAACTGCAAGACAGAGATCAGCCCCGAATCCGCCGCCCTGCTGTGCGACAAGCGCATCCGCCAGGCGGTGGCCTACGGCATTGATTACGACGGTCTGATCCAATCCGTCATGAACGGGTACGGCGTACGCGCCCCCAGCATCATCCCCCTGGGCATCTTAGGCGTTGACCCCGCCAAAACCTGGGGCCGCGATGTCGAAAAATCCAAGGCGCTCCTGGCTGAAGCCGGTCACGCTGACGGCATCACTCTGGACTACTACTACGCCTCGAACGCCACCCGCGAAATCGTAGCCGCGAAAGTAAAAAATGACCTGGCCGAGGTCGGCATCACCCTCAACCTCAACCCCATGGAACAGAGCGTCTATCTCTCCGAAATGCGCGCCCAAAAGCTGCCCATGGCCCAAGGCGGCTGGACTCCCGACTATCTCGATCCCACCATGTGGACGGATTACTTCGCCCTGGGCGATCGCTCAGTTGCCTTCCGCATGTGGTATAAGAATGAAAAAGCTACAGAATTGGCCATGAAAATCCGCACCACCATGGACCGCGCCGCCCGAGAGCAGGCCATCGTTGAGCTGCAAGAAATCTTGATTGACGACATGCCCTACACCATGCTCTGGCAAGGTGTGGGAATCCACGCCCACCGCAACACCATCACCGGTTACAAATTCCACCCGGTTTGGCTGGTGGACTTCTGGGAACTGGCTCCTGTAGAATAATGCTGCCGTAGCATCGCGTGGGGGGCGGGATGGGGTCCCGCCCCCCCAACTTCTTCCCTCCCTTTTACTGAGGAGAGCTGGATGAACCTGATTTCTTACATCGTACGCCGCCTTTTGCTCATGATCCCCATGATCATCGGCATCACCATCGCCCTGTTCGTCGTCACCCGCATCGTGCCTGTCAATCCGCTGGCGGTCATTCTGACGGAAAAATCGATGGACAACCCCGCTTCGGTGAAAGCCGCCACTGAAAAGTGGGGTTTGGACAAGTCCCTTCCTGAACAGTACATCATCTACTTGAAAAATCTGGTACAGGGCGACATGGGTACCTCCTTCAAGACCAAGAATCCAGTCACCAAGGACATCATCACTTTCCTGCCCGCCACCATTGAATTGGGTATCGCCTCCTTTATCTTTGCCATCTTATTGGGCCTCCCCTTGGGCATTTTCGCGGCCTTACGCGCCGGTAAATTCATTGACCATTTCAGCCGTGTTTTTGCCCTTCTCGGTGCTTCCATGCCGCCGTTCTGGTCGGGTCTGCTGATGCTGTTCCTCTTCTATTACAAGCTCGGTGTGCTCCCGGGCCCAGGCCGGGTGGATGCCCGCATTGGCCCGCCTACCCACACCACCGGCCTCTTCCTGTTTGATGCGCTCCTCGCAGGAGATATGCCCGCCTTCTGGAGTTCGCTCAGCCACCTCATCCTGCCCGCCATCATCCTGGGTTGGTTCACTTTGGCCCTCATGGCGCGCATCACCCGCTCCTCGCTGATCGAGGTTCTCCAGCAAGATTACATCCGCACCGCCCGCGCCAAGGGCCTGCGGGAATCGGCAGTTGTCATCAAACACGCCCTGCAAAACGCCCTCATCCCCATGGTCACGATCATGGGGCTGGCCTTTGCAGGCCTCATGACCGGCGCCATCATGACCGAGACCATCTTTGCCTGGCCGGGCATCGGCCGTTATGCTGTGGAAGCCTCGGTCAATTTGGACTATCCCGCCCTGATGGGCACCACCCTGGTCATCGCGATCCTGTACATGTTCATGAACCTCATCGTGGATGTCCTCTACGCGGTCATTGACCCCCGCATCCGGGAGGCCTAATCATGGCTCAATCCGACAACATCGCCAGCTTAAGTGTCCAAAAATCCGACGCCCCCTGGAAACGGCGGGTAAAATCCCTTCTGCGCAACCCAATGGCCATGTTTGGCGTGGGCATCATCGTGTTTTGGATCCTGGTTGCCTTCCTGGCCCCGGCCATCGCTCCCAAAGGCCCTCTGGAGCAAAATATCGGCGACCGCATGAAGCCCCCATCCAGTCAATATTGGTTCGGCACCGATGAATTGGGCCGAGATGTCTTTAGCCGGGTCGTCTACGGCGCGCGCATCTCTCTGCCCATCGGCCTGATCGTGATTGTCTTTGCCATGATCTTCGGTTGTTTCATCGGCGCCACAGCTGGATATTTTGGCGGCGTATATGACCTGCTCATCATGCGCCTGGCCGATATTACCATGTCCTTCCCGTCCATCGTCCTGGCGCTGGCGATTGCCGCCGTTCTCGGTCCCAGCCTCACCAACGCCCTCATCGCCATGATTCTGGTGTGGTGGCCGGAGTATGCGCGCCTCATGCGCGGGCAGGTGCTTAGCGTTCGCAACAATGAATATGTCGCAGCGGCCGTCCTGCTGGGCGCCAGCCAATCGCGCATTCTCTTTCGCCACATCCTCCCCAACACCTTTGGCCCCATCCTGGTCAAAGCCTCCCTGGATGCTGGGAGCGCTATCCTCAACATCGCTGCTCTCAGCTTCATCGGTTTGGGGGCTGTGCCGCCCACCCCCGAATGGGGCGCCATGATCTCCACCGGCCGCTACAAATTCTACAACTGGTGGATGACCACCTTCCCCGGCCTGGCCATCCTCAGTGTGGTCTTAGGATTCAATTTCTTTGGCGACGGCGTGCGCGACGCCTTTGACCCTCGCACCAACAAATCCTGATATCCCCCATCCGTCTAGCGCCAGGCCCGCCAGCGGCTCACTCTGCCGCTGGCGGGCCTGATTCTCTGCTTGTCTTTTGCTTAATCTCGCACGTACACCCGCGGGATGCGCGCGTTGATCACCGCGGTCACATCCGCCTGCGAAGTCTTCCAGCGCGCCGAAAGGTCTTCAATCTGAATAGATTCTTGGCCCTGCTGTCCCAAAAGCACTACCTCGGTTCCTTCCGGGTAGGCCTGTTCCAATTTCACCATGCAGGCGTCCGCGCACACCCGGCCCACCACCGGAACCCGTCGGCCATCCAGTAGTACCTCGTTGTCATACACCCGCCTGAAGCCGTCGGCATACCCCACCGGCAGCACACCAATCCATTCTGCGCCCCGCGTATGGTACACCTGCCCGTAACTTACCCCCCATCCATCCGGCAGCCGCCGGCACGAAGCCAACTGCGCCTTCCAGCTCAGAACCCGACGCATATCCGCCGGAAACGGCTCAAAATAAAACGGCCGAATCCCCACCAGTACAGACCCGGCCCGCGTCATATTCATCCACGATTTCGGGTATCCCATCGCCGCCGCAGAATTGGCCGTATGCAGCCAGCGCGGGTTCACCCCCACCCCATGCACACGCTCCACGGCCTGTCGGAAGCGTTCCATCTGCACCGGTGCCATCGGGTCATCCGGCTCATCGTCAATCATAGCAAAATGGGTATACATCCCCTCGATCTCAATCCCTCCCAGCCCCACCGCAAAAGCCGCGAATTCTCCCGCCTCCTCAGCCAACACCCCCAGCCGCCCCATACCTGTATCCACCTTCAGGTGCACTTTTGCGGTCTTTCCCAGGGCTTTTGCCCGTTGACTGATGCGCTCTGCATTCTCTCGGCTGTGCAGGGTCAAGCGCACATCCTGTCCAACGGCTGCGTCCACCTCCGGTAGGGTTGTCATGCCAAACACCAGGATGGGCGCATCAATGCCCTCCTGCCGCAGCGCCGCCGCCTCGCAATAGCGCGCCACAGCCAGGGCTTTGGCCCCCGCCGCCAGCATTTCGCGGCCAATTGGCACCGCCCCCATGCCGTAAGCATTGGCTTTCACCACTGCCATCAAATCGACCCTGGTACGCTCCAACAGCCGCCGCGTGTTGTGCGCCACGGCCGAAAGGTTGATCTCTAACCAGGTGGGATAAGGTTGAACAGCCATGCCAGGAGTGTTCATGTATGCTCCTCGAAGTTAAAAATTGGATGAAAATTCATGCTTGACAAGCTCATATTAATTCTTATAATACGGTATATCAAGTATGGTGTATGATATATCATATTATAGGATCATGTGCCTTACTTGACAACACGTCCATCATTTCCACCCCATCTTTACAATTGTACAGACTTTCAGTAACCAGGAGGTGCAGTCCAGTCCATTCTCAGAGGTTGTGCTACCTGTTCATGGCTGTCATCCTCGATCCCCCCTCCCAACCCTTCTCTTTTCTCTCGTCACCGCAGTCCCTCACCCAATCCAGATCCCTAAGGAGAATTTCGCACACATGAAAAGTCGCATTCTCATTACCCTGATTCTCGTCGCGGTACTGCTCAGCAGCTTGCTGTCGGCCTGCAAGCCCGCCGAACCAGAAACCATCAAAATTGGCAACCTGGTTGCGCTCACCGGCCCCAGCGCCACCTGGGGTCAATCGGAAAATAACGCTCTCATGCTGGCCGTGGAAAAAATCAACGCTGCCGGCGGTATTAACGGCAAGAAAGTTGAAATCATCGCTTATGACAGCCGCGCTGACAAGCTTGAAGCCGTGAACGTTGTCAAACGCATGGTCGAACAGGACAAGGTCGTCGCCATCATCGGCCCCGGCCAGTCGGGTGTTGCCAACGCCGTTCGCGAAGTCAATAACTCCGCCAAAGTCCCCCTCATCGCCACCACCGCCACCAACCCCAAAGTCACTGTGGCCGATGACGGCACGGTTGTGCCCTACACCTTCCGCGTGTGCTTCATTGACCCCTTCCAGGGCACCGTTGCTGGCCAGTTTGCCCTCAAAGATCTGGGCGCCAAGAAAGCCGCCACCCTCTATGACATCGGCGACGAATACTCCCAGTTCCTGAGCAAATACTTCGTGGAAGCCTTTGAAAAAGGCGGCGGCACCATCACTGCCAGCGAAGCCTTCCGCTCCGGCGAATTGGACTTCCGCGCGCAGTTGGGCAAGATCAAAGAAGGCAATCCGGACGTGATCTTTATCCCCACCATGCAGAAAGAAGCTGCTTTGGCTGCCAAACAGGCCCGCGACCTGGGCATCACCGCCACCCTCATCGGCGGCGACGGCTGGGGCAGCCCCGACATCTTTGATCTGGCCGGCCCCGCCATTGACGGCGCCTACTTTGTCAACCTGGCCGCTATGGAAGACCCCACCATTCAGGACTTCCTCAAAGACTACCGCGCCAAATACGGCGCCGACCCTGTGCTGCCCAACCCGCTGATGTCCTATGACGCCATGCTGTGGCTGGCTGACGCTATCAAGCGTGCTGGCTCCACCGACGGCACCGCCCTGCGCGACGCTCTCGCCGCCACCAAGGATCTTCAGGTCCTCACCGGCGTGCTCACGATTGACCCCGCCACCCATAATCCCCTCAATAAGCCTGCCGTTATCCAGCAGTGCAAAGATGGCAAGTTCACCTACGTGAAGACCTTTGTCACCACAGATTAGCCTTCTCTCTCCTCATGAAGTTCCGGCGGCTCAATCATGGCCGCCGGAACTTCCAGGGATTTACCCCAAGGGCCGCTGGCGGCCCACCCCCTCTACCTTTTGGAGGCTGCATTGATTTTTCAAACCATTATCACGGGCTTATCCATCGGAAGTATTTACGCCTTAATGGCGGTAGGGTACTCCCTGGTTTTTTCGGTCTTGAATTTTTCTAACTTCGCCCATGGTGCGGTGATCACCCTCGGCGCCTACGTCGCCTGGGCTGTGATGGTCAATGTTTTTCATCTGCCCTTCCTGCCCGCCCTACTGATCTCAATGCTCGGCGCAGGGATCATCGCTTTCTTAGTGGAACGGATCGCTTACAGCTCCCTGCGACACCGTCGCGCCCCCTCCCTTTATTTCATGATCAGCGCGATGGGTATGGCAATTGCTCTGCAAAACGTCCTCTACGCCACCATCGGCGCCAACCTTTACGCCCTTCCGCCGGTCTTCGCTCAGGACAGTATCCAATTGGGCACTGCCGTTATCTCCAAGATGGATCTTTTCGCCTTTGGCTTTTCCATTCTGGCCATCGCCCTGCTGACCTTCATCCTCAACTTCACCCGCGTCGGCACAGCCATCCGCGCCGCCTCACATGATGCCGAAATGGTCTCCGTCCTCGGCGTCAATCTCGACATGCTTGTGGCCGTGCTCTTCCTGCTGGCCGGAGCGCTGGGCGGCATGGCCGGGGTCTTCATGGGCGTCAAGTACATGGTCTACCCCAGCATGGGCTGGATCACCAACAAAGCCTACATCGGCGCAGTCATTGGCGGCCTTGGCAGCCTGCCCGGAGCCATCGTGGGTGGCATCTTGTTGGGCCTGGTAGAAGCCCTCATCTCGGTCAGCACCATCGGCGGCGTCCCCCTGTCCACCTACCGCGACGTGTTCAGCTTCGGTCTTTTGGCCCTCCTGCTCATCGTCCGGCCCACCGGCTTGTTTGGCCGGCACGTCGAAGAGAAACTCTAGGAGAGACCCGCTATGGCTTACGCGCAAGCAATTTTTACCAACGCAGCCATCTACATCATCGCCACGATGGGCCTGGCCATCTTCACCGGCTATACCGGCCTGTTCTCCCTGGGCCACGCGGCCTTCATGGCCATCGGCGGGTACACAGCGGCCATCCTGACCTATTTCCTCAAAGTACCGCTGCTCCCTGCCCTCATCGCCGGAGTGATCCTCTCCGTGTTGGTGTCTGTCATTATCGGCTACCCCACGCTGCGGGTCAAACTGCGCTCCGATTATTTCGCCATCGCCACCCTCGGCTTTGGCGAAGCCGTCAAAGTCCTCCTCGAGAACCTGGAAATCACCCAGGGCGCGCGCGGCCTCCCCGGCATCACCAAACTGGCCGACCCCTTCAACACCTTCTTATTCATGATCCTCACCATTTGGCTGTGCCGCAACTTCTTGCACAGCAATTACGGCCGTAAAATCATCGCCATTGGTCAGGATCCCGTCGCCGCCGAAATGATCGGCATCCGCCTGCTGCCGAACCAGATGCTCTCCCTGGCCATCAGTGCTGGCTTTGCGGGCCTCTCTGGCGGCCTCCTCGCCCATTACATCACCTTCATCCAGCCCGCCATCTTCAACATGGATCTCTCCAGCCTCATCACGGCAGGCGTGGTCTGCGGCGGCATGGGCAGCCTCACCGGCCCCTTCGTGGCGGTGGCCCTCTTCATCGTCATCCCCGAGCTGTTCCGCGGGCTGGCCCTCTGGCGGTTGGTGATGTACGGCGCGCTGCTGGTGGTCATTATCAACTTCCGCCCCAAGGGACTCTTTGGTTACGAGGAAATCAACCTCAATAACGCCCCTAAGCTCTTCACCATCATCGGCATCACCATTGGCCTCACCGTTGCCGCCAGCATCTACAACGAATATGCTAGCTACTGGGGACGATTTCCGGCCGTCCTGGCAGCCCTGGCTGCTGCGGTGGCTATCTCTTTCCTCGTATCCTACGCAGGTCGCTGGCTGTCTACGGCGCTAAAACCCTTCTCAGCTAAATTCAGCAAGGCGATGAGCGCATTCTATGCCCGTTATGTGGCCGCCTTCCAAAAAATCTTCACCCCCACCCGCCGCCTCGATCTTCAGCTCAACGCTCTCAAAGAACGCCTGGCTGTCGTCCGTCTGGATCACTCGCAGCCGGTGCTGAAAATTGACCACCTTTCGAAAAAATTCGGCGGTGTGGTAGCTGTCAACGACCTGAGTTTTGAGGTACGCCCAGGTGAAATCCTCGGCCTCATCGGCCCCAACGGCTCCGGCAAAACCACCGTCTTCAACCTCATCTCCGGCGTTTACCCCGTCGACGGCGGCGACATCCTCTTCGAAAAGAAGAACCTGGTCGGCCAGCCCCCTACCGCCATTGTCCTTTCGGGCATCTCGCGCACCTTCCAGAACATCCGCCTGTTTGGCTCCATGACTGTGCTGGAGAACGTCCAGACCGCCCTGCATACCGCCAGCAATTACTCTTTGCTGGAAGCCTTTATCCAGTGGCCCTGGTCGGTCAACCCCATGGAAAAGCGCCAGCGCGAACAGGCGCTGGAACTGCTCAAGTTGGTAGATTTGGAAGAGCACGCCGACCGCGTGGCCAAAACTCTGCCCTACGGCCTGCAGCGCAAGCTGGAAATCGCCCGCGCCCTGGCCCTCAACCCGCGTCTCCTGCTGCTGGATGAACCCGCCGCAGGCATGAACCCCAAAGAATCGCTGGAGCTGGTGGACCTCATCGCCCGCATCCACAAGCTGCGCAACCTCACCATCATCCTCATCGAGCACCACATGGATGTGGTTATGAACATCTGCGAACGTATTGTGGTTATCAACTTCGGCAGCAAGATCGCAGAAGGCACCCCGCAAGAAATTCAATGCAACCCTGCCGTCCTCGAAGCGTATTTGGGCGACAAGGTGGAGGTGGAAGAATATGCTCCTCTTTGTTGAGAACCTGAACGTCTTTTACGGTGAGGCCGTCCACGCCCTGCGGGATGTCTCTTTCCAGGTGGATCAAGGCGAGATCGTCTCCGTCATCGGTGCCAACGGCGCCGGCAAGAGCACCCTCATGTGGACCCTCATCGGCCTCCTGCGTCCCAAATCGGGCAAGATCACCTTTGGCGGAAAGACCATGAACGCTGTGCCGCACCAGGCCGTCCAAAACGGCATGGCCCTGGTGCCAGAGCGGCGCCGCCTCTTTCCCAACCTCACCGTGCGGGAAAACTTGAGCCTGGGCGCTTACCTGCGCCGCGACCGTGCAAAAATTGCCGAGGATGAAGCCTATGTATTCTCCCTTTTCCCCATCCTCAAAGAACGCCTCGGCCAATACGCAGGAACCCTTTCCGGCGGCCAGCAGCAAATGGTGGCCATCGCCCGCGGGTTGATGTCGCGCCCCAAGCTCCTGCTCCTGGACGAACCCTCTCTGGGCCTGGCCCCCGTCCTTGTCAACCAGATGTTTGAATCGATCCAGCAAATCGCCCGCCAGGGTACCACCATCCTCCTGGTGGAGCAAAACGCCCTCCAATCGCTTAAGATCGCCAACCGCGCCTATGTGCTGGAAGTCGGTCACATCGTCCGCGAAGGAACCGGCCAGGAATTGCTCCGCGATCCTTCCGTCCAGGCCGCCTATTTGGGTGTCCGCCAAAACAAAGAAGAAGTTCTGCAAGACGCGTCTGCTCCTCCGGCGGCGTAGTGTTCGAAAGCTGGCGGGGCTGCGAAACCCCGCCAGCCATTTTTCCTTTTTTTGGGATTCTTTAAGGTACTTTCTGAAAAGTGACTTGACAAACCCTCGAGCCGGTTTTACAATAAGTGCACTTCATATATCATATATGATATAACGGAAGGCTGACATGAACAATTCTCCCCTTTCCCCCGTTGCCTCGCCCACTTCTCTGGAAAAGATGGCTTATGAAGCAATTAAACAAGCCATCCTTTCCTTTCATTTTAAACCGGGTGAAAGTCTGGTGGAAAATGACCTTGCCCGGCAGCTCAATATCAGCAAAACACCGGTTCGAGATGCCCTATCGCGTCTGGAAAAAGAAGGCTTCATTGTCAAAATCCCCTACAAAGGCTATTACATCGCGGAAATATCTCACCAATCGGTCATTGAGATTTTTGAAATCCGCGCCGTTCTCGAAGGGCTTGCCATTCGCCTGGCAGCCAAAAACTGCACTGCCCAGGATATTCAACGCGCCCGCGAATTGATCGAAAAACACGCTCAGGCTGCCCAGGCAGGCAATATCGTCGAAGCCTCTCGCCTCAACCGCCAGTTCCACGATCTGCTCATTGACCGTTCGGGTAACGAACGCCTCATGCAAATCTTGGGAAACCTGGAAGACCATCTTGTCCGCTACCGTACACTCTCCAACTTCCAAAGCGGCCGCCTGGAAAAATCGGTCAGCGAACACAACCAAATCCTGCATGCCATCGTCACGCACGATCTGGACGCCGCTGAGAACGCCGCCCGGCAGCACATCCTCAGCGTTTCCGCCGACCTGGCCCCTCAGGATTTTCAGGAGCTGGTCGAACGCATCAAACTTCAGCAAGAACCGTAAATCAACGGACACCCAAGGAGAAAGGAATCATATGGCAAAAAAGTTTCAATTCCGTTATCAAATGTACAAGCATTTGCAGGCCAATCAGGCCAGCATCTATGCCGAATGCCGCCAGGCCGCCGAAGAAGTGGGCATCACCGGCGAATGGAAAGGTAACATAGGTCTCACCGGCGCGGTTTCGGGCTGCCACGGCCTGCTCAGCCGCAAAGTGGAAGACGCCATGAATGACGTTGCCCGCAAGGTCCTTCCCAGCGCCGTATTGGATGAACGTCTGCGCGACGTGGTCAAAGCTTATTACGGTGACGAATACGACGCGGTTCTGGTCAACACTTGCGAAGCCGGCCTCAACACCGCTTTCGACGTGCTGTGCATGCCCCCCTCGATGGGTCGCGGCGACCCCTACCGCGCTCGTTATCTGGCCCCCTACGAACGCCACACCCACCATCAAGCCGCTTACGGCCGCCCCTTCCCGCCCAAATACAAAGAGGTCAACGCCGAGCGCGGTGAGGCTGCGGGTGAGTACGGCGTGCAGGGCAAACGCGCCTTCAATCTGGACACCGTCTACATTCGCCCCGTCGGCGCGGAATATCCTTGCCACGGCATCAAGAACAACCCCATCATCCACCTCAGCAAGGTGGACGGCAGCAAGACTGTAGAGCTCTTTGATACCGTCGCCATGCGCCACATTGATACCCTCGCCGGTTTGGTGTGCGTCGGTTACGACACCCCCGGTTACGGCTACGGTGACCAGGATGCCGAAGGCACCCCCGTCCTGCAGAAGGGCCTCGGCGAGTTGGCCCTCAAGTACGATATCCCCTTCATCGTGGATAATGCCTGGGGCGTCCCCTTCATCGGCACCGACATCCGCAAGATCGGCTGCGATGTCATCATCTACTCGATGGACAAAGCCTCCGGCGCACCCACCTGCGGCCTGATCATCGGCAAAGAGGAACCAATGGTGCTCATGCGCCGCGCTCTAGGCGTCCACGGCGCTCGCTACGGCACGCTCTCTTCGCACGGCAAGGCAGCTTATGTTGGCTTTGACCCTGGCAAAGAAGCCCTCGCGGGAGCCATCGCCGCCATGCAAATCCTCAAGGACACCCCCGAAATCGCCCTGCAGGCCACCCAGGACCTCTACCGTATTTGCCTGGAAGAGTTTGAACATCTGCCTGCTTCCCTCAAACCCGGCTGGAATATCTGCATGTCCAAGAATTCTCTGGCGGTTGAATTGAACTACTTCGACACCTGGACCCACAACGAAGCCGGTATCCCCATCTTCTCCATTGAAGATATGTATGCTGGTTCCCACGTCCTCCAGAACGCCATGTCCCAAATGGGTATGGTCCCCACCATCGCCTACGATGCCAACATCTTCGTTTCCAACGGCATCGGCAACCTGGATGAAGAAGGCCGTTTGATCGAAAAGCCCACCCGCATGTCCATCCGCGCCATGTTCAAAGCCATCGAGATCATCAGCCGCTACGCGGGCCTCCTCGACTAATTTCCGGTTCGGTCCCCCTGTCTACAGAGACGCCCCTCCGGGGGCGTCTCTCACACTACCCCATTCATCCGCCGATCATCCCCGCCATTCTGCCTAAAGAAAGGAGCGCCTCATGCCCAAAGCCCTGGATCAGGTTGTGGATGCCTTGGATATTGAGACCTATCTTTATTGTAAAAGCGAAGAAGAAGCCAAGGAATTGGCCGAAGCGCTCGCCGCTGAAATGAATCTGCCCCACCCCGACATTGTGTTTCTGGAACACCGCGGATGGGGCGCACGCGTGCGCATCCGCACCTATGTGCACCGCCCCGGCGACCATTACCGCTGGTTAGAAGGCTCTGGAGGTCAGGCATGAAAACCGTTCTCCTTGCCCCTCTCGACCCTGTCCACGACAACGCCGTCAAGCTGCTCAAACGCAGACTGGACGAAGCGGGCTATCAGGCCCTCACCATGCCCCCCGGCACCACCGTGGAGGAAGTGGTTGAGAAAGCCCTCGTCGTTCATCCTGCCGCCATTCTGGTCAGCCGCACTCTCGGCTATAAAGTTGCCGAAACCCTCGGTCAGTTGGTAGATCTGGCCGAAGCCTCCGGTCTGCGCGAAACCACCCGCCTGGGCGTGGGCGGCATGGCCATTACCAAAGAAACCGGCGCTGAACTGGGTTTTGACGGCACATTTGTCGGCGACCTGAATATAAAAGAAGTGATAGCCTTCATCGAAGGCCGCCAGGGCGCGCTGGAAGAAGATCACAGCGCCCAGGTGCAGCGTCCCAAGCCCGATATCGTCGCTGGGCACACATACGCCTGGAAAGACCGCAAAATCGAAGCGCTGCTGGATACCATCACCAACCAAATTTTAGACTGGGTGAAAGGCAAAACTACCGACGGCATCCAGCGCGCCCTCATCCGCACCGAAATGCTGGAAGCTGGTGTCGCCCACCGCGCATCCCCCCAATCCCCCACTCGCCAGCGCCTCTTAGAAAAATACCTCTCCTTCTGCGATGCCGAGATCCAGGCCGCCTATCAGGAGGGCAAACTGCCCTCCGGGGTTCGCCCTTTGGATCAAGCCGAAATTGACCGTCTTCCAGAACGCCTGGCTGGAGGGCACTTTGAGTTCCAATCCCTCCGCCATGTCGGCGACAAGCCCCTCTTTTTCGCCCAATATGGAACCGGCTGCCCGGTGATGGACGTGGTGCACATTAAAACCACCGAAGCCTGGGGCGCAGACGGCGTTCTGCATTTCGACCCCTCCTGGGGCGCCCAGCGTGAGGGCTTGCTGCAAGGGCACCTCACCCATGAGCACGACGGCACCATCCTCACCCTGGAAAACCTGAGCTTCATCCGTCAACACATGGAAGCTTCCACCCTGTGGAACGTGCGCGGTCACCGCGGCCTCAACACCCCCGAAACTCAGGTGTTGGCTCATGCTGCCGGTGCCGACCTTCTCAAAATCAACATCCCCTACGGCGGCACCGCTGGCGGCACAGACCCCGAACGCCTCACCGTGGATGGCGTCTTCGCCCTGCGTCTGGCCGCCCAATACGGCCTGCCTTTTGACATCCCCGGAAACGATGAACTCAGCGGCGTACCTCCCCACAAAACCTTCGCCGGGCTGCTCATCATGATGATGCTCGGCCTCAAGCTGGGCGCGCGCCCCATCCCCAAACCCCTGCTGTGTTACTCGCCGTATATGACCATTTACGGCCACATGGACGACAACATGGTGGATATGAACATCGCCAAGCTGGCCGTCTGGCAGGAGATCGTAGATACCCCCATCTGGCCGGGAGAACCCGTCGGTTTCATGACCCACACCCCCGACCGCGTACAGTCCGCCGTGACCACCGCCAACCACGCCGCCCTGGCTGCCAGTATGGGCGTCTCAGCGATGACCTTCGCCTCCTCGGATGAGGCTTATTCCAAAGGCCCCATCTCCGTCCCCGCCCGCGTAGACACCCTGCGGGCTGTGCGCGAGAGTTTGCGCTTCCTCGGCAGCGCCCGCTTCCAACCCACTCCCGCCGCCCAGCGTATGCAAGCTCAGCTGCATTTGGGCATCACCGCTGTTCTGGAAAAAATCGCCCAGCGCGGAGATTTCGTCGCTTCTATTTACGAAGGACTGCTTGGCGATCAAGATGACGGCCTCTACCCCGGCCGCACAGGCCGCGGTACCGTCCGCGCCGAATGACCCGAATGCTCGAAAGGCCAGCCGTGCAGACCGTCAGCTTTGCGGGCACCGCAAAAAACACTGGCAAAACCACCACTGCTCTGCACATGGTGGATCGCTGCCATGCGCGGGGCCTGCGGCTGGCCCTCACCAGCATCGGCTACGACGGCGAGATCAAAGACAACGTCACCGGCCTGCCCAAGCCGCGCTATGTCCTTCAACCGGGCGATTGGGTGGCAACCGCCGAAAAATGTCTTAAAACCGGCACGGCAGGTTACCGTATCCGCCGCACTTCCTCCATTTACACCGTCTTGGGCCGCATCGTTTTCGTGGAAATCACGTCGCCTGGTCTGGTAGTTTTGGCCGGTCCCAACCGCCGCAGCGATCTGGAACAGGTCCTGGCAGATTTCCAAGAGATCGGGGTAGATTGGGTGCTGGTAGACGGCGCCCTCAACCGCCTGGCCCCCATGATCTGCACCGACGGGCTGGTGCTCTCCACCGGCGCAGCCTTCACCGAAGATATCCCCTCCCTGGCTGAACATGCCCGTGCCCTATGCGCTATGTTTCGATTTCCCCGCTTTCCCCTGCCGCCGGTCGATAACATCACACTGTGCTCCTCCAAAAGCGGGCAGGTCGCCACCCTGGGCAGCGGTTCTTTGCTGAGCGAAGCCGCCTTTCAGGCGTTGGAGACAGCCACAGACACCTGCCTGCCCCAACAGCTGCTCATCCCCAATGCCTGCCATCCCGCTCGTCTTCAGGAGCTTCTCACCCGCAAACCCGCCTTGCGGGAGGTCCAATGGGTGTTTGGCAGCCCCCTCAAGCTGTTGGCATCCGGCGACCCCCGCCTATGGGAGATGGTTTGGGCGAGTATGCAGCATCCCCCGCAGTATTTCGAAACCCTGCCCTTGCGCTGCCTTACCCTCAACCCCTTTTACCCCTCCTACCACGCCGCCACCTGGAGCTACTCCGAAAACTTCCTGGACGCCAACGCCCTCTTAGCCGCGGTCCGCGCCCAGGTGACAGACGTCCCCGTGCTCAACCTGCGTCAACCACCCATTCCCGACCTCCTCGATCTCCTCACCCCCTCAAGCGCACCTTCCTAAGGAGTTCCCATGCCTGACCCCTATGCGAATCAATTATTCAGCACCTCCGGCACACCCTGTGCCGAAAAAACCCCCGTCACCGGCGTGATCAACTGCACCCTCCACGCCCGCT
This sequence comes from Levilinea sp., assembly GCA_029975215.1. GTDB lineage: Bacteria > Chloroflexota > Anaerolineae > Anaerolineales > Anaerolineaceae > Levilinea. Next base: position 19,301 of record JARKPO010000035.1, read on the forward strand.
CTGAACGCCGCGGGTTGGAACTGGCCGCTTTTCCCTCGCGCGCCCTGCTGAAAAATGAAATCCATGAGCTGATCCTCACCGCCGAAGATGCCGGCCCCGGCAAAACCGTCAACCAAATTGCCTACCTGGGCTTTTTTGAAATCCAGCAAGGCGGCATCCTGTGGGTCGGCGACCGCGTCACACTAAACGGCGAGACGATCGGCAAACTTGCCGGTTATGATCTTACCCACTTTCCCAACCATTTCAACATTGTGATCAAAGCCCCGGCCCCGCTGAAAACTGGCCTCGAATCCGGTGTTCATCCCGGTGATACCGTGGCTTTCATATTTGAAACACCTGAATCCCAATCCTGAGGAGCCACTACCGTGGAATCGAAAATCAAAGTTACCGTAATGGGCTGCGGCCATGTGGGGCAGTATTCGGCCCGCGCTACCCAGCTCGCCCCTGATATGGAGCTAACCGGCATCATCGAAATGGGCTGCCGGCTGGATGAAATCCGCTGCATGTTCAGCGGCATCCCTGTGGTGGAATCCGTCGAAGAACTGCCTGAAAAACCAGATGTTGTCATCCTCGGAGTTCCCTCCCGCACCGTCATCGATACCGCCCCCAAACTGCTGGCCGCCGGCATCCGCACTGTGGACGCCTTTGACATGCACGGCGATCCCTTCTTGAACTTGCGTGAAACCCTCGGCCCCATCGCCCGCGAAAACGGCTCCGCCGCCATCATGGGCGCGGGTGTAGACCCCGGCGTCAGCACCATCATCCGCTCCATCTTTGAAATGTGGGCCCCCACCGGCCTGACGTATGTCACCTACGGCCCCGGCATGAGCATGGGCCACACCGTCGCCGCCAAATCCTACGCGGGCGTGCGCAATGCCCTCTCCATCACCCGTCCCGGCGACCCTGGCTGCCACAAGCGCGATCTCTATTTAGAAATTGCCCCCGGCTTCGAATTCGAAGAGGTCAAAAGCCGAGTTCTGGCTGACCCCTACTTTAACCACGACGATGTGCGCGTTTTCCAGGTAGAGGACGTTACCCCACTGATCGACATGGGCCACGCCATTCAGATTCACCGCAAAGGCGGCGCATCGGGCATTGATAACCAGCTTCTCCGCTTCGAAACCACCTTCCATAACCCCGCCTCCACCGCCCAGGTCATGGTCTCAGCCGCTCGCGCCGTTACCCGCCTGCAGCCCGGTGCCTACACCATGATGGAAGTGCCTCCCCTGATGTACCTTCTCGAAGGTGAGCGGCTGCTCAAGCGTTTGTTCTAGCCCACACAACACCCCCAACCAAAAAGGCTGTCCGATATCGCCGGGCAGCCTTTTTGCAGTTTTGGACAATCTATTCAGAATCTTCCTCGGAATTTTCTTCGCCAGAGTCACTTCGCGCGATCACCGTGTGAAATTCTGCCGGCCGCTCCGTCTCGTCGTAGCCGCTGATGACGATGATCAGTGTGGCCACATTCGGCCCATTATTGCGCCAGCGGTGGGTCATTTGGGCAGCAAAGATCAAGCTGTCGCCCGCTGAAAGAGTATATACATCCTGACCCACCTCATACTCTACCGTTCCGCGCAAGCAAAATACAAACTCGTGCCCCCCATGTAGGATTCCCAACGAACCGCTGCTTCCGCCCGTTTCCAGCGTCAGCGCAAAGGCCTCCATCCGGCCCGCAAAATTCTCGCTGCCCAGCCCTTCCCATAAACCGCGCAGAAACGGGAGCCGCGAACGCTGCGACGCCTTGCAGTACACCACCGGCTGGCGCTGCGATTCGATTCGGAAAAAGGCGGTAATGGGCACTTCCAAAGCCCCCGCCAGCTTGTTCAGGGTGCTTACCGAGGGAGAAGTCAAACCCCGCTCAATCATGCTTAACGCGTTGGCCGATAATCCGCTCAGCCGGGCCAGTTCACGCATCGAAATCTTGCGCTCTTCCCGCAGCTTACGCAGCTGAATTCCCACATCCACTGATGCCGCCTCGCGATCCAATAATTCCATCCTCACCCTCCATTTCGCCGCGCCTCGCGCAGCTGCCTACAACCATCCTCTCAGTCGGTAAACCCACATACCGATGTATTCCTTCAGCGAGTTCGTCGTCAAACCCAAGTCGCTCGCATTCGGCATAAGATAAATCAGACGATTGGCAATCGAGCCGCTGTGCAGGTCCTCCCATCCTTTCTGGGTCACCTTAAAATCCACCGGCGCCGGAATCACTTCCATCCCCTGCTTTTCAAACAGAGCCAGCGCCCGCGGCATATGCGAAGCGGAGGTCACTAAAAGAATGCGCTGCACGCCCATTTCTTTCAGCATTTCGCAGGAATACAGCGCGTCTTCATAGGTGTTCTGTGAGCGTCCTTGCAGCAGCAGCCGCTCCTCCGGCACACCCAATAAGTCCAGCAGCGCGCCCATATCCTCCGCCGGATTGCTGGTTTGTCCTGCCATCCAGGTAGTTCCCCCGCTGATGAGGATCCGGCCTGCCTTGCCTTGCTGGTACAGGTATGCCGCATACACAATGCGATCTCCCGCTCCATTCAGTTCCACCATCGGCCTGGGGGGTTCAGGCGGTTCGGTGCCCCCACCCAACAGCACAATCACCTCGGCCTGGGGAATTTCGGCGGGCGGTAAATATTTCCACTCCAAATTTTTCGTCAGGCTGTAGGCCACCCAGCGGTTGCCGCCCAAAAACAGCACCGCCAGCGCACCAATCAGCACCGCGCGCTGCCAGCCAGGATGCTTGTGCAGGAACAAAGCCGCCGCCACCAGCAAGGCCACCAGCCCCACCGGATATACAAAAGGCGGCAAGAATTTTGAAAGAAAAACGAACATAACACCCTTCTTGAATTCGTTCAGGATAGGAATTCGATTCTAACACATCCCTAAAGGCTTTCCCCACCCTGCATGGAAACCGGTCAACTCATTGAAAATCTTAAATTTTAGCCAAACCCGAATTCTTGCCCTTTTCTCTTACGAGTACAATCTGGTATAATATCGCTGTTCTTGCGGGTGTAGTTCAGTGGTAGAACGCTTGCTTCCCAAGCAAGATATCGTGGGTTCGAGTCCCATCACCCGCTCAAGTACCTCCCCCGAACGGATTGCCCTTTCTACGCGAAGGCGGCAGTCTGTTTTTTAATTTGCGCTTTACAGATTTGTTATTTTCGCCCATATTCGGAATGATTATCGAGCGATTATGTTAAAATGCAAATTAGAAGGATCATACTCATGCCCAAACCTATCACCATTCTCTATGTCGAAGATAATTTTGAAAACCGCATGTTGGTACGGCGGTTGCTGACGGTTGAAGGGTACGAGATTGTCGAAGCAGAGAATGCTCACAAAGCCCTGGCAATCATCCCTTCCATCGAGCCGGATTTAATCCTCATGGATATGAACATGCCAGATATTGACGGCTACACGCTGACTGCTCAGCTCAAGAAAATTCCCAAGCTGGCATCTGTGCCCATCATCGCCATCACCGCCAACGTTATGCGCGGCGACCGCGAAAAAACCATGCAGGCTGGCTGCGACGGCTATATCGAAAAGCCCATTAACGTGGATAAGTTCACCGAGCAGGTAGAACGATTCTTGCACGGTGTTAAGTAGGCCGGAACCGAGATAAGGGTAAAACAACCAATGTCTGAAAACGATACCTCTTCTGACGCTCTGCGGCAAAATCGAAAACCCATCAATCTCAAAGAGATCACGGTTCTCGTCGTCGAGGACAATGTCTCCAACTTTGTCCTGATTGCGCGCCTCTTGGGCTTCCTCGGTATCCACTGTGAATGGAAGACTTCGGGCTACGAAGTCGTTGAATATGCCGACACTCTCCCCCGCGTGGATCTAATCCTCATGGATATTCGCCTTCCGTACGAAGACGGCTACGGCGCACATGCAAAAATTCGCCAATCCGGCCGCTTCAAGGATGTTCCCGTCATCGCCGTCACAGCTGAAGCCAGCATTGAGCAGATCAACAAAGCCCGCAAAGCCGGGTTTGACGGCTTTATCGGCAAACCTCTCGATCCGGACCGCTTTCCGGATCAAATCAAACGCATTTTATCCGGCGAACCCGTTTGGGAAATGGGCTAAGGAGATTTTGGTATGGCTTTTTTGCAGAGACTGCTGGGAAAAAAACCTAAACCCGCTCCATCCACCGCGGACAAGCAATTTCGGGGCAGTCTCGCCCGCAATGTAATTTTCCTGCTCGTTCTCCTGTCCATCATCCCGCTGTTAATCACCGGCACAGCCACCGTGGTTCGTTCACGCGAACTGGTGCGCAATCAAACCAACACCCAGCTCGAATCCATCGTCAAAAACCAGGCCACCCAACTGGCTCAGGTTGCCTCCGCCAGCCAAAACGTAGTCAGCGAAATGGCTACGCGCGAATCCTTTATCGCCAATCTGCGCGAGTTGGCCGAAGATCCTACCAACGAATCCAAACAGTTCCCGGTGCTCTTCCAACTCCTGCGCTACCAAAACTCCACCCTCGGCGACACCTACGCCAACGTAGATCACCTCTTCGTTCTGCTTCCCGATGGCTCACTCGTCGCCTCTACGAACGACGCATGGAAAAAACTGAACGTTGCCACCGCCCGCGATTTGATGCACCTGGTTGGCCGAAACGACACCCTTGCCCTGTACAACCCTGCACCCCTCTACTTTAACCGCCTGGTGGTCTTCAGTACCTTTTCCATTTTCGACGATCAGAACAACCCGTTAGCCACCGTCGTTTGCACATCCCTTTCCAACCAACCCAAAGGCGTGCTCATCTCTGCCGGTTCTTTCTTCCCCTCTGCCAACGCCTACATGGTCACTGAAAACCGCTCCATGCTGGGCATCAACCCTACCGGCGAAGAGCTGATCCAACTGCAAATTTCTCCGTCCTACGAACAGGAAGTGAATAACCTCCTGGGTCAAAACCGTGATGGTCGTCTGGGCAGTTACAACTCCCTCGGCGGCATCCCTGTTTTTGCCTACACGAAGTGGATCCCGGAGCTTCAGCTTGCCCTCATCCTCGAAGTTCCTGAGCGCGTTGTCTACGCCCAGACCAACCTGCTCAACCCCACCAATATCACCCTCGTTGGGCTGACCCTGCTGGTCGCAGCGGTCATCGCTTTCATCGTTTCCTCCCAAATCGTCCGCCCCATCCTCGATCTGGTGAGCCGCGCCCGCAGCTTCTCCGCCGGTAACTGGGATCAACGCGCGCGCGTCACCCGCCGTGACGAAATTGGCCTGCTGGCTCACTCCTTCAATGTTATGGTCGAGCAGCTTAGCGATCTCTACCGGTCACTGGAACAAAAGGTGGAGCAGCGTACCCAACAGGTACGTATGGCTTCCGAAGTGGCCCAAATGGCCACCTCTTCCTTTGTCCGTGATGAAATCGTTACCCGCACGGTGAATCTGGTCATCGAGCGTTTTGACTATCTCTACGCATCCATCTTCTTGATTGACGATACCGGCACGGTGGCTTCTTTGGAAGCCGAAGATTGCCGCAGCGATTCTTACAACAAATACGCTGGTTTGCGGCTGCGCCTCGGCACCGACTCCCTGGTCGGTTGGGTGGCTGCCAATAATCAGGCGCGCGTTATCCAGGACGTGTCCACCGAAAGTTACCCTCAGCAGGTCCTACAGGAACTGGCTCGCTCCGAAGTTGCCCTTCCCATCAGCATCGGCAATCAAGTTCTGGGCGTACTCGAAGTCCAGTCCGACCAACCCGAAGCCTTTGACCCAGATGTCGTTCCCGTCCTCCAAACGCTCGCCAACCAAATTGCCTCCGGTCTTCAGAACATTCGTTTACTCGAATCGACTCAAATCAACCTGGAGGAGACCTCCCTGCTCTACCGCACCAGCCGCCAGATCACTCAGGCCCAAGGGCCTGAAGAAGCTACTCAGCTGCTGATTTCCATTCTGCAGGAAATCCCCTATGTCTCTGGCGTCTATTCGGTAGAAGAAGACCACCTGCGCATCATTCACATTCACGACCCCAAAGACCGCATGGCGCGCACCACCGCTCAGGGCATCACCCTGCCCCTCCAGCATCTTGCCTCACACCTCACCAACCGCTCTATGGTGATTTTGGATGACCTCAGCCAGCGCTCCGAGCTGCAAAGCCTGATCTCATTCTTCGCCCGGCGCGGATGTGTGGCCGCCGCCATCTTCCCCATCCACATCAATGGTGTCCTCTCGAAGGTCATCGTACTCAGCACGCGCGAAGCTCGCCAAATTTCAGAAACTGCCTTACAGCCCTTCGCCAACCTCATCGAAGTCACCTCCACCACCCTGGGTCGCTTTGGCATCCTCAGCAGCCTGGAAACCAAGGTCAACGAACTGCAGATCCTTTCGGAAGCCTCCCAAGGCCTGTCCAACGAAATCGATCGTTCCCGCCTTTTTGAGCACATGCACACAGCGGTTCAAAAAATTGTGGGCAGCGATGTCAGCTTCTACATCGCTACATACAACGCCGAGCAGCAGACCATCGAAATTCCTTTCCTGTATGACAACGCTGAAGTGACCAGCATCCCCCCCTTCCCCTTGGGTGAAGGCATCACCTCTGTGATCATCAAGACCGTGCAGCCGCTGCTGCTCAACCGCGATACCGAACGGCAGGCTCAGTCCCTGGGCGCAAAAATCATCGGCAAGGCTCCCAAATCCTGGCTGGGCATCCCCCTCATCGTCGCCAATCAGGCGGTTGGCGCCCTGGTCGTCCAGGATATGCAAACTGAAGAGCGCTTCACCGAAGATCATCTCCGCCTCCTTAACACTCTGGCTCCTCAAATGGCCACCGCCATGCGCAACGCCGACCTGCTCGACCAGATGAGCAAGGCCTTGCATGCCTACGATCAGGAACGGTTCCTGCTCAACACACTGCTCAAAAACCTGCCGGATCAAATCTTCTTCAAAGATGCCGCTGGTCAGTATATTCGCGTCAGCGATTCTTTTGCCAAACGTTACGGCTACGATAAACCCGAAGCCCTGGTCGGCCTGACCGATTTTGACCTGCTTGGCCAGGATGCCGGAGCCAAGGTCTACCAGGAAGAAATGGAGATCATCCGCCTCAACGAACCGCAGTTGGGCAAGATAGAACAGGAAATACTCCCTGGTAAGGGCACCCAATGGCGCATGGTGAACCGCATCCCCATGCTCACCGAAAGCGGCGACGCCACCGGACTGCTGGGCATCACCCACAACATCACTGACCTGAAGCAGGCTCAGGAATTGGCCCAAAAGAACGCCCGCCAGTTACGCATCGCTGCCGAGGTCGCCCGTGATACCTCCAGCACCCTCTCCACGCGCGACCTCATGCAGAAATCGGTCAATCTCATCCGCGAACGTTTCGGTTTCTACCATGCCTCCATCTTCCTTCTGGATCCTCTGGGAGAATACGCCGTCCTGCAGGAATCCACCGGTTTGGCAGGGGAACGTCTAAAAGAGGCCAAGCACCGACTGGCAGTTGGCTCGCGATCCATCGTGGGCCAGTCCACCCAGAAGGGCGAACCGATGGTGATTAACAACGTACATATTGATCCCAACTACTTCCCCAACCCTCTGCTTCCCGAAACCAGCGCAGAACTGGTCATCCCCCTCAAATCCGCTGGACGTGTCATTGGCGCCATTGATGTGCAGTCTACCCAGGTAGACGCCTTCCAGCCCGAAGACATCAGCATTTTGGAAATCATGGCCGACCAACTCGCCATCGCCGTCATCAACGCCCAGCTCTACGACCAGGCGCAGGACACCCTGGCCCGCCACCGCCTCCTGCATAAAATCACCACTGAATCCGCCACTACTACCTCCATGCAGGAAGCTCTGGTGGCCACCGCCCGTAGCCTTCAAACCAATAACCCCGACGACCGCATCGCCATCTATCTGTACAACGACGCCCGATCGATCCTGGAATTGCGCGCCACAGCCGGTTACAAAGAGACCGCCCCGCTCCCGCCCACAATTCGTCTGGGAGAAGGTGTTATCGGCCGCGTGGCTGAAACCAGCGCTCCCCGGCTGCTGCACGACGTTCGCTCTGAGGACAACTATCTGGTGATTGACGAAACCACTCGCTCTGAACTGGCCGTTCCCATCCTCTACCGCGGTAAGCTCATGGGGGTGCTCAACATCGAAAACCCTCAAATTGCCGCCTACGACGAAACCGATCAGGAAATCTTCAACACCCTGGGAACCAACCTCGGCACCATCCTCTACAACTCGCACTTGATCGAAGAATCCCGCCAGCAGGTCGAGCGTCAGCGAATTATTTACGAAACCACCACCCGCATCCGCCGTGCGGTGGATATTCAAAACATTCTGGAAACGACCGCTTCCGAAGTGGCCCGCGCCCTGGGTGCTCGCCGCTCGCAAATTGCCATCACCGCCGGAGCCCTCACCGAATCCCCCGCCGAGCCGCAGCCGTCCAACGGTAAGAAAAACGGCAAGGAGGCCCAGTCATGAGCTTCTTCCGACCTCTTCTCCCCAATCGCGTTCCGCTGCCGCTGCGAGGCAAATCCGAGAATTGGATCATCCGCGAACGCATCTTCCAAACCATCTTGCTGGGCGGCCTGGGCGTATCCACCGTTACCTCCGCCGCAGTGCTCTTTTCCGGCGTTTCCGTTGGAAATTCTGGACTGTTCATTTTTTCGCTGATCTACCAGATCAGCTCAATTATTCTCATCCTCACCCGCCGACAGTCCTACATTCTGCGCTCCGGCCTGTATATGGTGCTGGTGTACGCCCTGGGCCTCTACAGTTTGACAGCGAACGGCCTTACCGGCATCGGCTTCCTCGTGCTGCTCGTCCTTATCGTACTTTCTGCTGTGCTCGCCGGGCCAAGAAGCAGTCTGGGCTTTGCTGTTATCTCTCTTCTAACCGTTTATTTGGCAGCCTCTACCAATACGGGATCCAGCGATTTACTGCAAATCACCGCTCGCTACTACGACTCCAAAAACGCAACCGATTGGCTGACCATTGGCGCTTTTTTCACCGTCATATTGAGTATGACGTCCATCTCGCTGGGAATGCTGCTGAGCAGCCTGCAGCGGGCAATGGATGCGCGCATCAAAATGGCTGAACAGGTGGAAATGGAACGTGCCGGTCTGGAGCAGCGCATCAAAGAACGCACCTCCGAATTGGAACGCCGTCTGATTCAAATCCGCGCTGCCGCCGATATTTCCCGCATCATCAGCTCCATTCTAGATAGTCAGTCCCTCTTTCAGCAAGTGGCCGATATCATCCAACAGCGTACCAACCTCTATTATGTGGGTATCTTCATCGTAGACGACAGCGGTCAGTACGCAGTCCTGCGCGCAGGCAGCGGTGAAGCTGGCCAAAGGATGGTAGCCGAAGGTCACCGTCTGGTCGTCGGCGGCAACTCAATGATCGGTTGGGCCACAGCCAATCGCCAGGCTCGTATTGCCCTGGACGTGGGCGTGGAAGCCGTTCGCTTCAACAACCCCTATCTGCCAGAGACCCATTCCGAAGTCGCCATTCCCATCGTGGGCCGGTACAAGACCCTGGGTGCACTTTCCATCCAATCCAAAGAATCCAACGCATTTGACGAAGGCGACATCGTCATCCTGCAAGGTATCGCTGACTCCCTGGCCATCGCCATTGAAAATACGCGCCTCTTCCAACAAAGCCAACTTGATCTGGAGGAAATTCGCTCCCTCAACCGTCAGTATCTGGAACAGGCCTGGTCTGAGGTGCTCGTCAGCACCGGCCAGTTGCAGTACAGCTACGAAAACCCCAGCCTGGCGGTCCGCTCCGGTGAAGTTCACCCCCACCAGTTCCCCATCATTCTTCGCGACCAGCCCATTGGTGAGTTAACTCTGGAAACGCCCATGGAAAGCCTGCCTGCTGAAGATCGCGAGATGATCGAAACCATTCTGGCCCAAACAGCCCTCACTCTGGAAAGCGCCCGCCTGTTGGCAGAAACTCAGCGCAAAGCCGCCCAAGAAGAAAAGATCAACGAATTCACCACCCTCTTCACCCGCGCCCTCAATATCGAAGAGATCCTCAAAACCGCCGTCCAAGAAATCGGCCAGCTGCCAACCGTGGCTGAAGCCTCGGTGTATCTTGCCCCCAGCGGGGTGGACCTAACCCTGCAGGGAAACCAACCCAAGCATAACGGCCATAACCAGGAGGCCAACCAATGAGCATGGGCTTCCTTCAAAGCTCCAACCCGGCCCACACACCCGCCGGAATTGATCCTCAAGATACCCTCATGGTCTTCCGTGAGCGCGTCTTGCAGAGCATTTTGCTGGGGATGGTCGTTGTTGCCACCGTCGCCTATATCGGTACCATGTCCGTTGTCATTCAACGCCAAATTTGGGCCGCGGTCATCATTTACACCCTTTGTTACGTCACCCTGCTTACCCTGACCTTTTGGCGCAATCTGAATTATTACGTACGCGCCATCGCATTCCTGGTGGTTTTTTCTGTGGTGGCCTTTACCAGCCTCATACAGTTCGGCATGAGCGGAGTCGGCCGCCTCTTGTTGATCCCCATCCCTGTGTTGGGCGCGCTCACTCTGGGAATTACTGGCGGCATCCTCACCACCCTGCTTGCAGGTTTCGGACACTTCCTCGTTGGCATCCTTATGGTGAACGGCAATATCCCCGCCCCCTCCATCCAAATTCAGGCCAACGCCTCGCGACTTGCAGATTGGAACACCTCTTCGCTGCTTTTTCTGTTGGCTGCCGCAATCATGGTTACCGGGCTAAACCTGCTGTCCAGCAGCCTCGATCGCGCCATCAAGCAGCAGACACGTCTGGCCGAAGACCTGGCGAAAGAACGCGATACCCTGGATCAGCGTGTGGATGAACGTACTGTTCAAATCCGCCGCCGCGAAGCCGAATTGTTTGCAGCCTCCCGCCTCGCCCATGAAATCGCTACCTCCACAGACCTGGACGACCTTCTGGATAAATCTGCGGATATGATCCGCGACACCTTCGGCTTCTACCACGCCGGCATTTTCCTTGTCGATGAGAAAAAGGAATACGCTGTCCTGCGTTCCGCCACGGGTGAAGCGGGGCGCATCATGCTCGCTCGCAATCACCGCCTGAAGGTAGGTGAGGTTGGTATCGTTGGTTACGTGGTCAGCCGCGGCGAGCCGCGGATCACCATGGATGTGGAGCAAGACTCTTTCCACTTCAAGAACCCCATCCTCCCCGAAACTCGCGCCGAAATGGCTATCCCATTGCGCATGGGCAGCGAGATCATGGGCGCAATTGACATTCAAAGCACCCAACCCAACGCCTTCACCGCCGACGACACCCGCATGTTCCAAACCATCGCAGACCAGTTGGCCATCGCCATTGATAAAGCCCGCCTGGTGCAGAAGCTGCAAGCATCCATTGAAGAGATGGAAAAAACTTACCGCCAGACCACCCGCCAGGGCTGGCAGTCCTTTATGCGCACCTCGCGCCGCCACTATTCCTTCCGCTACAACCAGCAGGCTTTAGAAGCAGGTGTGCTGGAAACCCCCGAAGTTCACGAAGCCCGTCAGCAGAATCAGTTGGTGGTCAAAACCATTCTTGCTGAACAGCCGGACCAAAAACCCATCTCAGTTATTGCCGTGCCCATTAAACTGCGTCAGGAAATCATCGGTGTGCTGGATATCCGCGTCCAGGCTGAAAATGTTTCCAAAGAACTGCTGGAGCTGCTGGAAGTCACCTCCAACCGTCTGGCGCTGGCCCTTGAAAACGCCCGCCTGGTCGAAACGGTTCAAATCCGCGTGGATCGCGAACGCCTCGTATCCGAAATTTCAAACCGGGTGCGTGCTTCCACCGACGTGGACGGCATCCTGCGCACCACGGCTGCTGAACTGGGTCGCCGCCTGGGCGTTTCAGAAGTCGTCGTCCAGCTCCGCTCGGATGAATAATAGAGTGCTGCCCAATGACCGCTTTCTTGGAGAGTTCTTATGATGACTGCGCAAGCCAATAATCCCGATCAGCCCAAAAACCCCATGGTCGGTTTGCAGAACGCTGCTGGGCATGCGCTGAACTTGATGTCCATCGCGATAATTATCGGCCTCCTTTACCTGGCTGGCGCGGTGCTCTTTCTCTCACGCGCTTTTCAACTGACCGGCACCAACAGCGCAGTCCAACCCATTTACTACGCCCTCGGTTTTGCTTTTGGTGCGGTGGTAATTGTCTGCGCCATAGTCGCAACCGATTTTTTCATCCGTTCTGTCACCCGCCGTGCCATTCTGCTGGCTGTTGCCGTTCAGCTCAGCCTGATTTTATTCGCCTTCCGCGTTGCCGACCTGGGCGTGCCCGTCGCCGTCATCGCCCTCATCTTCACCACTGTTTTGGGCTTTGCCGTTCTCCGACGTGAACAAAGCGACCTCTTGACCAATTATGGTATCTTCGGCGGCGTGCTCATTGCCCTCATCAACATTCTTTCGCCCTTCACCCAGGTGGAAATCCAGGAGCTCAAGGTCTTCGTGCCCACCATTCTGGGCATCCAGGTCATGATCTACATCGTCCTCATGGCTATGGAATTGGTCTCTGCGTCCCTGCGCATCAAGACCACCAGTGCTTTCCTGGCCATCACCCTGGTTCCTGTGGCTCTGGTTGCGGTGATCCAATCCAACTACACTCAGCGCGCCTTGCGCACTCAGAACAACGAAGGTCTGGTGCTGGCCGCCTTGCAGTCCAGCAATGTGATTGAAAATTTCATCAAAACCAATCTTTATAACACCAGTCTGGATGCATCTCTGCCCATCGTAACCGAATTTGTGGAAGCAGATCCTTACGAACGCTCGGAGACTGAACTTCAGCAAGAACTTGAGTACGCGCTTTCCATCCTTACTCGTTCGCGTCAGCAAAATTACCTGAACTCCTACGCCATCCTGGATAGAAACGGCAATAATATTTACGACACAAATAAGTTTCAGAAAGTGCAGAACGAAAGCTCCCAGGAGTTTTTCGTCTCACCACTCATCAACGGCCGCCCCTATGTTTCTCCGATCTATTTTGATGATGACGACAATCCGTTTATTGTCTTCAGTGCCCCCATCTTCAACCGCGATCGGGAAGTCATCGGCGTGCTGCGTGTGCGATATATGGCCATCGCCTTCCAGCGATCTCTAGAAAATTATAAAGGCCTCTTTGGCCGCCGTTCTTACCCCATCCTGCTGGATGAGAATTTGGTCCGTGTGGCAGATGTCAGCAACCCCGGCCTCATCTTCCGCCCCATCGAGCCCATCAGCGCCGCTAATATGCTCATCTTGCAGTCCACCCGGCGCACGCCCGCCAACGCCCTCAGTGACGATGAAACCATCACCCCTTACATTCCTGAGATTGCGAAAGCCCTTCGCAGCAGCACCCCTAACCCATATTTCACCTACTCCGATCCTGGCACCACTGGGCAGGTCCTCACGGCCGGGACTGCGGTTCGTCTGAGCAGTACCAAATGGTATCTGGTCTATATCCAGCGCCTCGACCTGCTCTCGCAATTGTTCGAAGAGCAAAACCGGGTCTCGCTGCTGGTAGCCACCCTGATCGCCGGTATGGTCAGTATCGTCGCCAGCCAGATCTCCCGTGTCCTCTCGAGCCCCATTATCCACCTGACAGCCACTGCTGAGCGCATCGCTGGCGGTGACCTGGAAGCTGAAGCCGCTGTGGAATCGGGCGATGAGACCGGCGCCCTGGCCGTTGCCTTCAACCAAATGACTGCGCAGGTACGCACGCTGATTAATGAATTGGAAGACCGCGTGAAAGCCCGTACCCAGGAATTGGCCGCCCAGAATGAAACCCTGGTGCTTCGCTCTCAGCAGCTCCAAACCGTTTCGGAAGTGGCCCGCGGTATCACCTCTACCCGCGAATTGGAACGCCTGCTCACTCAGGTGACCGAGCTGATCAGCGAGCGCTTCAACTTCTATCACGTCGGCGTCTTCCTGTTGGACGAACAGGGCGAATTCGCCGTCCTGCGCGCCGCCAACTCCGAAGGCGGTAAACGCATGTTAGCGCGCCAACACAAACTGCGTGTCGGCGCTGTCGGTATTGTCGGCTACGTCACCGGCTACGGTGTGCCCCGCATCGCCACAGACGTCGGTCAAGACGCCGTGTTCTTCAACAACCCCGACCTGCCCCTCACCCGCTCCGAAATGGCCTTGCCCCTCAAGGTGGGCGACCAAATCATCGGCGCGATGGATGTGCAGTCCACAGAGGCGAATGCCTTCTCAGCAGAGGATATCGAACTCTTCTCCATCTTGGCCGACCAGGTAGCCATTGCTATCTTGAACAATCAGCTTTACGAAGAAACCAACCGCGCCCTGGAAGAATCTCAGGCCCTCCACCGCAATTATCTGCGTATGGAATGGACGCGCGAGGGTATGCAGCGCCGCATCAACTCATACGCCTATACGCAAAAAGGCGTCGAACCGCGGCCCGTTGTCCTCACCCCCGCCATCGAAAAAGCGCTCTCCACTGGCGAAACCCAGGTACAGACCCAAGAAGACTCCACTCTCACCATCCCCATCTCCTTGCGCGGTGAACCCATCGGCGTCATCCATCTTCAAGAGCAGTCCAACTCCCAGCGCGAATGGACTGAAGAAGATATCACCACCGTCCAATCTGTGGCCGATCAAATTGCCCAAACCCTGGAAAATGCCCGTCTGTTTGAACAAACCATGCGCCGCGCAGAACGCGAACGCAAGGTGCTTGAAATTACCAGCAAGATCCGCTCTACCAACGACATCCAAACCATGATCCAGATTGCTGCCCAAGAATTGCAGCAAACCCTCAACGCCAGTCATACGCAGGTCATCCTTCAATCTGCCCCCACGGCTCCAGGTCAAGAGCCTAACGGCGTCAACGGCCATTCAGGCAATGGGCACCAGCCAGATGGCGTGGATTAATACCGGGAGATGCTGAATGTACACCATCGCCTTTTCCAATGAAAAAGGTGGCGTCGCAAAAACCACCACCACTGTATCGCTGGGAGCCTGTCTGGCAGAAGCGGGCCGAAAAGTCCTGGTGGTTGATCTTGACCCCCAGTCAAATTTAACCCTGGCCTTGGGAGTGGAGCCGACCCGCGTAACCCACTCTGCAGCCTCCATCCTCATGCACAACCTGCCTCTACGTCAGGCCATTCAGCCCAGCAGCTTCGCCAACCTGGATCTCATCCCCGGCTCCAGCGAAACCAGTCAATCCGAGCGTTACCTGCCCGCCCGCGACCGTTACGAGTATCTCCTGCGCGACGCCGTTCAGCAAGCCGCGCTTGAGTATGACTTTGTCCTCATGGACTGCCCGCCCGCCCTGGGCGCGGTGACCCTCAACGCCCTGGTTGCCTCCAACCTGCTGCTCATCCCTACCCAGGCCGAATTCTTTTCGATTTATGCCCTCAAAAATTTGATGAATTGGGTCCGCCGGGTCCGCAGCGACTATAACCCCCATCTGACCTACCGCCTGCTGTTAACCCTCTTCGACCGCCGCAACCGCATTCACCGCCTGCTCAGTGAACAACTACGCGGCAATTTCAACAACGGCGTTCTCGAAACCGTCATCGAAGTGGACACCAAACTGCGCGAAAGCCCCATCGCGGGTGCACCCATCATTTTCCACGCCCCCAAGAGCCGCGCCGCCGCCCAATACCGCGCCCTGGCCCAGGAGATTATTGCCTATGTCGAAAAAGCAAATCTACAGCCGGCTTGACGATTTCTTCACAAACCTGGAAGAGACCGCCATCCCCCAACCCGGCGAGATCTCCGCTGGCGAATCGAGCTGGCAGTTCCAATGCGACCCTCAAGGCCGCCTGACCAGCTGCACCTCCCAGGTGACGGACTTCCTCGGCTACACTCCCGAGCAAATTGTTGGCCGCCATCTCACCGAGCTGGCCCACCCCAAGACCGCTGATTCGCTCCGCCACACTCTTAATAACGGCAGCACCCAGGCCGAGATTCAGGGTAAGTGGCAGCACACCCAGGGCAGTTGGGTCGAGGTCAGCATCCACCTGGAACCTCTGAAGGATACCGACGGCGGTCTTTTGGGTTGGCGCGTTACCAACAGACCTCTTCCCTCGCCCTCTCTGCCTTCCGCTCCCGCCGCGGCAGCAGCCCCTGCCCCCGAAAAAGCTCCGGCGGCTCGAAAAAAACCAGCACGCCCGACCTCCCCTCCGGTGCGGCCATCCGAGCAACCCATCTTCGCACCCACTCCAGCCCCCGCCGCCCCGACCTATCCGGTTCACCCGCTGACGCTGGAAACCGCCTCCAAGCCGCTCACCCCCGCGGGAATGCGCAGTTTGCAGGAATTCCAGCTCATCATACAAAATGCCGGTGCCAACGAACCCGCTGCCCTGGCGGTGCCCTTTCGCCTTGGTGAACAGCACCGCGGCCTGCTGGAGATCGTAGACGAGCAGGATCGCAAGCGTACCTGGACCGATGATGAGCGCGCCCTGGTGCAGGAAGTGGCCAATCAGCTCGGCCTTGCTATTGAAAATGCCCAGTTGTATGCCGTTGTCCAGCAGGAATTGGCCCAAAAGGTGAAAGCAGAGCAAGAAACCCTCCGCCGCAACCGTGACCTGGCCGCCCTCAACCGTGTCGGTCAAGAGCTTTCGCGCCTCACCGATCAAAACGCCATCATCCAAACTCTGCATTCCACTATTGATCAGTTGGCCAGCGCTGGCAACCTGATTATTGCCATCTCTGATCCTCAAACCCGTCAGCTCACTTTCCCAGTACATTCTGTGGATGGTCAGCACAATGATGAGCCGCCCGCCCCCATGGCCGCCCGTCTCTTTGAGCATACCTTCACCACCCGCCGTCCATTGGTCTTACAGAGCGGCGTAATTGCTTTCCTCACCGAACAGAATATTCCCCTGCCCATTCCCGTCCCAGCGTCCCTGGCGGCCATCCCCATGCTGGCAGCCGAACGCGCCGTGGGCGGCATTCTCATCCAGAATTTTGAGACAGAAAACGCCTTCCCCGAAAGCGATCTGGAACTGCTCTCCACCATCGCTTCACAGGCCACCACCGCGTTGGAAAACGCTAACCTTTTTAATGAAATCCGAGGCGCCCTCGAAGCGATTGAAAACCGTGAACGCTATCAGGCCAACGTCACTCGCGCCGTTGCTTATCTGTCTGAATCCGGCACACGCGCGCTGCCTGAGGTGCTCGAAGCCCTGGGACAGGCCGCCCAATGCAGCCGTGTCTATTACGCCCAGATCCAGGAAGACCCCAGCGGCATGCACTGGCGCGCGGTGGCTGAATGGATCAACCCCGAAACGCCCACCTATTACGAACGCGGCGCCAGCCAACACCTTCCCACCGCCCTCTTCTCTCATTGGGCCGCCGCCCTGCGCGAAAAGAACATGCTGGCCACCACTCAGGCAGATTGTCCCCACCCTGAGTTGGAATATCTCTCCAGTCAGCAGATTCAATCTACTCTGCTCCTGGCCGTCCCTGGCAAAACCGCCATTCCCTCCTTCATCGGTTTTGATCAGGTGGACCGCCCGCGCCGCTGGCTGAATGAGGAAATCTCGGTCCTGCGCGTCTCCACCGACGCCCTTGCCAACACCATCGTCCGCGAAGACCTGTTGGAACAGCTTCAAGTCTCCCTGGATGAAACCGAACACCTCTACAAAGCCAGCCATCGCCTGGCCCTGGCCAATGACATGCAGGAAATGGTCGCCGCCATCTCCATGGCCCTGCACACACCCGTCATCAACCGCGTGATTTTGGCCCTCTTTGAAGAAGACTCCTCTGGCAATGTGGAGCACATTCGCGTGGCCGCCTCTTGGTACAGCAACCGCGGCGCACCCCCGCCAGAAAATGGCACCGAATACGACCTTGCCATCTACGGAAAATTCCTGCGCACCCCCAATGCCGCCTTCATGGATGACATTAATCATCAACCCATGGATGAAACCCTCCGTGAGGAGTTAAAGCGCAACAACATCCGCTCCCTGGCCATGCTCCCCCTGTGGGCTGGTAAACACCAGCTTGGCGCCATCCTCATGTTGTCAGAAGAACGCCACCATTTCTCCGGCCTGGAAATTCGCTCGTACCCGCCTCTCGTCGACCAGATGGCCACCTCGGTAGAAAACGCGCGCCTCTTCCAACAAACCCAGGAAGCCCTCGCCGAATCCGAACAGCTCTACAAAATTGCCTCTGGAATTGCTCAGGCCGCCTCTACGGAAGAGCTGATTACCCTCATCGCTGAAACCGTCCTTCCCGAAAACGCCGAGCGTGTTTCGGTATCAGAGGTTATCAATAACGAAGAAGGTGAACCCATCGAGATCGTCCTGGTCGGTTTTCATGACCGGCAGCAAAAATATCAGCGCATGGGCATGCGCATCTCACACCAATCTCTGCCCGTCATACGTAACATGACCCAAGATGCGCTGGTGATCGACAACATGGCCACCACCCCCCTGGTGGACGATGTCTCTCGCCGCACCTTTCTGCGGCTGGATATCATCTCGGGCATCACCATACCGCTGCGTTCCGCTGGCCGTTTGGTAGGTTTGCTCACAATCTCCTCGCATCAACCTACATCCTTCAGTAAAGATGATGTTCACATTCTCCAGGTGGCAGGCGCCGGTATTGCCGTAGCGCTCGAAAAACAACGCCTGCTCCAAGAAGCTCAGCGCCGCGCCCTCGAATTGCAGGCCGCTGCCGAAATCGCCCGCGACACCACCTCCACCCTAGCCCTGGATGCCCTCCTGGCGCGCATTGTGAACCTGGTCTGCCAGCGCTTCAATTATGAACATGCCTCCATCTTCCTCCTGGACGAATCGAGCAATTACGCAGTTGTCCGTGAGGCCACGGGTGAAGCTGGCGCTCAAATGAAGGCCTCCGGCCACCGCCACGCGGTCGGTTCGCGCTCCATCATCGGCACCGTCATGGCCACCGGCGAGCCGGTGATCGTCAACGATGTCTTCAACAGCCTCATCCATGTGCCCAACCCGCTGCTGCCCAACACCCGTTCTGAAATCGGCCTGCCTCTGCGCATCGGCGACCGCGTCATGGGCGCACTGGATATTCAATCCAACCATCAAAACGCCTTCGCCCCCAACGATGTGGCCGTGCTCCAGATCTTGGCCGACCAGATCGCCGTCGCCATCGACAACGCTCAGGCCTACGAGTTGACGCAAAAAGCCATCCGAGATATGCAGGAAGTTGACCGCCTCAAGAGCCAGTTCCTGGCTAACATGAGCCACGAGCTACGTACCCCGCTCAATTCCATCATCGGCTTCTCGCGCGTCATCCTCAAAGGCATCGACGGCCCCATCAACGAAATTCAAACCCAAGACCTTACTGCCATCTACAATTCCGGTCAACACCTTCTCAACCTGATCAACGACATCCTCGACCTCTCCAAGATCGAGGCAGGCAAGATGGAATTGTCCTTCGCCGATGTGGATCTCAACGACCTGGTCAATTCCGTGCTCTCCACCGCCATTGGCCTGGTCAAAGACAAGCCCATCAAATTGCAGCACAACCTGCCCGTCAATTTGCCCCTCATCTACGCAGATCCCACCCGCGTACGCCAGGTACTGCTGAACCTCATCTCCAACGCTGCCAAGTTCACAGAAGAAGGCTCCATCACCGTTGAACTCAGCACCGTCACCAGCCCAGACAACCGCCCCGAGGTCATGGTCGCTGTCGTGGATACCGGTGCAGGAATTGCCCCCGAAGACACAGTCAAGCTCTTCCAGCCCTTCTCCCAGGTGGACGACTCTCCCACCCGCAAAACCGGCGGAACCGGCCTGGGCCTCTCTATCTGCCGTTCCTTCATCGAAATGCACGGCGGCCGCATCGGTCTGCTCCGCAGTGAAGTCGGGGTGGGATCCACCTTCTTCTTCACCCTTCCCATCCCCGTCAAAGAGATTCCCATCCCCGCGCCGGAAACCGCCAGCGATGAAAAAGCCGTCATTTTATCCATTGATGACGACGCTCAGGTCATCAGCCTTTACCAGCGCTACCTTTCACCCCACGGCTACTCGGTCATCCCCCTCACCGATCCCAAACAAGCGGTCGAAGAAGCTCGCAAACTCAAGCCGATGGCGATCACCCTCGATATCATGATGCCCGAAAAAGACGGCTGGTCTGTCCTGCATGACCTCAAAAATGACCCGGAAACCCGCCAGATCCCGGTGATCATTTGCAGCATCCTGGAACAAGAAGAAAAAGGTTTCAGCCTCGGCGCCTCTGATTACCTCACCAAACCTTTCCTGCATGAAGACCTCATCGCCGCCATCAGCCGCCTCAACCGAGACGAAGCCATTCATACCATCCTCATCATTGATGACGACCCCGACGATCAGCGCCTGGCGCAGAAAATGTTGGAGGATTCGGGCAAATTCCAGTTGACCACCGCCGACAGCGGCACGTCCGGCTGGGAGATGATTCAACAGAACCGCCCCGACGCCGTGATCATGGATTTGTTCATGCCCGAAATGGACGGCTTCACCCTGCTCAGCAAGCTGCGTTCTGATCCCAACTTGCGCACGCTGCCCGTCCTGGTCATCTCTGGCGTAGACCTCACCGCCGAACAGCACGCCCAATTGGCCGAATTCGGCCAACAGCTGCTCACCAAGGGTTACCTGCGTGAAAGCGAATTGTTGGATCATCTTGAAAGTGCGCTGCACAAACTCCGCAGCACAAACCACGAAAAGGAGGCGTGACCCTTCCACAGGGCACTTCATCCATGTCCACTTTACCGTTTGATATCGAATGCTTAGATTGTGGTTACCGGTCGAATTATCACCCAACCCAACCCACCTGCCCCATGTGCGGGTCGGCCTGGCGTGAGGTGCGTTATGACTTGCCCCAAATCGCCGTCAATTTGCCCAAAAAGTTGGCACGCCGTCCGTTTGACCTGTGGCGCTACCGCGAGCTGCTCCCTGTTCAATCACCAGACCCCAACCTGTACCTGGGCGAAGGCGGCACGCCCCTGATTCACGCTCACAACCTGGGCATGATGTTAGGTAACAATAATATTTACATCAAAGACGAGCGCCAGGGCCCCACCACTTCCTTCAAAGACCGCCAGGCTGCCGTCACCATCGCCGCCCTTAAAGAGGCTGGCATCACCGATCTAGTAGTCGCCTCCACTGGCAACGTAGCCATTTCCTATTCCGCCTACGCCGCGCGCACAGGTATCAAATGTTGGGCCTTCCTCACCAGTCTCGTGCCCGCTTCCAAAATGCGCGAAGTCGCCATCTATGGAACCCAAGTGGTCAAAGTCACCGGATCGTACGACCAGACCAAAAAAGTCGCCTCCGAGTTTGCCCAGCAGCGCAATTTTTATCAGGATACCGGCGCGCGATCCATCCCCTGCGTCGAGTCCATGAAAACCATCGCCTTTGAAATTGCTGAACAGCTTGGCCAGCCAGACCCAACCATGATGGATGAAGTTCCGGCTTTCAAAGCACCGGATTGGTATATTCAGGCAGTGAGCGGCGGCATGGGCCCCATCGGGGTGATCAAAGGCTTCCAAGAAATGGTTGAAATGGGTTGGACGGACAAAGTCCCAGCAGTAGCAATCATCCAGGCTGATGGCTGTGCGCCGATGGTACACGCCTGGAAGCAAGATCGCGATCAAGCCCTGCCGGTCAAAAACCCGCAGACCCTCATTGAAACCCTCGCCACCGGGGACCCTGGGCGCTCATATACCTTGCTGCGCCAAAAAATGCTGGCCGCCTCTGGCGGAGCGATGGAATCGGTCACAGATGAAGAAGCCTTCCGCGCCATTCACCTCCTGGCCAAGATGGAAGGCATGTCCGTCGAACCTGCCGCTGCAGTGGCCGTCGCTGGGCTGATCAAGCTCATTCGCAGCGGTCAGATCAAACCCAATGAAACGGTTGTCATCAACTGCACCGGGCACACCATGCCGGTAGAGAACAACATCCTGGGTGATAACTGGGCGCGCAACCTGGTCTTCCCCACCCAAACCGCCCCCGCGCAAAAGCAGGAAGAAGGGCTTTTAGCCGCTCTCTCCCACGTGGCCAGCGACCGCTTCCCTCGCATCGCCATTGTGGACGACATGCCTGAAGTCCGCACCCTGGTCAAACGCATCTTGCAGTCGCAGGGCGCCTATACCCTCTTCGAAGCCAGCAATGGCCAAGAAGCCATCGAATTAATTCGCCGAGAGCTCCCCAACCTGGTCATTTTAGACCTGATGATGCCAGAGGTGGACGGTTTCTCTGTCTTAGACACCCTTAAATCACAGCCGGAAACTGCCGAAATCCCGGTCATTGTAGTCACCGCCAAAGAATTAACACCAGCGGAAAAAGAAAGGTTAAAAGGGCGCATCCAATCCTTAATGCAAAAAGGCGATTTCATGAGTGACGAGCTTTTGGATGAAGTTCGTACACTCCTCAATTAACTGACCTGACCCACTTGCCCCAGACGTGCACCGTCCGGAGCCCATAAAGGAATTGGATGAGCGCCTCTCTCCGCAAGATAGGCATCCAAGCTGCCTTAGCCTCAGCCATTTTTTCGGGTTGCGCCCCCATTTTTGGGAAACAGGCCATCCTCTATGGCTTTTCGCCTCTGGCAGTCACCGCCATCCGCACTACCCTGGCGGCTGTTGCCCTGCTCATCCTCATGGCGGTCTTCAAGCGCAGTTATCTTTACATGTACCCCGTGGGGCTCATCGGCTGCGCTCTGGCTGGTTTTGTCAACGGCGTCGGTTCCATCCTCTATTACTCCGCCATCTCCCGCCTGGATGCCTCCCTGGGCCATCTGCTGTATTCGTTTTACCCGCTTTTCATGGCATTCTGGATGTTGGTAGACTTCCAGCCCATCAGCCGCATCACCGCCCTGCGTCTGGTGGTGGCCTTGCCAGGGGTTTACCTGCTCATTTCCAACAGCAGCACCGGCGTGGATTTGATCGGCGCGGGAATGATGATTGCCTCCGCAATTCTCTATGCGCTCCATATCCGCATCACTCAGCGCATCCTCTTTGAAGCCCCCGCACAATCCGTCACCCTCTATACCCTCATGGCCATGGGTCTCACGGTGTTAATTGCCTACCTGCTCTTTGACCGCAGCCTGCCCGCTGCGGGCACCCCCTGGTGGCCGCTGATTGGCATGGCCTTTGTTACCTTTTTCTCCCGTTTCACGCTCTTCCTGGGGGTAAAGCATTTGGGCGGCATACAAACAGCCCTCCTCGGCCTGGGAGAGCTGTTGGTCACCGTTGTTTTGGCGATGGTCTGGTTAGGCGAACGCCTGACACCCCTGCAGTGGTTGGGCGGCTTCATCCTTGTGGTCAGTCTGCTCCTGGTCGGCTTTGACCGCCACCCCCCCGAAAAAAAGCGCAGCAGCGGCCTGCTGGCCTGGCTGAACCCCTCCCCCCTCGGGAAAACCGACTTCCCCTGGCAGCCCCATCCCTAAAGGTTTACACCACCGGGCTAATCAAATATCCCGCGCCGCGCACAGTTTGGATCACCGCACCATGGCAGGGAGTCTCATCCAATTTCTGCCGCAGTCGGCTGACCATCGGCCGCAATATCACCGCAGCTTCCTCTTCTTCCACATGATAGCCGTGCACTTTATAAACCAAATCCACATAGCTCAACACTGCGCCTTTGCTCTCCAAAAGCGCCCCTAAAAATCGGCTTTCGCTGGGGGTTAAATTTCGGCTTTCTTCTCCCCAATAAATTCGCTGAAGTTTGGTGTTGACGATCACACCTTCACACAATTTCCAATTTGAATCATCTCGCCGCCCATATTCCAAACGGGCCTCAGCCATTTCAATTTCCTGAGCGCTCTCTTCAAAAGCTCGCTGCACGCTGACCAAAATTTCTTCCATCGTCACAGGTTTCAGCATGTAATCATGCAGGCGTTGGCGCAGCGCCTCCACCGCTGTCTTCACCGTGCCGTGAGCAGTGATGACGATGATCTTCATCCGCGGATACTTTTCCAGTACTCGCTGGATCAACTCCATCCCACCCATACCCCCCATTTTTAAATCCACAATCAACAGCGCAAACTCTTGCTGCTCTAAAACCGTCAGCGCAGCTTCGCCAGAATTCACATCCGAAACCAGATACCCTTCCAATTTTAAGATTTTCGAAAAGGTCATCCGAATGACATCATCATCATCCACAATCAAAATTCGCTTCTCAGCCATCGGCCAAAGCCTCCTCTCGGGGCAAGGAGATTTCAAAGCGGGCGCCTGTTCCGTGCTTGGGGGGAACAATGCTCAGGCTTCCGCGATGATCTTGCACTATTTTATAACAAATTGATAAACCCAGCCCGGTACCGGTCTCTTTTGTGCTGAAAAACGGCTCAAAAATGTGTGCTTTCATCTCTTCCGTCAGCCCATCGCCCGAATCTTCCACCGCCAACTTCACCCATTCTTTGCCAGGGAGGATCTCCACCCAAATCTTACGCTCCCCTGCGCAATCATGCAGCTCTTCCACCGCGTTGACGATCAAATTGAAGATCACTTGCTGAATCTGATTGCGCATGATGCATACTGTCGGCAGATCCTGGGGACTGTCCAAAACCACAGCCACATTTTCCGTCTTTAAATGATGATCCAACAAATCCAGCACCTTACCCACCAACCGATCCAAAGCTACCATTTCCTTCTCGCGGTTTGCTGGGCGGTAATAATCCATCATCGTCGCCACAATTCCCGCCAACCGGTCAAATTCCGATTTCGCCAGCTCAGAGTACTCCGCCTGCTCTTCGGGTGACAGGTCGGCATGGGTAGCCAAATGTAAACAATTGCGCACAGCCTGCAGTGGATTGTTAATCTCATGCGCCACCGAAGCCATCAGCCGCCCAACCGCCGCCATCTTCTCAGATTGGATCAAAGCCCGGTTTGAATCCTCCAAACGCGCGATGGTTGTGCGCAGTTCGGTGTTCAGCTGTGAATTTTCCAGCGCAATTGCCGCCTGACGAGCCAAAATACCAAAAAGCTCCTCATCCGCGTCAGAGAAAGGTTTC
Source organism: Levilinea sp. (assembly GCA_029975215.1). GTDB lineage: Bacteria > Chloroflexota > Anaerolineae > Anaerolineales > Anaerolineaceae > Levilinea. Next base: position 44,187 of record JARKPO010000035.1, read on the forward strand.
AGCCCCATTTCGCGTCCCGCAAAAAACAGAAAGATATCCTCTCCGCGAGTCACAGAAGAAATCATCACCGATTGCAGCCGATATTCCTCCAACAGCACGGCCACATCTCCATCCACAAAACCCAACTGATAGCGCAGATCTTCGCTGGGGATCCCCATCCGATCCATCAGCTTATCACCAAAGCCGCGCCCATCCCAGCGAAGAAAATGCGGCCCAAAATCAGATATCCGTTCAAACTTGGGTTGACCAGCCTGCCGTAAAAAAACCCCTGCACGCGTGGCCTGCAGCAGGTCGTGAATAAAATCCAAAATAAGGCGGCTTAGAATTTCCAAATGATTTTCGGAATTCAAAGCCTCTGTGGCGGAAAATAATGGCCGCAGCACCTGCAGCCTGGCCGCATCTTTGCGCTGACGGCTTTCAATAATCGCACGCTGAATGGCAGAAACCAGCTGGTAACCTTCCTCAAAGGGTTTTAGGATTAATCCATCTACCCCTCGTTCCAGCGCGCGGATGGCGTCCTCTACCATGCTCGATCCAGTCATCACCAGCACAGCTACCTCAGGCTGGCGCTTTTTCGCTTCCTGGATCAGCTCAAAACCATCCATCTCTGGCATATAGATATCTGCCAGGAGCAGATCAAACGGAATTTGCACCATCAGCTCCAGGGCAATGTGCGGGTCAGTCACACTGTGAACCTCAAACCCCGCCCGCTGGAGGATATGCTGGCACAAGCGCACATCCAGCAGGTTGTCATCCACCACCAGAATGCGTACCCTGGGCTGCGGCACCCCTGCGGTATGCCCTAAAGGCATGGGTGTGACAGAGGAAAGATCCGGATCCAGAACCATGGATTAATGATACCCTCGCCATAAGATAAAAACAAGCCAAACCAGTCTGATTGCGCCCGGTTTAACAGAAAACGCTCATGGTGACCATGAGCGTAATTGGGCGAAAACTGCTCGCCAGTTGGGTATACAGGGGTGGCTGATGGGGGTCGAACCCACAACCCTCGCATCCACAGTGCGATGCTCTGCCATTGAGCTACAGCCACCACAACAAGAGCGATTTTATCACACAGCCGCAGGCTTCGCAAGCATTTCAGCAATTTTCTCCGCCGCTTTTCCCTGCGCCGTGGTCTCCTGGGTACGGTTAGCCAGATCCTTAATCGTCACCTGCCCTTGTGCGGCCTCATCCGGGCCAACGATCAGGGCAAAACGGATGCCCATCTTATCGGCAAACTTCAGCTGCTTCGGCAGCTTGGCCGGCTCTGGGTAACACACCACCCGCAGCCCCGCTTTTCGCAGCTCGCCAGCCAGTCGGAACGAATCCAAGAGCCTGTCTGCATCAAATACAGTCACCAGCGCCGCCCCCTCCAACCCTCCGCTGTGAGGCAGCAGCCCATATTTTTCCAACACCACCCCAATCATCACGTCCCCCATCGCAAATCCCACCCCCGGCAGCGGATCTCCTCCTACATCTGACACCAGATTATCATAGTGTCCCCCGCCCAAAACCGCTCGTCCGCCGTCCACATCGCGCGCCTCAAAAACCATGCCAGTGTAATAATCCAGGCCGCGGATAATTTGAGCGTCAAAGCGAACATATTCCCGCACACCCAGAGCGTCTAACACTGCAAAGAACCGCAAAAAATCCTCTGACTTGCGCCAAAGTTCGCCGTCAGCCAACAGCGCCTTCAGGCCTGCCAACTGCTCTGGGCTCAGCCCCATCTCCAGGGCGTAAGTGTCCCAATCCGCCGCGCTCATCTTATCGCGCCGGTCCACCAGGCGAAAAACCCGCGGACGAAGCTCCGCCCCCACTCCCAAATCCGCCAGGGATTGATCCATCAGCTTACGGTTGTTGACCATGATTTGAACCTGATTCGGCTTCAGCCCTACTGCCCGGAAAAAATCCGCACAAATCGCCACCAGTTCCGCATCTGCCTCAGGAGAACTGACCCCAATCAGGTCAATATTCCATTGGAAAAACTCACGCGTGCGCCCCTTTTGCGGGCGCTCATAGCGCCAAAACGGGCCAAACGACCACCAGCGCAGCGGAACGGTCAGTTCCCCTTGCCGCTGGGCCACCATGCGCGCCAGGGTGGGCGTCAGCTCAGGCCGCAGGGTAATCTCATCCCCGCCTCGGTCCGGGAACACAAAGGCTTGTTCTTTCACCAGCTCCTCGCCCGATTTAGCCGCGTATAAATCGATTCGTTCCAGGAATGGGCCGTCGTATTCTTGATACCCATATCGTTCCGACACCGTGCGCAGCGTCCGGTACAAATAATTACGCACCGCCATATCCGCCGGGTAAAAATCTCGGGTACCCTTCACGCTGGAAATGATCGCTTTCATGAAACACCTCACCCGTGCCAGTTTTTTTGAATTTTAACATACTTCCGCCGAAAATTCGGAAGCCCGCCACAACCCACCCGTCATTCCGGCTCAAGATTCCAGCAATTGTATGACAAAAGGCACCCCCGATTAAGTGGCACGCGTCCCAGGAATTAAGGTAAAATGGAAAGGAATATGTTAGATCAGTCTGTTAAAATCAGGTTAGCAGCATTCACAGGTGATTATGAATGTTCAAGAGCTTATCGAACTAGTTGACGGCCACCTTATCAACACCTCAGCCGACCTCTCTCGCGAAGTCAAAGGAGGATGCGGTGCGGATTTGATGAGCGATGTGCTCGCATCCATTCAACCTGAAGCAGTGCTGCTGACGGGTCTCTGCAACCCTCAGGTAGTACGCACCTCGGTCATGGCCGATGTGGCCGCCATCGTCTTGGTTCGCGGCAAAAATCCTCCCCAGGTCACCATTGACCTTGCCGAGGAAGAAAATATTGCTCTCATCACTTCCCCCTTTGGGATGTTCGAACTCTGCGGCCGGCTGCACCGCGCAGGGCTTCCTTCTCTGGAACGCTCCGTTTCGGACGGCCCCTCAGAACTTGAGTAAGCTCAAAAAGGTACAATGGAACAAACCTCTCCCCACAAAGGGCGTCTGATCAACGACGAAGTCGCTGAAACCATCACCCGTGCTGAAGAGCTGGCCTATGAGCTCAAGATCAGTGAAGTGATGACCAGCAACATGCATAAGACCTCCCCCGATCAAACCATGCAGGACGTGGTAGATCTCTTCCGGCAGGCGCGCATTTCTGGCGCGCCGGTTGTTTTAAATGACCAGCTGGTCGGCATTATCAGCATGGAAGACCTCATCCGCTGTTTGGTCGCGTCCGATCTGGCGGCCAACATCAGCAAATACATGACCCCCAACCCGCTCACGGTCAAAGCCACCGATCCGGTCATCGAAGCCCTCAAGGTTTTCGTTAATTCCCAGGTCGGCCGCTTACCCGTTTTGGATGAAAACGACCGTCTGGTGGGTATCCTCACCAAAGGGGACATCACCCGCGGTTTGCTGCGCGCCCTGCAGCACGACTACCAGGCCGAAGAGGTCCGCCGTTATCGCGCCAGCCACCTGTTCGAAGATATCAACTCCGACCGCACCAGCCTCATCTTGCGCTACACCATCCGACACCGTGATTTCACCCACGGCGGCGAGGCTTCTGGCAACATCAAACGCGCCCTTCTGCGCCTGGGCGCCAGCCCTCAAATTGCCCGCCGCTGCGGTATCGCCATCTACGAAGCCGAGATGAATCTCATCATCCACACCACCAACGGCGGCGTGCTGCGGGTTGAAATTGAGCCCCACCGCATTTCGATCGACGCCTATGATGACGGCCCCGGAATTAAAGATATCGAACTGGCTATGAAGCCCGGTTACTCCACCGCCAGCGAAGAAATCCGCGAGTTGGGTTTTGGCGCCGGCATGGGTCTGGTCAATATCGCTCGTTGTGTCGACAGTATGGTGCTCGAATCTTCGTTAGATAAAGGCACCCGCCTCCGCATGAAACTGTTCCTCGATAAAGCCGAAACCGTTGGTGAAGGCTATGCCAGCAAGCAAGGAGACGCCGCATGAACCTCGCCCAAATCATCCAAGAACTCCATCTCACGGTCCTCACGGAACCCCTGGATTTTGCTTCCGTTGAACCCTCCAGCGGCTACACCTCAGACCTCCTCAGTTGTGTCATGTCCGGTGCCGCCAAACATTCCGTGTGGGTCACCCTCCAAGCCCATTCCAACATCGTCGCTGTAGCGGCCCTGCTGGATCTCACCGCCATCATCATCACCGAAGGTGCCATGCCCGACCCCGCCACCATCGCCAAAGCCAACCAGGAAGGCATCACTCTGCTGGCCACCACCGATCCCAGCTTCCATGTCATTGGCCGGTTGTGGGACCTCGGCTTGCGCGCCGGATAATCTGCCAAAAGACAGCGCCTGTGAAAACTTACCGCGCTGACCTACACGTCCATACGGTCCTCTCTCCCTGCGCTCAAGTCGAGATGATCCCGCAGTTAATTGTGCGGGAAGCTTTGGATCTGGGTATTCAGCTGATCGCCGTCACCGATCACAACGCCACTGCCAACATTCCGGCGGTCATGAAAGCTGCTCAGGATACCGAGTTGATCGTCCTGCCCGGCATGGAACTGCAAACTCGTGAAGAGGTGCACCTCCTTTGCCTGTTCGATACCCTCGAACAGGCCTTCGCCTTCCAAACCATTGTAGACGCCCATTTGCCCAACATCCCCAATAACCCCGATTTCTTCGGCGAGCAGTTTGTAGTGGATGAAACCGGAGATTTTATCCGCAGCGAAGAACGTCTGCTGCTTTCCTCTGCCGATCTCAGCTTCGAAAAAGCCTGGGAGCAGGTGGATCAATTGGGCGGCATCCTAATCCCCGCCCACGTCAACCGAAAAAGTTTCGGCCTGCTGGAAATTTTGGGTTTTGTCCCCATGGATGTGCCTGTGGACGCCCTTGAGATCTCGCGCCACATCACCCCCCAAAAAGCCCGCGAATCGTTCCCTCAAATCGCAGCCTATCCTCTCATCCAAAACGGCGATGTTCACGGCCTGGACGGTTTCTTAGGCACTTCTCATTACACCCTCGCCGCCCCCACCATCGCCGAAATCCGCCACGCCGTTCACAATCGGGAAGGCCGCAGCGTCAAGATTACTCCCCTCTCGTAGCCCCTTTCCAGCCCATTGCAGCCAACCTGCCGCACCTCATTGGGTATGCTTCTGTCCTCTGCAATTTGTGACATTTTTCACTACATAGACAAAGGACTGTTATAATAGTGACATTTGATAATTGACCCAATCAACAGGTCACCGGTAGACTCTGTAAGATAGTCGTGTGCCATTTTTATACAAATATTACCTGATTACGGAAAACGGAGTTACACAATGCTGAATACTGCAGAACCAAAAACGGCGAATAACCCCCTCGCCAAACCAGAGATCAAAGAAGTCATTGATCGGATTCTGGATGAAAACCGCGACCGCCCCGGCGGTCTAATGGTTGTTTTGAACGAAATTCAGGGGCAAATCGGTTACGTCTCCGAACCCATCCAACTCTACGTCGCCCAGAAAATGCATATTCCCCCCAGCACCGTGCACGGCGTCGTATCCTTCTATTCTTTCTTCACCACCACCCCCCGTGGGGCCCACACCATCAAATTCTGCATGGGAACGGCCTGCTATGTGGGCGGCATCCCCCAAATCATCGAAAAGGCCAAGCAAGTGCTGGGCATCAACCCCGGTCAAACCACCCCCGACGGCCAGATCACCCTGGAGCTGTGCCGCTGCGTAGGTGCCTGCAGCCAGGCTCCCGTCATCACCGTGGACGAAGAGGTCGTCGGCCGCATTCGCCCCAACAAATTCCCGCAAATCGTCCACCCGCTGCAGAAAAAGGCTGAGAATAATTGAGAGAATTAGCCCTTCACCTGTTAGATATCGCTGAAAACAGCATCTCCGCCCAGGCTTCCAATATCACCATCCAGGTGCACGAAGATCGGGCTGCGGATCGTCTGTACATGGCAGTGATAGACGACGGCAAGGGCATGGATCCTGAAATGGTCGCGCGCGTCATTGATCCCTTCGTCACCAGCCGAACCACCCGCAAGGTGGGCCTGGGCATCCCCCTCCTCAAGGCAGCGGCCGAAGCCTGCAACGGCGGCCTCACCATCACCTCTGCCCCTGGGGTGGGAACCAAGATTGAGGTCGAATTTCAACTCAGCCACATCGACCGCATGCCCCTGGGCAGCCTGGCCGAAACCTTCCTCAGCCTGCTCATCGGTTCCCCCCATGTCCATTGGGTGTTTGACGTGCAGGTGGATCAAGACAGCTTTGTTTTCGACGACCAGCCCATCAAACAAGAGTTGGACGGCGTTCCTCTTACCGAACCGGATGTCCTGCGTTTCATCCGTGAATATCTCGAAGAAGGGCTGCGCCAGGTCCACATTAACCAAGCTTAATTGATGAATTTGTCTACCATAAAATGGAGAGAAAACCATGGATAAAGTGAAATCCCTCGAAGATCTGAAGCGCATCCGCGAAGAAGCGCTCAAGAAACGCCAGGCCAAGACCGTCTCTGGGCAAAAAGAGATCGTCGTCGGCATGGGCACCGTCGGCATCGCTGCCGGCGCGCGCCAAACCCTCAAAGCCATCCTGGAATACATCGAAGAACACAACCTCACTGATATCGTCGTCCGCCAAACCGGCAATATCGGCCTGGATTCGATGGAACCCATCGTCCAGGTTTCGCTGGGCGAAGGCGAGAAAGTTACCTACGGCAAAGTCACCCCCGAAATTGCCCGCCAGATCATGGCCGAACACGTCGTCGGCGGTTCCGTCGTGAAAGCGTTCGTCGTCCAAAGCTAGCCGCCCTGCCCGCGGATTTTATCCGCCGGGCTGGGTGATTAGACACTACAAAGAAAAGGTGCTTCTATGGCTTTTTATAGATCGCATATATTGGTATCCGTGGACCCGCAGTGCCTTGCCAAAGGTGCGCATGCTATCATTGACTCGCTGCATGATGAACTGGTCTACCAAGGCCTGATCGATGAAATTCAGGTTCTAGAAACCTCCCGCCTCGGCGACCCCGCTACTGAAGGCCCCGATTTGATGGTCTACCCCGAAGGGATCCACTACATCAACCTCAATGCCGATGATATCCCCTTCCTGGTTGAAGAGCATTTCCTCAAAGGCCGTGTCGTTGAGAAATTCCAGTCGGTCAAACGGGCCGCCGTCGATGAAGAGCTTGGCGCCCCCAAGCCCAAAGAAATGCGCGTGGTGCTTTCCAACTGCGGCAAAATTGACCCCTTCAATATCGAAGATTACATCGCCGAAGACGGCTACATGGCCCTGGCCAAAGTCGTTTCCGAAATGACCCCCGAAGGTGTTATTGATGAAGTTCTTCAATCTGGCTTACGCGGCCGCGGCGGTGCGGGCTTCCCCACCGGCAAAAAATGGCAGTTCGCCCGTCAGAACCCCGGCGAAGTCAAATACGTCATCTGCAACGCTGATGAAGGCGACCCCGGCGCGTTCATGAACCGCCGCGTCTTGGAAAGCGATCCCCATGCTGTCGTCGAAGGCATGACCATCGCCGCCTACGCCATTGGCGCAACGCAGGGTTACATCTACTGCCGCGCTGAATACCCCCTCGCGGTCAAAACCCTCAATGTCGCCATCCAGCAGGCACGTGAATTTGGCTTCCTTGGCAAGAACATCCTCGGAACCGATTTCTCCTTTGATTTGGAAGTGCGCATGGGCGCTGGCGCCTTTGTGTGCGGCGAAGAGACCGCCCTGATGAATTCCATCGAAGGCCGCCGCGGAGAACCTCGCCCTCGCCCGCCCTTCCCGGCGGTGCGCGGATTGTGGGGTAAACCCTCCAATATCAACAACGTTGAAACCTACGCCAACGTCCCCCGCATCATCCAGCGCGGCGCCCAGTGGTACAGCAGCCTAGGCACCGAAACCAGCAAAGGTACCAAGACTTTTGCCCTGGCTGGCGATGTGATTAACACCGGCCTCATCGAAGTGCCCCTTGGAATCACCATCCGCGAAGTGGTCTACGACGTGGGCGGCGGTATCAAAGACGGCAAAGGCTTCAAAGCCGTGCAGATCGGCGGCCCGGCGGGCGGCTGCTTGCCCACCCAATACCTCGACTACCCCATTGACTATGAATCCCTGCGCTCTGCAGGGGCCATGATGGGCTCGGGCGGCCTGGTCGTCATGGATGACGAAACCTGTATGGTGGATATCGCCCGCTTCTTTATGGACTTCATCCAGGACGAAAGCTGCGGGAAATGTGTTCCCTGTCGCGTCGGCACCCGCCGCATGTTGGATATCCTGGAACGCATCTGCGACGGCAAGGGTGAAGAAAGCGACATCGACACGCTCGAAGAGCTGTGTCGCGAAGTCAGCTCCACCAGCCTGTGCGGTCTCGGCCAGGGTGCACCCAACCCTGTCGCCACCACGCTCAAGTATTTCCGCGATGAATACGAAGCCCATATCAAGGAAAAGCGCTGTCCCGCCAAGGTCTGCAAGGCCCTGATTGAGTACGTCATCAAGCCCGATGCCTGCACCGGCTGTACAGTTTGCGCCCGCAACTGCCCGGTCAGCGCCATCACCGGCGAGCGGCGCAGCGCGCATCACATTGACTCCGATATCTGCATTCGCTGCGGCATCTGCATGCAGGTCTGCAACTTTAATGCCATCGAAATTCACTAAATCGCCAGCAAAACGACCGCAGCCGGATGCCCCAAAAGGCTCCGGCTGCAGAAAAACCGCCATCATTTTTCCCACGCCCAGGAGGATACGCATGACGATGGAACCAGATCGGTACACACGCTTGCTCGAAGCTGTTCAGAGTGCCGTAGAGCAGTATGATTCAAACCCGGATGAACTGATCCCCATCCTGAATCAAGTTAATCGGTCTTTTGGCTACCTCCCTCCAGAAGCACTGGAAGAAGTAAGTAAACGGCTGAAAATGCCCCAAAGCCGTGTCCACTCTGTGGCGACATTCTATCAGATGCTTTCCACCAAACCCCTTGGCCGCCACGTCATCCAGTTCTGCGAAAGCGCCCCTTGTCATGTGGTGGGCGGACGGGAGGTCTGGCAAGCCTTACAAGACGAGTTGAAGATTGGCGGCGGTGAAACCACGCCAGACGGAAAATGGAGCCTGGTTACCGTAAGCTGCCTGGGTGTTTGTGGGGTTGGTCCGGTTGTCATCATAGATAACGAAATGTTCGGCAACGTCACGCCGCAGCAAATCCCCGAAATTTTGTCGCGGTACAATTAGGAGATCCATATGAAACCCTACCGCTCGATGGTTCTGGTATCCAGCGACGCCAAAAGCATTGAATCCGGTGCGCAGGATGTTTTCCGTAACCTCCAGGAACAAACCCGCGCCCTCGGTATTACTGAAGAAATTTCTCTTTCAATGGTGGGTGACGTAGGCCGCCACGATGCCGTTCCTCTGGTGATTGTCTATCCCGAAGCCGTCATTTACGGCCCCGTTAAGCCCGAAGATGTTCAGCGCATTGTTGAAGAACACCTGTACAAAGGCCGTGTAGTACCCGAACTGCAAGCCTCCTCCCGTGAGCTTTCTGGCCGCATTGCCTGGCTCTCCGCCCGCAAAGGCACCCTCCCTGCCGAGAACCGCATTGTCCTCGAAAGGGCCGGCATCATCGACCCCACCAACATCGAAGATTACCTGCTCCACAACGGTTACGAAGCCCTCGGCAAAGTCCTCTCCGAGATGACCCCCGCCCAGGTGATTGACGAAGTCAAAGCCTCTGGGCTGCGCGGGCGCGGCGGCGCAGGCTTCCCCACCGGCATGAAGTGGGGCTTTGTGGCCAAAGCGGAAGGTGCCAGGAAATACGTGGTCTGCAACGCCGATGAAAGCGAACCCGGCACTTTCAAAGACCGCGTGGTTCTCGAAGGCGATCCTCATTCCATCATCGAAGCCATGCTCATCGCCGCGTACGCCGTCGGCGCCAGCGAAGGCTATATCTACGTCCGCGGTGAATATGTTCTGGCTCAAGAACGCCTGCGCACGGCCATCCGCCAGGCCGAAGAAATGGGCTTCCTGGGCGATAATATCTTCGGCACCAGCTTCAGTTTCCACCTGCATGTACATTCCGGCGCTGGGGCCTACATCTGCGGCGAAGAGACCGCCCTCATCGAGTCCATCGAAGGCAAACGCGGTGAGCCGCGCGCCCGCCCGCCCTACCCCACCACCCACGGCCTGTGGGGCATGCCCACCCTGGTCAACAACGTCGAGACCCTGGCCAACATTCCGCCCATCCTGCGCAACGGCGCCGCCTGGTACAAAGCCATCGGCACCCCCTCCAGCCCCGGCACCAAAGTTTACACCATTATGGGCCATGTCAACGTCACTGGCCTGATTGAAGTGCCTATGGGCATTACCTTGCGCGAAGTCATCGCCATCTATGCCAAAGGCATGAAACCCGGCCGCACCTTCAAGCTGGCCCAAACCGGCGGCTCCAGCGGCTCCATCATCCCCGCCAGTCTGCAGGATACCCCCATGGATTTCGACAGCTTCGCCAAAGCCGGCGTAGCCCTGGGTTCAGGAGCCTTGCTGATTTGTGATCAGGACACCTGCGTTGTAGATCTGGCCAAAGTGCTGATGAACTTCTTCCGGGTAGAATCTTGCGGTAAATGCACCCCCTGCCGTGTCGGCAATCAACGCGCCTATACCCTCCTCAGCAATATCGCCAATGGCGTTGGTAAATTACAGGATCTGGAAGAACTGAGTTCGCTGAATGACAGTCTTGTTCAGCTTTCCAATTGCGGCCTTGGCCAAACGGCCGGAGCGCCGCTGCGTGATGTTCTCAACCACTTCCGCGCTGAAGTCGAGGCGCATATTCGCCTCAAAGTCTGCCCGTCCGGCGTTTGCCCCATGTCCGGCCACAAAAATTGATCCAACAGGAATAAATCACACTCTGAGAAAACCACCTATGATTACAATAACTATTGATGGCAAAAAAGTAGAAGTGCCCGAAGGGACCACCGTTCTCCGTGCTGCTCAGGCTAACGGCTTCGACATCCCCACCCTCTGCGACCATCCCAACCTGACCCCTTACGGCGGCTGTCGCTTGTGTCTGGTTGAGGTTGAAGGAGCCCGCACCTTGCAGCCCTCCTGCACACTGCCGGTGAGCAACAACATGGTTGTGCATACCGATAACGAGCGCATCCGCGCCGCGCGTAAGTTCGTCCTCACCATGATCTTCAGCGAGCGCAACCATTTCTGCCCCTTCTGCCAGGTGTCCGGCGGCGACTGCGAATTGCAAAACGCCGCCTATGAGCAGGAAATGACCCACTGGCCCATTCAGCCTTCCTGGACGACCTACCCTGTGGATGCATCGCACCCCTATTTCGTTCTCGATCACAACCGCTGCATCCTCTGCCGCCGCTGTGTGCGTGCCTGCGGTGAACTTGTCGGCAACTTCACCCTTGGCTTTGAGGAACGCGGTGCCAAAAGCTTCCTGGTTGCCGATTTAGGCGCGCCCCTGGGCGAAAGCACCTGCATCTCCTGCGGAACCTGCGTCCAAATCTGCCCCACCGGCGCCCTCATTGACCGCTCCAGCGCCTACCGCGGCCGTGAAACCCAGGTAGACCGCCATCCCACCATCTGCACCGGCTGCTCAGTCGGATGCACCCTGGATGTCCTCGTCCGCGACAATAACATGATGCGCATCGAAGGTGACTGGACAGCGGAATTGAACGGTGGGGTCATCTGTAAGACCGGCCGCTTCCTGCCAACCGTCGAGGATCGCACTCGCATTGTCACCCCCCTGGTGCGACGCAATGGCAAGCTGGTTGCCGCAACGTGGGAACAGGCCCTGGAAGCCGTCGCCGAAGGAATGAAACCGCTGGGCAGCAAAGTTGCCGCGTTGGCCTCGCCGCGCCTCTCCACCGAAAGTCTGCATGCCTTCAAACAGATCTTTAAAGATCACCTGGCTGCCCAAACCGTCACTACCACCGACGAATGCGCCGCCACTGCCAACCTGGTCAAGACCGCCGCGGCTTTAGGGCGCGCCTTCGAAGGTAAATTGGAAGACCTGCACACCGCCGACTGCTTCCTCCTGTTGGATGAAGATATCGTCGCCGATCACGAAGTTGCCGGCTTCTTCATCAAGCGCAGCCTGCCCCTGGGCGCCAGCCTCGTACTGGTCAGCGAAGGCGCTCATCCGTTGGATCTAAATGCTGACGCTAACCTGAAATTCAAGAAGGGCACCCTCGCCGCCGTCATCCAGGGTCTGCGCGCTGCTTTGGCCCAGAATCAGTCCGGCGTGTCCGATGCCGCTGCTCAAACTGGCATCGCCGTCGACGCTTTCCTTCAGGCCGCTCACAAGCTCTTTGAGGCCGAAAAACCCGTGATTGTCTTCGGGAAGAATCTTGTCAGTCAAGGCGAAGCCCTCGTGAAAGCCACTGTTGAACTGGCCGACGCAGCCCATGCCGCCCTGCTCAGTACCAAGGGCCAGGCCAACAGCCTCGCTGCCGCCCTCTTCGGCCTCAGCGCTCCCCTGAATCTGCAAGACGCTAAAGCCGTCTATGTAGCCCTGGGAGATGAAGAACCCTCGCGCAAGCTCACCCAGCAGCTTGAAAAAGCCCCCTTCCTGGTCGTTCAGGCCGCGTACACGTCGCAGCTTTCCGCGATGGCTCATGTAGTACTGCCTGCCCAAAGCGCCTTTGAACAGGGTGGATCGTACCTCAATCTGGACGGCCGCTTGCAGAAGTCCGAAGCTGCCCTACAGTGCACCGAAGAAGTCTTTGCCAATCTTGAAATCCTCAAGGCATTGGCCGACCACATGGGTTGCACCCTGGATCTCGCCGCCTGGAGCGCGGAATTGCACAAAGCCGCCTCTCCTGTTGCGCTGGTTCCTTAATCGTTGAAAGGATAAAATCGAATGGCAAAACCAAAAGTCTCAAGTGATTGGATGTGCGGCTGCGCTGGCTGCCACATGTCCCTCCTGGACATGGACGAACGTCTTGCCCAGGTCGTTGAACTGGCAGATCTTCGTTCCACTCCCATCACCGACCTTAAACAGCCGGATGAAAGTGGCGTGGATGTGGGCGTCCTTGAAGGCGGCATCAACAATACTGCCAATGAAGAGGTTGCTCATTATTTCCGCAAACGCTGCAAAATCTTAGTAGCCCTGGGCGACTGTGCCGTCTTCGGTGGCGTGCCCGCCATGCGCAATTTTGTGGGTGAAGAATCTGCCCTGCGCCGTGCTTACGTCGAAACCGAATCCACCGATTCCGAAGGTAAAATCCCCGACGACCCCGAACTGGCTCGCATGACCCCAGTGCGCGCGATCCACGAAGTTGTCCCCGTGGACTACCACGTCCCCGGCTGCCCGCCGGATGCGGACGTCATCTTCCATGTGCTCTCCGAGTTAGCCCAGGGTCGTGACCCCGATCTTAAAGGCAAGCTCCTGCACTGGCATTAGGAGGGCATGATGACCACTGAAAAAATTACCATTGAACCCGTAACTCGTATTGAAGGCCACGCCAAAATCACCATTCGCATGAATGATGACGGCACTGTGAATCACGCCTACTTCCATGTGAATGAATTCCGTGGCTTCGAAAAATTCTGCGAAGGGCGCATGGTCTTTGAAATGCCTTTCATCACCCCGCGTATCTGCGGCATCTGCCCCGTCAGCCACCATCTGGCAGCCGCCAAGGCCGGTGATGAAGTCCTGGGCTGTCCGCCCCCCCGCACAGCCACCCTGCTGCGCGACCTGATGCATATGGGCCAGATCATCCAGAGTCACGGCATGCACTTCTTCGAACTGGCTGGGCCTGACCTGATCCTGGGCTTTGATGCTGACCCCGCCGTGCGCAATGTCGTCGGCCTGCTCCAGGCCGACCCCGCCCTTACTCTCAAGGCCATCAACCTGCGCAAATTTGGGCAGGATATCATCTTCCGCGTCGGTGGCCGCCGCATTCACCCCACCTTTGCCGTCCCTGGCGGCGTCAATAAAGCCCTCTCTGCCGAAGACCGTGCCGGTATCCTCGCCGGTTTGGATGAAGCCATCGCCACCACCCAGCTCGGCATCAGCATTATGAAGAACTGGGCCGAAAAGAACCGCGAAGATATCGAAAAGTTCGCCGTTCTCAAGACCGGCTATTTCGGTCTGGTCACCCCGGGCAACGGACTGGAGCTCTACGACGGCCAGATCCGCCTGCTGGATCAAAAAGGGCAGCAGCTCGAGCATTTTGACGGTCGTAACTATCTAGATTACATTGCCGAGCATGTCGAACCCTGGTCGTATCTCAAGTTCCCCTATTATAAGAAGATGGGCTGGCCCAACGGCGTGTACCGTGTGGGTCCTCTCGGCCGCCTGAACGCCGCGGATGTCATTGAAACCCCGCTGGCCGGCGAAGAGATGAAGATTTGGAAGTCGCTTAACAGCGGCCTGCCGGTGGAAAACACCCTCTATTACCACTACGCCCGTTTGATTGAAACCCTGTTTGCTCTCGAACGAGTGCGCATCTTACTGGATGACCCCGATATCCTCGGCAAAGATATCCTCAACACCCGCCACGATTTCCGCGGCGAAGGTGTGGGCGTCATCGAAGCACCGCGCGGGACACTTTTCCATCACTACTGGGCCAATGAATCGGGTCAGCTCGCTAGAGTCAACCTCATCGTCGCTACTGGCCACAACAACTGGGCCATGAGCGAATCGGTTGATTCGGTCGCCAAAACCTACATCAACGGCAACCCCATCCGCGAAGGCCTGCTCAACCGCGTCGAGGCCGCCATCCGCGCCCACGACCCCTGCCTCTCCTGCTCCACCCATGCCGTGGGCCAGATGCCGATGGAGATCGAAATCCTCGATCCTGAGGGACAGCTCATTCAAACCCTCAGCCGTAACCTAGACTAAGACCTCTTCCAGTCACACCACCAACGGGAGGGCTGAAATGCCCCCCCGTTGGTTTATAACATTCATATTCTTTAAAGGTGGTGGATGAAATCAACATTGATCATTGCATATGGGAATCTGGATCGAGAAGATGATGGGGTTGGCTGGCATATCCTGGTTGGTGTGCTGCGTGCCTTGGGACGAAACGTACCTGCATCACCCGAAGATGTGTTTGAACCTCACCCCACCGATCCTTACCCCCACGTGCAGTTTACCCTGCAGCTTTACCCTGAACTGGCCGAAACCATCGCCCAGTATGAACGGGTGTGTTTTGTAGATGCTCACACGGGTCGGGTTCCGGATGATCTGAATGTCGAACACATCACTCCTGGTTTTCAGCAGTCGCCTTTTACGCACCACATGACCCCCCAGACCTGCCTGGCCTTGGCCCACAACCTCTACAATGCTAAAACCGAAGCCTTGCTTATCTCGGTACGCGGATTTAGCTTCAATTTCACCAATTCACTTTCCGAACCCACCGCACAACTGGCCCACCAAGCAATCAGCACAATTCATCAATGGCTGCTTGCTTAAGACGACTTGAACTGTGCAAATATTTAGACGCAGCCGCAATGTAAGGAACTGTTCGCCCTGATCTTGACATCAACTGGCACGAGCTTATTATCGTCCAGTGTGTATTTCACATCTCTAGATATCATTCTTTTCTTGAACGGCAACTGCCTCCAACATCATTTGTCGGTCCACTAGACCTAAAGGGTGGTCTTGATCATCTACGACGACCATCCACTTTCGAGACTCAGCTAACATAATCCTTAACCCGTCAATTATCGACGTTTCGGGTTTAATGGTCAGTGGCCCAGGAGACATCAGATCATATGCCGTTTCTTTACCGGCAGGTGGTTTGCCCAAGCTTTTAAGTGCATTTAAGATGCCACGCCTTTTTGTAGGTTGAACTCTAGCAACAACATCCGAATCACTCAACAAACCAATCGCGACTCCCTGAGAATCGACAACAATCAAACGGTGCGAATCGGACTTAGCAAACTTATCTACGATCAAAGATAAATTATCATCCTGATTAACCATCGGAATCTCACGGCTCATGATATCCGAAATAGTCTTCACAACTCCAAGACTAATTTCCTGCGAGGGTGAATCGAATTTTGTATTAGCAACTTGCCTGAGGATATCTAGCCGAGATAGCACACCAACAAGCACTCCATCTCGATTAACGACAGGCAGCCGCTTTAACCCCGCCTTGACCATACGAGCCGTAGCCGCACCTAGGGTTTCGTTTTCGGAAACGGTGACAACAGGTTGGGTCATAACATCCTGAACGGTTAATCGAGAATTTTCTAAATTCTTCAGTTCTTGGTTAATCTCTCTGGCCTCTAAACGAATAGCAACGGAAAATCTTAATTGAACCCCAGCTCGTTCCAACAAATCTTCATTTGTTAGCATCCCAACGACTTTGCCAGAATGATCAACAACTGGCGTTGCTTTTACTTTATTCTTCAGCATCTGCGTCCAGGCTTCTTGAACGCTCATTTCAGGCTGTAAAACCACGACAGACTGCGTCATGACCTCCGAGACTAATTTATTCGCTGGAAGTGGATTGAGGCATCGGTGGGTACTTTTGATGATCTCAACATCATCAATGGTGATCAATCCCTCCTGCACCATTGGATAAATATCTTTGATAACAAGGTCAATTTTTTCTGGAGAGTCGATTGCTTCAATAACCAAAGGTAGATCCGTCATCCGGACCTCAATATGAATGGTGTGTACAGATGAGTTCGTACCATATCCTATGATGCCCCGGAACACTGTTGCGCCGGCAATGCCCTTATCACGCAGAGTCTCAATCAATGCTGAATCTAGTGAATTACCGCGCCAACGATCTCTTTCGGTGATATAAATGCGCAGCCGCTTTGCTTTCTTTTGTATGGATAGGTCTGGCATATTAAACCTCCTTAACTTCAATCCTTAATTATATAAGTTTCGCGAGATATACACCTATCCAAACACCTAACAGCCCTAAAAATGTGCTGCCGAAAACGTTAATGGACCCCGCCAACCATTGGCCTTTGGTTAACAAACTTAGACTTTCATACGCATAGGTAGAAAATGTCGTATACGCTCCTAAAAAACCAACGGAAAGCAGTAATCTCCACTTTGCATCAATCATTAATCTCTCTGTAGCCAGTGTCAAGAAAAATCCGATGAGCAGACAACCAGTGAAATTAATGATGAGTGTGCCGTAAGGAAAACTCGTGCCAAATTTTTGAGCAGCCCAATCCCCAACCCAATAACGAAGATTCGCGCCAAAAATGGCTCCTACAGAAATTAAGAGAAATTTATCCATGTTCGTTATCGCTAATTCCTACTTCACATAAATTAGAAAGCCTCTGCCAAAGGAAAAACTTGGCAGAGGCCATCAGCACATAGGCAGTCCGAATAAGTGAGCCTCATCACTTTTTTGAAGTTAGATTATAAATGAATTGATGATTCATGTAAAGAATAAACGGTAGCGGAATTGAGATAATAACATCTTCATCAAAACTCCCAAAACCTACCAGAACCTGGATCATATCTCATAATCTAGTAAAATAGGGCAAAACTCACCTTACACGAAGGAGACACAAAACCTTGTCTGCTGAATTCAATATGGATGCTCTCATGCCTGCTGAAATGGCTCAAAAAGCCGAAGCCGTGGGAGTCAAAAAAGCAAACCTTGCCACCCTCCCCATGCTTGCCCTGGCCGTCCTGGCCGGTGCCTTCATTTCCGCCGGGGCAATCTTTGCTACCACTGTTGGAACTGGTACAGCCGAAGTTCCCTATGGTTTAGGTAAACTTGCTGTAGGTCTTTCTTTCACCTTAGGGCTTATTCTGGTCATCGTAGGCGGTGCAGAATTATTCACCGGTAATACGCTGATCATTATGGCCTTCACCTCGGGCAAAATTACGTTGGTCCAGTTGATGCGTAACTGGGTGATCGTGTTTTTCGGCAATTTTATTGGCTCTATCGGCACAGCCCTCTTAATGTTTGCCACTAAGCAATACACATTCGGCAAAGGCGCCATTGGCCTAAACGCCCTCAACATTGCCAATTCCAAGTGTGGTCTTGATTTTTTCCAGGCTGTCGCTCTGGGTATCATGTGCAACGCCCTGGTATGTATGGCGGTCTGGCTGACCTTTTCGGCTCGCTCCACCACCGATAAAATCCTGGCCATCATCCCCCCCATCAGCGCTTTTGTGGCTGCCGGTTTCGAACACAACGTCGCCAATATGTATTTTATTCCCTTGGGCCTGTTCATCAAATCCTGGGGCTCCCCTGCCTTCTTTGAAAGCATCGGCAAAACCGCAGCCGATTTTTCCAACCTTACCTGGGGTAATTTCTTCCTGGCAAACCTCCTGCCCGTCACCATCGGCAACATCATCGGTGGCGCCGTGATGGTCGGCCTGATGTACTGGTTCATCTTCAACGGAAAAAAGAAATAACCAAACAGCTGATGTCAAGCTGCGCAGCCGCGTCTGATCTCAGGTTCACGGCTGAACTAGACTGGAGAAACAATGGTTAACTTCACGATCAACGGTCAATCCGTTCAGGCTCAACCAGGGCAAACCATCCTGGAAGCCGCGCAGCAGGCCGGGATCACCATCCCGACCCTCTGCTATCATAAAGACCTCTCGCCGCACGGCGGCTGCCGCATGTGCATCGTCGAGGTCACCGGCGCTCGCGGGCCGTTAACCTCCTGCACCACCCCTGCATCGGAAGGGATGCAGGTCGTCACCGAAAGCCCCTCTATTATCGAACACCGCCGTATGATCCTCAAGCTCCTGCTCTCTGCCTATTATGACCGCGGAGACAACAAGGATGACGGCCGTGAAAATGAACTCCTCCGCTGGGCCGAGTTCTACGGTGTTTCCTACAGCGAGTACGCCGCCAAAGAGCCTCGCTACGCGATCAACAGCGACCCCAACCCCTTTGTTTGGGTGGATATGAACAAGTGCATCCTGTGCTCGCGCTGCGTTCGCGCCTGCGCCGAAGTGCAGGGCCGCTTTGTTTGGGGCCTTGAAAACCGCGGTTTCGACTCTCACGTGGTCGCCGGTTCCGGCGTGACCATGCTGGAAGCCCGCTGTGAATCCTGCGGCGCCTGCGTCGCTTACTGCCCCACCGGCGCACTGGACAACAAAATGTCCGTTGGCGCTGGCGCAGCCGAGAAGAAAGTCACCACCACCTGCACCTATTGCGGTGTCGGCTGCCAGTTCGATCTCAATGTGCGCGACAACCGCATTGTGCGTGTCACCTCGAATCCCAACGCCCCGGTTAACGGCATGCGCCTGTGCGTCAAGGGCCGCTATGGTTACGATTTTGTGCACCATGAAGAACGCCTCACCGAGCCGCTGGTGCGCGAATACCTGCTTCAAGGCAAGGAACGCCCCCACGGAGACCGTGGCGCCTGGGTTCAGGTGGATTGGGAAACCGCCCTCAATTTGACCGCGCGCAAAATCGCCGCCGCCCGAGATACCTTCGGGGCATACAGCGTCGGCGTTCTGACTTCGGCCAAATGCACCAATGAAGAAAACTATTTGATGAACAAGTTTGCCCGCCAGGTGGTCGGGACAAACAGCATCGATCACTGCGCCCGTCTTTGACACTCCAGCACCGTGGCCGGTCTGGCCACTTCCTTCGGCTCTGGCGCAATGACTAATCCTATGGACGACGTTGCCGCCCATTCTCAGGCGATGCTTGTGATCGGTTCCAACACCACCGAGCAGCATCCCGTCTTCGGCACCATGCTTCGGCAGGCTGTGTTAAAACGCCATGCCAAACTCATCGTCGCCGATCCGCGTAAAATTGACCTTACCGAATTCGCCACCCTCCATCTGCGCCTCAAACCCGGCACAGATATCGCCCTGCTCAACGGCCTGATGTACATCATCCTGGAAAAAGGCTGGGAAGACAAAGCCTACATCGCCGAACGCACCGAGAACTTTGACGAATTCAAAGCCAACATCATGAATTACCCGCCGGATGCCGTCTCTGAAACCACCGGCATTCCCGTGGAACAACTCTACGAAGCCGCCGAAATCCTGGCGACGACCAAGCCCGCGTCGGTCATGTGGGCGATGGGGATCACCCAACATACCGTTGGCGTTCAAAATGTGATGACCTGCGCCAACCTGCAAATGCTGCTCGGCAATATGGGCGTTCCTGGTGGCGGTGTCAACCCGCTCCGCGGCCAAAACAACGTGCAAGGTGCCTGTGATATGGGCGGTTTGCCCAATTATTACCCCGCTTACCAGTGGGTTAACCAGGAGCCAAACCAGAAGAAATTCGAAGCGGCCTGGGGCGTTCCCTTGCCTGCGAATATCGGCATGACCGTGACGGAAATGATGCCTGCAGCGGCCAACGGCAAACTCAAAGCCCTCTACATCCTGGGCGAAAACCCCGTCATGTCCGATCCAGACACCAATCACATTCGCCACGCTCTGGACACCCTCGATTTCATGGTCCTCCAGGAGATCTTCCCCTCCGAAACCGCCGAGTACGCCGATGTCTTGCTCCCGGGCGTGACCTTTGCGGAAAAAGAGGGAACCTTCACCAACACCGAGCGCCGCGTGCAGCGCGTTCACCAGGCCATTCAGTCTGTCGGAAACGCCCGCCAGGACTGGGAAATCATCCAGGAAATCGCCCGCCGCGTAATCGAAGTTGGCAGCCGTAAACCCAGCGATGCACCGCATGCCGCGTGGAATTACACCAGCCCCGCTGACATCATGGCGGAAATCAACGCGCTGGCCCCCTCCTACGCCGGCGTCAGCTACGAGCGCCTCGACCGCGGCGAGCGCCTGCACTGGCCTGTCAAGGACGCGGAACACGGCGGCACCCCCATTCTGCACGTGGGCAAATTTACCCGCGGGTTGGGTAAATTCGCGCCCACCGTTCACGTTCCGCCGGTTGAAATGCCCGACTACGACTACCCCATGCTGCTGTCCACCGGCCGCGTCCTGTACCACTGGCACGGCGGCGAAATGACCCGCCGCGCGGAAGGCCTGATGGAAGTCTACGGCCAATCCCTGGTGGAACTTAATCCCGATGATGCCCGCCGGTTGGGCGTCAACGGCAACAAGCGTGTACGCGTGACCTCCCGCCGCGGCGTCATTGAAGCCGAAGCCTGGGTCACCGACCGCGTCCCGCCGGGCATGGTCTATGCCAACTTCCACTTCCCTGAAGTCAATGCGAATCAGCTGACCATCGCCGCTCTTGATCCCATCGCCAAGATCCCTGAATACAAGATCTGCGCGGTCAAAGTCGAATTGGTCAAGTAAGCCTCACTCAACATCTTTCAAGAACCAACCCCGCGGCAGGTCGCAAAACCTGCCGCGGGGGCTTTTTATCACCTTATTTGTCATGCATTGCCCGTCCAAACGGCCTTTAACGCGCACCAAAAGTCAATAAATTTGGTGACAATTCACCTCTCCCGCGGTGACAGTACACACTGTAAAACCCCTCCTCATCAGTGATAAAACAAGATGGGAAGCATTAATAGGATTACCGTCATGTTTGAACAACCCGACCTCACCACGATGCTGCGCAGCATCCCCTTCTTCTTAGAACTTTCTCCGCGCTCTTTGGAGCCGCTGGAGGAGATCAGTCAACTGCGCCTGGTCCCAGCTGGTGAGACCCTCTTTCAAGAAGGTGACCGCGAAAGCGAACTGTATATCCTTTTGGAAGGTCAGGTCCAGCTCACCGCCCACATCCCCAATCACGGCGAATTTGATGTGTTCACCGCTGAACCCCTGGATATCATCGGCTGGTCTGCCCTGACCCCCATCGTGCGCCAGCGCACTGCCTCTGCCGTGGCTCTCAAAGATTCCATCCTCCTCGCCCTGGACGGTGACGGGCTGCGCGCTTTATGTGAGGCCGATCACGACCTCGGCTACATCTTTATGCGCCGCATTTCCAACATCGTCGCCAGCCGCCTGCTTGCCACGCGGCTCCAGCTCTATGATTTGATCCTGCAGCAGCCTCTGCCCCATTCTTAAGTCAGAATTGCCCGCTCCGGCGGCATCTCAAGGTCTACGGCTGCCGGTTTTCCGGAGATCTTCGCCTGTTTTGGTTTATAATTACGCCCATGCATGAGCTCTCCGTCACCGAAAATATCCTCGCCATCGCCGAAAAGCACGCCCGCAAAGCCGGTGCAGCGCGCGTCACCGACATTCACATCGTCATCGGCCAGCTTTCCTCCATTGTGGACGACTCCGTCCAGTTTTATTGGGATATGATTTCCGAAGGCACCTTATGCACCGGTGCCAAATTGCATTTCAGCCGCAAGCCAGCCCAAATGCACTGCCGCGCCTGTCAGCACACCTTCACGCTCATCCGCGGAGAGCTGATCCCTTGCCCAGAATGCAATTCCCTCGATCTTCGCATCGTCTCTGGCGAAGAGTTTTTCCTCGACAGCATCGAAATCGAACGCGACATACCCGATGAGGAGTCTTAGCATGACCCCAGAACGTGTCACCATCGTCGAAAAAATCATGGACGCCAACGACCAGATCGCCGCCCTCAACCGTGCCCGCTTCGACCGCGCCGGCGTCTTTGCCATTAACCTCATGGCTTCCCCTGGTGCAGGCAAAACCACCCTCATCCTGGAAACAATCCGCCGCCTGGCGCCTCGGCTGCGTATCGGGGTCATCGAAGGCGATACCGCCCCCGTGACCATTGATGCGGACAAAGTCACCGCAGCAGGCATGCCTGCTGTGCAAATCAACACCGGCGGCGATTGTCACCTGGACGGCATGATGATGAGCCGCGGTATGGATCAGCTCCCCCTGGAAAGCCTCGATCTGGTGATTGTCGAAAATGTCGGCAATCTCATCTGCCCCGCTGCTTTCAACCTGGGCACACACGCCAACGTGCTCATCGCCAGCATCCCCGAAGGCGACGACAAACCCTATAAATACCCCAACATCTACCGCGGCTTGCAGGCCCTCGTCGTCAGCAAGATCGATCTGCTCCCTTATATCCAGTTCAATATGGACTATTTCCTGAAAGGCGTCGAAGCCCTCAACCCCGGATTGGTGCATTTCTCCGTGGCCGCTTTGCGCGGCGACGGCATGGACGTCTGGATCCAATGGCTGGAAGAGCAGGTCGCCGCGAAGAAGAAAGCCTGATGCCATGATGACGGACGGCGATATCGGTTGCAAAATTTGGGTGCGCGGCATCGTTCAAGGCGTTGGCTTTCGTCCCTTTGTCTACACGCAAGCCGTCACCCACCAGCTCACCGGCTGGGTGCGCAACACCTCCAGCGGCGTGGAAATCGAAATCACCGGCCGACCCGCCGGCGTGCAGTCTTTCCTCTCTGCGCTCAAAGATAACCCACCCCCCCTGGCGCAAATTGATTCGGTCGTCACCGAACCTATTCCTCCCGCTGCGGGCAGCGGCTTTCTTATCCTGGAAAGCCATCCCGAACCCGGTGCTTTTCTTCCGATCTCGCCGGATATGTCCATCTGCCCCGATTGTCAGCGCGAACTCTTTGATCCCGCCGACCGCCGCTACCGCTACCCCTTCCTGAACTGCACCCACTGCGGTCCGCGCTTTTCCATCATTCGCGACATCCCCTATGACCGCCCCTTCACCAGCATGGCCGGGTTTCCCATGTGCCCCGACTGTCTGCGCGAATATCATGACCCCCTCGACCGCCGTTTTCATGCCCAACCGGTGGCCTGCCCGGCCTGCGGCCCCCAGGTCTGGCTGCAAACCGCCAACGGCACACGCCTGGCCGAGCGGGACGAGGCTGTGCATCTGGCCCGCAAAATGCTCAAAGAAGGCGCCATCCTGGCCGTCAAAGGCCTGGGCGGGTATAACCTGGCCTGCGACGCTGCCAATCCCCAGGCCGTGGCCGAGCTGCGCCGCCGCAAGAAGCGCTCCGATAAGCCCTTCGCCCTCATGGCCTTTGACACGGCCGCCGTGGCCCGCCACTGTCAGCTTGACTCCGCCGCCGAGGCCCTCCTCACCGCCCCCCAGCGCCCCATCCTGCTCCTCAACCGCCTGCCAGACGCATCCGTCGCCCCCCAGGTGGCCCCGGGCCAGGTGACCCTGGGGGTCATGCTGGCTTACACCCCCCTGCACCTGCTGCTGTTGGAGCCAGAACCGGGCTACCCCGATCTGTGGGTCATGACCTCCGGCAACCTCTCCGAAGAGCCCATCGCCTATGTGGACGGCGAGGCCCAGGAACGCCTCTCCCCCATGGCCGATGCCTTTCTGCTGCACGACCGCCCCATTCACATGCGTGTGGATGATTCCGTCTTCGCCCTGGCTGACGGCCAGTCCTACCCCATTCGCCGTGCCCGCGGCTACGCACCCGATCCCATCCGCCTCTCTGGCCCCGCCCTGCCGCCCATCTTTGCCGCAGGCGCCGAGCTAAAAAACACCTTCTGCCTCACCCAGGACCGTTACGCCTTCCTCAGCCACCATATCGGTGATTTAGAAAATTACGAAACCCTGCGCTCCTACGAAGATGGTGTAGCCCATTACGAACGCCTCTTCCGTGTGCAGCCTCAGACCCTGGTTTGCGACCTGCACCCCGATTACCTTTCCACCCGTTACGCCCAGCAGCGCGCCGCCGAAAGCGGTTTGCCCCTCCTCCAGGTGCAGCATCATCACGCTCACCTGGCCGCCTGCCTGGCTGATAACGATTGGCTCGATCCCGATCCGGTCATCGGCCTGTCTTTTGACGGTACTGGTCTGGGGCCGGATGGGGCCATCTGGGGCGGCGAATTTCTGCTGGGCCATTACGCCAGCTTCCAGCGCCTCTACCACCTGGCCTACACTCCCCTCCCCGGCGGCGACCAGGCTGTGCGCAAACCCGCGCGCATGGCCCTGGCCCACCTCTGGCAGGCTGGCCTCGATTGGGAGCCAGACCTGCCGCCTGTTCAGGCCCTGTGCTATGAAGAACGCACGCTGATCCGCATCCAATTGGAGAAATCCATCAACGCCCCGCTCACCTCCAGCGCCGGCCGCCTGTTTGATGCCGCCGCTGCCCTCATCGGCGTGCGCGCCGAAGCCACCTACGAAGGGCAGGCCGCCATCGAACTGGAAGCCCTGGCAGACCCGCAGGAGGCTAGGTGCTATGAATTTGACCTGCGCGGCACGCAAATTGACCCTGCGCCCCTCTGGCAGGCTCTGCTGGCCGACTGGCGCGCGGGAACGGCCGCGCCGATTATATCTGCCCGCTTCCACAACAGCCTGGCCGCTCTGAGCGTGCAAGTGTGCCAGGCCGTCCGCCAGCAAAGCGGCGCCCGCACCGTTGCGCTCAGCGGCGGAGTGTGGCAGAATCGAACTTTACTCACCAAAACTCTCTCCGGTCTGCGCTCCGCGGGCTTCACCGTCCTCATCCACCGCCGCGTGCCAGCCAATGACGGCGGCATCGCCCTGGGTCAAGCCCTCATCGCTGCTCACAGCCGGAATGAAACCGTGTCTTCGCCTTAGGAGGTTCACAATGTGTCTGGGTGTCCCTGGTAAAGTCATCGAAGTGTATCAAGACAGCGGCATGCACATGGCCAAAGTGGATTTTGGCGGCGTCATCCGCGAAGTGTGTGTGGAAGCCCTGCCCGAAATTCAGCCCGGTGAATGGACCATTATTCACGCCGGTTTTGCCCTCAGCATCCTCTCCGAAGAAGAAGCCCAGGCCACCCTGGACTGCCTGCGTGAGATTGAACTGCTTAACGACGAACTCGACCTTCCCACGCCATCGGCCCAAAGCTAACCGCCATGCAGTTCACTACCGAATTCCGCGATTCCGCACTGGTACACAAGGGTATCGAAGAAATTCGCCGTACCATCACCCGCCCCTGGACGCTAATGGAGATATGCGGCGGGCAAACCCACGCCCTGCTCAACACCGGCCTGGATGAAATGCTGCCGCCTGAAATTGAGTTGGTACACGGCCCTGGCTGTCCTGTGTGCGTCACCTCGCTGGAATTAATTGACAAAGCTCTGGCCATCGCCGCCCAGCCCAACGTCATTTTCACTTCCTACGGTGACATGCTGCGCGTTCCTGGCTCGCGTGAGGATCTGTTCTCCCTACGTGCCCGCGGGGCCCAGGTGCGCGTGGTCTATTCTCCGCTGGATGCAGTGCGCATCGCCCGCGAGAACCCCAACCGTCAGGTGGTCTTTTTTGCCATCGGCTTTGAAACCACTGCCCCCGCCAACGCCGCCAGCCTGCTCCAGGCGCACGCCCTGGGTCTGCAGAATTATTCCCTGCTGGTTTCGCATGTGTGCGTCCCCCCCGCCATGCATGCCATTCTGAGCAGCCCCACCTGCCGTGTGCAGGGCTTCCTGGCCGCCGGGCATGTCTGCGCCGTGATGGGCTATCGGGAATACCTGCCCATCGCCGAGCAGTACCGCGTCCCCATCAGTGTCACCGGGTTTGAGCCGCTGGATCTGGTGCAGGGCATCCTGCTCACCGTGCGCCAGTTGGAAGCCGGAACGCACGAGGTGCAGAACGCCTACCCCCGCGCCGTCACCCTGCAAGGCAACCTGGGCGCCCAGGCCATTATCTCCCGCGTATTCCAGCCCTGCGACCGCAATTGGCGCGGTATCGGTCCCATTCCCATGTCGGGTTGGGGTCTGCGACCAGAATGGGCCGCCTACGACGCCGAACGGCGCTTTTCGGTCGCCCACATCCAGACCCAAGAATCGCCCATCTGCATCGCCGGTCAAATCCTCCAGGGGCTCAAGAAGCCGCCCCAATGTCCGGCCTTTGGTCAGCAGTGCACCCCCGAAACCCCACTCGGCGCCACCATGGTCTCTTCCGAAGGTGCCTGTGCCGCCTACTACCGCTACGGCCGCAGCCGCTGACCATCTGCGCCGTTTTGAGGCACTATGAACCCAGCCACGCCCACTTTTGAAGGCCCCGTTTGCCCTCGCCCCCTCGATCATCAGGATCAAATTGTCATGGGGCACGGCAGCGGCGGCCGCATGTCCCACGACCTCATCCAGCGCGTGTTTTCCGCCGCTTTTTCCAACCCGGCCCTCGATCAGGCTAACGATTCCGCCCGCCTCAGCCTGCCCTCCGGCCGCATTGCGGTGTCCACCGATAGTCACATCGTCTCCCCTCTCTTCTTCCCCGGCGGTGATATCGGCCGTCTGGCGGTGTGCGGCACGGTCAACGATGTGGCCATGTCCGGCGCTGTTCCGCTGTACCTGACGGCGGGCTTTATCCTTGAAGAGGGCCTGCCCATTGCCGTCCTCCAGCGCGTGGTCACCTCCATGCAGGCCGCTGCCCAGGAGGCCGGAATTCAAATCGTGGCAGGCGATACCAAAGTGGTGGAAAAAGGCAAAGCCGACGGACTGTTCATCACCACCGCCGGTGTGGGCTGGCTGCCTGAAGATCGGCAAATTGGCGGGGAATTGGCTGCTCCCGGCGATCAGGTGCTGCTCTCTGGCCCCGTCGGCCAGCACGGCATGGCCGTTCTCGCTGCGCGCGGTGAGCTTGGCTTTCAGGCAGAGATTTCCTCCGATGTCGCCCCCCTTAACGGGCTCATCCAGGACCTGCTGAAGGCCGCCCCCCACACCCATGTACTGCGCGACCCCACCCGCGGCGGTCTGGCCACCACCCTGAACGAAATTGCTGTTCAATCTCAGGTGTCCATCCGTATTGACGAAACTGCCGTGCCCGTCCAGCCCACTGTGCGAACCGTGTGTGAAATGCTGGGGTTCGACCCGCTCTATGTGGCCAACGAAGGCAAACTGATCGCCATCGTCCCCCCCGAAGAGCTTTCCGCTGCCCTCAGCGCCCTGCGCGCCCATCCGTACGGCGCACAGGCGGCCCACATCGGCACAGTCCAGTCCCAGGACCCTGGGCGCGTTCTCCTTCGCACCCAAATCGGCGGCACACGCCTGCTGGATAAACTGGCGGGTGAGATGCTCCCGCGCATTTGTTAGCCCGGGGTTAATCCGGTATAATTGCACCGCTGAACCCAATTCGATCCTTTGACGTGAGGACCTATGAAAATTAACTATCAGGAAACTACCAGCGATTTGGCCACCCGCATCAACATCCACAATCAATTTGGCGGGCGTGACATTGACGCCTGGATGCTCGATCTGCTCAAACTTCAGCCCGGCATGGACATTTTGGACGTCGGCTGCGGTGCAGGTAAACAGTGCTTCTCCTATCACACCTACCTCAAAGGCCGCGCCACCATCACTGGCGGCGACGTGAACCAGGAGCTGCTGGCCCAGGCTCGCGCCGAAGATGCCAAACGCGGTACCGGCATCCCCTTTATTGAGCTGGATTTCAACAAAACCTTCCCCTTCGAAGACAATCGCTTCGATCTCACCTCCTGCTGCTTTGCCATCTACTATGCCGAAGATGTGCCCTTCACGATGAGCCAGATGCACCGCGTGCTCAAACCCGGCGGCCGCATGTTCCTCACTGGCCCAATGCCCGCGAATAAGCAGCTCTTCTATGACGTCATCCGTGAAGCCACCAACAACAAACCCATCCCGCCCATGCCCGGCTCATCCCGTTATGAAAGCCAGTTCTTGCCGGTCATCCGCGCCATGTTCTCCAAGGTCGAAGTTCACATCTTCGAGAATCCCCTGACTTTTACCGAAGTGGAACCCTTTGTCGCTTACACCCGCGCCTCCCTCAACGAAGACCGCAAGATTTGGGCGTCCTTCTTCTCTGGCAAAGATGATTTTGAACGCGTCATGACCGAAATTCAGCGAGTAGCCGCCGCCCGCCTGGAACGCGACGGTAAACTGGTGATGACCAAGGTGGTTGGCGGCTTCCTCGCCACCAAGTAGCCCGCGATGAACGAGGCCATGATCTTCACCGGACGCCGCATTCTGTGCCTCGGCGCCCATCCAGATGACATCGAACTCGGCTGCGGCGCCCTGCTGCATCAAATGGCCGCCCTTTCGGACGTTCTCTGCGTCACCCTCTCCGATAACCAGAAGAACCCCGAGTTGAATCATCTGGTCGGAGAACATTACGCCAGCATGAGCGTACTCGGCCTACCGCCAGAAAAAGTCATCCTCGGCCCTTTTGAAACCCGCCGGTTTCCCCACGCTCGCCAGGAAATCCTGGAATACATGCTGGATATCCGCCGCAAGTTCCGGCCGGAAATTGTGCTCACCCATACCCGCAACGACATTCACCAGGATCACAACACCGTCATGGAAGAAGCCCTGCGCGCCTTTCGCGGGGCCACTGTTTTGGGCTTTGACGTGCTGCGCTCCAGCTACGGCTTCTTCCCCAATTTTCTGGTGGAAGTCAGCGAAGAGGATGTGGAGAAGAAAATCGCGGCGTTAGCGGAATACAAAACCTACGCCAACCGCTACTACTTCAGCCCCGAAATCACCCGCTCCACCCTCATCCGCCACGGTGCTTTGGCCGAACGCCCCTACGCTGAAGGCTTCGATATTCTGCGCATTGTCAGCGTCTTTGGCCGCCCGCCGGAAACTCCACCGGGTACCCCCTGACCCTTTCAGCCTCCACCGCCCGAAGGTTCTCACCCTCGGGCGTTTTTTTCACCTCCCGTAGGTATTAAAGGAGCCTTTCATGCCTCCCTCTTCGATCCGTATCGGCATCATCGGCATCGGCCAAATCGGTCGTCACCATCTGGAAACTTACCGATCCATCCCCGGCGTTAAGGTGGTCGCTGTGGCAGGCCGCGACCCGCAGCGCACCGCCCAGGCCGCCCAGGAAACCGGTATAGACTGGTGGACTACCGATTACCAGCAGCTGCTTTGCCGTGAGGACGTGGACGCCGTCAGC
Source organism: Levilinea sp. (assembly GCA_029975215.1). Lineage (GTDB taxonomy): Bacteria > Chloroflexota > Anaerolineae > Anaerolineales > Anaerolineaceae > Levilinea. The sequence goes on from JARKPO010000035.1 coordinate 73,796, forward strand.
ATCTGCCTGCACAACCACCTGCACCGTCCCGTCGCCGAGGCTGCCTTGCGCGCGGGCAAACATGTCTACTGCGAAAAGCCTATTGCCGGAACCTATGCAGACGGCCTGGCCATGCTCGCCGCGGCCCAGGCCGCCGGAAAACACCTCGCCGTGCAGCTTTCCACCCTTTTCAGCCCCGAAATCAAAGCTGCCCGCCACGCCGTAGATCAGGGCTGGCTGGGGCATCCCTATTACGCCGCCTCCACCGGCTTCCGCCGCCAGGGCCGCCCCTACGTGGACGGCTACGGCACGCCCGCCTTTGTACAGAAGAGCCAGGCCGCCGGAGGAGCCTTGCTGGATATGGGCGTTTATCATATCGCTGCCCTGCTCTACCTGCTCGGCAACCCCGCCCCCCTGCGCATCAGCGGCTGCACTGCTCAGGAAACCAACATGGACGAAACCCGCCGGCAGGCCAGCAGCTACGACGTGGAAGAATTTGCCGCCGGTTTTGTGCGCCTGCAAGGCGGCCTCACTCTGCACATCATCGAAGCCTGGGCTGCCCACCTCGATACCTTTGGCGGATCCTTCATCCTTGGTTCGCGCGGCGGTCTGCGCCTGGAACCTTTTGGCCTCTTTCAATCCGTTGGCGATCTCTCCCTCTCTGCCTCCGCCGACCTGGACGCTTTTCTCTACCGCCAGCACACTGTCCGCCAGCAAGGATGGGCCTACGACGGCCCCCAGCAGCATTTCATTGCTGTCCTGCGCGGCGAGGCGCCGCCCCTGCCCACCGCCGAAATCGCTCTCAACACCCAGCGTATCTCCGACGGCATTTACCTCTCGCAGCAGTTGGGCCGCGAAATCGCTGCAGAAGAAGTCCCTGCTTAAATCAAAAGGGCGGGCCGCCCATTTGTCAGCCCGCCCCAAACGACCCAATTTCCGGAATTACTCTCCCGGTGTAAAGATCTTCACAATTTCCCATTTGCTGTTAGTAATACGCATCAGCAGGATGGGTTTATTGTGGGGATTGTGCGTGTCGGGTTCCATCGTCATCTTACCCGTGAACACCGGCACATCCGTCATCGTCTCCAAAGCATCCCGCACCGCCACCGGATCGGGCTTGCCAGTCTTGTCAATGGCAACGCCAATGGCGTATTCCAGCGAATACAACGCATCCAAAGCATAGTAAGCATACACATTCGCCGCGGTCTTGTGCTTGGCTTCGAAAGCCGCATTGAAGTCGGCAAATTCCGGCGCATCGGAAGAAATGCCGCTGCTCAAATACGCGCCTTCCAACTCCTTGCCGGCCATAGTCAAGAGTTCATCCGCCACCCAGCCGTCCCCGCCCAGGAATTGGATCTTCAACCCCAAAGCCGCCGCTTGCTGGGCGATCAGCGCAATGTCGCGGTAGGTTCCCGTCGGCACCACCAGCAAATCCGCTCCCGAATCTTGCACCTTAGCCAGCTGAGCGCGGAATTCCGTGTCATTGGCCATATAGCCTTCCTTGGTGGCCATCACACCGCCCAATTCCACAAAGTGCTCTTCGAAGAAATTCATGATGCCCACCGAATAGGGAGCCGACACGTCGTAAATGAAAGCGGCCTTGCGCATCCCCAGTTCTTTGTAGGCAAAATCAGCCAGAGCATAGCCCTGGTAGGGGTCAATGAAGCACACGCGGAACATATAAGGATTCAGCTTGCCGTCTTCCGTCACGGTCACATTGATGTTGGATGCCGTTGTCGCCACCACTGGCACTTTATTGGTGTTGGCAATCTCCGCGATCGGGATGGCTGCCCCCGACCATTCCGGCCCAATGATGGCCACCACACGATCCTGTTCCATCAAGCGTTTGGCCACTGCCACCGCATCCGTCACCTCGGAACGGCTGTCGTACACCACCAGCTGCACTTTATATCCCTTAATCCCGCCGTTGGCATTAATTTCATCCACGCGGTCCTGCAGCGCCAGTTGGGCTGCCTGTCCCACGTACGAATCTGGGCCGGTCAACTGCGCGTTCAGGCCAATTTTGACCACTTTCTCCTGCTGGCAGCCGCTTAAAATGCCAGATAAGAGTGTGACCATTAACAACAAAGTAATCCATCCAGCGTTTCTCTTCATGACACCATCTCCTGTTGGGTTGGGGTGGGTTTCTTTTTCTGTCTGCGACAGAAAAAACCGAGGGAATGAATAGGATTATCGGGGGATACAGATTCTCCCCGGTCATCCTCCAATGGATTGCATTTTAAGTTCCGATGGTCCTGGAATTCGCGGTCACCCCCCTCAGGTGCATGATGATTGTATAAAAAGCGACTCAAAAAGTCAATCATTTACTGGATTAGAAAAACGGCAAATTAAGCAAAAAGGGCGGCGGCCGCCGTCCCTTTTTGCTGTCAAAACCCTATCCACCGGTTAATGTTCCAATCGGCCGCCCGCCAACCCCTCAATCTCTTCGCGGGTCACATACTGCCGCACCAGCTTACCGTCGCGCATTTGCAGCACGCGGTCGGTGTAGGTCACCATACGCAGGTCGTGTGTTACCATAATCCCCGCCCGGTTGTTTTCGTGGATTAAGTTGGCAAACGTCTCCACCACCTGATACGCCCGCTCCGTGTCCAGGCTGGCTGTGGGCTCATCCGCCAATACCAGGCTGGGGTTGTGGATCAGCGCCCGCGCAATCGCCACGCGCTGCTGCTGCCCGCCCGACATTTGCGAAGGCAAATTCGCCATGCGCTCACCCAGGCCTAAGCGCGCCAATAGTTCCTGCGAGCGCACCCGCCCGGCCTTGTCCAGCCGTCCATTGAGGCGCAGCATCAGCTCTACATTTTCTAATGCGGTCAAATACGGCACCAGGTTGTTAGACTGAAAGGTAAAGCCAATCTTCTCGCGCCGCAGCCGCACCCGCTCCAAATCCGACATCTGCGCCAGATCTACACCATCCAAAAGCAGCTGGCCCGAGCTGGGTGAAAGTAAGGCCGCCAACATGGCCAGCATGGTGGTCTTGCCCGAGCCGCTCGGCCCCACCAGCGCTACAAACTCACCTTGCCGTACCTCAAATGAAACATCATCCACAGCGCGGATCAGCCCCAGATCGCTGGGGTAGGTTTTAGCCACCCGCCGCGTCTCCAAAGCCACCGCGGCCCTGGGCTTGATTTCATACGCAGTTGTTGTTTCCATAATTTGCGCGTCCATGCTTGTTTTCCTCTAACTGGATAAGCCCAAAGCTTTCAAAGGCTCGATGCGAACTGCGTAGCGGATGGAAACCAGACCGCCGACAGGGCCAATCAGCAGCAGCAGCCCCAAGGCCAGCAGCGTGCGCTGACCGTTGAACACAATCGGTACCGTGGGCGGAAAACTCAAAGAGAACAAGAAAGTCAGCAGCCCACCGATAGCCACGCCCAGAGCTGTCACAATCAAGATTTGCAGCACCGAAGCGGCCGCGATCACCGGGTTGGGTGCGCCAATCGCCTTCAGAACACCAATCTGCGGCACTTTTTGCAGCACCTGAATTTGGAAGAAGCCGCCGATCACCAACAAACCGATAAACAGAGTGAAAATCCCCTGGGTCTGAATGGTGCTTTGCTGGGCGCTGTACCCGGGCACGTTCTGAATGGCCTTATCAATCGTAGCGGTCTCCACATTCTGAATATTTTCAAATATGCGCGCCTCTACCACATCTAGATCCGCCGGGTTGCTTACCTGCACCGCAATAACGTTAGCGGTGGGGTTATTGCTGTTCAACTCTGCCTGCGATTTTGGCCGTACCTTATCCCAGGTCTGAAAAGGAACAAACGCCGTGGGAGCCAGGGAGTATTGTCGGCTGTCCGTCAGGCCAATCACCCGCAGACGGTATTCTTCCGTTTCCGTGCCCTGAGTCGACTGCACCACGACCGTATCGCCCACCTTAATATCAGATCGTTCGGCCACATTCGAATCGATGATCATCTCGTTGGCCTTACTGGCGCGCAGCGGCTGCCCAGAAATCACCGGCGGCAGCCCTGGGCGCCCTGGTTCAGCCCCGATCAGCGAGATCTTTAATGTCTGTCCGCTTGTCCGCGACACCAGGTTCACCGAGGAGGTTCCCAGCGGCCCAGCGTTCTCCACCCCCGGCACGCGCCGGATGGAGGTGCTCAGCGCCGGGTCCACGCGGCTGGCGGAGATCAAAAAATCGGATTTCTCGGAATACACCAACAGCTGCGCATCCAGCTTCGAGAGGTATTCGCGGTTGCCGTTGCCCAGCCCTTCGCCCAAAGCCGCGATGAACAGCACCAACAAGGTGATCAAGGCGATCACCAGGCTGAACAGCAAAAAACGCCCGCGGTTGCGCCATACTTCTTTGAGAGACAGAAAAACCGGCAGGTCTGCCGATGGATTCGAACCTTTAGTCGCCATGTGCGCCTCCCTCCGTATGGATAGCACCATTGAAAGGCTGCTCCCAGCGCGTACCCAGGAATCCGCTCAGCAAAACCTCCACCGGCGGATGATCGGCGATGTGGTCGTAGTAATACGGCAGCCGAATGCGTCCATCTGGCCCAATCACAAACAGCGCCGACATCAGCATGGCGTCTTGTCCCTTGGGCGGAAGTTCCGCCTTATAGCCCTTTTTGGCCGCGCGCGCATTCGCTCGCCACACCTCAGCCGAAAGGAAAGTCTCGCGCAGGCCGCCGCGCCCCACTCCATAGGCCCGATATAAGCTTCGTGTGGGGTCCGCCAGGCACAGCGTGCCGGGGATACGCTCCGCGCAAAACGCGGCAGTTTCTTCCTGCGTGCCCTGGGTTACCACCACCAGCCCCAAGTTGTTTTCTTCCAGCTTCGGACGTAGTTGGTATAAATGATCCAAGAGGGTCTTGCACTGCGGGCAGCCAAAATGACGGATGAAAGCGAGCACAATAGGACGGGCTTGCCATAAATCGGAAAGCCGCAAGCTGCGTCCTTCACCGGTGACCACATCGGCGTCAGGGGCAATTTGATCAAAACGGAGTTGGAATTTCGGCTTCATAGATACGATTATACGCCCTAAAAGGATAATCGTTATAGGGTTTGTACAAACTTTTTAGATTCGCTTCCCTGGATGCAGAAAATGCGCCCCTGCGGTTGCCCCCGTATGGAAAAACTTAACTGTGCCGGATCCCGATCTGAATCTCCCCCTCCACCACGCGCACAGGGTACGCCGCGATGCCCTCCACCGCTGGAAGCTTCTTCGCCTCCCCCGTACGGATGTCAAAGCGCGCTCCATGCCGCGGGCAAACGATCTCATGCCCTTCCACTTCGCCATCCCCCAATGGGCCCATGTCGTGCGTACATACGTCCGAGATCGCGTAATAATACCCGGCGATGTTAAACACCACCACCGGTTGACCGTCAATTTCCAGATACAGCCGCTCCCCATTAGGCAGCTCATCCACATCCGCCACGCTGTAGAACGTATATTCGCCTTCGTGTTCACCCGCCATGCTTAAAACTCCTCATCGTTTTCCACCAAAGCGTCGCTGGCTTCGCCCAGGCCGTACAGCCCCGCCTTGACCACTTTCAGCGAAAGCAGCGCACATTTCAGGCGCACCGGTCCCAATTCAATCCCCAGCAGGTCCAAAATGTCCTGCTTGGTCATTTTCTTCACGTCTTCCACGTGTTTCCCCAGGATGGACTCGATCAGCAGGTCAGCTGATGCCTGAGAAATGGCGCAGCCGTGACCGCTGAAAGCCGCCTCGGTGATGATGCCTGCGTCGTCCACACGCACATCCACCCGAATCTGGTCGCCGCACAGGGGGTTTTCATCCTCAAAGGTGTAATCATGCGGATCGAGGGTCCCGCGGTAATGAGGATCTTTATAGCGTTCGATGATGATTTCGCGGTACATGTCGTCCATATCTAACTCCTTTGCCCCTATGCAAACATGCGCTTGACCTTCTCAACCGCTTCCGCCAGACGGTCTACTTCTTCGATGGTGTTGTACAGGTAAAAGCTGGCGCGGGTAGTGGCCGGCAGCTTAAAGCGATCATGCAGCGGCATGGCGCAGTGATGCCCCGCCCGCACAGCGATGCCTTCGCGGTCTAATAGTTGCGCCACATCGTGAGGGTGCGCTTCCTGCAGGGTAAAAGCCAGCACAGCCCCTTTCTGTTCCGCTGCCGGGCCGATCACTGTGACCCCATTGATCTCAGCAAAACGTTCCAGAGCATAGCGAATGATGGTTTTCTCGTGCTCTTCCACCGCCTGCATACCTATAGCTTTGAGGTAATCCACTGCCGCGCCAAAACCGATCCCCTCCGCAATGGCGGGCGTTCCAGCTTCATATTTGTGCGGCAGGGTATTGGCCGCAAAGGTACGCAGCGTGACCTTCTTAATCATGTCCCCGCCGCCCATGAACGGCGGCATGGCGTTCAGCAGGGCTTCTTTGCCGTACAGCACACCGATGCCGGTGGGACCAACCATCTTGTGCGCCGAAAAAGCCAAAAAGTCCGCGTCCAGGTCGCGCACATCCACCGGCAAATGCGGCACGCTTTGAGCCCCATCCACAAGAGCCAGGGCTCCCGCCGCATGCGCTGCGGCAATCATCTCTTTGGCCGGGTTAATCGTCCCCAACACGTTGGACATGTGCGTGAAGGCCACCAACTTCGGCCCCTGCTCCAGCAGCTGCTGGTACACCGTTAAATCTAGCAGGCCGTCATCGGTGACCGGAATGAACTCCAAACGCAGACCGCGCTCCGCTGCCAACATCTGCCACGGAACCAGGTTGGAATGATGCTCCATCTCGGTTAAAATCACCAGGTCGCCCGCCTGAAGCTGCGTTCGCCCCCAGGTCATCGCCACCAGGTTGATCGCCTCGGTGGTGTTGCGCACAAAGATCACTTCCCGCGCAGTACGCGCCCCAATAAACTGAGCAATCCGTTGGCGAGCGCCCTCATAGGCCGCTGTGGCTTCCTCCGCCAGGGTATGCACCCCGCGGTGGATATTGGCGTTTGAATGCCGGTAATACGCATCCATCGCCGCCAGCACCGACTCTGGTTTTTGGGCGGTTGCGGTGGAATCCAGATAAATTAAAGGTACGCCGTTGTGAACCTGGCGCTGGAGGGTTGGGAAATCGGAGCGAATGCGCTGCAAATCAAAGGGGGTGGGAGAGTTCACCGAAATCCTCGACTGTTCACTCAAATGAGGTTAGGACAATTACTCCGCCCGCGGCAAATTGGGCTTAGCCGGTTTGCGGGGCAGGCGAATATTGGTTGAATTTACCGGATACCACAAAATATGATCCGGCACCATCCAACCGTCGGTTAAATACACGTTGCTGCGAAACTGCACAGCCACCATTTTGGCGTCCACCTGCACCACAATGCCCTTGAGCCACCCGCGAATACGCTGGCCGCCCTTTTCGTGGTCGCAAAACACCTCAACAATATCACCCACATCAAACACATATTCAGAATCAGGGGGGCGCATGAAAGGAACCGGTGCCATTTATTCTCTCCGCCGTTCAGATTTAACAGAGCATTGTATCACACCCAGGTTGCGGCTGCACAGCCGCAGCCTGGGCAAAAATCAAAGGTCAGTCACCCATCGCCTGCATCTTCTTTTGAATGGCAGCCTGGAAACGAGCGCGCACACCTTCAAAAGGAATCCGCTGCATAATCGGGTCAAAAAAGCCTTCCACAATCAGCCGTTCAGCCATACGCCGGGGGATGCCGCGGCTAAGCAGATAAAACACAGGCTCCTCATCCAACCGGCCCACCGTGGCGCCGTGCGTGCAGCGCACATCGTCTGCCAAAATTTCCAACCCAGGGATCGAGTCGGCGCGCGCGTTCTCACTCAGCACCAGATTGCGGTTCGCCTGATATCCGTCAGTCTTGGCCGCTCCCGGAGCCACATAAATCATGCCCTGCCACACAGATCGGCTGTGATCCAACAACGCGCCTTTGAAAAGCAAATCGCTGGTGGTATGCGGGGCCAGATGGTTCTGCTGCGTGTCGTGATCCAGGTGCTGGTCGTGGTCGGTAAAATAAAAGCCCGACATCTTGCCCACGCTTCCCGTTCCAGCCAGTTCCAGGTCGGAGAAATTCTTGGTCAGGTGGCTGCCCACCGCGCCGAACACCCAGTCCAGCGTGCCGTCACGGTCCACCCGCGCACGCTCGTGGCTGAAGTTATAGATGTTCTCGCCCCAGGATTGCAGCTCCACAAACGTCAGCGACGCGCCCGATCCCACATACAGCTCCACAATACCGGCATGCATGGCCGCCTGCAGGCTGCCTTCGGGGGAAGCCGCCTCGTGCACATACGTCACCGCCGCGCCTTCTTCCAAATGCACCAGCAGATGCGAGAAATGCGCCAGGCCTTCACCCGCACCCCACAGCAGGCTGTGCAGCGGCTGTTCCACCCGCACCCCGCGCGGCACATACAACAGCAGGCCGTTTTGCGCCAGCGCCGCGGCCATCGCCGCAAATTTTCCTTCGCCAGGGCGCACAACCTTGCCAATGACTTTTTCCAGCAGTTGCGGGTGCTGCGTCTGAGCCATACGCAAATCGGTGAAGATCACGCCCTGCGCTGCCACCGCCGGATCCAGGGTCACCTGCGACCCACCCGCCATCAGTAGCACCTGGCCGCCGTGCTGGTTGGCCGTCAGCGGGCGTAAAAGCTCCGCCGGCACCGGCTCCAGGTCCAAATAGGCGTTTTCCGCGGGGATTCGGTACTGCTGCGGCTGCAAGGTTTTCAAGTCCGTCCGCCGCCAGGCCTCTTCGGAAGGAGTCGGGATGGGCAGGGATTGGTACGCCGTCCAGGCATTCTGCCGGAAAGCCTTCAAAAAGTCTGGCCCACCAGTCGGAAGGTCTTTTTCAGTAAAAATAAAATCTTGGGCGGCCGCGGTGCGGCGTACGCCCCGAACAATTTTAGGAGTGTCTGCCATAGTGTTCGCTGTCCTTCCTCAACCGATGGAGCCTTCCATTTGGAGCTGGATCAGGCGGTTCATTTCCACGGCATATTCCATGGGCAGTTCCTTCACCAGAGGTTCAATAAAACCAGAAACTACCATCGTGGTCGCTTCTTCTTCGCTCAGCCCGCGGCTCATCAGGTAAAAGAGCTGTTCCTCGCCCACTTTCGAAACGGAAGCCTCGTGGCCGATGTTAACCCGCTCTTGATCAATCTCAATATACGGATAGGTGTCGGAGCGCGACTGGGGGTCCAGCAGCAGCGCGTCACAAACCACGTTTGAGCGCGAGTTGACCGCATCGCGGTGCACTTTCAGCAGCCCACGGTAAGAAGAACGACCGCCACCGCGGCTGATCGATTTCGAGGTGATTTTGCTGCTCGTGTCGGGGGCCAGATGTACCATCTTGCCACCTGCGTCTTGCTGCTGCCCTGGCCCAGCAAAGGCCATCGAGAGGATCTCTCCGTGCGCGCCGCGCCCCACCAGGTAACAGGAGGGGTATTTCATCGTCACCTTCGAGCCCAGGTTAGCGTCCACCCATTCCATCGTGCCTTCTTCGTGGACGATGGCGCGCTGAGTCACCAGGTTGTACACATTGTTTGACCAGTTTTGAATGGTCGAGTAGCGCACGCGTGCGCCCTTCTTCACCACAATTTCGATTACGCCGCTGTGGAATGAATCAGTGGTGTACTGCGGGGCCGTGCAGCCTTCCACATAGTGCAGCTGCGCGCCCTCATCCGCAATAATCAAGGTGCGCTCAAACTGCCCAATATTGGCCACGTTCAGGCGGAAATAGGCCTGCAGCGGCAAGTCCACCTTCACACCCTTGGGCACATACACAAACGACCCACCCGACCATACCGCGCTGTTTAACGCCGCGAACTTGTTATCCTCAATCGGGATGATCGTGCCAAAATGCTCGCGGAACAGGTCAGGGTATTGACGCAAGCCGTCTTCAATGCTCACAAAAATCACACCGGCTTTTTCCAGGTGTTCCTGCACGCGGTGATACACCATCTCCGATTCGTACTGCGCCCCCAGTCCAGCCAAAAAGTGCTGCTCGGCTTCGGGGATCCCCAGGCGGTCAAAGGTCCGCTTGATATCATCCGGCACATCGTCCCAGGAACGGCCTTCTTTGTCCGAAGGTTTCACATAATAGATCAAGTCGTCCAGGTTCAGGTTAGACAAATCCGGCCCCCAGGTGGGAATGGGCCGCGCCTGAAAATGAGCCAAGGCTTTCAGACGGAAATCCAACATCCACTGCGGCTCGCCCTTCATGGCCGAAATCTGCGCCACAACTTCCGCGCTCAGGCCTCTGCCGGTGTTAAACACCGAGGTGTCCGGGTTGCTAAACCCGTATTTATACTCACCCAGCTTTTCTAAATATTCGGCTTGCGGGTTTGAACTCATCATCGCCTCCAGGCACTCAGGTCACATACCAGTAAATTAGCCGTTAACCGCTTCGCCTTCGTACTTTTCGCGCACCCAATCGTAGCCGTGTTCTTCCAGGCTCAGGGCCAGCTCTGGGCCGCCCGATTCCACAATGCGCCCGCCCAACATGACGTGCACAAAATCCGGCTGAATGTAATTCAGGATACGCTGGTAATGGGTGATCACCATCACACCCAGATCTTTTCCGCGCAGCGTGTTCACACCTTCTGAGACAATCCGCAGCGCGTCAATATCCAACCCCGAGTCGGTCTCATCCAACACTGCGATTTCGGGCTTCAAGGTCGCCATCTGCAAGATTTCCGCGCGTTTCTTCTCACCGCCCGAAAAACCGTCATTTAAGTAGCGTCCGGCAAAGGCGTGATCCATGCGCAGCATGTCCATCTTTTCTTTGAGCATCTTGCGGAATTCGGGAATGGGCATGCCCTTATCTTCCGGGTTGACCGCCTTGCGGCGCGCGTTCAGCGCCGTGCGCAGAAAGTTCGCCAGAGTCACCCCCGGGATCGCCACCGGATACTGGAATGCCAGGAAAAGCCCCAACCGCGAGCGCTCGTCCGTTTCCATTTCCAAAATATTCTCGCCGTTAAACAAAATCTCGCCGTCCGTCACCTCATAGGCCGGGTGGCCCATGATCGTGTACGAAAGCGTAGATTTTCCCGTGCCGTTGGGTCCCATGATGGCATGCACCTCGCCGGTCTTTACGGTTAAATCCAATCCCTTGAGGATTTCCTTCCCCTCGATGCTGACGTGTAAATTTCGAATCTCCAAAACGGACATGGAAGCGCTGCTCCTTTTTGCACAATTTCATTTCGGTAAAACCGAAATGCAGTTGATGTATGTAATCTGGCCGGATTATATCATAGTAAAGGTAATTCGGTCAATATTTATTATAATATTCTTATATATTCGAATATCTTAAAGAACAAACCGCCGCGGTCATCTGCGGCGGTTTGCGTCATAATCATCCGGTTAAGCCTGTCGTTCCAGCCAGGCCAGGGCCTGCTCCGCAGCGGCATGTCCCAGTTTTGCCGCCCGCAGGAAACAGCGCTGCGCTGTGGCCCGATCCCCCTGGCGAGCAGCCGCCCACCCCAGCCACAGCCACGCATCCGCATTGTCCGGCTGCAGTTCCAGCACTTTGCGTAAAATCGCATATCCCTGGCGGATATTGCCGCTCTTCACCTGCTGAATGCCCTGCGCCAGAAAATCAACCCCTTCCACGGATTCCCGCGGCACCACCTGCGGCGGACGGGCAGCCATGCGGTCTTCTGCCTTGGGCGTTGCCGACGGAGTCGCTTCCGGAACCTGCTCTGGGGCTGGGGGAGCAACGGTCTGCGGCTGGCGTTCTTCTATCCGTTCTGGCTGACTTTCAGGGGTTGCGGCAGCCTCCAGGCGGGCTTCCGTCTGGCGTTCCCGACGGCGGATCCCCCGCCGGATCAGCGCCCACAGCACCAGCACCAACAACAGCAGCACCAGTCCTGCCAGAGCCAGCCATAAAACCGGCGTATTCATGTTCAAATCCAATTGAATATTGGGCAGCTTTGGCAGCACGATTCCAGGTGCAGATGTCGGGGTCGGTTCGCTCGCCGCACCAGCAGGGGTATCCCCCACTTGGGCTGCCGCCGCCTTGCGTACATCCACGCGCACGCTCACCCCGCGGTAGGTTCCCGCCGAGTCAGACACCGTCAGGGAGATGTCATGTACCCCTTCGCTTAGGTGCGCAAATACCTGCGGCCCGCTGCCCAGCACCCCATCCAGATTGGAATTCCATTCCATCCTTTCGCCGGTGATAGCCCCATCTTCCAGGTCGTAGGCGTATCCTCGCAGCCAGACCCCTTGTGTCGATGCGCTGCCTCCGTCCAGCGGTGATAGAATGACCGCTGTTGGGGCGTGATCTGCCACCGTCACCGCCCCCGCCGATTGAGTCGAAACGCTGTGAAAACCGTCACTGGCGTCCACCCGCAGCCAAAGCGGCTTTCCCCCCGGCAGCCGTGTTGGGTCCACCGCCAGTTCACTTGCCCGGATCCCCACCGCCATGGGGTTCCACGTTTGCCCTTGATCCTGGCTATACGAAACCGCATAGGTCAACGCGTCCCCATCCGCGTCAGAAGCCTGCCAGCGCACCCAGGCGGTCTGCCCATCCGCCCACGTTTCGCCGCCCGCGGGTTCCTGCAGCCTGAGAACAGGCGGATTGGCCGAAGCGGTCTGTCGGGCCAGCTCGGTTTCTCCTCGCACCACCACCAAAGAGGCCGCCTGCTCGCTGTCTGCAGTAAAACTGGCCGTGATGAAATCCACCCCAATATTCTGCCCCAGGGTGGGATGCAGATAATCCAGTTCCTGACACATCTGCTCCAGCACGTTTTCTTCTGCGTCGCGCACCTGCAAGCATGTCCCCGTTTCGCCTCCCACCAGCGGCGGCATCCGCGATGCAATGCGGAAAGCGGGCAGAATCTCTGCCTTCCCGGTTTGCCGAATTAACGCAGCCGTCAGCAGCTGCCCTTCTGCGGGTGCACGCCGGTTCCGCGGGATTCCTGCGGCCAACCGTCCGCCCACAGGCAGATCTCCATCCGAAAGGAACGCATCCTGATTGGCAAAACCTGTTCCAAAAGCCTGTGCCGTCGCCGGGGAAACCCAGGCAGGCGTGCAGTACGACAGCACGTCATAAGTAACGACCGGGTCAAACAGCTCAAAGCCCGATGCGCTCACCCGCGCCCCCCAACTACCCAGGGTGCCCGTGCCGCCCGCCTCACCCCACCAACACGCCAGTCGCTTATTAACAGCCGCCGGGCGCAGCCCATTTGCGTTCAGCAAATGGCCCATCTCGCGCGTCAGCGTCTGACCGGACTCCATCGTTTTCAAATTAAACGTACAGGTAGAAGCACCCACCGCCACCCGGCCGATGGACGGCAAGTCGTCACCGTGCGACCAGCCTGTATCCGCCAGGCTGCACTGCCCATCGTTCTGGGTATCGGGATGTGTCCACGCAAACAGTCGGTCGGGCGCAGTTCCGCCCGCCCAGCGTCCCTCGCGCGCCGTGCGTTCATACAACAAACGCAGAGTCACCAGATAATCCGTCACCGCCGGACAGTCGCTGCCGTCGGTTAAGGCCGGGCAGTCCAGAGTGCTTTCAAAAGTTTGCAGGATCCCCGGCTGATACACATAGGTCAACCCATCCGGAGCCAGCGGCAGCATATCCCACAAATCACGCACAGCCTGCTGCGCCGCGCTGCGGTCCGGCAAGAGCGTTTCTTTCGCTGGTTCTGGCGTGCCAGCCCCAGCCGCCGGGCGGTATCCCAGATCAAACCAGGCCAGCCGCAGACGGATCCCCGGCGCAAAAGTCAGGTTCGTTTCGCGCTGCGTGCCTCCCACCTCAGCCGTCAGCCGCAGTGTGCCGCTCAGCCACTCCGCGGGCAGCAGGAAGTTCAGGCTGCGCTGCGGGTCGCTTTGCTGCCGCGTCCAATCCTCATGGAAAGCCGTGATGCTGACCGGTTCCGGCGTCAGCATCCCCAAGTCACGTCCTTCTCCGCTCACCCCGCGCAGCGTCCCGGTGACCCCCGCCAGCTCGGTGCAGCCCTCGCCGCAGTCCACATACACGCGCACCACAGTCGGCTTGCCCGCCGTTAGCTGCCCTTCCCCATCCACAGCTTGAATCGCCTGAATATGTGAGATGAACAGCCCATCCGCCTGGACGGCTTCAAAGGCCACCTCGCCGGTCCCTTCGCTCAGATTCACAAGCTGCTCAGACGGTTGAAACTGATATCCGCTCAATACAGGCCGCAGTGCATAACTGCCCGCGCTTAAATGCTGGAAGCTGAAACGTCCGTCCGCGCCGGTTAAAACCGGCTCAGAATCTGCCAGGTGCACGCTCACCCCCGCCAAAGGCTGTCCGTCCTCCGTCCGCACCACTCCTTCCAGGGTCAGGCTCGGCTCCAGCCCGCCGCCCGCCGCGGCACTGGGGCTAAAGGCCGCCCCCTCCACTGAGGTGATCCACTGCATCTGTGAGCCGTCCGTTCGTACCGATGCCAGATTCAGCCCTGTGCTGCCAGTCTGTGGGTCTGGACTCTGAGTGAAGACAATCCGGTCCCCTTCCGCCGTCCAGCAATAATCCGCAAACGGCAAGCCCGACACCAACAGCAGCAGTCCGCTGCCGTCCGGCCGCACCAGATAAATCTCAGCCTGGGCGTCGGGCTGCGGGGTAAACAAAGCTCGCCGACCCAAAGCCGGATCCGAAACAAACGCAATCCAACTTCCATCTGGAGACCATTGCGGTGAATGATCCCCTTCATGCGCACTCAGCACGAAGTCTGCACTGCCATCCACATCTGTCAAATGAATTCCGCTTTGTCCCCCGCCTGAAACCGCATAGGCAATGCGTTTACCGTCCGGCGACCAGGAAGGTGAAAACTGCGCCGCCCCTGGTTGGGAAATCAGCGCACGGCGTTCACCGCTTTGTGTTTGGATCAGTACCACCTGGCTTTCCGGGTATGGGGTTTCGGAAGGGCCAAACGGGGCGCAAGTCACCGCCAGCTGACCGCCCAAAGGCGACCAAACCGGCTCCCAGCAGGCCTCATTTTCCGCGCTGACGGCCTGCGGGCTGCCGCTCCCATCCGCCGCGGTGGTGTACACGCGCAGTTTGCCGCCCATAGGGGGCGACGCCGTAAATGCCAGATGCTGGCCGTCCGGCGACCAGGCTAAATCGCGAACTGTTAACGTATCCGGACTTAACCGCAGCCGATTTTGCCCCCCGGCGTCCATCACCGCCAGCGCAGAGACCTCCCCTTGCCCCTCCAGAAAGGCAAGGCGTTTACCATCCGGCGAGAAACGCGGCAGATCTTCGCGAGCCGGGGTATCCGTCAAGGCTACTGCCGTACCCCCGTCTGAGCGCGCCCAGTAGAGATCTGTGCCTCCGGCGTTTTCCGCCGCATAAACCACCCAACTCACAGCTTCCGTCTGCGTCTGAGCACGGGCCGCTCCCTGCAACCACAGCCCCCCCAGCGCCGCGGCGGCTGCCAGTAATAGTCGTCCTATCGAATTCAAATCTGCCTGCCTTTGAACCTTCGAAAGAATTACACCTGTACGTATTATACCGTCACTCGTCTAAATTGATTCCTTGCAGCAGGCTCCATCCTACCGTTCAACGAATATTTAGGATATAAATCTTATATATTGACATTATTGAAACGCCTGTGATATACTGCCTCCATGCGGTGCGTTCCGCAGCTCCCTTCGCCGCGCGAAGAGAGAAGGTTAGACCCTTCAAACGGATAGCATACGTGATGTCGCGATGAAAAGCACACGAGATCGAATCTTACACACCCTGCTCAACCATCCCCGCTGCAGCATCAACGAACTGGCCGATGCGGTGGGCATTAATGGTATTTCCGTGCGCCACCACCTCAGCAATTTACAAGGCGATGGGCTGATTGCCGTCGAAGAAGAGCGCCACGGTGTGGGCCGCCCTCGCCTGGTGTATTCCCTCACCGAAAAAGGCATGGAGCGCTTCCCCACCCGTTACCTGCGCCTTACCAACCGCCTGTTGGATCAGCTCAAAGAAACCCTCCCTTCCGAGGTGGTCGACCGCCTGTTCGTGCAGATGGCCACCGATTTAGGCTCCGATATTGCCCAAAAAGTGCAGACTCTTTCCATCGAAGAAAAACTGGAAGTGATTAAAGATGTGCTGTCTCAGGAAGGTTTCTCCGTAGAGTGGGAAAAACAAGGGGACCAATACCTGATCCATGAAATCAGCTGCCCCTACTATCAAGTCGGCCAGCAGCACCCCGAAGTTTGTTCCCTGGATCAAACTCTCATCTCCACCGTCCTGGCCATCCCCACCGCCAAAATCCAATGCCTGCTGCGCGGTGACCAGCACTGCACCTATGTCGTCTCAGATCTTGCTCCTTCGGAGGATCAACTCGCATGACCGCCCCCTCTAATCCCCCCGGCTCCAACCAGCCTGTCTGGCAGGCTGAAAGCGAACATCCCGAACTTTGCGTCGCGCTGCGTGAAGGTCTACGCGAAGTGATTGACCCTGAAATTGGTCTGAACATCATCCAACTCGGCCTCATTCGCGATGTCACCATCGAAGCCGATCACGCCCTCATCCGCATGATCCTCACGACTCCCTTCTGCCCCTACGGCCCGGCTATGATCGAAAGCACCCGCCAAAAAGCTGAATCCATCTTAGAGCGCCCCACCCATGTGGATTTAGGGTTGGACGTCTGGGATTTTTCCATGATGGAAGAGGGTTTGGCCGACGATTGGGGGCTGTTCTAAACCGGCCCATCCTCAAATGAAATCGTTTCGCCGTGAGAAGGCTGCGCCCTCCCACGGCGAAATTGATTCTCTTTGAATGAATGCAGGCATCTGCCGCCTAAAAGCTGCGGTTGACGTTAAAGAAACTGGCCAGCTTCATCGCCAGGCTCATATCACCCCGCAGCTGAAGCTTACCCAGCATAAAAGCCTTCATCCCATCCAACTTCCCGGTAAAAATATCCAGGCAGTCCTGTGCCGACGCCAAAAAGGTCAAATTGGGGTTCGGGATCGTGCCTGCTGCCGTTTTGCACTGCTGGTTTGCAATCGTAATCACCCAATCGCCGCCGCCCGGCCCGCTCAAATGCAGCTGCACAGTGGCGTTCACACCCGCCGCGCGTTCCGGCACAAAGGCTTCCGGCATTCGTTCCAACAGGCCCGCAATGGTATATTCGCTCATATTTTCTCCCAAGAAACACCCCCTCGCGAGGGCTGTAAAAAGGAAGCCCGCCCATCGGCGAGCCGTCAGAAATTATCGTCTACCAGTATAATTATACTGGTTTTCACCCCAATTCACGATTTCGTCCTGCATTTTTGCGCAGATTTTTCCGTAATAGGATAGGATACCTCACCATGATCCAGACGTTTGTTTTCGATGAACAAAAAAACTATCAGAAAGACCTCACCCTCGACCAAATCCGTGTCAATTTATCGAACCCGAATCATTTATTATGGGTAAACCTGGCCAGCCCCACCCCCTCAGAAACCCAATTTATTCTGGGGGAGATCTTCCATTTTCACCCGTTAACCATTGAAGACTGCCTTTCGGTCGGTTACCAGCCCCCTAAGATTGACGATTTCGGCAGCTACCTCTTCCTGATCGTCCACGCCCTCCACCCAGATCACCGCCTGGATGCCCTGGAAACTTTTGAACTGAATCTTTACCTGGGTGATAACTTTGTGGTCACCTGTTATTCAGAAGAGACTATGCCGCCGGTTGAACGCGTCATTCAGCGCCTGTCGCGCGACCAGCGCGTATACCTCAACGGCTCCGACTTCCTCTGCCACGCAATTCTTGATGCGCTGGTGGATGATTACATGCCCCTGGTGGATCAGCTCGATGATGAGTTGGACGACCTGGAAGATACCGTCCTGCAAAAACCGCATCCCATCACCCTCCAGCGCATCCTGTCCATCAAGCACAGCCTGATGACTCTGCGCCGCATCCTCAGCCCCCAACGAGAGATCATCAACCGCCTCACCCGTGATGAATTCCCAATGGTGGATAAACAAAGCCAGATTTATTTCCGCGATATTTACGACCATCTGGTGCGCATTCAGGACCTCACCGAAACCCTGCGCGATATCGCCACCAGCGCCCTGGACATCTACCTGAATTCCACCTCCCTGCGCCTGAATGAGGTCATGAAGGCCCTCACCATTGTATCCACCATCTTCCTGCCGCTTTCCTTCGTTGCCGGAGTGTACGGCATGAATTTCCACTTCATGCCGGAATTATCTCACCCTTTGGGCTACCCTATGATCTGGGTTGTGTTTGTCCTCATTGCGAGTGGAATGGTGATATTCTTCAAAAAGCGCGGCTGGTACTAATTCAAAGCGCGGTCCACCGCCTGGTTGACATCCTCACAGATTTCTGCGCCCAATGCGCGCAGCGCTTCAGTTTTCTCGGGGTGGCCGGAGGCAATGCCCCAGGCCTGCACCTGCACATCCACGCCCGCTTGCGCTAACAAAGCTGCCGCCCGCTGCACCGCCAGGATCCCCACCGGCGAATCTTCAAACACATGCACTTCCACCGCCTCTGGCAGCATCTGGCGCGCGGTCTCTGCCGGGGTCGAGCTGGCCAGCATCTCTGCAGCCCAATCCAAAGAGCGCATCTCATCTCCGCTGAGAGCTGCTGCCATGCCCGACAGGGCCTGCATAGGCGCAGGCTTCAGAAGCAGATCCGGCGATTTCCCCAACTTTTTCCCCTGATGCACCAATCGTCCCCAGGCCACTGAGGGCAGCTCACTCAGCCCCACCGCCTGCAAAGCCAATTCAGCCTCCGGCGAATATTCCTCGCGCGGTTCATCGCTTGCTCCGCGCGGCGGCAAGCTGGGGCGGGCGGTCAACGCCGCAGCAAAATGCGCTCCGCTGCGTACCCCTGACAAAATGCGGGCTGAGGTTTCCGGCGTCGCCAGCGGCTCATCCATCGCCAGCAGGTACGAGGGCACCTCCAAATACGGCTCCTGGTCATAATACTCGCGGAACATCTCCGCCCCCAAAGCCAGATTCTGGAAAAAGCGCGTCGTAGGGCAGTTCCACAACTCCCGCGTGCACCCCAGCAGGTCCGCCAGAATCTCCTGCCCGCTCAGGTTCGGCAGCAAATGCTTACCGTTTCCCTGACAGGCCGCCAACAGCGCTTCCGAAGGTGACGGCTCGCGCTTCATGAACGGTCCCAGGGCGCGCACGCGCTCCCGCCAGTCCACCTGCAGCTCGCGCAAGTCCAAATTTTCCATTGCAGTCTTGATCTGCACCAACGTACGCGCTTGCGCCAGATGCGGAAAAGCTCCCGCCGCCGCATCCAATGCCACGGCCAGCGAGACGGCGATCATGTCCCATTCCGAGGTCACCCCCAGGGATTCAAACAGTGGCGGCAGGCCGTCGTCCACCTCCAGGTGGCTCAGGTTTAAATCTTCCAAGAAGTACGTCAGAGTATCGTGAACAGCAGCCCGGTAGCCCCGCGGCAGGATCAAAACACCATCCAGATCAAACAGCAAAATCCGCTTCAACGCACACCTCACCGTGGTGGAATAAAAACGGCTGAGCTTTCCTCTCAGCCGTTCAGCCAGCATGCAGACAGCAGAAAGCCTGCTATAATGTTCCCATTGTTTTCATACGAAAGTCAACCAAAGGTGCCCATTATGATTCAAATTATAACCGATAGCTGCGCTGACCTCAGCCCAGCCCTCAAAGAACGCTATCATATCCATACTGTCCCCCTCAGCGTGTTCCTGGGCGGGCAAACCTACCTGGATGGAGAAGAAATTGGCCTGGCGGAATTATTTGCAGGCGTCAAGCAGCACAACCAGCTTCCCAAAACTTCTGCCGTGCCCCAAGGAAGGTTTGAAGCCGCCTTTCAGGAACTGAACGGCGATTTGTTGGTGCTCACCATCAGCAGCCAGCTCTCCGCCACCTACCAAAGCGCCGTCCTGGCCAGCCAGACCTTTCCAGACCGCAGCATCCGCGTGGTCGACTCCCTCAACCTATCCACCGGTATCGGCCAGTTGGCTCTGCGTGCCGCAGAACTGCGCGACGCCGGTAATAGCCTGACCGAAATTGCCCAAGACCTCACCCAAACCGCAGCCAAAGTCCGCACCGCCTTCATCATTGACACCCTCGAATATCTTTACATGGGCGGACGCTGCTCGGCCATGCAGAACATCATGGGCAGCCTGCTGCAAATCAGACCCGTCATCGAAATTCGTCCCGACGGCACCCTCGGCATTCAAAGCAAAATACGCGGCACGCGCAAAAAAGCCCTCGCCAGCCTGGTGGAATCCTTCCAAAAGAATCTAGAACAGATTGATCTGCACCGTGTGTTTGTCACCCACACCGGCTGCGATGAAGACGCCCAATCCATCGCCGCAGAGCTCGCTGCCCTGGCACCCATCCAGGAAATTTGCATTACCACCGCCGGCGCCACGGTGGCCAGCCACTGCGGTCCTAACACCCTGGGGATCATCTATCTGGAAAAATAAGCTTCGCCCGCCTTAAATTCAAACGCGCGTGAGGTGGTAAAACCGACCCCCACGCGCGTTTTTCTTGATATCGCTTAGATCACGCCGATCTCTTTGCCAATCCGTCCAAAGATCTCCAGCACACGGTCCATCTGCTCATACGTGTGCGTGGCCATGTAGCTGGTGCGCAGCAGCTGCATACCGGGTGGAACCGCTGGGCTGATCACCGGGTTCACAAACACACCCGCATCAAACAGCATCTTCCAAAAAGCGAAGGTCTTCTGGTCGTCTCCAATGATCACCGGAATAATGGGGGTCACCGACTGTCCCACGTTGAACCCCATCGAGCGATAACCCTTGCGCATGTATTCCGCGATCTCATTGACGTGCTTCGCCCGTTCTGGCTCGCTGCGCATCACCTCCAGTGCCGCCAGGGCCGCTGCCGTGTTGGCTGGCGGGATGCTGGCGCTGAAAATGAGCGACCGTGCGTGGTGTTTGATGTAGCTGATCACATCCGCATCCCCCGCCACAAACCCACCCAGCGAAGCAAAAGATTTGCTGAAGGTAGACATGATCAAATCCACCGACTCGGTCAAGCCAAAATGAGCCGTTGTCCCGCGGCCGCCGCCCATCACACCCATGCCGTGCGCATCGTCCACCATCAGGCGCGCGCCGTATTTCTGGGCAATTTTCACCAGCTCCGGCAGCGGAGCCAAATCGCCGCCCATGCTGAACAGCCCGTCCACCACAATCAGGCGTCCGGCGCTCTCCGGCAGACATTCCATCACCCGTTCCAGGTGCTCCATGTCGTTGTGGCGGAAGCGCTCAATCTTGCCGTAGCCCAGCCGCGCACCGTCCACAATGCTCGCGTGGTCGTCCTTATCCAGAATCACCACATCATTGCGCCCCACCAGCGCGCTCACCGCCCCCAAATTGGCCTGCATCCCCGTCGAAAAGACCAGAGCAGCATCCTTACCCACCCACTCAGCCAGCTCCTGTTCCAGCTGCTCGTGCATCTCCAGCGTCCCGTTTAAAAAGCGGGAGCCTGTGCAGCTGGTGCCGTAGCGTGCCGTGGCCTGTATGGCTGCCTCGCGCACCTTGGGGTGCGTTGTCAGACCCAGGTAATTATTTGAGCCGCACATAATCAACCGGTGGCCGCGGTAGACCACCTCTGTGCCTTCATTATCGGTCAAAGGGATGAAAAATGGGTAAAACCCTTGTTCAATGGCTTCTTTGACGTCTGTGTATTCAAAACACTTCTTGAAGATATCCATTTGCGTTTCTCCTATGAATCGAGGGAACAATGAGGCAGCCCAGGCGGAGAATAATCTACCGTCCAATAATTCGCCTGGCTCACCTTCCGATGATCTCCAACGTCGCCAGCCTTCACCCGCGAAGATGCCAGCCGTTTGGAGAGGATCTTCAATAAGGGCAATTTAAAAATGCAGGGGCATGGAACTGCGTGAGATATTATCCAAAAATTCCATGCGCGTGGCCATATTGTTGCGAAATGCGCCCAACATGGCCGAGGTGGTCATACGCGAGTCGTGCTTTTTCACACCACGCATCATCGAACATAAGTGCAGCGCTTCCACCACCACCGCCACCCCGCGCGGCTTCAGCAGCTCATTCAAAAAGTCTGCGATCTGGCGAGTCATACGCTCCTGCACCTGCAAACGCCGTGCAAAAAGGTCCACCACACGCGGGATCTTAGAAAGCCCCAAGACGCGCCCGTTGGGCATGTAGGCCACGTGCGCCCGCCCAATAAAGGGCAGCATGTGATGTTCGCATAAACTGTAAAATTCAATGTCCCGCACGATGACCATTTCATCATACGAGTCCTCAAACAACGCCCCGTTAATCAAAGCCTCCGGATCCATTCGGTAGCCCGCCAGCAATTCATCGTAGGCCCGCGCCACCCGTTCAGGCGTGCGCTGCAAACCTTCGCGTTGAGGGTCTTCCCCTACCGCTGAAAGAATCTGCCGGACAGCATCTTGAATTGCGTCATGATCCATCGTGGGACTTTCCAGTAAGGCTGCGGCCTGAATCAGCGAACCGTTTTTTCCTGCCATATCGTGCTGTTTTATCCCGCGCTCGTCCATCCGTCCAACTGCGCGGCTCCCTTCCTAATCCTGGCGTATGATAAAGTCGCCCAGCCAAGAGCCGGGCGCGCTTTGCAGACAGGCTGATTATACCCTGAAAACGGAGAAAATGAGGCGTGCTGCCCGTTAGGATTGGCGCTGCAAGAGGCCGTCCGCCAGCTCACGCAGCGCTGCGCAGGCTTCCGCCTCGCCGTCCAGGCTGTCCAACGCCTCACGTGACTGACGCGTCAGGCGTTCGGCTTCAGCCAGGGTGTAAGCCTCAGCGCCTTCCTCCGTCAGCATGGCCGCCACCTCGCTCACCTCTTCCGCATTCACCGGCCCGCTCAGCCAGCGGCGTGCAAAGGCTCCCCCCTGCGATAAGGCGTACACCACCGGCAGGGTCTTCTTGCCCGTCACAAGGTCGCTGCTGGTCGATTTGCCGATCTTGGCGGCGTTGCCCCAAATCCCCAGCCAATCATCCAACACCTGAAAGGCCAGTCCCAAAGACCAACCAAAGGTGCGCAAAGCCATGCGTTGATGTTCGCTGCCCCCCGCCGCCAACCCGCCCAATTCGGCACATGCCGAAAGCAGCGCCGCGGTTTTTCCGCCCACCATTGGCCAGTAATCGCTCAGCGGCAGGCTGCGCGCCTGTTCATTGGCCATGTCCAGATACTGCCCCTCGGTCAGGGCTACACAGGTATGGTTGAGAATGCGCGCGCCCTCTAGCCCCACAGCCGGATTCACACTTGTGCCCAGTTCCAGAATTGCCTGCTGGGCCAGGGTGAACATCAAATCCCCGGCGTTGATCGCCTGGGCCACGCCCCATTTCTTCCAAACCGTGGGCCGCCCGCGCCGCACCTCGCTCTGATCCTGAATGTCGTCATGGATCAGCGAAAAATTATGCAGAAGCTCCACGCTGGCCGCCGCGGGCAGCGCCGCCCGCCAATCACCGCCCACCGCCGCCGCGCTCAACAGCACCAAAATCGGGCGGATGCGCTTGCCCTGCGCCTCGGGGCCGGCTCCCTCCCCCTGCCAGCCCATGTGGTAGGTCAGCATACTCAGCAATTCCGGGTAAGGCTGAATGGTGTACACGATCTTCTGCAATTGGCTTTCCACATCCGGCCGCATCGCCGTTATCATCTCACGCAGTGCCATTGTTGTCTGCCTCCCACGTCAGAGCTGCCTGACTGACTTATTCTGTGCGAATCAGCCGCGTGCGGGCCAACTGTTCCAGGCTGCCAGCCCCGGCCGCGAACATGCAAATCTGAAGTTCCTGTCGGATTTCATCCACCGCCCCGATGGTTTCCTCGGTGGAAACCGCCGCCGCTTTTAAGAACGGCCCGGCCATCCCCCCCAGCCTGGCCCCCAATGCGATGGTTTTCGCAATGTCCAATCCGTCCCGCAAGCCGCCCGACGCAAAAACAAGCAGGTCCGGTGCGCCGCTCTTCACCTCTAAGATGGACTCTGCGGTCGGCACACCCCAATGCCGAAAAGCCGCCGCCACCCGCGCCTGCCGTGGATCGGCGATGCGGTACATCTCCACTTGCGACCATGAGGTGCCGCCTGCTCCCGCCACGTCAATCGCCGCCACACCTACCTGCGCCAACCGCCGCGCCGTGGCCGCAGAAAATCCCCAGCCCACTTCTTTCACAATCACCGGCACGTTCAGCGCCTTGCACACCGCCTCAATTTTGTGCAGCAGCCCCTTGAACTGCGTCTCGCCTTCCGGCTGCAGGGCCTCCTGCAAGGCGTTCAGATGCAAAATCAGCGCATCCGCCTCGGCCAGTTCCACCGCCCGCTGACATTCTGCCGCGCTGTAACGGTAATTTAATTGCACCGCGCCCAGATTGGCCAGCAGCAGAATATCCGGCGCATATTTCCGCACCCGAAAGCTTTCCGCCAGCTCCGGGTGTTCAATAGCCGCCCGCTGCGAGCCTAAGCCCATAGCAATGCCGTGAAATTGCGCCGCCTCGGCCAACCGCCGGTTAATTTCGCCCGCCTCTTGTGTCCCTCCCGTCATCGAGGAGATCAGAATTGGCGCGCGCACCGTTCGCCCAAACAATTCCTGACTCAGGTCAATTTTGGCCAAATTCAAGTCCGGCAGCGCCTCATTTAGAAAACGATAGCGTTCCAATCCGGTGGTCACTCCCGACCGCACGTCCGCTTCCAGATTGATGCGAATATGATCCGCTTTGCGACCCGCCACTTGACTGTTATCTGGCATAGTTCCCTGCCCTGTTTTTGGAGTATTGTATCAAAAATGCGCGTCACTGGCGGGGCTGCCTGTCTAAGCTTTTAGCGGCTGCGTACCGCAGCGCTCCACGCGGGGTTATAATTAACCAGATCACCGCGCGGAGGGCTTGACAGATCTTCCGCTGAAGATACAATTCATACATACATGGATCAACCCATCCCTGGT
Source organism: Levilinea sp. (assembly GCA_029975215.1). GTDB lineage: Bacteria > Chloroflexota > Anaerolineae > Anaerolineales > Anaerolineaceae > Levilinea. Next base: position 98,612 of record JARKPO010000035.1, read on the forward strand.
AAATGGAGAACCGCAAATGAGTGATACTTTCGAAGATGTAAAAACCGTTATCGCCGAAGTCCTGAAAATCGACGCCAGCACCCTCAGCATGGAAACCCGTTTCATTGAAGATCTCAAAGCGGATTCGATGGATCAATTTTTCCTGATCGACGGCTTTTGCGAGAAATTCGGCCTGAACATTTCAGACGATGACGCCCGCACCATCAAATCCGTCGGCGACGCTGTTAACTATATCAGTACCCACAAGAACTAACCCGCGTCTTACTCACAATTTAGCCGTAAACCGCCCAGCCTGAAGAAGTTTAGATCCGCTTCGGCTGGTTGTGGTTTACGGCTGCCTGTGCTGCTCACCTTACATCAATATAGCTGGAATCTCCTCCGGGTGTCTGGCTACACGCACACCAACCGCCTCCAACGCCCGGATTTTCTCCGCCGCCGTACCTGAACCCGATTCAATGATCGCCCCAGCATGGCCCATGCGCTTGCCTGGCGGGGCTGCCTGCCCGGCGATAAAGGCCGCCGCCATCTTGGTCATGTGATGGCTGATGTAATCCGCGGCTTTTTCCTCTTCGCTGCCGCCAATTTCACCGATCAGCACCACCTTCTCCGTGTGGGGATCATTTTCAAACAGTTGCAGCACATCCACAAAATTGGTTCCATTCACCGGATCACCGCCGATGCCCACGCAGGTGCTGGCCCCCATGCCCGCCATCTTCAGCGCGTACAGCACCTCGTAAGTCAACGTCCCAGAGCGCGATACAATGCCGATATTTCCCGGCACAGCGATATCCCCCGGAATGATGCCCACCTTAGCCCCCCCAGGCGTCAGCAGCCCCGGGCAGTTCGGTCCAATCAGGCGTACATTCTTTTGGTCAAAATAGCGCCGCACTTCCATCATATCGCGCACAGGTATGCCTTCGGTGATGCACACCACCAGTTCAATGCCCGCGTCCGCTGCCTCAAACATGGCGTCTGCCGCCGCCCGCGCCGGGACAAAAATCACGCTGGTATTCGCGCCGGTGTAATCCGCCGCCAGCCGTACCGAATCAAACACGGGGACTTTGCCGTCCAGCACCCATTCGCCGCCGCGCCCGGGTGTGACCCCTGCCACCACCTGCGTGCCGTACTCCATCATCTGCTGGGTGTGGAACAGGCCCTCATGACCGGTGATCCCCTGAACCAATAAGCGCGTGGTTTTATCCACCAGAATGCTCATCGTCCCTCTCCCTTCGCCATGCGAACCGCAGTCTGGGCAGCCTCCACCAGAGTTTCTGCCGTGACCATATGCGCATCCTCCAACAGCCTCAGCCCTTCGGCCGCGTTGGTGCCCACCAGGCGCACCACCATCGGGATCTTCGGCTTCACTTCCGAGATGGCTCCCAAAATCCCACGCGCCACCTCATCACAGCGGGTGATACCGCCGAAGATATTGATCAATACCACCTTTACTTTGGGGTCGCTGAGGATGATGCGGAAAGCCGCCCCCACTTTTTCGGCGCTGGCCCCCCCACCAATGTCCAAAAAGTTGGCAGGTGCCCCGCCGTACAGCTGAATGATGTCCATGGTTGCCATCGCCAGCCCGGCCCCGTTGACCATGCATCCGATTTCGCCGTCCAATTGGATATACGATAGGCCGTATTTGCGCGCTTCCACTTCCGGCGCAGCCTCCACATCCAGATCGCGCATATCCGCCAGGTCAGGGTGGCGAAACAGGGCGTTGTCATCTACCACCATTTTACCGTCCAGGGCCAACAGGCGGTTTTCTGCGGTGATCACCAGCGGGTTAATCTCCGCCAGAGACGCATCCGACTGGCTGTAGGCGTTCCACAGCCCGTGACAGATCTCCTGAAACCCCCGCCAATATTCGCGCGGCAAGTCAATGGATACAGCCAGGTCGCGTGCCTGGTAATCCCGCAGGCCTAGCAAAGGATCAATATGAGTCTTGATGATCTTCTCCGGGCTGACCCGTGCCACTTCCTCGATATCCACACCCCCTTCAGAAGAAGCCATCATCACCGGCCGGTGGGCCGCACGGTCATTGGTGATGCCCAGGTAAATTTCTTTCTGAATGCGGACGGTTTCATCCACCAACAGCTTGCGCACCGGCAAGCCTTTGATATCCATGCCCAGGATCACTGTGGCCAGTTCTTCGGCCTCTTTGGAGTTTTTGGCCAGCCGAATTCCGCCGGCTTTCCCCCGTCCACCCACCAACACCTGCGCCTTAATCACCACCCGGCCACCCAGCTCTTCAGCAATCTGTTTGGCTTCGCTGGCCGTGGCGGCTACTCGACCACGCGGTATGGGTATTTTATAGCGTGCAAAAATCGTTTTGGATTGGTACTCGTGAAGCTTCATCCGGTCTCCCCAGGCTGCCTAAAGAAGGATGTCCAAGCACCTACGAAAAAATTATATCATGGAAGCCTCCCGCAGGGTTTGCGAAACCGCCTGCGGCTGCCCACCCAAGGCAGTCTTTCAGAAAGAACAACCCGGCCCACAGTGGACCGGGTTGTCATGTTTCATTTTTAGATCAATTAGCCCTTCAGGAATTCTTCCAAAGCTTCTTTGCTGATGCGGAAGGCGCTGCCAATCTTACGCGCCTTTAAATCACCGGCGTTGATGGCCGCAATCACATCTTCTTCCGACACCCGCAGGATCTGGGCGGCTTCCGCTGGGGTCATCACCGAAGGGATGGCCGCCCCACCGGCTGCCGCTCCTGCGGCCGCCCCAGCGCCCGCAGCCGCCCCTGTGGCCGCCGCACCCGCCGCCGGGGTCATGCCCGAAAGCGACTGGCTGAGCACGTTGCCGATGCCCATCCCAGCGCCGATGCCGGCCGTCAGGCCAGCACCGCCAGCCGGGTTCTGGGCCGCATCGCGCAGCGCATCCGCCGCCTGCAGCTGAGTGTAGGTAGTCATATCCAGCATACCCATTGCCCGCAGTTCCTCGGCAGATTTTTCCGAAGGCTTCAAGTTGCCAATATAGAAGCTCTTCAACAGCAAACCGATGGCCGCGAAGTCATCCTGAGCCTTCGCGCGTACACCCGCGCTCAGTTCATCCGTCAGGCCAATCAGTTCAACCACGCTGCTCTTGGCTGCCGTTTCACCCAGCAGGTCCTGCAGCTTGGAAAGCAGCATCGTGCGCAGGCGGTTCTCAATATCCGCCGTGCGGTAAATGCCCTGCGCGCCCACGATCTGGGTGATGAACTGCTGAGGATCCTTCACCTGGAAGCTGTAGGAGCCAAACGCCTGCAGCAGCGCCACGCCCAAACCCATGCCGGGGTTGCGCACGATGATCGGCTGCGGGGTGCCCCATTTACGGTCCGCAAATTCTTTCATGGAAACGTAATACACTTCTGCAGTGAAAGGCGTGCGGTCGTTAAACAGTTTTCCCACCAGGTCAATCAGCTTGGGAATATTGGCCGTAACAATCGTGTGGCGGCCGGGGCCAAAACTGTCCAACGCCTGGCCGTCGCGGAAGAAGACCACCCGCTGCGATTCGCGTACAATTACCTGTGAGCCAATGCGCAGGTCCGCCACACCCGTTTCTGGGAAACGGTGCACCAGCTCATCGGCCATCTCACTGGGATACTCAACGACATCAAAAATTCTAGCCATGTTTTCGCTCCAATTCTATAAATACGGTCGTCAGCAGGCTGCCCGAATTACTGGGCCGTTCCCGTGATCCCGCCGATCATCACTTCCGAACGGCGGTTATAAGCGTCCACGCTTTGCTGGGCGATGGCGGTCAGGTGGCGGATGGCCGCTGGCAAACCGTCCGTGCCCATCGAAGTTTCCACGTTATCCACTGCGTTTTTCAGCTCATCAGCCGCATCCAGCAGAGCCAAATCATATTGGTAGACCTGGGCCAATTCTTCTTCGTTGATCTTAACCGCATCGAAAAAGCCGGAATATCCGTAGGAGGCGGTGCGAACCCGGTCAATGAACTGGCGCAGTTTGATCGCCGCGGCTTCCATATCATCCACATAGGCGATTCCGCCCGTGCTGATCAAATCACGCTGCAGCCCCGAAATACGCTGCCATTGATCTTCATAACGCTGCGCGACAGCCTGGCGCAAAATCTGATCCGCCTGCCGCCGGTTGGAGCGTTCAATATAACCGCTGAAGCCGGGAATCTTGCTCAGCAGCTTCTTGAAGATATCTTGATCGCCAGTCACCCGTTCGAACAAATCGCTCATCTTGTTCCGTCCTCCATTTTCAGAATTGTTTCCGTATAGAAACCCATCCGTGGGGTCTCCTCCAATTGCTAAGATGATTATAGCTTAATTCCAAACCGGCACAATAGCGCACTCCTGGTAGATTTTGGATCCTGCCCACCGCTGTACTCCGTGAATATATACGCTCTCCGCGCTGAAAAGTTGCGCCAGCAGCCCCGCCCACACCCCAATTGGGTGATGAAAAATGAAAAAACGGAACAGTTCCTGTAAGGTGTTTGTAATGTCAAAGATCTTGTAATATTTTTCAAACCACTTATAATATGGTCAGGTTCAAAAAAGAACGACTTTATGAACAGGAAGGAGGTGAAAAACATGTTGTTCGCTCCGAAGGAAAAAGGTCAGGGTCTGGTTGAGTACGCGTTGATTCTCGTTTTGGTGGCTGTTGTCGTCATTGTTATTCTCGCCCTCCTCGGCCCCGCGATCGGTAAGATCTTCTCCAACATCGTGAACGCTGTCTAGTACAGCCGCCGTATCCAAACCATTTGAAGTAAAGATGAAGACCCAGCCGTCAGGTTGGGTCTTTTCTTTTTCCGAATTTATTGAGAAAATGGCATATTGCTTGCAATCCTTACAAAAATATATAGTCAGGAACATTTGTGCGATTCTAGTTTTGCCGTATAATTAGCTAGAGATGTCCTATGTATAATCAAAAATAGGAGGCTTTCATGGCCGCTGGTGGACGGCGTAAAAGTGGTTTAGTTTTTATCCTAATCGCGATCATATTGATCTCGGTCTTAGGCGTTGCCGCGTTTTTACTGCGGGGTCAACTTCTGGGGGGAGGCGGCGGCAGCACGGCACAAGACCTGGCCACGCCCACTCCGCAGCAGAACCTGGTGGAAATTATCATCCTGGCTCAGCCTGTTCCTCGGGGCACCGTCTTATCGGAAGGCGTCCTGGCCCGCGTCAGCTACCCCCAGGCTCAAATGGTCGAAGGCCTGTTCTTCACGGATATCAATCTGGTCATCGGTCAACGCACTCGCTATGATCTGGACCAGGGTACACCCCTGACCCCCAGCCTGCTTACCGATAAGCCCACCGGCTCCTATGCCGCCGTGCGCATCCCCCGCGGGCAGGTGGCCGTCTCCATCCCCATCAACCGCCTGACCTCGGTTTCATACGGATTGCAGTCCGGCGACCATGTCAATATCATCGCTTCGCTCATGCTGGTGGATGTGGACACCCAATTCCAGAGCCGTCTTCCTAACCTGGCTGCTTCCATCATAGCCCCCGGCCCCGGCAGTGCTGAAACCGGCGGCACAACCGCCACCATCTCGGTGGTCTCTGGCGGCCCTGGCTCTGTGCAGGGGCGTGCCGAATTAGACACCACCCTCAACCAGGCTGTCTACGTCCTGCCTTCCGAAGAACAGCGCGGGCGGATCGTCAGCCAAACCCTGGTGCAGGATGCCACCGTTTTGTGGGTCGGCGAATTCCCTGAGGACGGCAAGATTGAAGAAGGCCCCAAGCCCACCCCCACCCCCGCCCCCGAAGGCCAACAACAAGCCGCCGCGGAAACTCCGGCTCCCCGCCCCGACATCATCACCCTCATCGTTTCCCCGCAGGATGCAGTAACCCTCAATTACCTCATCCTGGCTGGTGGTAAGCTCAGCCTGGCCATGCGCAGCTACGGCGACGACCAGCGTATCGATACTCAGGCCGCTACCCTCCAGTTCATCCTGGATCAATACCGCATCCCCAACCCGGTCAAACTGCCTGTGGGCCTGGAACCACGCACGGATGAAATGCTTTGGCCGTAATCCCGGCCTCCGCAGCCTGAGGCTGGCTGGATGAAGTACCAAATCGACAGAAAAACCGGATGCTTGGTCCGGTTGGATTGTAAAGGTAGCGCTGGAGAGCTGTATGCCAATCACTGAAAAAATTCGCGTGCTCATCGTTGATGATATCAGCGAAACACGAGAAAACGTCCGACGTTTACTCCAGTTTGACAATGCGGTAGAAGTCGTAGGCATGGCCCGCGGCGGGCAAGAGGCGATCAATTTATCCCAAAGCCTCAAACCCGATGTAGTCATCATGGATATCAACATGCCGGATATGGACGGCATCACCGCCACCGAAGCCATTCGCCGCAAAGTCTCCTACACGCAAATTGTGATCCTGTCGGTTCAAAACGACCCAGGCTACATGCGCCGCGCGATGTTAGCAGGTGCGCGGGACTTCCTCAGCAAACCGCCCTCCATCGACGACCTGACCGCGGCCATTCACCGCGCGGGTGAAATGGCCATCGAAGAGCGTTCCAAGCTCGCTTCCAGTTTTCCCGTAGCTGTCACCCCCGGCGGCCCATCCGTCCCCGGCATGGCGGGCAAACCATTGGGCAAGATCGTCATGGTCTACAGCCCCAAAGGCGGCTCAGGCACCACCACCATCGCCACCAATCTGGCCATCGCCCTGCACAGCGAAGAAAACCATGTCATCCTCATTGATGCTTCGCTCCAGTTTGGCGATGTAGCCGTGTTCCTCAACGAGCAAGTCAAAAACTCTCTCTTAGAGTTGGTGCCCCGCGCCGAAGAACTGGACCCTGAGGTGGTCAAGGATGTCGCCATCCATCACTCCGCTTCGGGCATTGATATTCTGGCTGCGCCGCCCCGCCCCGAAATGGCGGAAAAAGTCAACGCCGATCAGTTTGGCAAAATGCTCCAGTACCTGCGCCAGATGTATGCCTACATCCTCCTGGATACCTCATCCTACCTCACCGATGTGGTGCAGGTATCCATCGAAGCGGCGGATTCGATTGTGCTCATCACCACCCAGGATATCCCCGCCATCAAAAACGCCAACTCCTTCCTCACCCTCACGGATGCCTCGGGGATCAAGCGCGAGAAAATTCTCTTCATCATGAACCGCTATGATAAGCGCATCAGCATCGCCCCCGAACGCGTGGGAGAAAGCCTGCGTCAGCCCATCCCCATCGCCATCCCTCTGGATGACCGCATTGTCAGCGGATCCATCAACCGCGGCGTCCCCTTTGTCATTGATAACAAAGCCCAACCCACAAGTAAGGCTATCTTCCAACTGGCCGATCTCGTCCGTGAACGGCTTGCCAACCCTGAAGGCCAGCCAGAAGCCGCTGGTAAGAAATAGCACTGGTTGGTCGGAGGTAAATTAATCGTATGTCAATCTTAAAACGGCTGCAAGGTGGTGATAACCAAAACACCCAGCCCACCGGCTCGCAAAACCAGGGTGTTCAGGCCCGGCGTATTGTCGCGCCGCCCTCTTCACCCGCACAAAACACCTATCAGGATTTGAAAAACCGCGTCCAGAACAAGCTGCTGGCCAGCCTGGATCCCAACGCTGATGTCACCCGTGTGGCTGAAGTTCGCCGAACCATTCAGGAAATGTTTGAGCAGATCCTGAACGAGGAAAATATCGTCCTCTCTCGCCCCGAACGCGCCCGCCTCTTTGAACAAATCGCCGCGGAAATTTTAGGTTTTGGGCCGCTGGAACCGCTACTGCAGGATGACACCATCACAGAAATCATGGTCAACGGCGCCCGCAATATCTATGTTGAGCGCCGTGGAAAAATCACCCGCGTGCCCATCTCTTTTGAGAGCAACGAGCACGTCATGCGCATTATTGACCGCATCGTCGCCCCTCTGGGCCGCCGTATTGACGAATCCAGCCCCTATGTCGATGCTCGTCTCCCCGACGGTTCCCGTGTAAACGCCGTTATCCCCCCCATTTCGCTGGTGGGACCGGTGATCACCATTCGTAAATTTTCCCGCAACCCCATCACGGTCGAACAGCTGATTGGTTTTGGTTCCATCACTGCCGAAGCAGTGGAATTCCTGAAAGCCTGCGTAGAGGCCCGCCTGAACGTGGTCATCTCTGGCGGTACCGGCTCTGGTAAGACCACTTTGCTCAACATCCTCTCCGGCTTCATCCCCGCGGATGAGCGTATCCTCACCGTCGAAAACGCAGCGGAACTTCAGCTGCGTCAGGAACACGTGGTCACCCTGGAATCCCGCCCTGCCAACATCGAAGGCCGCGGCGAAGTCACCATCCGCGATCTGGTGGTGAATGCCCTTCGTATGCGCCCCGACCGCATTGTTGTGGGTGAAATCCGCGACGCCGCCGCCATCGATATGCTCCAGGCCATGAACACCGGTCACGATGGTTCCATGACCACCGCCCACTCCAACAGCCCCCGCGACACCCTGGCTCGCCTGGAAACGATGACCCTTATGGCAGGTATGGACCTGCCGGTGCGCGCCATCCGCGAACAGATCTCCTCTGCCGTAGATTTGATCGTCCATCAGGAACGCATGCGCGACGGCACCCGTAAGGTTACCCATATCACCGAAGTCACCGGCATGGAAGGTGAAATCATCACCCTTACCGATCTGTTTATTTTTGAACAGGTCGGCTATGAAAACGGCAAGGTGATTGGGCGGCTGCGCCCCACCGGTTTACGCCCGCGTTTCATGGAAAAGATCGAAATCGCCGGCATCAATCTGCCCCCTTCCATTTTTGGCGTCGGCGACCGCAGACGCTAGGAGATGCATGGTTTCTAACTTCGACAAACCCTGTATCGGTTTCTCAGAAAAGGTTGGTGAAGTATGTCTCTTCCAATTCTGATCCTCGGCCTCGGCGGTGGGCTGGCAGTCATCCTCCTGATTGTGGGGATTATCGTCACCGTTTCCAGCGAGCGCAGCCTGGTTGAAGAACGCCTGGGCCGGTATGTAGATCAGCGCCAGACCACCGTGGTCCGCCAGAAAAACACCCCAATGGTGGACTGGCTGAATAAACGCGTTGAAGGTTCCTCCTTTGGCGACAAAATCGCCCGCGACCTGGCCCGCGCCGACATCAAAATGAAGGCGGGCGAATACATCGCCCTCCAGATGATCTCGGCTTTTGGTGTGGGGGTGGTGGTGTGGTTTATCACCGGTCAAAACCTGCCCATCGGCCTGCTCGGCGCCATCGGCGGCTTTTTCCTCCCTGGGATGTACGTCAAACGGATGCAGGGCAAACGCCTGATCCGTTTTAACGAGCAGTTGGCTGACATGCTCAACTTGATGGTCAACGGCCTGCGGGCCGGTTACTCCACTACCCAGGCCATGGAAGCCGTCTCCAAAGAGCTTCCCCCACCGATCAGCGACGAGTTCCGCCGTGTGGTGCAGGAAATGCAGTTGGGCGTCCCCATGGAAAAAGCCCTGGATAATCTCCACCGCCGCATCCCCTCCGACGACCTCGACCTGGTCATCACCGCCATCAACGTTCAGCGCGAGGTGGGTGGTAACCTGGCCGAAATTCTCGATACCATCTCCTACACCATCCGCGAACGCGTGCGCATCAAAGGTGAAATTCGCGTCCTCACCACCCAGGTGATGTATTCTGGCCGCTTCCTGGCCATGATGCCCCTCTTTGTGATCGCTATCTTGTACCTGCTCAACCGCCCCTACATGATGGAATTCCTCAACCCCGAAAACGTCCCTTGCGGTTACATCGCCCTGGGCGTCTCCGGCTTATTGATTGTATTGGGTTACTTCGCCATGAATAAACTTGGCGATATTGAAATCTAGCCAAGGGAAGGTGAGACCATGACGATCATCTTGATAGTAGGAGCAGTCATTCTCATCGGGGCCGCCGCACTGGTCTATATCGGCATTCGCAACCCCCAAACCGCCAATGAGCGCGCATTGGCAGCTCGTCTGGAAGAATTTAACAAAAGCGGCGAAGCCATCAACCTCGAGAAGATTGAGCTTTCCCAGCCTTTCTCTGAGCGCGTCATCTTCCCGGTTGCCCGCCGACTGGGTGAAATCGCCATCCGCTTCACCCCGCAAAATGCCCTGCAATCTCTGGCGCGCAAATTAGAGCTGGCCGGAAGCCCCGCACGCCTGGATCCCACCATGATCCTGGCCATGCAGTTCATCGCTATGGCCATCTTCGGCGGTCTGGTAGCCCTGGTCTTCACCGTCGGCGCCACCAAATGGCCGCTGGGCCGCATCATCCTGGCCTCGGTGGCCTTCGGCCTCTTGGGCTTCTTCTTCCCCCAGCTCTGGCTGTCCAGCAAAATTGCCAAACGTCAAAAAGATATCCGAAAAGCCATGCCAGACGCCCTGGACCTGCTCACCATCTGCGTGGAAGCCGGTCTGGGCTTTGATGCCGCCATGTCAAAAGTGTCGGAAAAATGGGAAACGGATCTTTCTCTGGCTTTTGCCCGCGTCATCCAGGAAATTCAGCTGGGCAAGCTGCGCCGCGAAGCCCTACGTGATATGGCCGACCGCATCGGCCTGGCCGAAATGACCAGCTTCGTCGCTGCCGTGATCCAAAGCGAGCAGCTGGGCGTCAGCCTGGCCAAGGTGCTGCGCATCCAGTCCGATCAAATGCGCGTCAAGCGCCGCCAGTTGGCCGAGGAAGAGGCCCACAAAGCCCCCATTAAAATGCTCATCCCGATGGGCTTGCTGATCTTCCCGTCGTTGATGATCGTTCTGTTGACTCCGGCAGCCTTGCGTATCTTCAAGTCTGCCCTGGGAGGGATGTTCAAATAGCCTGACCCTATCGAAGGGAGCGGTATGCAAATCGCTGGCAGGTATCGCCTCAATCACCCTGCCGAATGGCTCTACCACCTGTTCTGGGGCGCGTTGGATTGGCTGTACCCCCCTCAGTGCGGCGGCTGTCAGACTTTGGGAACACGTTGGTGTTCGCAATGCCAATCTGACTGCCGCCGAATTGTTTCTGCGTGCTCCCGCTGCGGCAGACCAGAACCTTCACCCAACCGCCTATGCGCCGAATGCGCTGCCCAGCCCCCCACTTTTGATGCCCTGCGTTCCTGGGCAATCTATACCGGGCCATTGCGTTTCGCGATTCTTCGATTAAAATATCATCAAGATGTGGGGTTGGGTGAAATCTTCGCCCAATCGTTGATTGAACTTTACCAACAAGTCAAATGGCCGGTGGATATCATCGTGCCGGTGCCGCTCAGCGCCGACCATGCCTGGGAGCGAGGCTACAATCAATCCACGCTCCTGGCACGCCCTCTTGCACTCCACTTGCGCATTCCACTCAGACCCCGTGCTCTCCGCCGTACCCGCATCACTCAGGCACAGGTCGGGCTGAATGCGCAGGAACGGCGCGAAAACGTCAGCCAGGCTTTTATGGCCAATCCGCGCGATGTGGCTGGCAAATCCATGCTCATTGTGGATGATGTCACCACTACCGGTGCGACCATACAAGCCTGCGCCCAAGCCTTGCGGGATGCTGGCGCACGCAGTGTTTATGGGTTGACCCTGGCTCGGGCAGCCCATCCGTCACCCGACGGAGAACAACAGCCATAAGACGGCCTCACCGCATTCCCCACATGGCGGCAGACGAGTCTGCCCCACAAATACATAACAGGAGGATGAAATGGCTATAAAAGTGGAACTGTTCGTCAAAAACATGGAAGTTACCGATCGCATTAAGGATTATGTCGAAAAAAAGGTGTCCAAACTCGACCGGTTTTTGAGTGACATTGAAGAAGCTCGGGTAGATTTAGCGTACGTAAAATCAGCGCGCTCCGCCGCCGACCGCCAGGTGGCTCAAATCACCATCCGCGGGCGCGGCTATATCCTGCGCACCGAAGAGCGGTCTGACGACCTTTTCAACTCTATTGACATCGCCATGGAAAAGATTCAGCGCCAGATCGAGCGTTTTAAAGGTAAGCGCGCTCACGGCCGCGGCGACGGCACCCCGGCTTCCGAAGTCGTTCCCAACATCCCCGAGATCGAAGAGCTAGAAGAGACCCCCATCATCGCCCGCCGCAAAGAGTTTACCCTGGTGCCGATGGACGAGATGGAAGCCATCGAGCAGATGGCACTCTTGGGGCACGAAAACTTCTTTGTCTTCTATAACGCCAATTCCAATGCCATTAATGTCCTGTACATGCGCCGCGACGGGACTTACGGCTTGATTGAGCCCAAGCTCGGCTAAACCCAGCCTCTCTTACGCAGCCAACACCGGCGGGCAGATCCCGCCGGTGTTTTTTAATCTTGTCACCCACCCCGCCCTGCGCTATAATAAACAGGTTTGATGATCAGCGCATCCCACGAGCAGCCATCTACTGCTCCCAATTAGATGAAGAGGCAAGTATCTATGATCGACGTAAATGAACTTCGCAAAGGCGTCACCTTCGAAATGGACGGCCAGCTCTATAAAGTGTTGGACTATGAACACAACAAAAGCGGCCGCGGCAATGCCAGCATCCGCATTAAAGCCCGCAACATGCGTTCCGGCGCCACCATCGAGCGCACCTTCAACTCCGGCAACCGTGTCCAAGACGTGCGCCTCGATTATGTCAACATGCAATACCTGTATAACGACGGCGATTTTTATTATTTCATGAACACCGAAACCTTCGAGCAGATCACCGTCGGCAAGGCCATTTTGGCCGACGCTGCTGGTTACATGAAAGAAAACCTTGAAGTGAAACTGACTTTCTACCACGACGAAGTCATTGATATCGAACTGCCCACCTCAGTAGACCTTCTCGTCACCCAGGCCGAAACCGCCGTCAAAGGCGATACTGCCACCGGCGTGACCAAACGTATCACCGTCGAAACCGGCGCCACCGTGGATGTTCCCTACTTCGTCAACGAAGGCGACACCATCCGCGTGGATACTCGCACCGGCGCGTACGTCACCCGCGTCTAGCCGCGGCCTCATCCCTGACCTTATTCCCCAGGTATCATCCATCTCTGGGGACCTGTCCCCTGACGGGGACAGTTTTTTATCGGTGAATGAATTCTCAACTGAAGGGTGACAAAAACCAGCGAAAGGGAGAATGATGCGCACACCAGCCGGCATTGATTGCCCCTATTTTTACGGTAACTACTTCCGCGGCAAGTCACAAGAAGAATGCCGCCTGTTGTCTGGCGCCAACCCACCCCTGCGTTGGACAGCCGATTTATGCCGCACCTGCCCCGTCCCAGGCATTCAGCGTGCCAACGCCTGCCAGCATATGAGCCTGCGTCCTCAAATCACCAGCATCCTGGGCTTCCGACGCCGCGTGCAGGTCACCGCTTACTGCCGAAAAACCGGCCAGGTTGTCCAGGAACCGCATGTGGGCTGCGGCTCCTGCCATCAGCTGCCCTTTGACCTCAAGGAACCCAAAGCATGAAAATGACCGTCTTGTTTGACCTGGATGACACCCTCCTCACCAACAACATGGACACATTCCTGTCCGCCTATTTGAAAAACCTCAGCGCATCCATCCCCGCCGTCCCCCAAGGTCATTTCATCCAAACTCTGCTCTTCGCCAGCCAAAAAATGACGGAAAACATGAACCCCGCTTTGACTCTGGAAGAAGTCTTTAACCAGCACTTCTACCCCGGCATCGGCATCCCCCGCGAAGAGATCAACGAAGATCTGAACGCTTTCTATCGCGACTGTTACCCTGCCTTGCGCACCGTCACTCAACCTCGGCCCCAGGCAGTCGCCGCCGTGCAGCACGCCTTCCAGCGCGGCTGGCAGGTGGTTGTGGCCACCAACCCCCTCTTCCCTCAAACAGCCACCTATCAACGCCTGGATTGGGCCGGGCTGCCCGCCGAGGAATACCCCTTTGCCCTCATCACCACCTACGAGGCCTTCCATTTTGCCAAACCCAACCCCGCCTATTTCGCCGAGATTCTGAGCCAATTAGGCTGCCCCGAAGGGCCGGTGGTTATGGTGGGCAACAGCCTGGAAGATGATCTGCTTCCCGCGGCCGTTTTGGGCATCCCTTGTTATTGGGTCACGGATGACGGCGTCCCCGTCCCCACGGAACTCCCCGCCGGATCCGCCGTGGGTTCTCTGGCAGGCCTCATCCCCTGGCTGGAGGCACGTTCCACCGAAACCTTCACCCCCCAACTCGACACCCCCCAGGCCTTACTGGCCTGGCTGCGCGCTGCCCCGGCGGCCATTGCTGCCCTGACTCAGCCTCAAGACTTGACTACCTGGGGCCAGCGTCCTGCCGCGGAAGAATGGTCGCTGACCGAGATCTTAGCCCACCTGCGCGATGTAGATCTTGAGGTCAACCTGCCTCGCTTTCAAAAACTGGCCGCCGAAAGCAACCCCTTCCTCCCCGGCATAGATACCGATTCCTGGGCCGAACAGCGCGGTTACTGCCAACAGAACGGCCCCGAATGTCTGCGTCAATTCTTGCAGGCTCGTCTCCAGCTCATCCACCATCTCACCAGCCTGCCCGTCGAAGCCTGGCAGCAAACCGCCCGCCACGCCATTTTCGGCCCCACCACCCTACAGGAGTTGGTGCACTTCATCGCCACTCACGACCGATCGCACCTTCAGCAAATATTTGACACTCTGCGACAGATCCGCTCTTGAATCGCTAACACCAGAAGATATCCCTTTTCACACCCCGCTGTGAGTCCTGCGGGGTGTGAATTTTTATAAGAGATTTCTTAGATTTTCACAGATTCATGAGACAAACTATGGAAACCTCCCCTAGAGATTGGTATAATCGCTCTCAGTAAAACCAATTAAACCGTTTCCATCGGAAGGCATTTCCTCGCCTCCTGTGGTGAATCACCGGTAAACAATGCCGGACATCGCATCCCGAATTGTTTCGGAGGATACGTGAACTCAAGAAATCAATCTTACGCCATCTACATTCTGCTCTTCATGGCCATTATCGCCCTGGTAGTCTACTCCTGGAGTTCGCAAAACAGCAGCCAGGAAGCGATAACCATCAATCAAGTTGCTGATGAAATCAAACGCGGGCAAATTGCCAAAATTGTGCAGGATGAGACCCGCTTGCGCATCACCAAAGTTGACGGCACGCAAAATACATCCAATATAGATGCCAATGCCAGCATGGTCGAGCAGTTCCTCCAATTGGGCGTCACTGCTGACCAGCTTTCTCCCACCGCCATCCAATTGGAGATCAAACCGCCCAGCCCCTGGCTGAACGTGATGACTTTTGCCAGCTATGTGCTGCCCTTCCTCATCCTGGCAGGCGCGTTCTTCTTCATCTTCCGTCAGGCTCAGGGCAGCAACAACGCTGCCATGTCTTTTGGCAAATCCCGCGCACGTATGTTCGCGGGTGATCAACCGACTGTCACCTTTGCAGATGTAGCCGGTGTGGAAGAATCCAAAGAAGAGCTGCGCGAGGTGGTGGAATTTCTGCGCGAGCCGCAAAAATTCATTGCCCTCGGCGCTCGCATTCCGAAGGGCGTTCTCCTGGTTGGCCCTCCCGGAACCGGTAAAACCCTCCTGGCCAAAGCCGTCTCCGGTGAAGCCGGTGTGCCCTTCTTCTCCATTTCGGGTTCCGAATTCGTGGAAATGTTCGTGGGTGTCGGCGCCAGCCGCGTGCGCGACCTGTTTGATCAGGCCAAGCGCCACTCCCCCTGCATCATCTTCGTAGATGAAATTGACGCCGTCGGCCGCCAGCGCGGCGCGGGCCTGGGCGGTTCGCACGACGAACGCGAACAAACCCTCAACCAGATGTTGGTAGAAATGGACGGTTTCGATACCGACACCAACATCATCATCATGGCCGCCACCAACCGGCCCGACATCCTCGACCCCGCCCTGCTGCGCCCTGGCCGCTTCGACCGCCGTGTAGTCCTCGATCGTCCCGATGTGCGCGGACGTGAAGCCATCCTCAAAGTGCATGTCAAGGGGAAACCCCTCGAGCCCAATGTGGACCTGGCCTCCATCGCCCGCTCGACTCCTGGTTTCGTCGGTGCAGACATTGAAAACCTGGTCAACGAAGCCGCCATCCTGGCCGCACGCCGCAATAAGAAAGTGATCACTCAGGAAGAGTTTGAAGAATCCATCGAGCGCGTTATCGCTGGCCCCGAACGCAAGAGCCGCCTGATCAGCGCCGAAGAAAAACGCATCATTGCCTATCACGAGGCTGGTCACGCCGTGGTCATGAACGCCCTGCCCGAAGCTGACCCGGTGCAGAAGGTCACCATCGTGTCGCGCGGCATGGCGGGCGGCTACACCCTCTCCCGCCCTGCAGAAGACCGCATCCTCATGTCCCGCAAGAAGCTCATTGCCGAAATGATCAGCCTCTTGGGTGGGCGCGCTGCTGAAGAGCTGGTCTTTGACGACATCACCTCCGGTGCATCCAACGACATCGAGCGCGTCACCCAAATGGCCCGCACCATGGTCACTCGCCTGGGAATGAGCGACGAAATGGGCCCGATGGTCTACGGTCAAAAAGAGGAACTGATCTTCCTGGGCCGTGAGATCTCGGAACAGCGCGACTACTCCGAAGCCGTCGCCCAGAAAATTGATACCCAGGTACGGCAGTTGGTCAGCGAAGCTCACCAACAGGCCAAAGCCCTGCTGACCCAATACCGCGCCCAGTTAGACAATGTGGCGGAGCTTCTGCTGGAAAAAGAGACCATCACCCGCGAAGAGTTCGAGGCGGTCTTCCCCACTCCTCAGCCCAAACACAGCGGCACCCCCGTGATGCTGGCGGGGAATAATTAGTCTCCCTTTTGTTTGCAGGATCCTGAGCTGCCGGCGAAACCCCGGCAGCTTTTTTTATACCTCTGCCGCTTCCCCCGCCGCTAGCCAGGGCGGATCTGCCGACAGCCAGGCGAGGATCTCGCGTTCCACTCCCGAACGCGCTGTGAACCAGTGAATATTGGGATCGCTTTCTTTAAACCAGTTGGCCTGACGGCGCACAAACACCCGCGTCTGCCGTTTCATCCGCGCCACGGCCTCTTCCAGCGTAATCTCCCCCCGCACCACTTCGGCCATTTCGCGGTAGCCAATGGCCGACAGCGTAGGCAAATCAGCCCCATAACCGCGGCTCAACAGCCCGCGCACTTCCTCCAGCAGCCCATCTGCCACCATCTGCTCAATGCGCTGATCAATGCGCGCATACAACTCCGCTCGCGGACGGCGCAGGCCGATGGTCAGGCGTGTGTACGGTGAAGGCCCTCGGCCGCGCTGATCTGAAAATCGCCGCCCGCTCTGAAAAATCACCTCCAGCGCCCGCACCGTGCGGCGCACATTAGTAAAGTCAATCCGTGCTGCCGCCGCCGGGTCCACCACCGTCAGGCGCTCGTGCAGCGCCTGCGCCCCAATCTGCTTCCCCCAGGCCTCCAAAGCCGCCCTCAGCCGCAAATCCGGCTGTGTGGATGGCGGTTCCCATGCTTCCATCACCGCCCGCAGATACTGACCCGTTCCCCCCACCAGCAGCGGCAAACGTCCGCGGGCGTGCACCTCGGCAATAGCCCGCTGGGCTGCCTGCTGAAACACAGCCAGGCTCCACACCTCATCCGGATCGGCCACGTCAATCAAGTGGTGAGGTACCCGTGCTCGTTCTTCCAGCGTCGGTTTAGCCGTGCCGATGTCCATGCCGCGGTAAAACAGACGCGAATCCACTGAAATGACCTCAGCATTCAACGCCTCAGCAATACGCAGCGCTGTCTCTGTCTTGCCCACGGCGGTCGGCCCCACCACCGCCAAAATTGCCCGCTCAGGAATGTGCATTGCTCGTACCCTCATTCATCCCACGTCCTCAGCCGTCCCCGCCTGTACCGCATTGGGGTACCAGGTGACTTCTGCGGATGCCTCCACTTCTGGCTTGCCGCGCACCGCCACCACGTCCACCCGCCAGCCCCCTGTCCATTCGGGGTGACTTTGCAGCCAATATTGCGCTGAACGTACCATCCGGCCTTGCTTGCGCCCATCCACCGCCGTCTCCGGCAGCCCAAAATTTCCCGTGGTGCGCGCTTTCACCTCCACAAATACCATCTCGTCCTCGTCCTGCAGGATCAAGTCAATTTCACCGTATGGCGTGCGCACATTGCGCCCCACCAGCCGCAGCCCTTTCTGCGCCAGAGTCCGCAGCGCCACATCCTCACCCCACCGTCCCACTTGCTGCCGGCCGTTCTTTCGCGCCATCATGCCTGTTTTGTCCTCCTGCGCAGCTCGCTCACCATCCAAAAAGAATTTATATCGCCAGCCTCGCCCATTAAAAATTGACAATTTCTTGAAACGTGCTAAACTAATTTTCAACCTCGGAGGCTGCCAGTATGGGTAAATATCACACATTTATCAAAGAAAGCGACCTGTTCTATAAACTGACCGTCAGCCAGTTGGAACGCATTGAAGAACTGTGTGAAGAGCGGGTGTACCAGCCCGGCGAAACGATTTTTGAAGAGAACTCCCGCAGCACTGAATTGTACCTGATCTTGAACGGACGCGTGGAAATTTTGCTCAACCCGGCCCTGGTCTCCCCAGAAAACGCCGGTCACGAGCCAATCCCCATCGCCAGCCTGTGGCGCGGCCAATCCTTTGGTGAAATTGCCCTGGTGGATGAAGGCGTACGTTCAGCCAGCGCCCGCGCAGCCGCCCCCGACACCCGCGTCCTCAAAATCTCGCGCCAAAAATTTCTCGACCTTTGCAATGCAGATCCCGAAATGGGCCACCGGGTAATGTTTAACCTGGCCCTCGACCTATCTCAAAAAATCCGCAGCGCCGACCTCAAAATTCGCGAGGTTCTGCTCTATCAAAAACCCGGGCACACGACCCCGCCACCCCGTAATATGGAGGCGATCCATGCCGGCCGCTGAGATTATCGCCATCGGCACCGAACTGCTCCTTGGAGAAATCCAAGACACCAACACCCGCTTTTTAGCCCGATCGCTGCGTGAAGTCGGCATTGACCTCTACCGCACGACCATCATCGGCGATAATGTCTCCCGCATCGCCGATGCCCTGCGCGAAGCCTGTCAGCGCGCCGATGTGATTATCACCACCGGCGGCCTGGGTCCCACCGTGGATGACCCCACCCGTCAGGCAGTCGCCGACTGTTTGAACGTCCCCCTGGAATTCCGTCCCGACCTATGGCAGCAGATTCAAGATCGTTTTAAGCGCTTTAACCGCCAGGCCACCGAAAATAACCGCCGCCAGGCCTGGGTTCCCCAAGGGGCCAAGGCCATTGAAAACCCTGTTGGCACAGCCCCCGCCTTTTATGCTGAAAACGGTCCTGCCCTCATCGTCTGCCTGCCGGGCGTCCCCCGCGAAATGGAGTATCTGCTCACCAACGCGGTACTGCCCTTGCTGCGCACCCGCCTGCCCGAATCCGGCACCATCCAGGCCGTTGTCCTCCACACCGCCGGGGTGGGCGAATCGCAGGTAGATGAATGGGTGGCCGATTTGGAGACCGAAAGCAACCCCACCGTTGGTCTGCTGGCTCACCCAGGGATAGTGGACATTCGCGTCACCGCAAAGGCCCGCAGTATCGAACAAGCCCACGCTATGATGCAGCCCATTCTGTCCACGCTCTACAAGCGCCTGGGCGATCACATCTACGGTCAGGATGATCAAACCCTCGACAGCGTGGTGCAAGCCTTGCTGGCTGCCCGCCAATGGTACGCCCTGGCGATTGAATGCGGCCTCCAAGGCGAGCTTTACCGCCGCATCAACTCCCTTCCCAACATCTCCACCCTCACCGATCTCAGCAGCCAGCCGTGCGGACTGCCCGAGCTGCGCCATCTTTTAGAAATCGAACGGTATCAGCGCGGCGCGCAGGTGGCCCTGGGGGCGGTTCTCCTGCCCGAAGGCCCGCGCCATGTTCTGACTTTATGTTTGATGACCCCCAATCTCACTGTAGACCAGCAGCGTGCTTATGGGGGGTCGCCGGAAAATGCACCGCAGTGGGCCTCCAACATGGCTTTGGATTTCTTACGGCGCCATCTCTTACAAAAACACAAATAGAAAGGGAAGCGAATTTTATGGAAAAGGTAGATGTATTGTTGACGAACGCCCTGGTTCTCACCATGGATCAGGCCCTCAGCCAATATGAACCCGGCGCCGTGGCCGTCCGGGGCGATTCCATCGTCGCTGTCGGCCCCCAAGAAACCCTTCAGGCCCAGTACACCGCCAGTCAGGTGATCGACTGCGGCGGAAAAACCCTCATGCCTGGCCTGATCAACGCTCACACCCACGTCCCCATGACTCTCCTGCGCGGTTTGGCAGATGACCTGCGCCTGGATGTGTGGCTGATGGGCTATATGATGCCGGTGGAGCGTGAGTTCGTCTCGCCCGAATTTGTGCGCCTGGGCACGCAGATGGCCTGCGCAGAAATGATCCGCAGCGGTGTCACCTGCTTTGCCGATATGTACTACTTTGAAGAGGACGTCGCCAAAGCCACTGCCGATGCCGGCATGCGCGCCCTCTGCGCGGAATCAGTGCTCAAATTTCCCAGCCCAGACGCCGATTCCTATGAGGAAGGCCTTGCGATCGCCCGCGATTTTATCCAGCGCTGGAAAGGCCATCCCCTCATCGTGCCTTCCATCGCCCCCCACGCCGCCTACACCTGCACACCCGAAATTCTGCGCGCCGCGGCTGAGCTGGCCGCCGAGTTTGATGTGCCCCTCCACACGCACATTTCCGAAACTGCCGGCGAAGTGGCCAACATGCGCGAGGAAAACGGCATGCCCGTGGTGCCTTACATGAAGAAATGCGGCCTGTTCGAGGCCAAAGTCCTGGCCGCCCACTGCGTCCACGTGGACGAAGGCGAAATCCGCACCATGCAGCACCTGGGCGCGGGCGTGGCCCACAACCCCTCCTCCAACCTCAAGCTGGCTTCCGGTTTTGCGCCCGTGCAGCGCATGTTGGAATTGGGGCTAAACGTGGGCATCGGAACCGACGGCCCGGCCTCGAACAACGACCTGGATATGTTCGAAGAAGTGCGTCTGGCTGCCTTCGTGGCCAAATGCGTCACCAATGACCCCACTGCCCTGCCCGCCCAAACCGCCCTGCTCATGGCAACCCGCCAGGGTGCCCAGGCCATGCATATGGATGACATCACCGGCTCTTTAGAGCCGGGCAAACGCGCCGATCTGATCCTGGTAGAAAACCGCCAGATTCACAATGCCCCCTTCTTCCGCCGCGATCCCAACGCTGCCTATGCGCAGATCGTCTACGCCTCCAAAGCCACCGACGTATCCGACGTGATGATCAACGGTCGATGGGTCATGCGCGGCCGCGAACTGCTCACCCTCAACGAAGAAGAGATCCTGGCCGCCAGCATGGACTATGCCCGCCGCATTGACGCCTTCCTCACCGCCCGCGAGCAGTCCGTTTTGGCCAAGCTCATCGCCATCGGCGGCGCCACCGAGGAGGAAAGCTTCGAAGTGCAGGCCAAAGTGCCCATCAGCAACGAACAGCCTATCCTTCAGGCCCTGCTTCACAGCCCCCAGATCGAAATCCTCCGCAAGCGCCACTACCGCGAATACGACACCTATTTCCTCTTCAATGACGTTGAACAAGGCCGTCTGCGCATCCGTGAAGATCACTTCGTTGACGACCAGGGCAAAATTGACCATGTCCGTTCCCGCCTGACTCACGTGGGCGTGTCCAGCGAATACAACTTCCCCAGCGGTGTGCTCCTCTCCCGCAGCCGCTTCCTGGCCCCAGCCACCCAAAGCATCCGCTTCTACCGCGAATACTTCCGCCCTGATGAGGTCATGGAAATTGAAAAAGATCGTCTGCGCTATCTGGTACGCTTCCAAGATACCGAGTTCTTCATCAACATCGACACCCTCATCCAGCCCAGCACCGGTAAATTCTTGGAAGTCAAAAGCCGCACCTGGTCGCGTAAAGATGCCGAGCAAAAATCCATCCTGGCCGCGGAGTTAATTGCCCTGCTGGGTGCATCGCCCAACAACACCATCTCCCGTGATTATGTCGAGCTGTTAAAACCATAAGTCGTTTTCTGATCCACTCGGAGGGAACCCGATGATGCCGCCCTCGTCTGCAAATAAGAAACTGCGTGTGCTCTTTATTGCCTCTGAGGCCGACCCGTGGGTTAAAGTCGGCGGTCTGGGGGATGTCACCGGCTCGCTGCCCCGCGCGCTGCGCGCACTCACACCCGAGGAAACCGGCGGGGTGCAGTTGGACGTGCGCCTGGCCATCCCCTACCATTCCATGATCCGTCAGAAGGCCAAAAACCCCAAGCTGCTCTCCCGCCTCACCGTCCGCCGCGGCAGCGAAACTCTCACCGGGCAGGTCTTCTTGATCGAAAACGCTGGCATACCCGTTTATCTGGTAGACGGCCCGCCCTTCCGTGAAGGCGATCCCGTCTACGGCAGCGATCCGCGCCTCGACGGCGAGCGCTACACCTACTTCTCACTGGCTGTACTGGAGGCTATGCGTCAAATCGGCTGGGCCCCAGATGTGGTGCACGCCAACGATTGGCACACCGCTCTATCCTGCTACTGGCTGAATCTCAACCGCGGCAGCGATGATTTCTTCCGCCGCACCCGCACCCTGCTGGCCGTACACAACCTGCCCTTCATGGGCGCCGGTTCTGAGGAAGCCACCGCAGCTTACGGCCTGCCCGCCGCCAGCGACCCCCGCCTGCCCGATTGGGCGCGGCGCATGCCTCTGCCCCTGGGTTTGCTCTCCGCCGATCACATTGTGGCCGTTTCGCCCACCTACGCCCGCGAAATCTTGACCCCCGAATTTGGCTGCAGCCTGGAAAATTTCCTGAAAACGCGTGAAGCCAATCTATCCGGCATTCTCAATGGTCTGGATCTGGATTTGTGGAACCCCGCCACAGATGCCCTGGTTTCACCCTTCAGCCTGGAGACCCTGTCTGCGCGCCAGGCGAACAAGCAGGCCCTACTGAAAGAATTTTCTCTCGATCCATCTCAAAACTCGCCTCTCTTTATCGTCATCAGTCGCATGGATCAGCAAAAAGGCATTGACTTGGCCCTCCAGGCTCTGCGCGAGCTTCCCGATCCGAATTGGCAGTTGATCTTGCTGGGTACCGGCGATGAAATTCTGGAAGAAAACGCCCGCCAGATGGAAAAGGCCTACCCCGACCGCGTCCGGGCTGCGGTTCGCTTCGATGCCCGCCTGGCACGCCGGATGTACGCCGGCGGGGACATCATCCTCATGCCCTCCCGCTACGAACCCTGCGGCATGGCCCAGATGATCGCCATGCGCTACGGCTGCGTCCCCCTGGCGCGCGCCACTGGCGGCCTCAAAGACACCATCATCGACTCGCCCGACCCAGCCGCCGCCACCGGCTTCTTGTTTGAAGCGGCCACTGTCCCCGCCCTGGTGGCAGCCTTGCAGCGCGCCCAAAAAGCCTATGCCGACTCTGCCCACTGGCAGGCTCTCCAGCGCAACGGCATGTCCCAGGATTTCTCCTGGAACCGTTCTGCGCGTGAATATCTGGCTCTCTATCAAAAGCTGGTGGAATCGCAGTCATGAAGACCCGCGCTATCATCCTGGCGGGTGGAGAAGGCACACGGCTGAGCGTCTTGACCTTCAAGCGCACCAAGCCTGCTGTGCCTTTTGCTGGGAAATATCGCATTATTGATTTTCCCCTCTCCAACTGCGTGAACTCCAATATCTTCGATGTGGTCATTATCGCCCAATACCGCCCCCAATCCCTCATCGAACACATTGGCGCGGGCGGCCCTTGGGATTTGGACCGGGAGTTCACCGGCGGCCTCAAGATCTTCACCCCCTACAAAGCGCGCGGTGCGGGCTGGTTCATCGGCACTGCCGACGCCGTTCAGCAAAACTTTGCATTCATTAAACGCAGCGACCCCGACCTGATTCTGATCCTTTCAGGCGATCATGTCTACAAAATGGATTACGACGCCCTCATCCGTTACCATCTGGAGAAGAAGGCCGCCGTCACCCTGTGTACCATTCAGGTGCCTCTGGAAGAAGCCTCACGCTTCGATATCGTCGGGGTAGATGAGAACCAGCGCGTTACCTCCTTTGTAGAAAAGCCCGCCGACCCCACGTCTAATCTGGTGAACATGGGCGTCTATTTGTTCGACCGTCAGGTGTTGGACGAAGAATTGTGGAAGGATCATCTCCAGAAAGATTCCAGCCACGATTTTGGCAAAGACATCCTCCCCAAAATGGTGGCTGAGCGGGATGACATCTATGCATATCCCTTCAACGGTTACTGGGTAGACGTGGGCACAGTCAATTCCTATTGGCAAGCCCATATGGACCTGCTGTGTGTGCCCCCCACGCTCGACCTTCACACCCGCGGTTGGGTCATTCACACCCGTTCCGAAGAGCGACCCCCTGCCAACATTCAAAAAGGCGCGCGAGTCGAAGACAGCCTGGTCTGCGACGGCTGCATCATCGAGGACGGCGCCTGCGTCTACCGCAGCGTGCTCTCCCCAGGGGTCATCGTCCGTTCTGGCGCAGTCGTACACCATTCGATCCTGCTCACCGATACCCAGGTGCAGCCCGGCGCGGCGATCAAATGCGCCATCGTGGATAAACGCTCCATCATTGGTGAGAAAGCCGCCATCGGCGGCGATCTGGACGGCGAACCCGCCATTGCCCTGGTCGGCAAAAATTCCATCGTCCCCCCGGCGACGGTCATCCAGCCGGGGGCCGTCGTGGGTACCGATGTCATCCCTCCCGATTACACCGTATCTGTTGTACAATCGGGACAGTACATTCAAACCAGGAGACTCCCGAATGAGCTTTAAACGTGCGTCCGGCGTTTTAATGCACCCGACCAGCTTCCCCGGGCCGGATGGCATTGGCGACCTTGGCCCAGAGGCTTACCGCTGGGTCGATTTTCTCAAAGAAACTGGCTGCGGCCTGTGGCAGCTTCTGCCCCTTGGCCCCACAGGCTACGGCGATTCGCCCTATCAGTGCTTTTCTGCCTTCGCGGGCAACCCCTATCTGGTCAGCCCCACTCTGCTGCTGGAAGAAGGCCTGCTCGTACGCACCGATCTGGCCGACCGGCCTGAATTCCCTGAGAACTCAGTGGATTTTGGCCCCGTCATCCAATGGAAACTGACCCTCTTAGACCGCGCCTTCAACCGTTTCCTGCAAGCCCCCATCCCTGCCTTTCAGGCCGAATTCGCCGCATTCCAGGCGGAAAATGCCAGCTGGCTGGATGATTTTTCCCTCTTCATGGCCATCAAAGAGGCCAACCAGGGCAGTTCCTGGAATAACTGGCCCAAAGGGCTGCGCACCCGCCAGAAAGCCGCGCTGAACTCCTTCCAACAGCAGTTCCAGAAGGACATTTTGCGCCACAGTTTTCGCCAGTTTCTCTTCTTCCGCCAATGGAAGCAGGTAAAAGCATACGCCAACCAGCAAGGCATTCAAATCATCGGCGATATCCCCATCTTCGTAGCCTACGACAGCTCAGATGCCTGGGCCAATCCCGATCTGTTCTATCTGGATGAAGAAGGCCTTCCCACCGTGGTGGCGGGCGTACCGCCAGATTACTTCTCGCCAACCGGCCAGTTGTGGGGCAACCCACTGTACCGCTGGGATGCCCACGCCAAAAGCGGCTACGCCTGGTGGATTCAACGCGTACGCGCCACGTTAAACACGGTGGACATTATCCGCATGGATCATTTCCGCGGCTTCGCCGGATATTGGGAAGTCCCCGCCAAAATGCCCACCGCCGAAATTGGTCAATGGGTTCCCGGCCCTGGGGCAGCCCTGTTTGAGGCGCTCACCCAGGCCCTGGGCGGCCTGCCCATCATCGCCGAAGATTTGGGCGAAATCACCCCCGATGTGATCGAGCTGCGCGACCGCTTCCAACTCCCCGGCATGAAGATCTTCCAGTTCGCTTTCTCCAGCGACTCCAACGACCCCTTCCTGCCCCACAATTACCCCGCCAACTGCGTGGCCTACACCGGCACGCATGACAACGACACCGCCCTGGGCTGGTATCAAACTGCCCCAGATGTTGAAACTGATTTCTGCCGCCGCTATCTGGCCCGCTCTGGTGAGGACATCTCCTGGGATATGATTCGCGCCGTATGGTCTTCGGTGGCAGTCATGGCCCTGGCCCCCCTGCAGGATCTGCTCAGCCTGGGCAGCGAGGGACGCATGAATTTTCCCGGACGCGCCAGCGGCAACTGGACCTGGCGCTGCCGCCCCAACGATTTATCCCCCGCCCTGGCGGCCCGCCTGCGCGAACTGAACACCCTCTACAGCCGGTTGGAGGATTGATCCCCCGGACAAGATGAGAATAGGAACCGCCCCCCAACCCATGCAGATCGGGGGGCGGTTTTCTTGGTTGAACAATTCAAACCGGCTCGCTGCGCGCTGCCAGGAAGATGCCCACCAGGATCAGCGCCCCACCCATCAGCTCCACAGCCCCCGGAATCTCTCCCAACAGCACCACCGCCAGCAGTGATGCCCCAATTGGCTCACCCAGCAGCGAGACAGACACCACCGTGGCCGACACATAACGCAGCGCCCAGTTATAGGTGGAATGGCCGATGAGCTGCGGAAATACAGCCAGCGCCAGCATCCAGCCGTACGTGGAAAGCGGATACCCCCCCACCGGCAGCCCCGAAACTAGCACCGCCACCCAAAGGCACACCGCCGCCGCCCCATATACCACAAAGGTATAAGTTGCCAGCGACAGCGAAGCGCGCATCCGCCGCCCAATCAGAAGATATCCCGAGGCGAACACCGCCCCCAACAGCGCCAACAGGCTGCCCCACAGCCCCCGTCCGTCCCAGCCGGCCTGCCAATCGCAAGCCAGCCGTCCGCCACCCCAGATGCAGGTCTGGCTGAGCGCAACGATCACCCCGCCCGCCAGGGCCGCCGCCAACCCCAACACCACCCCGCGCGGCGGGCGTTCGCCCAGCGCCAGGGTAGAAAGCAGAGCCACCCACAAAGGCGTTGTCGTCACCAGCACAGAAGAAATGGCCACACTGGTATGCTCCAGCGAAGTGATCCAGGCGGCAAAATGCAGTGCCAAAAAGGCCCCCGACAGCGCCAGCCCTCCCAGGGTTTTCCAGCTCAGGGCGCGCAATTCCTCCCAATGGCGGCTCAGCGCCGCAGGGGCCAGCAGCAGGGCGGCAAACCCCATCCGGTAAGCCGCGATCACCAGCGAAGGCGCGTCCTGCTGCGCCATGCGGATCAAAATGGAGGCCGCCGAAACCGCCAGAATAGCCAATCCCAGACCCAGGATAGGAGAAATAATGGGTTTATCGTTTGTCATCGCGCCGCAGCCTTGAACTAGACTTTTAAGGTAGATAATGTATAGGCACTTGCAAATTACATCATTCAACGGTACACTAATACTAAGTGTTTGTGATTATAACAACAAATCCATCTCACCCATCTATCTGAATACCTGTCGGAGGAACCTATGACCCATGTAATCACCAGCCTGTGCCTACGCGATGGCGGCTGCGCCACCGTTTGCCCGGTCGAGTGCATCGTCCCCGGAAAACCCGAAGATCAATGGCCGTGGTACTACATTGATCCGGATACCTGCATTGACTGCGGCGCCTGCGTGCCGGAATGTCCCTTCGAAGCCATCTTCCCCGAAGACGAAGTACCCGCAGCCTACTCCGCCAAGGGCGGCGAGCGTCTGTCTCAGCCGGTGGGAACCGCTGGGTTCACCGCGGTTTATGACGGCACCAATCACGACGGCGACGCCGTGCATCTGGAAGGCACGCGCATCCTGGCTGCCGGTGAGGTGGTGGATCTCACCCCCGACATCCCCATCAACGCGGCTTTCTTCAAAGAAGGCCCCGGCTACAGCGCCATGAACAGCTAGCCCATTCTGTATGCTTCATTTGGAAGAGGAAGTCCACCCGGCCTTCCTCTTTTCATTCTCAATCAAAAGATTACCCCGCTTGTTCTTGACCCCCGGAGGTGGCAGTATGAGCCAGGAATACCGTTTGGAAAAAGACTCCCTCGGCACGCTGGAGGTTCCCGCCCAGGCTCTCTATGGCGTGCAAACTCAACGCGCTGTGCTCAACTTTCCCATCTCCGGGCTGCGCCCCTGGCGAGCCTTCATCTGGTCTCTGGCGGCCGTCAAACGCGCCGCCGCCGAGGTGAATGGGGAGTTGGGCCTGCTGGATTCCGCCCGCGCCCAGGTCATCGCCCAGGCTGCCACCGAGGTCATGCAGGGCCGCTGGGACGATCAATTTGTGGTGGATCCATTCCAGGCCGGGGCTGGTACCAGCCACAACATGAATGCGAACGAGGTCATCGCCAACCGCGCCACCCAGCTTTTGGGCGGGGGGTTGGGTGAATATCGGGTGAACCCCAACGACCACGTCAACATGTCGCAGTCCACCAACGACACCATCCCCACCGCCCTGCGCCTGGGCTGTCTGTGGCGCCTGGATAAGCTTCTGGACAGCGTAGATCAACTGGCCGCAGTTCTGCGCGAAAAAGCCGCCGAGTTTGACCCCATCGTCAAATCCGGCCGCACCCATCTGCAAGACGCCGTGCCCGTGCGCCTGGGGCAGGAGTTCGCCGCCTACGCCCGCGCCGTAGAACGCGACCGCCAGCGCATCCAGCGCTCCGCCCAGGGTCTGCGCCGTCTGGGCATCGGCGGCACGGCCACCGGCAGCGGCCTGAACGCCCACCCTGAATATCACCAGCGTATGGTGCAGCGTCTCAGCCAGATCTGCGGGCTGGAGTTGGAGACGTCAGACGACCTGTTTGAATCCATGCAGTCGATGGCCGACGCCGCCGATTTTTCCGCCGCCCTGCGCACCCTGGCCGTTACCCTCACCCGCGTGGCCAACGACTTCCGCCTGCTTTCCTCCGGCCCATCCACCGGCCTGGATGAGATCCGCCTGCCGCCTGTTCAGCCTGGCTCCTCCATCATGCCCGGCAAGGTCAACCCCGTGCTGGCCGAAATGCTCAATATGGCCATGTTCCATGTGCAGGGCTGCGACCTCACCGTCAGCCTGGCCGCCCAGGCCGGGCAGTTGGAATTGAACGTGATGATGCCCATCATCGCTCACAACCTCTTTGAAGCCATGCAGGTGACCATCGGCGCCGTGCGCGCTTTCACCGAGAAATGCGTGCGCGGTCTGCAGGCCAACCCAGAAAAAGCTGCTATGTGGCTGGAGCGCAACGCCATCCTGGTCACCGCCCTCAACCCCATCATTGGCTACGCCGCCGGCGCCGCCCTGGTGAAAGAATCGCTCCAGCGCGATCTCACCGTGCGTGAGGTCGCCGTAGAAAAAGCCCGTGCCGGGCAGCTGCTGCACCGCGACACGGGCCAACCTGTGACGGAAACGGAAATTGTGGCCGCGCTCTCCGACCTACGCGCCCTCACCGAGGGCGGCATCTTTGGCGGCGGAGGCGGTGGCTAAACCACATTCGTGCACATACATCGCCGCGCCCACAATGCCGGCCTGGTTCAGCAGCTGCGCCGGAACAATGGGTGCGCGTGTTTCCAGCAGCGGGAAGAACTTGTGCGCGTTCTTGCTGATTCCGCCGCCGATGATAAACAGGTCCGGCCAAAACAGCTTTTCCATCTCGCTCAACAGCTCCTGCATCCGACGGGCATATTTTTCCCATGACATATCCTTGCGCTGGCGGGCAGCGTCAGAAGCCCGCCATTCAGCGTCTTTGCCGCGGATGGTCATATGGCCAAATTCTGTGTTGGGAACCAACTGCCCGTCCACAAAGATGGCCGAGCCGATCCCCGTGCCGATGGTCAGCAAAATCACCACACCGCGCTGCTGGCGTCCCGCCCCAAAGCGCATTTCAGCCAGCCCGGCGGCATCGGCGTCATTCACCACATACACATCCCGACCCACCGCCTGACGCAGCAGCGCCTGTGCATCCAGCCCAATCCATGCGCTGTCCACATTGGCCGCGGTGTACGTGATGCCGTGCAGCACCACCGCCGGAAACCCCACCCCAATCGGCCCATCGGAGGGAATTAAATCCACCACCTGGCGGGTAACCTCAGCCACGTCTTTAGGCAGCGCCCCCTCCGGCGTCGGCAGTCGAAAACGCTCGGTCACCAGTTCGCCCGTATCTGTATCCACCAACGCACCTTTGATCCCCGAACCGCCGATATCAATTCCAACGACCTGCATGGCTTCCTCCTGACCCAAAAAATCCAAAAACCGCCGGTCACGGACAGGCGTTTTGCAAATGTTCATCAAAAGTCACCGCAAAGGCGTGCCGCCCAGAGCCGTCGCAGCGCGCGCGGAAATAATAATAAGGCGATTCCGCCGGGTACGCCGCTGCCTGCAAGGCAGATGAGCCAGGGTTGCAGATGGGCCCGGGGGGTAAACCGGTGTTCTTGTAGGTATTATACAAAGAATCCACCCTCAAGTCATCCAGCGTTAATGGGTTTTTCCACCAGGTTTGACTTGCTTCCTGCCATCCCAGCGCATATTGAACCGTGGGGTCGCTCTCCAGCCGCATCCCGGCCTGCAAACGATTGTGAAACACCGAGGCAATCAAGGGGGCCTCCTCATCCACCACGGCTTCGCGCTCGATGATGGACGCCAAAATCACTGCCTCCTCCAACGTCAGCCCGCGCGCCTCCACCGCCGCCCGCCAGTCTGCGTCGGTTTGGGCGACGAATTCCGCCGTCAACAGAGCCAGCAGGCCGTTAACATCTGTATCCCGTTCCAATTCATATGTTCCGGGGTATAAAAAGCCTTCCAGGCGCTTCACCCCCTGCAGTACCTCCGGCAGGTTCACTTGCGCGGGCCGTTTCACCGCCCGTAAAAAAACGTCCGGCGCAATCGTCAGGCCAGAGGTAGGCAGCGCCGCGGCGATCTCCTCAGCCCGCCACCCCGCCAGAACCACAAATGGAATCTGTGCCGGCGTGGCGTCCTGCAGCCGATACGCCAGTTCCACCGCCGACCAGGCCGGGCTGAGTTGATATTCCCCCGCTTGCAAACCCGTGTCCAATCCAGCATAGATCAGAAAGGTGCGAAAAGCTTCGCTGCTGCGGATCAGGCCCTCGTCCTCCATGCGAAAAGCCACCGAATCCACCGCTTCGCCTAGAGCCACAGTGAACTGCCGCTCCATGCCGTTTGGGTCAGCGGGTCGGGTGAGCGCTTTTTCTGCCAGCAGCAGCCGCAAGGACAAATTCCAGCGCTGCATCAGCCCCAGGTGGGGCGCGGGCGGGCCAAAAACCTGTGCCGCCCGGCTGGGCACGCTTTCCACCAGCCAGATACCCAAAAGAAGCGCCGCACAGCTCAAGATCAGCATGAACACCATCAAAAGGCGGGGTGTACCGCCCGCGCTACGCGCCATTCGCCTGCTCCTCACCCTCCATCCAATGCGCATCCAGATAAGACTGCAGCACAATCACCGCGGCCAAGTCGTCCAGATGTCCCGTGCGCTTACTGCGCCGCACCCCCATTGCCACGCGCGTCTCGCGCGCCGTCTGCGTGGAAAAACTTTCGTCCCACAGCTCAACCGGCAGTTCTGTCTGCCCGCGGATCTCTTCGGCTACACGCAAAGCATGCCGCGCCGCCGGGCCCACTCCCCCTTCCGAATCCAGCGCCTGCCCCACCACAATCCGCACGGCTCCCTGTTCCTGTGCCAGCTGCGCCACTGCAGCCGCATCCACCCGCCGTGAAACGTGCTTCAGCACCGTCAATGGATTAGCAATCGTCCCGGTTGGGTCGCTGATCGCGATCCCCAGACGTTTTTCTCCAGGGTCCACCGCCAAAATCCGCCCCCTCATGGCGACACCATCACTTCGACGCGGCTCGCCAGAAAAGGCATCCACGGCCACCAGGCGGGTCGTAAGGTGATCTGCGGCGCGCTCGCCAGGTCCAAATGGGCGCTCAGTTCCTGCTCCGCCTGTGCCGGCCGCAGTCCCACCAGGCGCCGGGCCACATCCAGCAAACGCAGATCCTGGCGCTCGTTCCGCACCGCCGCCACTTGCCAGCGCGCTCCCGTCTCGTCCCATTGCACCGCCCCCACCGGGCTGATGCTCAGTGGGCCATCCGCTGCCGTCCACCCCGGCGGCAAATTGGCGTCTAACGCCGTGCGCGCCACCTGTTCCACATCCGCAGCCCGCACCACCCAGGCCCCAAACTGCACTTGCAGAGTCAGCCGCAGTTGATCGCCCGGGCTGCCGCTCTCCGGTTCGCGTTTCTCCACCAAAGTCTGTTCCACCGCCAGAGATTCCTCAATCCAAAATCCATCCGGCTGCTGCATCTTCAGTTCATTCAAAGCTGTCTGGCGTAAACTGGCCAGCAGCGCTGTGCGCAAAGCCTCGTAATCTGCTTCGGACGGGCTTGGCACGCGTCGGTCTCGCCCACCGCTGGTGGGCTGTGCCTGGGTTACGCTCAGCTGTGCCCCCACAGTCCCCTCAATGGCGGTGATTTGCCCCGCCTCCAGGTTGCCCGCTGTTCCCGGCTGCACCGCTGCTACGGGGACAGCCGCGCTCTTTTCGCCCGTCCCCGGCAGGCTGCGTTCTTCCACCGTGCGGAAGCGCACCGCCGGCTCTCCCAAATTGCGCACTACCGTTCCTTCCGGCACAATCACGGTTTGATCGGTCAAATTGGTGAACAGCACCTCACCGCGCGCCGTGCTGTCGCCCACCCAGATTTCACCACTGCTCAGGGCTTCGCGCTGCCCCTCCACTGTCACAGTCAGCACCTGGGCTGGCACGCCGCCAGTTAAATTGGGAGCCTGAATATCCGGGTGCGCCAATAGATCCAGAGTCAGCTGTTGGGGGCGCTCCGCCAGCGTCAGCCGCACCTGCGCCCCCGGCAAAAACAAGATCAGCAGTGCCGCCACCGCCAACACACCCGTCAAAAAAGCAGCCAGCCGTCCCCACAACGGCAATTCATGCATACGGCGGCGCTGGGGGCGGGATTCACGCAGCATTGTCCGCCGGGCCAGGCTGTCGGGACCTGCGGGCGGGATAACCTTGCGCCGTGCCTTGCGCCGCCAGGGCCGGCGCTGGGCTTCCCGTGCCGAATCAAACACCGGGATCCCCGCCTGCGCGGCATGCTGGCGCGTGTGGTAATCCCCCGTCACCAGCCCCACCTGCACCCCCAGCTGCTGCGCGTAGCGCGCCAGAATGATCAAATCAATCGGGCGGCTCAACGGGCTGCCTTTTGGCGGCCACACCAACACCACGCGCGGCGTTTTGGCCCAGGCCATTTTGTCCTGGGTGGAGATGATATCGTCATGCCGCTCAAGCTGGATTACACAAGTTTTCATGGATGCGAAAGAATTATACAATCAAATCACAAAAACCAAACCGCGGCATCCAACTGGTTCATCTGCCTCGGCGCAGCGCTGCCACTTCTTCCGGCCGCAGTTCCCGCCACATCCCCGGCTGCAGTCCTTCCAGCGTCACCGGACCAATCGCCACGCGCACCAGCCGCAGGGTCGGCAACCCCACTGCCGCTGTCATGTGGCGGATCTGACGTTTCTTGCCCTCATGAATCACCATCCGCAGCCAGGCTGTCGGGCCGTGCGGCGTTACAGGGCGGCTACGCGGCGGCAGGTCAGGCGCAGGTATCTCCATCACCTGGCAGCGGCGCGTGCGGAAATCGCCCAGCTGCACCCCGCTGGCCAGTTGACCCAGGGCCGCGGGTGTGGGTACGCCTTCCACCATTACCCAATACGTCTTGGGCAGGTGATGGCGCGGGTCGGTCAGATGGTGGATCAAGGCCCCATCCCCGCTCAGGATCAGCAGCCCCTCGCTGTCGCGGTCCAGCCTGCCGGCAGCGTACACACCCGGCAGGTCAATGTAATCCTTCAGCGTCGCCCGTCCTTCGGGATCCGTGAACGAGGAAAGAACGTCATAAGGCTTATAAAATGCCAGGGTGGGTGTTTTGGCCGTCATCGTATGTGATTGTAGTCAAAGCGCCGCGGTTTGGCAATGCTCCCTTCCTGGGCTATAATAACCACAAATTCGGACGCACGCTCCCCCGCCATGCGGGATGGTTAGGAGGTATGAGATGACGAAAAATCTTTGGAAACTGACCCTGGGTACTGCGGTTCTGGCTCTGGCTGCCGCGGCCTGCAATTTGCCCGGTCAAACCGCCGCCCCAGTTCCGACTGAAAACGCCCCCGTGGCCACGGCCGTTGCCGAAACTCTCGCCGCGCAGCCTTCTGCAGCCGCCGTTCAGCCCAGCCTGGCACCCACCGCCGCACCCGCGGAGCTGCAGCCCAGCCCCACACCGGAGCCCACCCAAACCCCCATCCCCACCCTCACCCCGCCCCCCACGCCCACTCCGCAGGATTGGAAAACAGCCCTGGGCGCGCCCACCGGTAAAGACACTCTCGACGGCGGTGGCGGCTTTGGTCTCAAATCGCCTTACGAAGATGATTACTCCAGCTTCCGCGTCAGCGGCGGTGTACTCACCGCGGCCAGCAAAATGACCAACGGCTGGCGCTCCTGGCGGCTTCGTCCTCCGGCCATCAAGAATTTTTACCTCGAAGGCAGCTTCGCCGCCAACACCTGCGGGGTGAGCGATGGTTACGGCCTGGTCTTCCGCGCCCCCAACTACGACTCCGGCTACGGCTTCTATTTCGGCGTCACCTGCGGCGGCGGATACAGCCTTTCGCGCTGGGATTCCACCGGCACTACCTCCCTGGCTTCCTCCAGCAGCGACCCAGCCGTTCAGGGTGGAACCGGCCAAACCAACCGCCTGGGAGTCAAGGTGGAAAATGACCGCATCACCCTCTACATCAACGACAAACTCATCACCGAGGTCAACGGCGGGGGTTTGAGTGACGCCGGCTATTACGGCCTGTACGTGGCAGGCAGCTCCGGCAGCCTCAGCATCAATCTGGATGAGATCGCTTACTGGAATTTACCCTGAATCCTGAGAAAGGCCTGCCATGCCCGCACCCATCCTGAACCCCAGCCTGCAAGCCGTTCAAATTGCGCAGAAAGTGCTGCAAGCCCAGCCGGTCTATCTGGATACCGAAACCACCGGCCTGGACAGCAAAGCCGAGATCGTGGAGATTTCCATCGTAGATCACGATGACACCCTGCTCTTTGAAAGTCTGGTACGTCCTACCCGTTCCATCCCGCCGGAGTCATCCCGTGTGCACCACATCACTGACGAGATGGTGAAATCCGCCCCCACCTGGGCGGAGGTGTGGCCCACCGTGCGTGCGCACCTGGACCGGCGCGTGATTGCCATTTACAACGAAGAATACGATCTTCGCCTCATGCAGCAGTCCCATCAGGCGCACCGTATGCCCTGGCAGGAACGATTCAAAAGCATCTGCATCATGAAGCTCTACGCCCAATTCCGCGGCATCTTTGACCCGCGCCGGCGCACCTACCGTTTTTTCTCCCTGGAAGAAGCCGGCCGTTCCGCGGGCATCTCCATCCCCAATTCGCACCGCGCCCAAGACGACACCCGTCTGGCGCGCGCCCTGCTGCAGTATATCGCTGCCCAAGAAGCCAATGTGTAGCCGCACCCAAAGGTGACCTCGCATGTTCAGCCTTAGCCCCGCCCAACAGGCACTGGTAGACCAGCCCTTTTCGCAGCGAATCTGGCTGGAAGGTCCGCCAGGGACGGGCAAAACCACCGCTGCCGTGGCCCGTCTGCGTGCCGCCCTGGAAAGCGGCATCCCGGGTGATTCCATCCTGGTGCTGGCCCCTTTGCGCACCCTGGCCCAGCCTTACACAGAGGCCGTCCGCGACCCCTTGTTACCCTCCGGCAGCCCCGTCACCGTTGTCACTTTGGGCGGCCTGGCCCAACGGAACATTGATTTGTTCTGGCCCTATGTGGCCGAATCTGCCGGTTTTTCCCACCCCGAACTGCCGCCCACCTTTCTGACCCTGGAAACCGCTCAATATTATCTGGCACATGTCATCCAGCCGCTGTTGGAAGAAAACTACTTTGATTCCATCCGCCTGGATACCAACCGCCTGTACAGTCAGGTGCTGGATAACCTCAACAAGGCCGCCCTGGTCGGCTTTGAAGTGAACACCATCGCCGACCGTCTGAAAAGCGCCTCACTGGGCAAGCCTGCCGAACTGCACCTCTACGAACAGGCCCAGGAATGTGCCCTGCGCTTTCGCCAATACTGTCTGGAAAACAACCTGCTGGATTTCTCCCTCCAGATGTATATTTTCCAAAAACTGCTCTGGCCCCACCCTACCGTGCGTACCCACCTCAGCGCCCAATACCGCCATCTCTTCTATGAAAATGTGGAAGAGGACGCCCCCGTGGTACACGACATCATCAGCAGTTGGCTGGGTGAATTTGAATCCGCATTGCTCATCTACGACCGC
Source organism: Levilinea sp. (assembly GCA_029975215.1). Lineage (GTDB taxonomy): Bacteria > Chloroflexota > Anaerolineae > Anaerolineales > Anaerolineaceae > Levilinea. The sequence continues at coordinate 134,770 of JARKPO010000035.1, forward strand.
GGCGGCGGCTACCGTGCCTTTTTGGGGGCCGACCCCCTCAGCGCTGAACAGTTGAACCCCGCCTGCGATCAGGAAATTTTCTTTAACGACCCTTGGGTGGTCTCCCCTGCCGTCGAGTCGCTGCGCGCCACCCTGGAAGCCTCGGTGCGCCAACAGAATTTCAGCGTCTCCCCCCTGCTTTCGAAAGCCCTGGACTTCAACTTCAGCCGCTTCATGCCCCAATCCGCCGATTGGATCGCTGAACAGATCCGCGCGCTGGTGCAGGAACAAGGGGTGCCTCCGGAAGAAATCGTCGTCCTGGCCCCCTTCCTGTCTGATGGGCTGCGCTTTGCCCTCTCCCAAAGACTGCAAGCCGCCGGCATCCCTGTGCGCTCTCACCGCCCTTCGCGCTCCCTACGGGCTGAAAATGCCACCCAATGCCTGCTCACCCTGGCCGTGCTGGCCCACCCTGCCTGGGGCCTGACCCCGCGTGAACTGGAGGTGCGCAGCGCCCTGCAGCAGGCCATCGAGGGCCTGGATCTGCCCCGCGCCCACCTGCTCTATTCCATCACCTACCGCAAAAATGTGTGGAACGGCCCAGGCTTCACATCTTTTGAAAAAATTCAGCCCGGAATGCAGGAACGTATCACCTTCGAGGTCGGCCGTCGTTTTGAGCACCTGCGCACCTGGCTCATGGCCTATTTGAGCGGCACGCCTGTGGAATTGGATGTGTTCATCAGTCGTCTGTTTGGCGAAGTGCTCTCGCAGCCCGGTTTTGGCTTTCACAACAGCTTTGATAACGCTACGGTCACCGCCCGCCTGATCGAATCCATCCGCAAATTCCGCCTGGCCGCCGGGGCTGCCCTGCAAGACAGCGGCCGCAGCATTGGCCAGGAGTACGTGGAAATGGTTGCCCAGGGGCTGATCGCCGCTCAGTACACCCAGGAATGGCAGGATGACGCGGCTGGCACGGTGCTGCTGGCCCCCGCTTTCACCTTCCTGATGATGAACCGCCCCGTACGCTTTCAATTCTGGGTAGACGTTGGCAGCCGCGGTTGGTTTGAACGCCTCTACCAACCCCTCACCCACCCCCTGGTGCTCAGCCGCCGCTGGCCTCCTGGTAAAGTGTGGACGGATGCCGATGAAGAGCTGAACAACCGCGAAACCCTCGCCCGTCTAACCAACGGCCTGCTTCTGCGCTGCCGCGAACGCATCATCCTATCAGTCAACGCCATCAATGAGCAGGGCAACGAGCAGCGCGGCCCGCTGCTGTTTGCCTTCCAGCGCATCTTCCGCCGTCTGGCAGAAGAAGAGGAGGGCAGCCGTGTTTAACCCCCGCCCCGCTCAGGTGGAAGTCCTCAGCTATGAATCCGGTTGGATGGGCGTTTCCGCTGTCCCCGGCAGCGGCAAAACCCACACCCTCAGCTCCCTGGCCGCCCGGCTCATCGCCGAAGACCGCCTGGCCGAGGATCAAGAAATTCTCATCGTCACCCTGGTCAACTCTGCGGTGGATAACTTCTCCAGCCGCATCGCCAGCTTCCTGCGCGGCGTCAATCTGATCCCCGGCATGGGCTACCGCGTGCGCACCCTGCACGGGCTGGCCTACGATATCATCCGCGAACGCCCCGATCTGGTGGGGCTGGGAACCCAATTTGGTGTCATTGAAGAGCACGAGCGCAGCCGTCTGCTGATGAGTTCCGCCCGCACCTGGATGCACACCAATAACGACCTCATCCAAAGCCTGACCCGCGCCGAGACAAACGCATCCACCTTACGCTATAAGCTGGAAGAGCGCTGGAATAACCTGGTCGTGGAGGTCGGCAGCGCCTGGATCCGCAAAGCCAAAGACCTCCAGCTCAGCCCCACTCAGATCGAAGAAGCCCTCAGCGCCCTCCCCGAACGCCCCTGGGTGGTGGACCTGGGCTGCAAAATGTACGCCGATTTCGAGCGCGCCTTGCGCATGCGCGGCGAGCTGGATTTTGACGACCTCATTCAGCTGGCATTGGAGGCCATTCAGCGCGATCCCGAATTTCTCGCCCGCCTGCGTCACCGTTGGCCCTACATTTTGGAAGATGAAGCCCAGGATTCCAGCCGCCTGCAGGAAGAAATCCTGCGCCTGCTCTCCGGGCCGAACGGAAATTGGGTGCGCGTGGGCGACCCCAACCAGGCCATTTACGAGACCTTCACCACCGCCAACCCCCAGTATCTGCGCAATTTCCTGCGCGATCCCCAGGTGCGCTCCCTCACCCTGCCCAATTCGGGGCGCTCCGCCCGCCGCATCCTGGATTTGGCCAACCGCCTCATCGCCTGGACTCTGGATGAACACCCTGTCCCCGAACTGCGCGAATCCCTCGCCCCACCCTATATCTTCCCCACCCCACCGGGCGACCCCCAGCCCAACCCGCCGGACGCGCCCAACAACATCTATTTTTCCAGAAAGCGCACCTCCGAAGAAGAGTTGAACGCCATTCAAGATAACCTGCAGAAATGGCTGGCGGATCACCCCCATCAGACTGTAGCGGTACTCTTCAACTCCAACCGACGAGCCTTTGAATTCTTCCAGAAATTGGTTCAGGCGAATATCCCTTGTGTCGAACTGCTGCATTCCTCCGCTGCCACGCGCGACACCGCTGTGCTGCTCCACTACATCCTCACCTTTTTGGTGGACCCGACCAACATAAAAAAAATGGTCAGTCTGTACACCGCCTGGGGAAAATTCTTAGACCAACAAGCCGAACTCAATCAGAGTCTGCCCGTCCCGCCCGAAATTCGCCAGGCGGCTGCCAAGGCCCTTTCCACCTGCAGCCGTCCGGAACGTTACATTCAGCCTGCAGTATTTGAGGATTGGCTCCACGAGCAGGAGCCTCACCTCCCGCCCCCAGTCCTCACCGACCTGGCCCTCTTCCGCGAACGGTTGGCCCGTTGGGCACAGGCCGTTTCCTTGCCTGTGGATCAACTGGTGCTCACCCTGGCGCAGGACCTGTTCAGCGACCCCGCCGAACTGGCCCTCACCCACAAAATCGCCCAGGCCCTTCAAACCCAGGGCCGCTTTAACCCCGAGTGGGATTTGCAGGACTATGCCGCCTACCTGCAGAGCATCGCCACGCAGCGCCAGAAATTCCTGGGGTTAAGCGAGCAGGACACCGGTTTTGACCCCGATCAGTATCCCGGCAAAGTGCTTGTCACCACCTACCACAAGGCCAAGGGCCTGGAATGGGACCGCGTGTACTTGACCGGCGTCAATAATTATGATTTTCCCTCTGCGCAGTCTTTTGATGACTACCAATCTGAGCCCTATTTCATAGAGCCGCGTCTGAACTGGGTAGCCGAAGCCCTTCAGCGCCTGGAAGCCGTCGCCCAAAATGACCTCCCCGCCCTGTTCATGGAAGAAGGCCCTGCCACCCAGAAAGCCCGCTACAGCATCAGCGGGGAACGCCTGCGCCTGCTCTACGTGGGCATCACCCGCGCCCGCCGCGAACTGCTCATCTTTTGGAACACAGGCAGCCGCGGCAACTGCCTGCAGGCCCTGCCCCTGGCCGCCCTGAAATCCTATTGGAGGAGCAAGATGAAGGAGGATACTCATGCCCCTTCCGCGTGAATTTGCCCTGTCGCAAAGCAGCCTGCAGGATTACGAAGACTGCCCACGCCGCTTTGAACTGCGTTACCTCCTAAAGGTTCAATGGCCCGCTCTGGAAAGCGAACCTGTCCTGGAGCAGGAAGCCCATAGGCTGCAAGGCGAGCGTTTTCACCACCGCATCCACCAATGGGTCACCGGCCTGCCTGTCCATCAGCAGCCCGTTCCCACCGCAGACACAGACCTGGCCCGCTGGTGGCAGAACTTCCTGCAGGTCGATCCCTTATCGGCCCTACCCGCCCGCCGCTGGCCTGAATACACCCTCAATGCCCCCTTCGCCGGAATTCGCCTGACCGCCAAGTACGACATCCTGGCCGTCGAGCCGGGACAGCGCGCTGTGATCGTGGATTGGAAGACCTCCCGCCGCCGCACCCCCGGCAAACTGCTGCGCCGCCGCTGGCAAAGCCGCCTGTACCCTTTGCTGCTGGTGCTGGCCGGGGCTCACCTCAACGCTGGTCAGCCCCTCCTGCCCGAACAGGTGGAGATGATCTACTGGTTCGCCGATTTTCCCCACGAGCCCGAGCACTGGCGCTACTCCGCTGAGGATTTTGAGCGCGATCAGGCCGCCCTGCAAGCCCACATCGCCGGCCTGCAAACCCGTCCCGCCGGTCAGTTCCCCATGACGGTAGACACCCGCGCCTGCCAGTTCTGCGTGTACCGCTCTCTCTGCGACCGCGGGGTCAGCGCTGGCCCCTGGGAAGAGGAACTGGACGCTGATGAGCCGCAAACCGGCGCCGCGCCCCTGTCGGTGGATTTTGACCAGATTGGGGAGATTGAATTTTGAGCCTGCCCGCCCTGGAATGGCTTGAACCGCCCGCGGTCGATCCTTCTCCTGAGGCCCGCGAGATCGCCGGCAGCGATCTGCTGGCTTGTGTACTCGCCCGCCGCGGGGTCACATCGCCTGCCGACATTTTGTCCCTGCTCAATCCCGCCGGTCAGCCCGCCCATCCCCCCTCTGATCTGCCCGATCTCGATCGCGGCGTGGAACGTATCGCCCGCGCATTGCAACTCGGCCAGCGCATCGGCGTTTGGGGCGATTTTGATGTGGACGGCCAGACCTCTACCGCCCTGTTGGTAGGTGCGCTGCGCAGCCTGAGCGGCGACGTGTGCTATTACATCCCCATCCGCGAGAAAGAATCGCACGGCGTGCATATCGCCTCGCTGCGCACCTTTCTGCAGCAAGGTGTGCAGCTGCTGCTCACCTGCGACACCGGTGTCACCGCCCATGAAGCTGTGGAATTTGCCGCCCAGCACGGCGTGGAAACCATCATCACCGACCACCACGGCCTGCCACCCGCCCTGCCCCCTGCCGCCGCCGTCATCAATCCTCAGCGCCTGCCCGAAGCCCACCCCCTGCGTCCGCTGTGCGGCGCCGGCACCGCCTATAAATTCATCGAAGCCCTCTGCGCATACCTCGGCCGTCCAGGTGAAGAAGCCCAATGGCAGGATTTGGCTGCCTTGGGAACCGTGGCAGATTTAGCCCTCCTGATCGGCGAAAACCGCCCTCTGGTGTGGCGCGGCATGGAACAACTGCGCCAAAACCCCCGCCTGGCCGTTCAGGCCATGCTGGAAAACGCCAATATCAAAGAAACCTGGCTGACCGAAGAGCACATCAGTTTCACCCTCGCTCCGCGCCTCAACGCCCTGGGACGCCTATCCGACGCCAACCCCGCCGTAGAATTCTTGCTCAGCAGCAGTCCCAGCCAAACCGCGGTGTTTGCCGCTCAGTTGGAAGGTTATAATCTCGAACGCCGCCAGTTGTGCGATCAGGTTTACGCTGCGGCCCAAAACCAGATCCGTCAGGACCCTGGTCTGCTGCGCAGCCCGGTGCTCATCCTCCATCATCCTCTGTGGCCCGGCGGCGTCATCGGCATCGTCGCCAGCCGTCTCGTGGAGCAGTACCAGCGCCCCGTGGTGATGCTCACCGGCCACCCTAACGGCCCGCTGCGCGGCTCGGCTCGCTCGGTGGAAGGCGTGCACATCACCCAGGCCATCGCCGAAACCGAACCCCTCTTGCTCGGCTTCGGCGGCCACCCCATGGCTGCGGGCCTGGCCCTGCCCGCTGAAAAGTTGGGCGCGTTTCGTCGCGAGCTGGCCCGCGCCGTCCGCCGCCAAACCGCCCACCAGGTCCCCGTCGGCCAACTGACTATTGACGCCGAGCTGCCTCTGGCTCAGATTAATCTGGACCTGGTGGATCATTTGGAGCGGCTGGCCCCGTTCGGTCCTGGCAATCCGCCGCTCACCTTCGTAGCCCGCAGCGTCAAACTGCGCGGTGAGCCCGCAGAAATTGGCCGCGGCCAGGAACATCGCCGCATGACGGTCTTCGACCCCCAAAGCGAAACATTGCTGGAAGTACTGTGGTGGCAGTCCGCGGACCTGCCCTACCCTCAGGGCGAATTTGACCTGGCTTACCGCCTGCGCGCCAGCACCTTCCAGGGTCAGCGCCGTGTGCAAGGCGAATGGGTGGCCTATCACGACCGTGAAGGCGCGCCCATTCCCGTGGCACAAGCCGCCCTCGCCCTCACCGACTGGCGCTCGGTGCACGCCTGGGAAGACCTGCCCGCCCCCCTGCCCTCCGACGCGCTGATTTGGGCCGAGGGCCTTTCCCCGCGTCTCCCTGGCTCGGTAGACCGCCTGGGCTGGCGGCCCGCCCCCGTGCTGGTCATCGCTACCCTGCCCCCCAGCCGCGGCGACCTCAACGCCGCTCTGCAGGCCGTTCAGCCCCAAAGCGTGATCCTGCTCGGCATCGACCCTGGTCTGGATGATCCTCAGACCTTTCTCACCCGCCTCAGCGGGCTGGTGCGCGCCGTGCTCAAACGCCCCGAACCTGCCGAATCTTTGGCTCGCCTGGCCGCCGCCATGGCCCACCCGCTGCACAATGTGCGCTTGGGATTGGAGTGGCTGGCCGCCGCCGGGCATATCCACATCCAGATTTCACCCGAAAATCAAGTCACCTTCTCCTCCGGCGGAACTCCTGACCCAACCCTCAGCCAACGCCTGGAGGTAGCCCTACGCACCGCTCTGCAGGAGACGGCCGCATTTCACGCCTTTTATCAGCAAGCCGCCCCTGCCGTTTTGACAGCCCATTCACCCATTCAGTCTTAGGAGGTGCTTCATGCAAGCTAAGATCCGTTGGGGTATTTTAGGAGCAGCCCGCATCGCCGCCAACCAGTTCAACCCCGCCCTGCGCAAGTCCGCCCGCAGCGTGCTCACTGCCGCCGCCAGCCGGGATGAAAAGAAAGGCCGTGAGTTTGCCCATACCTGGGGCATCCCACGCCTGTACACCCGCTATGAAGACCTGCTGGCCGACCCAGACATTGACGTGATCTACAACCCCCTGCCCAACCATCTGCACGCCGAATGGACCGTGCGCGCCTTGCTGGCTGGAAAACATGTCCTGTGTGAAAAACCCCTGGTGCTCACCCTCGATGAGATGCAGCGGGTGGAAGAAGCAGCCCAAAGCAGCGGCAAAGTGGCCGCCGAAGCCTTCATGTACCGCCACCACCCTCTCACCCACGCCGTGCAGGAAATCGTCTCCTCTGGCGAGCTGGGAGAAATCCGCCTGATGCGCGGAGCCTTTTCCTTTTTCCTCAACCGCCCCGATGACTACCGCTGGGACCCGGCGGCGGGCGGTGGCAGTTTGTGGGATGTGGGCTGCTACCCGGTCAGTTATTTCCGCATGCTCACCGGCAGCGCCCCCCTCACCGTTCAGGGTTGGCAGGTCACCGCCCCCAGCGGGGTGGACGCCAGCTTCAGCGCCCTGCTGCGCTACCCCGGCGACATCCTGGCTCAAATGGACAGCAGCTTCGCTGCCCAGCCCTACACCACCATCGAGGTGCGCGGCTCCAAAGCTACTCTGTGGGTTCCCAAACCCTTCCTGTTCTCCAACCATGCCGACCTGTTTATCACCCAGGACGGCCACCAAAAACGCCGCTCCTTCTCCCTGCCCCATCTCTATTTAGGCGAGATCCGCGATATGGAAGACTGCATCCTGGAAAATAAATCCCCGCGCCTCACACTGGCCGAAACCCGCCAGAATACCGCCGCTCTGCTGGCCCTGTACGAATCCGCTCGCACCCAGCAGCCCGTACACCTGCGCCCTTGAAAATGCGCCTGTTTGTGATATACTTCATGCCGGTACGAACGGGAATCAAGACCCCCGTACTTTCCGCTTCTGGCGCGCTCACGGCGCAGTCCAGGGGCTATCCCGAGGAAAGGAGGATTCCGAAATGCGTAAATATGAGGTGATGTTTATTTTGCAGGCTGACCTGGACGAAACCAGCCAGAACACTGCCATCGAGAAAGTTTCCGGTTGGATTACCGAACCGGGCGGCAGCGTTGTGAAAGTGGATCGCTGGGGCAAGCGCCGGATGGCTTACGCGATCCGCAAGCAGCGCGAAGGTTACTTTGTGCTCATCGAAGCTGAAATGGCCCCCAGCGCCACCAGCGAGCTCGATCGCAACCTGCGCTTCTTGGAACCTGTGCTGCGACACATGATTACGGTAGCAGAGTAATCGCCGGACGTTCCTGCCACGTCAGGGCACACGGCAAGGAGTTGGGTATGAGTCGAGGATTGAACAAAGTCATGATCATTGGTCACCTGGGGCGTGATCCAGAAATGCGCTACACGCCCTCCGGCCGACCGGTCACCACCTTCACTGTCGCCACCAGCCGCACCTGGAACACCGCGGATGGTGAGCGTCACACCGAGACGGAATGGTTTAATGTGGTCACCTGGGGCAATCTGGCTGAGATCTGCAAGCAGTATCTTACCAAAGGCCAGCAAGTCTACATCGAAGGTCGTTTGCAGACCCGCCGATGGGACGACTCCGAGGGTGTCAAACATACCAGCGTCGAGATTGTCGCCAGTGAAATGATGATCCTGGGAGACCGGCGCGACTCCAATCACTCCCCTGCCGGTGATAGTTCGGAAACCGAAGATATTGAAGATGAATTCCCCTTCTAGGAGAAGGACACCATGAGTGATGAAAATATGATGGAAGGTGGAGCTCCTTCTGGTCGCCGCTATGTCGCGCGCCCGAAGATCTGCCAGTTTTGTGCGGACGCCAACATCAAAATTGACTACAAGAGTGTTGAACTGCTGCGCCGCTACGTGACGGAAGAGGGCAAGATCCGCCCCCGCCGTCAGACCGGGACCTGCGCTCGCCACCAGCGCGAATTAGCCATGGCCATCAAGCGTGCTCGCCACATTGCTTTGCTGCCGTATACGGCTGAACCCCTGGAAGACGCTCTGCGCTAAATCCAGTATGATCCTCAACAGGGCATGGAGTGCAATTTCTTGACTCTATGCCCTGTATTTAATGCAAAGGTCGCCCGATGTCGAAGTCTACTACCACCCCCAAAATCGTAAACCGAAAACACGAGGCTCGCGCTGAGATCGAACGCAAACAGCGCCGCCTGCTGATCATTGGAGCCATCGTCACCATCTCCATCTCCATTTTGGTGATTGTGTTTGGCATTCTCAATGTCAACGTCTTTGAAAAGATGCGCCCGGTCGCTCGCGTGGGCTCCACGAATTTAACCGTCAATCAATTTGTGGAAGAAGCCCGTTTCTACCGCTGGCAGCTCATTGGTCAGTACCAGAATACTTACCAGATCTACCAGATGTTTGGCGAAGATCCCAATTTCGCCGCCTCTTTCCAGCAAAATCTGGTGCAGATCCAGACCCAATTGGATAACACCTCCAGCGTCGGAACCGCTGTGCTGCAAAAGATGATTGAAGATCAGCTCGTGGCCGATAAAGCCAAAGAAATGGGCATCTCCGTCAGCGCTGACGAAGTGGAAGCCTACCTGAAGAATGGGTTCGGCTTCTTCCCCAATGGCACCCCCACCCCCACGGTGGCCCCCACCACGGCGCCCACTTCGACCCTGTCGCCGCTCCAGTTGACCCTCTCGGCCCCCACCGCTACCGCCCAGCCCACTGCCACCGCCACCCTCGATCCGGCGGCGACCGTTGAGCCTACCGCGGCGCCGACCGTGGAAGCCCCCACCCCCACAACCGACCCCAACGCCACAGCCACCCCCGTTCCTACGGCTGAACCCACCGCCACACCCTACACCTTCGAAGGCTATCAGACTGAGGTGGCCAATTACACCAAGACCCTGGGTGAATCCAAGATTTCTGAGACCTTTTTCCGCGAATACATCCGCAAGCAAATCCTGCGCGAAAAGGTGATGGAAGCCTTCACCGCCGATCAGCCCGCCGCCGAAGAAAAGGTTTGGGCGCACCATTTCCTGGTTCAGGATGAAACCGAAGCCAAGCTCATCAGCGAACGGCTCAAATCGGGTGTGGAATGGAACGTGATCGCTGCTGAAATCGCTCAGGATACCACCGGCCAAAAGCGCATGGAAGACTTGGGCTGGTTTGCCCGCGGCGCGATGGTAAAAGAATTTGAAGATGCCGCTTTCAGTCTGGAAATCGGCGCCATCAGCGATCCGGTCAAATCCAGCTTTGGATATCACATCATCCAGGTGTTGGGCCATGAAGACCGCCCCCTGAGCGCATCCGAATGGATGAACGCCCGCCAGCAAGCTTTCCAGACCTGGCTCAATGAGCAGCGTGAAAGCGACCAGGTGGAAGAGTTCGACCGCTGGATGGATTACGTACCCGTGGAACCCACCCTGCCCGCTGAAATCCGCGTTCCGCTCAGCTAGTACGTCCTTAGCAAAATAAAACACGCCTCCGGAATTGATACCATCCAGAGGCGTGTTTTTTGTTTTCCCTTTAAAGCTAGGAGTGCACCATATCCTCGCCCACCTCGTCCAGCTTCAGGCTGATCACCTGGCTGGCCGAGTCGCGTCCCATCGTCACCCCATAAATCACATCCGCTGTCTGCACCGTGTTGCGGTTGTGGGTGATCAGGACAAACTGCGTGTTGGCACTCAGCTCCTGCAGCAGTTCGCAGAAGCGCCCCACATTGGATTCATCCAGCATGGCGTCCACTTCATCCATCACGCAGAACGGCGTGGGCGAGACTTTCAGCAGCGAGAAAACTAAAGCCACCGCCGTCAGGCTGCGCTCGCCGCCCGAAAGCAGCGAAAGCCCCTGCTCGCGCCGTCCCGGCAGCCGCGCCTCAATGTCAATACCCGTCTCGGTGATGTTGTCCTCATCCGTCAGTACCAACCGCGCGCTTCCCCCGCCAAACAGCCGTGTAAACAAGACCTTAAATTCGGCCGCCACCGCATCAAACGTCTTGTGAAATTCGCGGTGCATCAGCTCATCCAGTTCCGCAATCACCTTGCGCAGATCCTGATCTGCCTTGTGCAAATCCTGCACCTGCGCGGTCAGGAAATCAAAGCGTTCCTTCACCGTCTGATACTCAGCGGCTGCATCCGGGTTGACCGCCCCCATGCGCCGCAGCAGCGACCGCTGGCGGTTAATGTTTTCCTCCAAATCCGCGGGAATCTCGGTTAAAGTCGGCAGCTCCGCCACCATATCACCCAGAGGCAAAGGCGTGGGGCCGCTCACCTTCTGGTTGTACTCAAACATCACCAGCCCAAAATCATCTTCAATGCGCCGCTGGAGTGAATCCAGCGATTCGCGCTGGCGGGTCAATTCAATCTGCGCCTGGGCGGTGTGGCGTTCGGCCACCGATAAGGCCTGCTGCACTGCCACTTGATCTGCCTGCTGGCGGGTGTACTCTGCCTCCAGGCCTTCCAATTCTGCCTCGCTGGGGGTGATCTGCGCCTGCAGCGCGTCCATCTGCGCCGTCAGTTCGGCTTCTCGTACGCGCAGTTGGTTCTTTTCCGCATCCAGGGTTTTCAAGCTCTCCGCCGCGCTCTGGCTGCGCTGTTCCAGCGAGCGCCGTTCGCGCGCGTTGGCTTCCAGCGACTGGCGGTATTCTTCCAGGCGTTTTTCCGCATCCCCCACTGCGCGCGAGGCCACCGCCACACTCGTGCTCCAATGCGCCACCTGCGCCTGGAACTCTTCCATCGGCAGGCTGTTCAAAGCCCGCACCTTCTCACGCACGCCTTCCTGTAAGGTTGCGATTTGGGTTGTCAACCCTTCCAGGTCAGTCTGAATTTTCCGCAGCTCGGCTTCGCCCTGGGCAATTTGGGCTTCCACCCCGCTCACCTGCTTGCGCTGCCATTCTCCTCGCTGGCGGGCCTGCTCCACCTCATTTTTGGCCTGCTGTTGGGCCTGGTTGGCCTGCGTCAGGGCCTGTGCATAGGCGCGCACTTGCCTGTCCTGCTCCTGAAGCCGCCCGCGGCGGTCGTTCAGCTCTTTTTCCAGCCGCTCCAAGTGCGTCTGCACCCGCGCGCGCTGATCCTCAGCCGTATCCAGGGCCTCCTGCAATTCGCGCATTTGCCGTGGGCGCGCGATCATCCCCGCCCGCGCCTCCTGCCCGGCCACCACCACCCCCGAGCCCCAAAAGACCTCACCTCGCAGGGTCACTACCCGCGCGGAAGCGGGCAGCTTTTGGGCTGCGCGCCGCGCCGCGCCGCGGTTTTCGGCCACAATCACCTGCCCCAGCAGCTGTTCCACCAGGGGGGATAAATCCTCCGTCGTGCGCACCAAATCGGCAGCGTTGCCCACAATACCCTCACCCGTGGGCAACTCCGGGCGCTCCACGCTCAAATTCAGCCGTTCCGGGAACAAAACCGCCCGTCCTTTGCCGCCTTCCAGCAAATCCAGAACCTGATCGCTCTGGCTTTCGCCGCCCATCAACACACCGTCCAGGAAATCACCCAATACCGCTGCCACCGCCACCTCATACGCCGCGGGCACATCCAACACGCCGCTGAAAGGGCGAAAACGGCCTTGCAGGCGGCCTTTTTGGGCAGCCTCCAGCAGGAACTTGGCCCCCTGGTTCAGGCCCGAAAAGGAACGTTCCGCCTGTTCCAGCACATCCAGCTGCGTGCGCAGCCGCGTGCGTTCTGCGTCCAGGTGGGCGCGCTCATCCAGGACCTTCTTGCGCTCTCCTTCCAGCTTTTCCAAATGCTGGCGGGCCTCCAGCAGTTCATCTTCCGCCAGATTCAGTACCGTTTCGGCCTGGCCAGCCTTCTTGCGAGCTTCTTCAAAGCGCTGCTCAGCTTTGCGTAAAGCTTCGGTTTCCTGGCTGGCGGCAGCCGACAGGCTCTCCCGTGATTTTTGCAGAGTCTCCAAGCGGTGGCGCAGTTCATCTTGATGTGCACGGGTCTGCACCTGGCGCGTTTCCGCCTGGGTCAGCTGCTGACGCGCTTCGCGCAGAACGCGCTCGCTGCAGTCGCGCTCCTGCCGGCGCTGATTCAGGCTTTCACGGGCCGCGTCCACCTGGCGCTGGGCTTCCTGCGCCTCCCCTTGCAGCCGCTGGTATTCGGCTTGCTGCGCCTCCAGGCGCGCCTTCCAACCTTGCTCCGCCTCCTGCAGTCGCGCCAAATCGGCCCCCAGCGTGTTTTGCTGTTCCTGCAAGGCTCGCTGACGCTCATCCATCACCGCCAGATCGCGGCTGATCTTCTCACGTTGGCGGTGCAGCTCGGCGGATTGGGCGTGCAGCTGGTTCAGGCGTTCGCGCACCCCTTGCAGCTTGCCCCGCAGAACGCCCACGCGCTGTTCCACCTCGTTCACACGCAGGCGCGCCTGTCCCAACCGCTCCTCCTGCTGGCGAAAGGTTTCGCGTGTGCGCAGCAGTTCCTGCTGGCTGCGGTGCCAGTGATACCCATACCAATCGCGCAGCAGCACCTTCAGGTCGGCTTTGATCTGTTCATACTCAATCACCCGTCGCGCCTGTTTTTCCAGGCTGTGCAGCCGCGGCTCCAATTCGCTCAAAATGTCCAGAACCCGTTCCAAATTGCGTTTGGTGGTGTCCAGACGGCTCAGCGCTTCTTCGCGCCGCGTGCGGTACAAACCAATCCCTGCCGCCTCTTCAAAGAAGCGCCGCCGCTCCTCTGGCTTCAGTGAAAGGGCTGCATCCACCAGGCCCTGTCCAATGATCGTGTAAGTGCGCTCAGCCAGCCCCGATTTCGCCAGCAGCTCAGAAATTTCCTTCAAACGCACCCGCTGACCATTGAGCAGATACTCGTTCTGCCCGTCCCGATACGCCCGCCGCGAGATGGATACTTCGCTGAAGTCAATCGGCAGCCAGCCGTCCTGGTTGTCAAACGTGATCGTGGCCGAAGCCATGCTGGCCCGCGGGCGAGATTCGGACCCCGCGAAGATCATATCGTCGGTTTTGCGTCCCCGCAGCAAGGAATAGGACTGTTCGCCCAACACCCAGCGCAATGAATCGGCCACGTTGGATTTCCCTGCGCCGTTTGGTCCGACAATCGTCGTGATCGCCCCAGAGAACTCAAACACGTTCCGGCTGGCAAACGTTTTATAACCTTGCAACTCCATGGATTTTAAACGCTGCGGCATTCGTTATTTGCTTTCTATTGAAAAAAGCGCGCCCAAAAGCGCGGTTAGTCCGTCAGGCCCAGGCGCTCCAGGGCATTTTGCGCAGCCATCTTGGCTGCCGCCTGCTTGCTCGATCCGCTGCCGCTGCCGTAGATGATTCCGTTCACCAGTACATCTACTTCAAACTTCTTGGAATGATCCGGGCCGGTGGCGCTGCGCGTCTGATAAATGGGCGTGGTGTAGCCCTGCGCCTGTGCCCATTCCTGAAATTGCGATTTGGGATCCTCTGCCTTGTGATTGGCCAGCACATCCTCAGCCGCCTCTTCCAACAGTGGCGAAATGAACTGAATCACTGCGTCTACGCCCGCGTGCAGGTACAGGGCGCCGATCACCGCTTCAAAAGTGTCGCACAGCAGCGCTGGCCGCTCTCGTCCGCCCCCCTGTGATTCGCCCCGTCCCAGGCGCATGGCCTGTCCCAGATTGAGCTGCATGGCAAAATTCGCCAGCTGTTCCGTGTGCACCAGGGCCGAGCGCATGCGCGTCAGGTCGCCTTCGGGCATCTCTGGATAGCGGTTGTACAGCCACGCCCCTACCACAAAATCCAGCACAGCGTCGCCCAGGAACTCCAGGCGCTCGTTGTCTTCTAAGGCTTCGGGATGTTCATTCAAATAGGAGCGGTGGGTCAGCGCTCGCCCCAACAGCATCCAATCCGTAAACGGCAGGTTAAGACGCTGCGCGAGCTGTTGGGGGCTTTCCAAAGTCCCCGACACATGACTGTTCAATTCCATGAGTCCTCCAGTATGAACTCACGGCTCGCCAACCACCTGAACAGCGTGGCGGACAGGTGGCTGGCGGCCCATTAGTTCCAGACTGCCTAAGCGGTTGGAATATATTTTAACCCGTTACCAGTCAAAATCAAGATGACAGGCTCGGGCAAATTCATGCGGATCTGCGACAGCGCCGCCCACACCAGAGCCGAGGTCGGCTCCACATAAATCCCCTGCCGGTTCAACGCCTGCACCGCAGGCAGAATATCGGCTTCGGGGACTGCAGTAAACAGCCCCTTGCCCGCCGGAATTTCCTGCAGCAGCGCTGCTGCCCGCACCGGCTGGGTCACTCGCACCCCTTCAGCCAGGGTGGCGTTTTCGGCTGCCGCCGCCGGTTGGCGTAAACCTTGTGCAAAGGCCTCGGCCATCGGCGCGCAGGCCGCCGCCTGCACCCCCACATAAAACGGCGTGTGAGCAATCAGTCCGGCCTGCTCCAGGGCGGTAAATCCGCGCACCAGTCCCAAAAGCAGCCCGCCGTGCCCGGCCGGGGCTACCACGGTCCCGGGGGCATCCCCCAGCACCTCCCAAAGCTCATAGGCAATCGTGGCAATTCCGCTCAGGCCGAAAGGCAAATAGGCGTGGCTGGCATACACCGCCCCCGCCCGCACCTCTTCCATCACCGCCGCCGCTGCCGCGCTGCGCGGCCCTGCCACCGCCGCCAGCTCGGCCCCATACGCTTCAATCTGAATACGCTTAGGCCCCGAGGCGCTGGCTGGAACGAACACCCGCCCCTTCATCCCCGCCCGTGCGGCATAGGCTGCGAAGGAAGCCCCCGCGTTGCCCGATGAATCCTCCACCGCGCTCTGCGCCCCCCGCGCCCGCAGCTGGCTGACCAGCACTGCCGTGCCGCGGTCTTTGTAAGAACCGGTCGGGTTCAACGATTCCAACTTCAGGCCGATGGAACGCCCGTCCTTTTGCGCCCATATCAGCGGCGTCTGGCCTTCTCCCAGCGTCACCACCGGTGCACCCGTAAACAGGTCAAAAGCCGCCTGGTAACGCCACATCCCCGGCTGGCGCGGGTCCACCTGTGCAGGGTCAAAAAGAGGCGGTCCGTCAAAATCAAACACACCCCCGCATACCGGGCACACATGCGGCAGCCCCTGATCGGGATAGGCCTGACGGCAGGAAACGCAGCGAATCGTGGGCATCTCACTCTCCTGGCTTGGGGACATAATCCCCTTCCACCCAGGCTTCTCCCTGAGGGCCGACTTCTTTCTTCCACACCGGCACAATCTCTTTCAGCCGGTCAATCCCATAGCGCGCCGCCTCAAACACGCCCGTATCGCGGTGTGCCGCGGCGCAGGCAATCAGAACCGTGGGCGTTCCCGGATCCAGCCGCCCAATGCGCTGCACCACCACAATGCCTTCCACGCTCGGCCAGCGCGCGCGAATTTCCTCAGCCACCTGGGCCATCTTGGCTTCGGCCATGGGGGCGTAGGCTTCATATTCCAAAAAAGCGGTATCATGCCCCTCGCCCCGCACCGTCTTGCCGCGCACAATCCCGCTGAATACGCAAATTGCCCCGGTGGTCTCCTGGGTGATTCGCGCCGTCAATTCGTCCAAATCCAACGGATCCTGGGTAATTTTCACATAGGTCGGAAAGTTCCCCGCCCCGCCGCTCACCGGCGGGAAAAAAGCCAGTTCCTCCCCTTCGTGCAGTACATCCTCATCCGCGGCAAATTCCTGGTTCACCGCCGCCAAGGCCCGCCCTAAAATACCGCTGTCTAAGGACGGCAGCTGTTCAGCCAAAGCCGTCCGTGCCGCCCCCACCGCCGCGCCTTCGGGCAGTTCCAGGGTCAGCTCCGCACAGCCCGCGCGCTGTTTTAACGTGGCAAACAATAGCACTCGTATTTTCATTGCAGCCCTTATTCGTTGATCACGTCGCCGCTGCGGCCACCGTGTTTTTCCACCAGGCGGATATTGTTGATCCGAGCGGTTTTTTCCACCGCTTTCACCATATCATACACGGTCAGTGCTGCCACAGAAACCGCCGTCAAGGCTTCCATCTCCACGCCGGTTTTTCCTACCAGCCGTGCCGAGGCGCAGATCTGCACCCCCGGCAGGCGGTCGTCCAGTTCCAGGGTCACCTCCACCTGGGTCAAGGCCAGCGGATGGCACAGCGGAATCAAGTCACTGGTGCGTTTGGCTGCCATAATGCCAGCCAACTGCGCCACGGTCAGCACATCCCCTTTTTTCATCAATCCCTGCCGGATCAGCGCCAGCGTCTCCGCGCGCAGGATCACCTCACCCTTTGCTGTTGCGCTGCGCTCCGTGTCGGCCTTCGCACCCACGTCCACCATGTGGGCGCGGCCTTGCTCATCAAGATGGCTCAATTTAGCATCATTCATAGGGTGATTATATCCGATCGTCAACAGATGTTCTACCCATCTGCCCTGCCACATTCCCGCTTCTTAAAATCCGTCCCAGGATCCCCCCTGGGCTGATATAATCGGGGGCGTGAGTTTACATATCGCCGGACACCAAACCGAAGGCTACCGCGTCAGCACGCCTGTGTATGAAGGCCCGCTGGACCTGCTCCTTGACCTCATCGAGCGAGCTGAATTGGATATCACCAGCCTGGCCCTGGCCCAGGTGACTGACCAATACCTGGCTTACCTGTCGCAGCTTCAAGACCGCGACGCGGATCAGGTTTCCGCCTTTTTGGTGATTGCCACCCGTCTGGTGCTGATCAAGTCCCAAAAACTCCTGCCGCGTCCCCCCGATCCTGAAAATGCACTGTCCGAAGAGGAAGACCCCGGCGAAGCCCTGGCTCGTCAACTCATCCTCTACAAACGCTTCAAGGAATTGGCCGCCCATCTGGAACAGCGCGAAGCCCAAGGTCTGCGCACATATCTGCGCCTGGCCGCCCCACCCATCAAAGTGGATGCCCATTTCGACCTGTCCGGCGTCAGCCTGGCCGATCTGCTGCAGGCCGCCCAAGAATCTCTGCTCAGCCAGCCCTCCCTCACCAACCTGGACCGGGTGGTCAACATGCCCCGCATCACCATCCGCGACAAGATCAAAATTATCCTGGATAAGCTCAACGTCACCGACCGGGCCAAATTCCACGAGCTGCTCAACACCCGCAGCCGTGTGGAAATTGTCGTCACTTTCCTGGCCATGCTGGAACTGGTCAAGCGCCACATCATCCATGCCCAGCAGGAAAGTTTATTTGGTGAAATTCAGCTGCAAGCCGAAGGCCCTCTGCAGGATGCTGAAGTGGTCGAACTGGACTTCAGCGAATAATCCCGTTTCCCCCCATTCGATCTGCAATTGGCACTGCCCAAAGCCCCTCTGCCTCATGCGCCAAAGCGTGAGGTTCACTCGGGGCTTTTAAGTCTTTCCGCGAAATCATCATCCGTGGTGCAGGTGACGCCGCTCTCTTCTATCGTAACCACTCCGATGCAGAGCGGACAGGTAAACGTCGCACATTGCCCGATGGTCTCCACCTGCTGAAATCGCTCGGTCACATTCTGGACGAAATCTTTGATCTTCGCCTCACGCTCCTCCTCAGACAAGCTTGCCTGGTTTTTTATCCCTTCAAACTCACTATTCAGCTTGTCAAATTGATCCAGATACAGCTTTGCATTTTTAACTTTGATGCTGTAAGCGGAATCATCCGTACTCCAGGTCCCCCAGGTGTCACCCGGGTTCACAATTTCCGCCTGAGTGCCGTCGGCGGTTTCCAAAATCACCCGCACCGGCTGACTTGTCAGATTCTTGATCAAATATGAGGAACAACTGGTCGATACCATCCCCACCAGAAGCATGGCAGCCGTCAGAAACACCCGAAATTTTCTCAAAGAGAAGGTCATGGCGCCTCCGCAGGCAAGCAGAACCCAGAAGTGCGGATGCTGATTCCAGAAGCATCTGCTTCCCCATCCCGCAGGATGTAAATCTCATCACCCTGAGCCATCAGCGCATACTGATCGCCAGATTGAATCCGTAAGGTGCAGGCGGCGATCACGTCCCCGCTGTCTGTCTGAAAAGAGAACGTGTAGCGCGAGGGCTCTAGCGAGTAGCTGCCCATGTCGCCTGGATCCAGATACAAAGGGGCTGCCACAGAATAACCAAACCTTGTTTCATCCAATATCTCTGACGAAATCAACAAGCTTTGATTGGATAAATTGGTGATTTGAACATCTCCTGGGCCGCTACGCAACAAAGTAAAGATCGCGCGCGATGAAATCCACCCTCTGCGCAACGCCAAATAGCTCGCCGCCGCACACAGCATGCACAGCAGCAGCGCCGCCAACAGCGCCGCAGCACAGCTGCAGCCAATCTTCTTGGCCCGACTTTGGCCTGGGCTTCGCTGAACAGCCGCTTTCTGTCCCGTCTGAGCTGGGGATGGATAGGGGCTTCCTGTTTGGAATTCGTAGGGGTTTGCGGGCTGCCAGACCCCATTCACGGCGCGCAGCCAGCCGCCGCTGTTTGCGTCAATCGTCCAATACCCCCCGCTCTCATCTTGAACAATCAACGCCGCCAGCCCCGCCTGGTACTGTTCTGAGCTGATTTTCCCGCTGGAAACCTGCGCGCGCAGAGCATGAAACCGCTTTTCCGTCTCCTGAAAAATTGGATTCATAAACTGATTATTGCACCATCTTTCACAAGATGCAATAATCAGATTTTTTGACCCTCAGGCTGTCGTTCACCAAGCGGGGATTTATTCTTCTTCGGCTTCGTCCGGGCCTTCCGTCACACTGTACGGCAGCCGCCCGCCAATCCACACTGCCATCAGACGCACATCATCTTCGTTGGCGGTGGATTCTGGATACATCGTGCGGTAGGTCTCGTTAAGCACATCGTAGGTGTCCGCCGCGGGCCATTCTGTCAAGAACCCGGGCAGCTTGCTGCGGTCCGCTTCCGGCGGCAAAATTTCCCAGCCGCGCACCTTCAGCAGCTCGTACACCTGCACCGCCAGCGGAGCGTTGATCTCGCTCCAGGCCTGGAGAATTTGCGCCGCAAACTCGGGATAGCGCTCAAAACCCTTGACGCTGCCCTTGATCTTCATCGGTGTGGGGGCCAATGCACTGTTCCGAAAACCCGGCACGCTCACCATACGCCGCACCAGCGCGTTAATCGTCCCGCGCCGCGCGCCCGAAAGCTGCTCCAAATGGTTAAACACCGCGGTCAGCACAGTCTGCCGATATTCAGGCAGCATAAACTCATTAATACTGTGAAAAGGGAGAAATTTCGCTTGTTTTTCGCTCATACGGCCGATTATAACAAGAAACCTGGGGTTGTGCAGATCACAACGCCAGGTATGCATCATCAAACCTCACCAGATTTACTCACCCGGGATGATCACCCAGGCCAAAACGTATAACAAAAGCCCCGGCACCCCACCCGGCAGGAAGGCCAACAAGAAAGCCAGGCGGAACCAAAAGGCACCGATCCCAAAAAACTCACCTAGTCCACCGCAGACCCCCGCCAACACACGGTTGCGGCGAGAACGGCGCAGCGCATGCTTCACTTCATTCATTGTGTATGCTCCTTTCACTTGCAGTCACCCTTCATCGGCTCTGTGGGTTCCGGTCTGAAGGTCTACAAGATATACGCCGCATGGCGCAAAAAGTTGCATACTGCTAGGCCGCGCTCACCCGCAGGCTCATTTCGTCCAATTCCGCCACCTCGGCCTCGCTCAGCGCCCACCCTACCGCGCCGGCGTTCTGCTCCAACTGTTCCAGTGTCTTTGCCCCAGGGATGGGCAGCGCCCCCTTGCAGATCACCCAATTCAGCGCCACCTGCGCCGGAGTCTTGCCGGCGTGGTCTGCCCCAATGCGGCGCAGCAGAGCAATCAGCGGCTGGATCGCCGCCAGCGATTTCCGGTTGGTACGCCCGCCGCGAAAGCCCGAAGGCAGTCGGTCAGGCCCATATTTACCCGTCAGCAGCCCCATCGCCAGCGGGCTGTAGGCAATCACCTTCACCCCGCTTTCCAAACACTGCTTCAGCAGGCCGCTGGTTTCCACCTTGCGGTTCAGCAAATGGTATTCCACCTGGTTGGAAGCCAGCCGTACCCCTTGGTGAGCCAACACATCCACCGCTCGCTGGGTCTGCCGCCGATCATAATTGGACACGCCCACCGCCTGGGTTAACCCGGCATGAATCGCCTCCAACATAGCTTCCATCCATGATTCCACCGTCACAGGCGGCAGCGGCATGTGAATTTGATACAGAGCCACCTGCTCCACCCCCAAACGCCGCAGGCTGCCGCGCAGCGCACGCAGCAAGCTGGCGCGGCTCAGCCGCCACGGGTAGGGCATAAACTTGGTGGCCACCACTGCGGGCTGCCCTGACTCACGCAGGAACTGCCCCAAATACGTCTCGGATTTACCCTGCCCGTACACTTCTGCTGTATCAAACAGACGAATCCCCGCCTTTAGACTGGCTTCAAATACCGCCTTCAGATCGTTTTCCTGATAGCCCTGTCCAAAGCCCCACACCATGCGGTCCCCCCACGCCCAGGTGCCCGTTCCAATTTGCACCCCGTCAAATATGGAGTGCTGCCAGTTGCCTTCTGCTTCCATCCAACCCTCCGCTGTCTTGGTTTTCCTACCCCCCTCGGGTACGTTCTTTCCAGATCTTCATCACCACGCGCAAAAAATTCTTGGCGTGGGGTAAAGGCTTGATATGGCTCTTTTCCCCTGCATAAATCGTAGAAATGGGCACCCATTCCACCCCCCACCCCTTACGGATACAGCGGGCTACCATTTCCACCTCAAATTCAAAACCATGTTCGCCGCTGTCCAACATCACCTGCATCAGCCTGCGCCCAATTAAGCGGTATCCCGATTGGTTGTCTTCTACCCGCTGTCCCATCGCCCAGCTCAGCAGCATTCGCCCAGTCGTGTTGGCCAGCCGCCGAATGGGGGGCATTTTGGAGAAATCACGGCAGCCAATCACCAGCTCAGCCTGCGTGCGCCGAAAATTTTCTACAAATAAAGGGATCTCCGCCGGGTCATGCTGACCGTCGGCATCCAGAGTAATCACCCCCGCAGCCCCAACTGCCAATGCGTGCGCAAATCCCATCCGCAAAGCCGCACCCTTACCCTGGTTGGGCTCCTGCCTCAGCACCTCTGCTCCGCTGCGCTGCGCCACCTCTTGGGTGTTATCTCGCGAACCGTCGTCCACCACACACACGCGCACATGCTCCCGCGCCCCCTGCACCACCTTGGCAATTCGCTCGCTCTCGTTATAAGCTGGAATCAAAGCCAGCAGTTCAGCTTCCGTCAACGCCGTTCACCTCTTGGTTTGAATCTGGATTGTTTTGAACCTTGAATGTATTGTACCATCAAGCCAATCTCACCTAGACCGCAGCCCACCTTTAATTCTATGCCCCATATTGCTATAGCAGCTCTCATGGTATACTAACTTCCATTCAGGAGCCCCATGAAACCCTTCACCGAAGAATCCCCCGCCTACCACGCCGCTGTTGAGAAAAACTACCGTCACAATTTTATTGTCGGCGTTCTGGACGGCACATTCTTCTGGTTGGGCGCCAGCTTCATTGCCTCAGGGGTCATTCTGCCCCTCTTTGTCAGCCGCCTCACCAACAACCCACTGCTCATCGGCCTGGTCGCGGTCATCAACTCGGCGGGCTTCCTTCTCCCCCAGCTTTTTACCGTTAATTGGGTACAGCAATTGCCCATCAAGAAAGATCTGCCGGTCAAGATCGGCTTCTTCAGCGAACGTGTGCCCATCTTCCTGCTGCCCATTGCCATGGCCGTGTTGGTTCCGCGCGCGCCCAAGCTGGCTCTAGCCGTCTTTCTGCTGCTCTACGCCTGGCACTCTGTGGGTGCAGGTCTCATTGGTGTTGCCTGGCAGGATATGATCGCCAAGGTCATCCCTGTGCGCCGCCGCGGATTTTACATGGGCCTGACGAATTTCGGCGGCACAGGCACCGGTGTGGTGGGGGCGGCTTTCGCTGCCTGGCTGCTGGGCCGTTATGTGTTTCCCACCGGGTATGTGTACTCCTTCGCTTTGGCAGGCATCTTCATCTTCATCTCCTGGCTGTTCATCGCCCAAACCCGCGAAGTGCCCCTCACCCACACCGATGAACCCGTGTCCCACCGCAAATTCTGGGGCAGCCTGCCTGCGCTGCTGCGCGGCGACAGCAATTTCCGCGCCTTTCTTATCACCCAGGTGGTCATGGCCACCGCCGCAATGGGCTGGGGCTACCAGGCAGTCTTCGCCGCCCAGCGTTGGAACCTCCCCGACAGCCAGACCGGAGCCCTGACCTCTGCCATTCTCATCGGTCAGTCTTTGGCCAACCTGGCGTTTGGCCCCCTGGCCGACCGAAAAGGCTACAAGATCATTTTGGAAATCGGGGTACTGGCCCTGGTCAGCTCTTTTTTGATCACCCTGTTTGCTCCCAGCCCCGGCTGGCTGTGGCTGGCCTTTGGTCTGCGCGGCGTCAACCAGGCCGTCGTCCTGCTGATCCTGATGTTTGTTTTGGAATTCAGCGCCTCGAGCGTTCGCCCCACATACATTGGTCTCAGCAACACGGTCTCCGGTGTTGCCAGCGCAATTGCCCCCCTCATCGGCGGGTGGTTGGCGCTCTCCTATGGCTACCTTCCTGTCTTTTGGGTCTCCATTCTGATAGGGCTGACCGCATGGTTCTTACTGCACTTTTGGGTCATCGAGCCGCGCAGTCAAAATGCCCCGGCACCAGCGGCCTCCCCCCAGCCTTCTCACCAGTCCCCCCAGTGATTTGCCTTAAAAATGCCAGCGGTATGGGACTTGCTTTTTTCATGAAAGCAAGTATGCTTAATTTTGTCCACATTCGCCCATTCGGGTTAATACCATTCTGATCTTTCTTGTGTAAAATCATTGTGTATGTATTGATTCTTAATCCGGGTCTGGAACTGTCGAAAGGAGAATCCATCCCATGCTTGTCGGCGAACGAATGAAGAAACTGGTGATCACCGTCACCAAAGATGTTCCCATCCAGGAAGCCCTGGCTATGATGAAGCGAGACAAATTCCGCCGCCTCCCGGTTGTGGATGAACGCGGAAAGCTGGTCGGCATTGTCACCGAATCCGACTTGCTCAACGCCTCTCCTTCGGATGCTACCAGCCTGAGCGTTTGGGAAATTAACTATTTGCTTAGCAAAATCACGGTTGAAAAGGTCATGACCACCCGCGTCATCACCGTCACCGAAGACACCCCCATCGAAGAAGCCGCCCGCATCATGTCGGATAATAAGATCGGCGGCCTGCCCGTCTGTCGCAACGGCGAGGTGGTTGGGATCATCACCGAAACAGACCTGTTCAAAATCTTCCTAGAGCTGCTTGGCGCCCGCACCCCCGGCATTCGCCTGACCGCACTGGTTAAAGAGGCCCCTGGCAAGCTTCATGATATGACCAAGGCCATTGACGAACTGAACGGCAATATTATCGCCCTGGGAACTTTCATGGGCGAAACCCCTGGCGACCGCACAGTCACCATCAAGGTTTCGGGGGTGGCCAAAGACGCCCTGGTCAAAGCCCTGGAACCGATCATCGAACGCGTGGTAGACGTGCGCGAGATGAGCTAGTTTTTGCAGCTTGCAGTGAGCCGGTGGGAACCCACCGGCTCACTTTCATCTGCCCCCTGGTTGTCAGTGGGTAAATGTGAAGAGTTTCACAATTCACCCTGGGTTTTTGCTTGTTTTTTCTTTCAAACCTGCTATGATAGTTGATAGATACCAATGGGGCAACGAGATTCTGATCGCAGCATCCCCAAGTTTACCGCCTTATCGTTCATCGTGAATAATCCTTAGGGTTTGCAAACGTCTTTTAGCCTACCTTAGCAATTCGGGTGCCGTCGGTTTATGGCTCATCAGGACGTTGAATGGAACCGTACAATGCAATCCGAATGCTCGCCCGCGCGAGCTTCTGGATCTTTTTGTGCCGCCTCCACCCATACCCCTATCCGAACGAGTAAGGAGGTATCCCCCCACCCTGAGCAATCTACTGCCATTGTCCCAACAAAACCTTTCGATTCTCTCCGTGCTTGGTTTAAACATCTAAGGAGGATGCAATGAAAAAAGTTGCCTTTTGGCTTGCTTGCCTTGCAGCCCTGAGCCTGGTACTCACTGCCTGCACAGGCGGTGGCGGTGGAGATGTTGTGCGTGTGGGCGTGATCGCCGAATTAACCGGCGATATCCCCGCCGTGGGCGCATCTTGTAAAAATGCCGCCGAAATGGCTGTTCAGGAAATCAATGATGCCGGCGGCCTCGACATCGGCGGCAAGAAGTACAAAATTGAACTGTACATCGAAGATAACGCCGGAAAAGCCGATCAAAGCGCCGCTGCTGCCCAAAAACTGATCACGCAGCAGAATGTAGCTGCCATCATCGGCCCGAATGCCAGTCGCTATGCCATCCCTGCCGCTGAAGTCGCCGAATCCTCAAAAGTCGTGCTCATCAGCCCCTGGTCCACCAACCCCAAAACCACCATTGTGGAAAAAACCGGCGAATCCAAGAAATACGTCTTCCGCGCCGCTTTCATTGATCCTTTCCAGGGGCGTGTGGTAGCCAAATTTGCCCTCGACAGTCTGAAAGCTACCAAAGCTGCTGTGCTCTACGATGTGGCTTCCGATTATAACAAGGGCATTGCTGAGTTCTTCAAGCAAACGTTTGAAGAAAACGGCGGTACAGTGGTGGCCTTTGAAACCTACACCACCAACGACAAAGACTTCTCCGCCCAGCTCACCAAAATCAAGAACGCTGAGCCAGATGTGATCTTCCTGCCTAACTACTACAGTGAAGTGCCCCTCCAAATCCAACAGGCCCACCGCCTCAATATCAACGTCCCCTTCCTGGGCAGCGACTCGTGGGGTTCAGCTGAGCTGATCAAACTCTGCGGCGTAGACTGCGAAGGTTATTACTTCAGCACCCACTACGCCCCCGATGCAGCCACCCCCGTTGCGCAGAAGTTCATCGAGAACTATAAGGCCAAATACGGCAACGTTCCGGATGACGTCGCCGCCCTGACCTACGACTCCTTTGGTCTGCTCTGGTCTGCCCTGCAATCCGCAGGCTCTGCTGACCGCCAGGCCATCCGCGACGCCCTGGCCAAGATCCCCAATTTCGAAGGTGTCACTGGAACCATGCAGTTTAAAGAAGGCTCTGGCGACCCCATCAAGAGCGCCGTCATTCTGCAGGTCAAAGGCGATCAATTCGTCTGGTTTGCCAACGCCGCTCCATAAGCGCACGCACCAAGCTGCCCCTCCTGTCAGCTCAGGAGGGGCAGCTTTTCCTTGTAAACCCGCCAAACAAGGCCCGGTTAGCTGGGACATGGCTTCACTACCGCTATATGATAAAGGGCGGCCTCAATGACATATTTCCTCCAACAAATCCTCAACGCCTTACAACTAGGCAGCATTTATGCCCTGATCGCCCTGGGCTACACCATGGTATACGGCATCTTGACCATGATCAATTTTGCCCACGGCGACTTGTTCATGATCGGCGCGTTTTTCTGCTTCATCGCCGCCGGGTTGCTCAAGCTGCCGTTTGTCCCCACCCTGCTCATCTCCATGGCCGGCGTCGCCCTCTTGGGCGTAGCCATTGAACGCGTGGCTTATAAGCCGCTGCGCAATGCACCGCGCGTTTCGGCCATTATCACCGCCCTGGGAGTCGGCTTATTCCTGGAAAATTTCACCCTGGTCTTTAGCCCCTACCCCCAATCCGTCCCCACTCTCATCCCCAATAAGACCTGGATGCTTGGAACGGTATCTATCTCTTCCCTGCAAATCATCATCGTGCTGCTCTCCATTGGCCTGATGATCTTATTGGACCTGATCGTCCAAAAAACCATGATCGGCATGGCGATGCGCGCCATCTCATGGGATAAGGCGATTGTCCCCCTCATGGGCGTGCCCCTCAACCTGATCATCTCCATCACCTTCGCCATCGGCACCAGTCTGGGGGCCGCCGCCGGTGTGATGTACGCCCAGGCCTTCCCCGTCATTGACCCCTACATGGGTATCATGGTCGGCTGGAAAGCCTTCATCTCCGCTGTGGTAGGCGGAATCGGCAACATCCGCGGGGCGATGATCGGCGGTTTCATTCTGGGCCTGGTGGAGATTATGGTGGCGGCCTTCATGCCCTCTACCTACCGCGACTTCGTCGCCTTTGCCCTGCTGCTGGTGCTGCTCATCTTCCGCCCGCACGGCATCCTGGGCAAACCCCGTCCCCAAAAGGTGTAGCCATGAAGCAACCCTCTTTCACATTCACCGGCTGGCGCGCACGTTGGGAAACCATCGCCAACAACCGCAGGGCGCTCCCCATCCTCTTGGTGTTGGGGTTTCTGCTTTCCTTTGCCATCCCCCAATTTAACCTGGTCAACCCCTACATCCAATTGATCATCATGTATGTCGGCATCAACATCATCCTCACCACCAGCCTGAACCTGATCAACGGGTACATGGGCGAGTTCTCGGTGGGGCACGCGGGCTTTATGGCGGTGGGCGCCTATGCCTCTGCCGTACTCACCACTCAGGTGCTGCCCTCAGAACTGAACCCGTGGCTCTTCCCCCTGGTGGTGCTGGTCGGCGGGATTGCGGCGGGCCTGGTGGGCTTGGTGGTGGCCATTCCCTCTTTCCGCACCCGCGGCGATTACCTGGCCATCGTCACCCTGGCCTTTAACA
Organism: Levilinea sp.; assembly: GCA_029975215.1. Taxonomy (GTDB): domain Bacteria; phylum Chloroflexota; class Anaerolineae; order Anaerolineales; family Anaerolineaceae; genus Levilinea. The sequence continues at coordinate 162,179 of JARKPO010000035.1, forward strand.
TGATCGTCAAGTCCATCATCGAGAATATCGAAGCCATCGGCGGCCCGCGCGGCATCCCCGGGGTTGAAAAGCTCACCACCCTGCCCTGGACCTTCTTCTGGACGGTTCTGGCTGTATGGGTCATCCGCAACTTCATCTACTCCAATCACGGCCGCGGGGTTATATCCATCCGTGAGGACGAAATCGCATCGGACCTGATGAGCGTCAACACCCGCCAGGCCAAGCTGCTGGCCTTCACCATCTCGTCGTTCTTCGCGGGCATCGCCGGAGCACTTTTTGCGCATTTGCTCCAGTTCATCAGCCCCCGCGTGTTCGATATCATCAAATCCACCGACATCCTGATCATGGTCTATCTGGGCGGCATTGGCTCCATTACCGGTTCCATCATCGGCGCCACCATTTACACCGTTCTGCTCGAGGTGCTGCGCCCATTGGGCATGTGGCGCATGGTGCTCATGCCTCTCGTCCTTGTGCTGCTCATGCTCTTCCGCCCCCGCGGCATCATGGGCTTGCGCGAATTCCGCTGGTTAATCCCCCTCCAAGATCTGCTCGGCAGCAAACGCTGGCGCCAAAAGAAGGAGGCCTCCGATGCCACTCCTGCAAATTGATCACGTCACTCATTATTTCGGCGGCCTGTGCGCGGTCTCTGATTTCAACTTAGCGCTCGAACCAGGTGAATTGGTGGGCATCATCGGCCCCAACGGCGCAGGAAAAACGACCATTTTCAACCTCATCACCGGAGTGTACCGCGCCTCCAAAGGCAGCATCACCCTGAACGGCACAGAACTGGTGGGCAAGTCGCCCAGCCACATCACCACCCTGGGTATCGCCCGCACTTTCCAAAATATCCGCTTGTTCAAGGACCTGACCGTTCTCGACAACGTGCGCATCGCCCACTATTCTCAAACCGGCTACACCCCCTGGGAATCCCTTCTCCATATAGGCCGCTACCGGGCAGAAGAGAAGCGAATCCTGGATAACTCAATGGATTTACTGTCCGTATTCAAGCTGGATCACCTCTCCGACGAGTTGGCCAAGAACCTGCCCTACGGTTCGCAGCGCCGCCTGGAAATCGCTCGCGCCCTGGCCACCCGCCCTCAGCTCCTATTACTGGATGAGCCTGCCGCAGGCATGAACCCCAACGAGATTATGCAGCTCATGGAGTTCATCCGCTGGATCCGCGAAGATTTCAACCTCACCATCCTGCTCATCGAACACCAGATGCGGCTGGTCATGGGCATCTGCGAACGCTTGAAAGTGCTGGATTTTGGTAAAACCATTGCTGAAGGGCTGCCCTGGGAAATTCAAAACAACCCCCTGGTCCTCGAGGCCTATCTGGGAGAAGAAGGAGGAGAACTATGAGCGCCGCCGATGTCCTCCTTTCGGTGCAGGATCTGCAAGTGTCTTACAACAACATCCGTGCCGTCAAAGGCATCAGCTTTGATGTGCACGAAGGCGAAATTGTCAGTCTCATCGGGGCCAACGGTGCGGGCAAATCCTCTACTCTGCGCGCCATCTCCGGTCTGATCAGCTACTCCGGCACCATCGCCTTTCAAGGCAAAGACCTGCGCAAAATCCCCGCCGACCAGTTGGTCGCCCTGGGTATCGCTCAGGTTCCCGAAGGCCGCGGCATTTTTGGCAACCTGACTGTCTACGAGAACCTCAAACTGGCCACCTGGCAGCGCAAAGACAAACAGGAATTGCCCAAAGATTACGAACGCGTGTTCACCATCTTCCCCCGCCTCAAAGAACGCCGCTCGCAGCAGGCCGGGACTCTCTCCGGCGGCGAACAGCAAATGTTAGCCGTCGGCCGGGCGTTAATGAGCCGCGGGCGCGTCATGCTTCTGGACGAGCCGTCCATGGGCCTGGCGCCGGTCCTCGTGCGTGAGATCTTCCGCATCATTTTGGAAATCAATAAGACCGGCACTACCATTCTGCTGGTAGAGCAAAACGCCAATATGGCCCTGCGCGTGGCCACCCGCGGCTACGTCTTGGAAACCGGCATCATCACCCTCTCCGGCAGCGGCAGCGAACTTTTGGGCAACCCGCGCGTTAAAGAGGCCTACCTGGGCGGTTGATATCTACACCGCCATTTGGTGATATACTCATTTGCGCAGGAATTTTTCACGCTGATCTCAGGGTTCTGGTCAAAACCGGCCAGAACCCTGGCTTGCGGAAACCTCCCGCCCATCTTTTTTTCACGGGGTGTCTTATGTTAGAAGGCATTGTAACCTGGGCTGAAATTGATCTGGATGCCATCGCTGCCAACGTGCGTTCTTACATCCGCCATGTCGGCCCGAAGGTCGAAGTCATCGCCGTGGTCAAAGCCAACGCCTACGGGCACGGCGCTGTGCCGGTGGCGCGCGCCGCCCTGGCCGCCGGGGCCACCCGCCTGGCCGTACACCGCGCCATCGAGGGTGTCGAACTACGCCGCGCTGGAATCACCGAACCCATTCTCATCCTCGGCTATACCCCGCCCTCCGGCGCGGATCTGGCCGTGAAATGGCGGCTGACCCCCAGCCTGATCACGCCGGAATTCGCCCAGGCCGTTTCTGCCCGGGCCGCCGCCTCCGGCATCACCCTCAACCTGCACCTCAAGGTGGATACCGGCATGAGCCGCTACGGTCTCTTCCCCCAAGAGGTCATCCCCTTCCTGAATCAAATCCAATCCCTCCCCGGCATTCAGGTGGAGGGCATCTTCACCCATCTGGCCACCGCCGACTGGGCCGACAGCACCTTCGCCAACCAGCAGATTCAGCTCTTCCAGGAGGTGGTCACCTCCGCCCGCCAGGCGGGCCACCCCTTGCCCCTGGCGCACATGGCCAATTCCGCCGGAACGATGAAGCTGCGCGCCGCCCATTTTGACGCTGTTCGCCCGGGCATTTCCATGTACGGCATGGATGCCTCCGACCAATGGCCGCCGGTCTTCCCCCTGGTGCCGGCCCTCACCCTGAAAAGCCGCGTCAGCCGCGTGTATGACCTGCCCGCCGGCGCCGGCATCAGCTACAGCCGCACCTACATCACCCCTGGCCCCATGCGCGCCGCCCTGGTTCCGGTCGGCTACGGCGACGGCTATCACCGCATTCTGTCCAATCAGGGCTTCGTCCTCATCCACGGCCAACGCGCCCCCATTCGCGGGCGCGTATGCATGGATCAGTTTGTCGTCGATATCAGCGGCATCCCTGGCGTAGCGCAGGACGATGAAGTTGTTCTGGTGGGCCGCCAGGGCGCAGAGACGTTGCGCGCAGAAGAGGTGGCAGGCTGGGCCAACACCATCAATTACGAAGTCACCACCTCGCTCTTACCCCGTGTCGTCCGAGTCTACCTGCGCGGCGGTGAAATTCAAGAGGTTCACAGTCTGGGTGGGTAAACCCAGTCACAAAATCGCTCTTTCCCTGCCCGCTTTCGCTGCGCCGGCGAAGGTGGGCTTTTTCATCGGTGTTATTCGCCCAAACTGTTTGGCCGAAAAACCATAATTAAGATAGAATGACCCATACAGGTAGAAATAGTCACCGGAGCCAGCTCCGATACCCCCCTCAGGAGGAATCATGCGCCTACGCCGTAATAAACTGTTACTCACCCTCTTTTCTATTTTGATCATTCAAGCGCTCGTCTTAAGCTGCGGATTTTTGGATGAGGAAATCGCGGATGACACCGAAGCAATCCCCGCAGAAGAAGCCGTCCGCCCCCCCACCCGCACACCACGCCCCGCCTCGCCCAACCAGTCCACCTCCGGCGATTCCTGGCTGGTGATGTTCTACCAAAACGCCGATGATCAGATCCTGGAAAAAGATATCTATATTGATCTCAACGAAGCTGAACTGATCGGCTCCTCCAAAAACCTCACCCTGGTTTCCCAAATTGACCGCTACCGCGGCGCATTCAAAGGCGACGGCAACTGGACTTCAACCAAGCGTTTCTACATCGAGCAGGATGGTGATCTCAACGCCGTCCACTCCACCGAAGTTGAGGATTTGGGCGAAGCTGACAGCGGAGACAAGCAAACCCTGGTGGATTTTGCCACCTGGGCCATCACCACCTATCCCGCAGACCGCTACGCACTCATCCTTTCCGATCACGGCGCTGGGTGGACCGGCGGTTGGAGTGACAACAACCCCATCGAGGGCAGTCAGTTCACCGTCAACGATATTGACACCGCCCTGGCTGAAATCATCGCCAATACCGGCATCAACGGCTTTGAGCTGGTGGGTTTTGATGCCTGTCTGATGGCCCATATCGAACCCCTCAGCGCCATCGCGCCCTACGCGCGCTACGCTGTAGCCTCAGAAGAAGTGGAACCTTCTCTGGGTTGGGCTTACCATTACTTCCTGGAAAAACTGGCCGAAAACCCCAGCATGGACGGCGCAGAGCTGGCCCGGCACATCGTGGACGGCTATATCCGTGAAGACATCCGCATTGTAGATCCCATCGCACGCCGTGCCTATTTGGAAGAGTTGGGTGTGCGCGGTGACATGAACCCGGCGCGCATGGCCGACGAGCTGGGCGGCAGCATCACCCTCTCGGCCATTGACCTCAGCCAAATGAGCGCAGTTAACCAGGCCTTTAACGACCTGACCCTGGCTCTGGCCAAGGAGAACCCGCGAGGCGCAGCCAAAGCCCGTTCATACACCCAATCTTATGAATCCATCTTCGGCGGCAACGCCCCATCCCCCTTCATTGACATGAGCCATTTCGCCGAACTGCTGCAAGACCTCTACGGGGCCAACAGTGCCGTCGGTCAATCCGCCGAAGGTCTGCGTCAGGCCGTACAGCAGTCGGTCATCGCTGAAAAGCACGGCCCCGAACGCCCTGGCTCCAACGGCATGGCCGTTTTCTTCCCCACCTCCAACCAGTTTCAGGATTATTACCGCGCCTATGTCAAGCAGGCCAGCCGCTTCGCGGGGGCTTCATTGTGGGATGATTACCTGGTCAATCACTACACCGGCACGGCCGTCAAACCGACGGGCGCCGATCTGACCCTCCTGGATCCCCAATACGGGCAGGTCCCCGACATGGCCCAGTTGGAAGAATCCGGCGCAGAGGTTTCCGAACCGGTAGTCGCCCCTGGTAAAGGCGAAATCACCATCAGCCCGCTCACTGTGGATCTAGAAGAAATTCCCCCAGACGGCGTGTCCACCATTTCGGTGGATATCTCCGGCGGAAACATCGCCTACATTTACGTCTACACCCTCTACTTTGACGAAGAAAGCAATTCCTACCTCAGCGTAGACCTCGACTTCCTGGATGCCGGTGAAGTTAAAGAGATCGGCGGGGTCATCTACCCCGATTGGGGCACAGATGATCCTTTGCTGCTGGATGTGGAATGGTCGCCCATCGTCTCCTTTATCAGTGATGGAACTCAGGAAGCCCTGGCAGCCGCTGAAGCTGAAGTCTACGGCGTCGGCACCGAAGACACCACCTACCTGGTGTGGGGAACCTACACCTTCGTGGAAGACAATGTCACCCGCGACGCGGTGATGCGCTTCGATGCTGAAGGCAACTTTATTAACATCTACGGCTTCCTGGACGACAACGGCCAGGGCGCCCCTCGCGAAATCATCCCTCAGGCAGGTGATCAGTTCACCGTGGAAGAAAAATGGCTGGAGTTTGATAACAATCCCGACGGCGAGATCGCATACTACAACGGCGATACACTCACCTTTGGCGACCGCCCCATGACGTTAGTCATTGATGGAACCTACACAGGCTCTTACGTAGTTGGAATCCTGGTGGAGGACTTTGACGGCAACACCTACGAACAGTTCACCACCATCACCGTTTCAGAATAACCCACCCCTTCAACTGGTCTCCGGCGTCCGGGCCTCGCGCTCGGACGCCGTGGGTTAAGTTGCCCACTTTTGCCCCTTGCCAGTTCCCCGCTCCCATTTTAGAATGAACCCATGGACGAAGACGTCACTCCCATCCGCCAGCAGTATCTGGACATCAAACGCCAATATCCCAACGCTATTCTATTTTTCCGCCTGGGCGATTTTTACGAAACCTTCGATGAAGACGCCGAAACCGCCTCGCGTGAATTAGAAATCGTGCTCACCTCGCGCAACGTCGCCAAGGGCGTGCGCGTCCCAATGGCCGGCATCCCCTACCATGCCGTCGAAAACTACCTGGCCCGCCTCATCGAAAAAGGCTACCATGTGGCCATCTGTGAGCAGGTGGGTGAACAGCCCACCCGCGGACTTTTCCCGCGCGAGGTGGTGCGCGTGGTTACCCCCGGCACAGTGGTTGAACCCGGCCTGCTGCCTGGGGATCGCAACAATTTCCTGGTCAGTCTGGTGCTGCAGGAAGATCAAGCCGGGCTGGCGGTAGTAGACATCTCCACCGGCGAATTCACCACCACCGAGCTGTCCGGCCCGGAAATGCCCAGCGCCCTGCGCGGTGAACTCATTCGACTCAACCCGGCGGAAGTGCTTCTACCCGATAACCTGGACAATGGGCTGGATCTTCCCGGCCACCCTACCCGCTGGCCCGCCTGGCGCTTCGAACCCGGCCGCTGCACCGAGACCCTGCTGCGCCATTTCGCTGTAGGCACCCTGGACGGATTCGGCCTGCGCGGCATGGGCATGGCGGTGCGCGCCTGTGGAGCCCTGCTGCAGTATCTGCAGGAAACCCAACCCGCAGCCCTCACCCTGTTGGTCTCGCTCAGCACCTATTCCCTCTCCGAATTCATGACCCTGGATGCGGCCACCCGCCGCAACCTGGAATTGACCGAAACCATCCGCAGCGGCACGGTCAGCGGTTCTCTGCTCTCCATCCTCGACCGCACCATCACCCCCATGGGACGCCGCCTGATGCGCCAATGGGTCAGCAAACCCCTGCTCGACTTGGCCGCAATTCAAAACCGCCAGGACGGCGTGCAAACTCTGGTGGAAAACGGTATGCTGCGCGCCGAACTGCGCGCACGGCTGAAGCCCCTCTCCGACCTGGAACGCCTCACCAACCGCGTCCTGGCCGGGTCCGCCAGCCCTCGCGACCTGGTGGCCATTCGCACCACCCTCAGCGCCGTCCCCGCCGTCCTGGCGGTCTTCCCCACCGGTGAAGCTGCCCCCCTGCAGCCTATCCTGCACGAAATTGATCCCTGTGCCGCACAGTTGGAGCTATTGGAGCAGGCTGTCGCGGATGACCCGCCCGCCACGCTACAAAATTCCGGCATCATTCGTCCCGGCTTTTCCGCGGATCTGGATCACATCATCGAATCATCGCGCCACGCCCGCGAGTGGATTGCCAACCTGGAAAATGTGGAGCGCCAGCGCACCGGCATCAAGACCCTCAAGGTCGGCTATAACAAAGTCTTCGGCTACTTCATCGAAGTCAGCCGTGCCAACGCCGGCAGTGTCCCCAGCGATTACATCCGCAAGCAGACCCTGGTCAACGCCGAGCGCTACATCACCCCAGAAATGAAAGAGTACGAAACCCTGGTGCTCAACGCCGAAGAGCGTATCCACGAATTGGAAGTGCGCCTCTTCCGGCAGGTGTGCGCGCAGTTGGCTGCCGCCAGCCCGCGCCTGCTGGCCGCCGCCCGCGGCCTTGCCCATTTGGATGTCCTCGCTGCCCTGGCCGAAACCGCTGCCCTCAACGGCTATGTGCGCCCCTTTTTAACCTCCGAACCCATCCTCGACATCCGCGACTGTCGCCACCCTGTGGTAGAACATTCTCTCAGCGGCGCACGCTTCGTACCCAACGACGCCGTTCTTGAACCTGGTGAGATCGTCCGCCTGATCACCGGACCCAACATGTCGGGCAAATCCACCTTCCTGCGCCAGGTGGCCCTGGTGGTACTCATGGCTCAGATGGGCTCCTTTGTGCCCGCATCCTCTGCCCGCATCGGTCTGGTGGACCGCATCTTCACCCGCATCGGCGCCCAAGACGAGATTCACGCTGGCCAGTCCACCTTCATGGTGGAGATGATCGAGACCGCCAACATTCTCAACCACGCCACCCCGCGCAGCCTGCTCATTTTGGATGAGGTCGGGCGCGGCACCAGCACCTACGACGGCGTGTCCATCGCCTGGGCGGTAGTGGAATATATCCATAACCACCCCGAACTGCGCGCCCGTACGCTCTTTGCCACTCATTACCACGAGCTGACCCAGCTCTCCGATCTGCTTCCCGGGGTGCGCAATTACAACGTAGCCGTCAGCGAATCCGGCGGCCAGGTCATCTTCCTGCACAAGATCATCCCCGGCGGCGCAGACCGCTCCTACGGTATTCATGTGGCCCAGCTGGCGGGCCTGCCGCGGCCGGTCATTCTGCGCGCCGATGAAATTCTGCGCCAGCTAGAGGCCTCCTCCGGCAAGGCGGTGAAAATCAACCCCAACCTGCCGCAGCAGATGGCCCTCTTCCCCGAAACCAACCCCCTGCTGAACGACCTGCGCGAGATCGACCTTAACACCCTTTCCCCCATTGAGGCCCTCAACCGCCTGTATGAGTGGCAGAAGAAATACTGTAAACCGGGCTAGAACCGCGCAGTTTGCGGATAAAAAAATCAGGCGCAGACTCCCCCAAAGGTCTGCGCCTGTGCTTTTCCTATTTGTCTTCGCTCATCAAGCGCTGCCGGTTCGCAGTGATTTCCTCCTCCGGCAGCGGCGCGGGGTATTTCATGTCCAGTTTTTCCAGGCAGTCCACCAAAATGCTCACCACGGCCAGGTTGCGCATCCAATTGCGGTTGGCCGGGATTACATACCAGGGCGCGTAAGCCGTGCTGGTACGTTCCAGCATCTCCTCAAAGGCTTCCATATACTTAGGCCACAGTTTACGCTCATCCAAATCACCCGGGCTGAATTTCCAGCGCTTCTCCGGCATGTCTAACCGTTCCAGCAGGCGTTCTTTTTGCTCATCACGGTCAATATGCAAATAGAATTTGAGGATGGTCGTACCCTCATCCGCCAGCATGCGCTCAAACTGGTTGATATGCTCATACCGTCGCCGCCAGCGTTCTTCTGGAGCCAAATTGTGCACCCGCACCACCAGCACATCTTCGTAATGCGAGCGGTTAAACACGCTGATTTCGCCCTTCCCAGGGGTATGAGGATGCACACGCCACAGGTAGTCGTGCGCCAGTTCCAGCGGGGTAGGCGCCTTAAAGCTGGCCACTTTCACCCCCTGCGGATTCACCCCCTCGAACACGGCGCGGATGGTGCCGTCCTTACCGCCGGTATCCATCGCCTGAAACACCACCAGCACCTGATGGCGCTGTTGTGCATACAGCACTTCCTGCAGTTCCACCAACCGGGCGCGCAGCTCCAAAAAACGCTCTTTGGCAGAATCCTTATCCCCTTTCCATGCGCTGGTATCGGCAGCGTCCAAACGATTCAGGTTCACTTTTTCTCCAGGTTTCACGCGGTAGCGGTCCATATACACTTGCCTCCCGATGAGTCATGCCGGTTCGGATCTGGTCACTTATTTGGGTACTATACCATAAACAGTGGCCTCGCGCTGCAAAAATCACCCAAACCGGACTATCCTGTACAGCCGCGGCGGTGCCTGCATGGATACACAAACCCCTACCATGCTTTGTCCTCGGCTAAATTTGACATTTTCGATATAATTAAAGCATGAATCCTCTCAGTCAGGAAACCTGTGTCCCCTGCCGCCGTGGTGCAGTGGGCCTCACCCCCACCGAAGTCGCCGCCTTGCTCCCCCAACTCCCCCGTTGGGAGCACATTGCAATCGAAGGCATCCCCCAGCTTCAACGCCGCTTCCCCTTCAAAACCTATCTCCAGGGGCTAAGGTTCGTCCACCAGGTGGCCCATCTGGCCGAAGAAAATCACCACCACCCCGTTTTAGTGCTTGAATGGGCCCAAGTCACCGTGCGCTGGTGGACTCACACCCTGGGCGGCCTGCACCGCAACGATTTTATCCTCGCCGCGCGCTGTGATGACCTGTACCGCGAGTTCCTGCGCCCGCATTTCGTTTAGGAGGTTCAAATGGCCCATCAAGTTAAAGATTGGATGAGCAGCCCGGTGATCGTGATTGACCCGGACAGCTGCGTCAATTACGCCCTGACCCTCATGCGCCGCCGCCGCATTCACAGCCTGGTGGTGATTCTCAACGACAGCGAAGCCCGCTACGGCATCCTCACCAGCACCGACATCCGCAATAAAATCCTGGCCGCCGAACGCCAGCCTGCCGAAGTGGCCGTGCGTGAAATTATGACTGCGCCGGTGATCACAGCCCAAGCTGATTGGAGCCTTACCGAATGTTCGCGCCGCATGCAGGCTGCGCATATCAATCACATGCCGGTCGTGGACAAGGACAACCAGTTGGTTGGGATTATCTCCACAACGGATTTATTTGTTGCCGCAGAAGAGATCGGTTGGGAAGGTAACCCCTAGTCCACAGCATGCAGCAGCAGGCCCTGGTACGGCTGCAAATTCAGCCGCAGCCCATCCGCCTCTACCTGCATCTCGGCCCCGCTCATCCAATCCCGCACCTTTTGTCCCGGTTTCCAGCCTCCCTTGAGCGGCAGGAGAATTTCCTGCACATCATCACGGACGTGGATCACCGCCACAGCCAGATCATCTGTGCTCTGGCGGCTAAAGGCATACACCCCACCAGCATCATCCACAAACAGGCTGGCAAATTCGCCCCGCCGCAGCGCCGTCATAGCTTTGCGCGCTGCCGTCAGCTGCTGCACCCAAGCTAATATTTCCATTTTCCACCGCTGCGGATCCCAAGGGAAGGTGCGGCGGCAGTCGGGGTCTTTGCCGCCTGCCAGACCAATCTCATCCCCATAGTAAATGGCAGGCGCCCCCGGGAAGGCGAACTGAATCAAATACGCCAGCCGCAGCAGCGCAATCTGCCCATCCAGAACGGTGTAAATCCGCGCCGTGTCGTGCGTGCCCAGCGGGTTATACATGGCTAGCGCTTGCTCCAGCGAATACTGCGCCAACAGGTCTTCCATGTGCGTGCGGAATTGGGACACCTGAATTTCACCGTTCAGCAGCGCAATCACCCCTTCGCGCAGCGGGTAATTCATCAGGCCGTCAAAATGTCCTTCGCTCACCCAACGCGGCGAGGCCTCCCAGATTTCACCCAGCAAATACGCCTCGGCGTTGGTCTCGCGCACCACCTGGCGAAACTCCGCCCAAAAAACATCGTCGTCAATCTCGTTGGGCACATCCAGCCGCCAACCGTCTGCCCCCTGTTCCATCCAGTACCGCGCCACCCGCAGCAGGTACTCCCGCACCGCTGGCGTGTCGGTGTTCAACTTGGGCAGGCTCTTAATCCCCCACCATCCCACATAATCCTTCAGCTCGCCGGGGGTATAGGCGTCCACCGGAAACTGGTGTATGTGATACCAATCCTGATAGGGGCTGTGCTCCTGATTTTCCAGAATATCGGCAAAGGCAAAGAATCCGCGCCCAGTATGGTTAAACACCCCGTCCAGGATCACGCGTATACCGCGCGCATGAGCCGCTTCCAACAGCGCCCGAAAATCCGCCATCGTCCCTAATTTGTCATCAATGGTGAAGTAGTCCGTGGTATTGTAGCGGTGCGGTGAGGGAGCCAGGAAAATGGGGTTCAAATACAGAGCGTTCACCCCCAATTCCGTCAGGTGGTCCAGCTTTTCAATGATCCCCTGCAAATCGCCCCCGTAGAAACTGTGCAGCTCAGGCTGCGAATTCCACGCCTGGGTGTTGGGTGGGTCGTTATGAAGATGTCCGTTGGCGAAGCGGTCAGGAAAAATCTGGTAAAAAACAGCATCAAAAACCCATTCAGGAACCGACATAAACCCTTTACCTTCCATAAACACGATTAATCAATGCCGCCGGGCGCCGTAGGAAATCTGCGCGCGCCAAACGGCCTTCCGTTAAATCCGTCAAAATCTCCGTCAGCGCCTGATTAACCGGCGTTTTCACCCCCGCCTCCGCCCCATAACGCGCCACCGCCCCGTTTAGAAAGCCCACTTCGCTTTTGCCGCGCCCGCTTTCCAGATCCAAGTAAAAGGAGGGCATTTTGCGCCCCCGGCCGCGGCCCAGGGCCTGCCGCAGCACCGGCTGGCTGAGAGCCGCCGGAAAACGGCGCACAATGAACGCCAGTGCGCGCACCGGCGTGCCCGGCAGATCCACCACAGCGTGCCCCAAAGCGTTCATCACATTCAGCGCCTCGCGCAATTGTGCCATTTCCAGACGGAACAGCTCCACATCGGCCAGAATCTCCGCCGGGGACATGCCCAAAATAGCCGAGGAGGCGTTGGTCACCAGGTTGGTGAACATCTTCGACCACTTCATCGCCGCGCCGGAGGAAAAGATCTGAGCGTGCAGTCCCGCGTCGTTGAGCACTGCTACCAAATTGGATGCCAGCAGATGCTCGTTAGCCACCCCCATCCCGCGCAGTTTTTCCACCACCACCGAACCAGCCTCCAACCGTCCCACTGCCGTGGTCACCGTACCGCGGATCACGCGCTCGGCTCCCAACACTTGCTGCAAAGCCGGTTCGTTATCCACCCCATTTTGCAGACATAAGATCGGCGGCAGTGCCAGGCTGTAGGGCGCCAACATCTCCAGCAGTCCAGCAGTATCGTAAGATTTCACTGCCAGAATGCCCACGTCAAAAGGCCCATGCGTCAGGGCTTCTTCCATCGAGCTGACCACATCCGGGGCCGACACCGTCAGGCTGCCATCCTTGCGGCGAATGTGCAGTCCGTTTACCTTCAGCAGCGCGGCCATCTCGGGCCGATCCACAAAAACGACGGGTTGCCCCGCCGCTGCCAGGCTTCCGCCAATATAGGTTCCAATGGCTCCCGTGCCCAAACATAAAAAGCGTAGGTTCGCTGAGGTGTACAGGTTCATCGTGTTCGCTTCAGTTCTTCCAATGGCGTGTACCGCGTAAGAAGACGTCCCCCACCATCGGTTTCTTACCCGCAGGCTGCACCTCATCCAACACCAGCAGCCCTTGGGCTGTGCCAAAGGCAGGTTTCCCGCCCGCAATTACCCGTTGGCCAGGCTCCCCTTTCCCCGCGGCGGCGTGCGCTCGCAGCACCTTCAGCAGGCTTCCGTTCACGAAAGTGAATGCCCCTGGCCAGGGGGTAAAGGCGCGCACTCGCCGCACCAGCGCTTCGGCACTCTGGGTGAAATCCAGCTGCCCTTCTTCTTTTTTGATCATACCCGCATAGGTGGCCCCCTCTTCTGGCTGCGGTACAGCCGTCAGGCGGCCTTCCAGATAGGCCGGCAGGCACTCTACCAGCAAATCCGCCCCCATCTGCGCCAGGCGCGCGCTCAGTGTGGCGGCGTTATCGTCCTCAGAAACGGCCGTAACCCGCCGCGCCAGGGTGGGGCCAGTATCAATCCCTGCGTCCAGCTTCATGATGGTCACACCCGTTTCGCGGTCGCCGTGCAGCAGGGCTGCCTGAATGGGCGCAGCCCCTCGCCAGCGAGGCAGCAGCGAGGCGTGCACATTGATCACGCCGAAACGCGGCAAATCCAACACGTTCTGACGCAAAATCTGCCCGTAGGCCGTCACCACAATCAAATCCGGTGCCCAGGAAATCAGCTGTTCCTGAGCTTCAGGAGCACGTAATCTTTCCGGCTGAATGGTGGGCAGTCCCAATTGGTCGGCCAGCAGCTTCACTGGCGGCGGGGTCAGGGTGCGCCCGCGCCCTGCCGGCCGGTCTGGCTGTGTCACCACCCCCACCACAGGATAATGAGCCGCCAACCGCTCTAAGGATGGAAGGGCAAAGTCGGGCGACCCCATAAAGACAACTCGTAACGTGTTTTCTGACATCGGCTCAATTTTAACACAATTCGGGTAGAATTGACGCCTGGAGAGATTAGTGTACAATGAGCTTGGGGGGTGAAGCCCTGCCAAACCCTCAAGGACTTCTCACTTTTTTTGGATCCATCAAGGAGTTGTTGAAATGACCGTCAATCCAAACCCTGCCCCTGCGCCTCTTTCCCCTTCAGAAGAACGCACCTGGGCCATGCTGTCCCACCTGTCTGTGCTGGCCAACCTGTTCACCGGCTTTTTGGGGCCGGTGGCCGCTCTGATCATCTACCTGGTGTACAAGGGCCGCTCCCGCTATGTAGCTTACCAATCCCTGCAGTCTCTCATCATGCAAGGTGTGCTGTGGATCGGCGGCGGCATCCTCACCGGAATCACCTGGACCATCACCGGCGTGCTTTCGGCCGTGCTGGTAGGCATCTGCCTGATCCCCATCGCCATTGTCATCAGCCTGCTGCCGTTGGTTGCCATCGTTTACGGCATCGTCGGCGCGGTCAAATGCAATAACGGGGAAGATTTTCAATACTGGCAAATCGGCCAGTGGGTGCGCAGCACCTACACCGGCTAGTCTTCGTCCTCTCACCCGGATCCAGAGCGTCCAAAAAATGGACGCTCTGTTTTATTGCAGCACCTCCAGGCGCGGCCCTTCCGGCGTGTCCATCACCTGCCAGCCCAGGCTTTGAATTTCCCCGCGCAGCCGGTCTGCTTCAGCCCAATCGCGCCGTTCGCGGGCCTGTTGGCGCTCCGCAGCCAGCCGCAACACGGCATCAGGGGCCTGCCGTACCTGCCCTGCCGCCGCGCGCTCCTCTTCCAGCGCCTGCAGCGCCCGCTCCCAGCTTCCCACGCGCAGCCCGCGAGATCCATCCGTCAGCGGCTGAAAGACTCCCAGGAGCGATAAAGGCCAGCGGCTGCCGTTTTCAAAGCGCTGTTCCGCCCCGCCCCGTCCCAACGTCACCCCGCCTGCGCCCATCACCTGAGCCGTTCCCGCGCTCAAATCCAAAATTACCGCCGTGCGCTCATCCACCCCCAATATGGTGCAGTCCGCAGGAAGACGAGTTTTCAGTACCGCAAAACGTTCTGTTCCCATGAAGCAGTGCGAAGTATCCAGTTCATCACCACCGTCGCGATTGTTCCAATGCGGCACAACCACCAGGTTCAAGCCAAAAGGCTGGAAAAATTCCAGCCCGCGTTTCCAATGCGGGTCTTCACCCACCTTGTAAATTTCATACACCGGCAGGCAAAACGTGCTGACCGCCAGTGTGGCCGCGCTGGTCAAAATCACATCCGCCCCCAAGCGGTGGCGCGCCTGCACCCAGTCCCAGGCCAGGCTGCCCCGCAGCTGGCGCACGGCATAGCTGGGCGAACCGGCCCCCATGTAAATCAGGTGGCTGTGCAGCAGCACCTCGTTCACGCTGGGATTTTCCGGACTTTGCGGCGTTCCCCGCTTACGCGCAGGCACCACCGTCACCTCCGGCTGGTAATTTTGCAGCCGCTGGCGGATAAAATCCGCCACCCGTCCTGCCACCCGATCCGAGTTCAATTCATAACCCGCTGGCGTCTCCAGCAGACTCACCCGCACAGGCCGCGGCTGCCCCTGCGCCAGGGCCTCAAAAAGCTGCCCGCCGCTGTGGGTGGTTTCGCCCGACCCCAACAGTGCTACCTTCCCCGGCTTCAACCCATCCATGCTCCACCTTTTGTTTGCCGCTCAATCACCCGTCACCGTCTGCACCGCCGCCGGTTCACCCATTGGCCCAAACTGCCGCCGGTATAGATCCGCATACAGGCCGTTCTCTCTCAGCAGCGTCTCATGCGTGCCCTGCTCCACCAACGCCCCATCTTGAATCACCAGGAGCTGATCCGCATTGCGGATAGTGGACAGGCGGTGGGCGATCACAAAGCTGGTACGGCCTTGCAGCAGCCGGTTCAGCGCCTGTTGAATCATGACCTCGGTACGGGTGTCAATGCTGGCCGTAGCCTCATCCAAAATTAAAATGCGCGGGTCGGCCAGCACCGCCCGGGCGATGGATATCAATTGGCGCTGGCCCTGGCTCAGCAGCTTACCGCGTTCGCCCACTTCGGTCTGATAACCGTTGGGCAGCTTACGGATAAATTCATCCGCGTTGGCCACCTTAGCTGCCGCCATCACTTCCTCGTCGCTGGCGTCCAGCCGCCCATAGCGCAAATTATCCATCACCGTTCCAGAAAATAAGAACGGCTCCTGGGTCACAATTCCCATCTTGCGCCGCAGACTGCGCTGAGCTACCCGGCGTACATCCAAACCGTCCACCAACACCTTTCCCTCATCCGGGTCATAGAAACGCGCCAGCAGGCTCACCAGGGTGGTCTTTCCGGCCCCCGTAGGCCCCACGATGGCAAAGGTCTGCCCCGGTGCTACGCGGAAAGATACATCCTGTAAAACCATCTCCTCCCGATCGTAGCCAAAGGAGACGTGCTCAAACACCACCTCGCCGCGCACATCCGTCAGCTCCACCGCATCCGGTTCGTCCTTCACCGTCACAGGCAGATCCAGCAGATCAAACACGCGTTCCGCCGCCGCCAGGGCCGATTGCGCTGTGGTCCACATCTGCGCTACCGTTTGAATGGGCCGGAAGAAGTTCTGAACATATTGGATAAAGGCCACCACCGTTCCTGGCGTCACCATCCCTCGGATGGCCAACATTCCGCCCATCGCCACCACCAGGGCCAGATCCAACGTGCTGAGCACATCCATGGCCGGAGAAAAAGCGGATGTCACCGCCGTGGCATTCACATTGGCGTCGCGGTTGGCCGCGTTTCGCTCTGCAAAGCGCTGCACATTGCGGTCTGTGCGGTTAAACGCCTGGGCCACCTTCACCGCGCTCAGCTCTTCCTGCAAATCCGCCGAAACATCCCCCAGCGTCTCGCGTGTGCGTCGGAAAGCCCGCCGCGCCCATTGGGTAAAAATCCGCGTGGTCCACAACAGCACCGGAACCATCACCAAAACTGCCAGGCCCAGCTGCCAGCTTAACAGCATCATCGCCACGCCGATACCCACCAGAGAGAACAAGGCCCCAATCATCTGGGCCAGCGCCTGACTGAAGAACGAATTAAGTGCGTCAATATCGTTCACCAGGCGGCTCATCAAATCTCCCGCAGCTTTGCTTTCCAGATATTGCAGCGAAAGGCCTTGCAGCTTGTCAAAAACGCGCTGGCGTAAATCCGCCAGCAGCTGCATCCCCGCGCGGGCCATAAAGTACACCTGATACCGAAAGGCGATCATATTCAGGAAGTACACCCCTGCCAGCGCCACCATTGTCCAGGCCAGCCCTGTCAGGTCCTTCTTCACAATCAGGGTGTCCACCGCCCGGCCAATTAGAACCGGCCCGGCCCCCTGCGCCGCCGCCGATACCAACACCAGCCCCATGGCCGCCGCCACCCAACCCCAATAGGGCTGCAGAAGCCGCACCATCCGTCCCACTACCTGGCGGCTGTTCTTGGCCTTTTCTTCTGTCGATTCCGCTAATTGCCGCATTGGGCCGCCTTGCATCATCGTACCGCCTCCTCCAGTGCCGCTTGTAATTCGGCCTGGTCTCCAAATTGTGTCGCCAACAACTCAGCGTAAATTTCACAGCAGTCCATCAATTCTCGATGGGTGCCCTGGGCAATCAACTGCCCCTGATCCAAAAGCAGGATCAAATCCGCGCTGCGCACCGTGCTGATGCGCTGGGCGATGACAAAGGTCGTGCGCCCCTGGCGAAGCTGTTCCAGCGCCTGCTGAATCTTGTATTCTGTCTCCGCATCCACCGATGAGGTGCTGTCGTCCATGATTAAAATGCGCGGGTTCACCAGCAGCGCCCTTGCGATGGCTACACGCTGTTTTTGCCCACCCGAAAGCCCCACACCGCGCTCCCCAATCACCGTGTCGTAGCCTTCCGGCAGTTCACGCACAAAATCATCCACCTGAGCCGCCCGCGCCGCCGCTTCCACCTCTTCCAGGCTGGCTTCCGGACGCCCGTAGGCGATGTTCTCGCGCAGCGTCCCCGAGAACAAGGTCGTCTCCTGCAGGACAATCCCAATCTGCGAACGCAAGGATTCCAAAGTCACCTCGCGCACATCCACCCCATCAATGCACACGCGGCCCTGGGTCACATCGTAAAACCGCGGAATCAGATTGATGATCGTCGATTTCCCTGATCCCGTCCGCCCCAAAATAGCCACCGTTTGGTTGGGCTGCACCTCAAAGCTGATGTCGGTAATCACGTCCTGTTCGCTGCCCGCATAGCGGAAGCTGACCCCTTCGAAGCTTACCCTGCCGTGAATGGCTGGCAGCGCCTGCGCCCCGGGTTTATCCTTCACTTCCAATTCTGCGTCCATCACCTCAAACAGACGTTCGGCACTGGCTTCGGCACGAGACAGGGCTGAGCCAACAAACCCCAACATGAACACGGGCATCAAGAAAAAGCCCTGATACCCCACAAAAGCCACTAATTCTCCCAGGCTCATCATTTCGCGGATCACCTGCCCGCCGCCAACCCACACCACCCCCACTACACCCATATTGGCGATGAAGAAAATCAGCGGAAAACTGCTGGAAAACAGGCGGATGAGCTTCAGATTCTCGCCCAGATACTCGTTGTTACGCACCCCAAAGCGCTGCTGCTCATAATCTTCGCGGGCAAACGCCTTCACCACGCGGATCCCCGCCAGATTCTCCTGTAAAACAGCGTTTAATTCGCCCAGTTTCTGCTGTACCGACTTGGAAAGCGGCATGATCCCGCGTACAAACAGCATAAACACCACCAGAATCGGCGGGATCATCAGCAGAAAAATGCCGGTTAGCAGAGCGTTCATCGAGAATAGGATAATCAGCGTGCCCACCAACAGCAGCACCGCCGAAACCAATTGCAGCAGGCCGTTGCCCACGAACATACGCACCAATTCCACATCTGAGGTCATGCGCGTCATCAGCTTACCGGTTTGCGACTGGTCATGGTAACTGAAGCTCAGGCGCTGCAAGCGGTCAAAAATCGCGTTGCGCAGCTCATAGGCAATCCCTTGCGAGGTCACTTCCGAAAGGTAGCCCTGCAGGAAGTTAAACACCCCGCGCAGCGCAGCGACAGCCACCAAAAGCCCCGCCAGGGTCCAGATTCGTCCCATGTTCATCGAGGTGATGCCGTCGTCAATCACCTGTCGCAGCAGCTGGGGGGTGTACAAATTGGCCGCGTTGACCACCAACAGGCTCAAAAATGCCCCCGCAGCCGGCAGGGAGTATTTCCGAAGATACTGTAAAGCCCGGCGAATTCCTTTCATACACTGCCTTCCTTTTCATCTGCCGCCGCGCACTCCGCGCAGTGGCCGGGGTACCCCTCTTTGCAAAGTAGATCAACAAACCGTTGGAGCAGAGTCAGACCCTCATCCAGCCGCTCCAGCTCTCCGCTGGAGAAATCCGCCAAAAGCTGCGCCAAGCGCCCCTCCACTGCCTGGTGCGCCTTCCGCAGGGCCTCCTCCCCTGCGGGGGTGATCTCCAACCGCACCATGCGCCGGTCGTTCTGGTCTGGCGTGCGCATCACCCAGCCGCGTTCCACCAGCGTAGCCACCGAATTAGACATCGTCGCCAGGCTCACCGACTGGCGTTCTGCCAATTCGCTCAAATTGTGCGGGCCTTCGTGCAGCAGCATCAACAGACGAAAATGGGCCGGGGTACGTCCCGCGGCTGTACCGCGCAGTTCGCCCGCCATGAAATGCAGCAGCATGGGGATCAAACGAACCATACGGTGAGCAATTTCAGTTTGAGTCATAATTGGTTAGCTCTCCTAAGTATTTACCAGCTCGATTATACAAGCCAACCCGCAATTTCGCAAGGTGCTGTGCAAGCTTTGCAGGTTTTATCGGGAATTTCGGGTAAAATGAAAATATGCACCCCGCAGATGCCCGCCCCCAGGTAGAAGCCGAGCTGCGCCGCGCCCAAAGCGCCCGCAGCGCCGGTGATGAAGGTCGTGCGCGCGTTTGTGCCCGCCGTGCCGCGGGTGCTGCCGCCCGCGCGTATCTACACTGCCTGGGCTTGCCAGCCGCCCCCTCGGTCATCGACAACCTGCACCTGCTGTCCAACCGCGCCGAACTGCCCGCGCATGTACAAACCGGCATCCAGCGCTTGATGCTGCGGGTCGACGCCGACTACCGTCTGCCCGCGGACATTGATTTGATCCAGGAAGCGCGCCTGGTGTGCAAACACTTGCTTGAAATCACCCCATGTTCCCCCGGAGAAATTCATCCTCATGTCTGATTCTCAAAACGCCCCCCAAATCATCCTGTACGGAACCAACTGGTGCGGAGATACTCGCCGTGCCCGCGCTTTTTTGGATGAGCGCCAGGTTCCCTACACTTATATTGATATTGACCAAAACACCGAGGCAGCTCGTTTCGTCAAAGAGGTCAATAACGGCTACCGCAGCGTGCCCACCATCGTTTTTCCCGACGGCAGCACTTTGACCGAGCCGAGCACCACCCAGCTAGCCGCCAAACTGAACCTCTAATATCCCTTCACCGATAAAAACAGCCGCCTCAGCCGGTTTGCCCCCGGCTGCGCGGCTGTTAAGGAACGAGGCGTCATCCCTCTAGCGCCGGCTGCGGTACCACATCCACACCACCAAAATCCCCAGCCCCAGGCCCATCAGCACCCATACAAACACCCCAGAGCCTTCAGCCGTGCGCCTCTCCAAAACCACCTCAGGTGGCTGGGTCAAGCGGCGCCGCAAGTGATCCACAAAAGGCCGCGGCGGCTCTACCGGGCTGAGGGTAAACATCAATTGTTCTTCCAAACTGCGCACAACGTCTTCATCCAAACCTGCACACATTCTCTATCCCCTTTCCTGCATCGGCAAAGCCACAATGCCCACCGTTCCTGGCCCCAAGTTGGCCGCCACCGGAATGGAAAGCTCTGTCTGAATCAGCTCACGCACATTTAACTGCGCACGCACCTGGGCAATCAAATCCTGTGCAGCTTTCGGGTCGGCGGCGTGCACCACCGCCACCGTCACCGGCAGCCGGCCCACCTGCTCTTTCACCGTTTGAATCACGTGCTGCAAGGACCGCTGCCGGGTACGCACCTTATCCCCCATTTGCAGCAGTCCATCTCTCAAAATAATAATCGGCTTGATCCCCAGCGCCGAGGACAACACGCTCTGCAAGGCGTTCACACGCCCGTTCATGCGTGCAAAATCTAACCGGTCCATGGTGAAAGCCAGCGCCAGCCGCGAGCGCATCTGCGTCAGCCGGTCCAAAATTTTCTGGATAGACGCCCCTGTGCGCGCTAAGATCCGCGCCTCACGGCACATCAAGCCCATCACCGCCGAGCCTGCCGCCGAATCAAAGGGGTACACCTGCAGCTCACCGGCCAGCTCTTTGGCGGCCATCTCCACCACTGAAAACGTCCCCGACATCTTGCTGCTCACGTGGATAGAGAGAATTTCTTCGCCTTTTCGGGCCACAGAGCGGTAAAACTCCATCACCTGTTCCGGCGAAGGCAGCGACGTTCCGGGGATCATGCGCTTTTCTTCTACCAGCTGGTAAAAGTTGCTCTGGTCCACATCCACCCCCTGCACGTATGTTTCCTCGCCGAAACGAATGCGCAGCGGCAGGGTGTGAATCTCAAATTCTTCCCCCCAGCTTTCCGGCATATCAGCGGCCCCATCGGTCACAATTTGCAGCATGGTCATTTCCTATTCTTCTCGCTTGTCCAATTCTTCTCGCAGAGAAAGCAGCGTGCGGTGATATAGGCTCTTAATGGCACCCTCACTGCGGCCCATAATCACCGCAATTTCCGCGTTGGGCAAATGCTCTACAAACTTGAGGATGATCAGCTGCTGGCGTTCCGGCGAAAGCCTGCGCAGCACGCGCAGCAACCCTTCAACCTCCTGAGTCCGCACCAGACGCTGTTCGGGGTGTTCCCCGCGCACCGGCAGTTGAGTATGCTCTTCCAACGGCATCTCTCGGCGGCGGCTGTTATCGCGGTGCCAGTTAGCCACCAGGTTGTGGGCGATCCGGTACAGCCAGGCAGAAAAGGGCACTCCCATATCTTTGAAGCGCTGAATATGCCCCATGGCGCGGTAAAACACCCGCGCGGTCAAATCTTCTGCATCCACCGCGCTGCCCGTTCGGTAGTAGATATAGTTAAAGATCCGCCCCACATAGCGCTCATACAGCTCGCTGAACGCTTGCGAGTCGCCCTGTACTGCCGCACTTAACGTTGTGTCATCGGTGATCTCACTCACGGCAGACCTTTTTTTCAAGCAGGCTAACTATCAAAACACCGCCGCTGCCCAAAGGTTTCACCTTTCCCAACGTCAGTTCAAGCCTGCGGCCTCACGGCCCATCCGCGGCCAAAGCCGCCTTCACCGCCGCCAGCGCATCCAACACACCGTAGCCCACCGCGTTGTTAGGGCGGCCGCGCTCGGTCACACACGCCGGCCATTCGCCCGTGTAGGGCTGGGCCGTGTCTCGCAGAATTTGTTCTGTTCGGTCAATCTCCCCGATCAGAGCCGGGTTGGCCGACCACATCAAAGCCACCACACCGGCCACGTGCGGCCCCGCCATTGAAGTTCCGCTGTAGGCATCATAGGTGCTGCCGGGTGTAGCCGAGAACACTTCTACCCCCGGCGCAGCGATGTCGGGCTTCACCCGCTGACTGCCGTCTACCGTCACCGGCCCGATGCTGCTGAACGATGACAAATCACCCGAAGAATTCAGCGCCCCCACCGAGAACGCCTCTTCATAAATCGCCGGGGGGTCTTTCACGCTGCCGCAGCCCAATTGGCCGCTATTGCCTGCCGAAACCACCACAAAGATCCCCGCCGTGCGCAGCGCCCGCACCGCCGGTAATAAGGCCTCTGGGTCGCAGCCCTCCACCGTGGGGCAGCCCCAGGAATTGTTTAACACCACCGCCCCCCGCGCTGGATCCCCCGCATGAAAGGCATCCCCACCTAAGGGGAAAGGTGCCAGCATGAACTGCATACAGTTCAGGTACAGAGCCGGGTTGCCCAAATTGCGCGCCAGGTTGGAACAGGCGATCCATTCCGCGTCTGGGGCCACCCCCACGCGGTTCCCCAACACCGTTCCCAAGGTGTGCGTGCCGTGCCCACCGATATCCGCGGGGGCCTTGCGCCCATACCACGGGTCAAACCAGGTGTAATCCGCACCACTCTCCCGCCCCAGGTAGCCGTCGGCCACTTCGGGGTGGTCCGCCTGCACTCCTGAGTCCGACTGTCCCACCACAATCCCCGCACCGCGGTAACCCAGCTTCCATACGTCATCGGCATGGATCATGGTCAAATTCCACGGCACTTCCTCCGGCGCACTGCTCGTCTCGCCAGGCTGTTCGGGCTGCACCTCGGGCAAGGGGCGCAGCACCGGGCTGTCTAACACCCGCTCCACCTCGGGGCGCGCTTCCAGCCACAGCCGCAGCAGTGGCCCGCCCCGCACCTCCAAGCCGTTCACCAAATAAAACGGTTCGTAGTCTACCCCCCAGCCGTCCAAAGCCTGCCGCAGGGGCGCCTGGGTCCGTTCGGCATGTTCCGTCAGCCGGTCATACACCGCCGCCCGCCGCGCCTGCCATTCGGGGATGGCGGCCTCCGCGCTCAAATCAGCCTGATCGCGCAAAATCACAAACAGGCGGTCGCCGTAGAAACCGGGCTGCCCCATCCAGGCATACACCCCCGCCAGGAGCACCGCGCCCACGCCTGCAGCCGCGGCCCCAACAGCGGCTCGCCGCAGGATACCCCCCACCCATTGAGAAGCTGCCAGCCACGCCAGGGATACTGCAAAGGCTGCCGCTGCTGCAATCCCCGCCATGCGCGCCGCCCAGCCTGCCAGGTCACCTTCCGCGCCGGTGAAGACCAGTCCCAGTTCATCGCCGTCAATGAACACCAGCATCCAGGCCGCGGCCAACCCCGCCAACAGCGCGGGAGAAAACCACCGCCGGGCCTGTCCTTCGCCTGCCCCCACCCGGGCCAACGCCGCCAGCGCCCACCCCAGCCAGGGCCAAAACACCGCCAGCAGCAGCGTCCCTGAGCTGACCATGCTGCTCCCAGCCGCCAGAATAAACAGGGTGAAGAAGGCACACAAGCCTTCCATCAGCAGGCTGCGCCAGGTCACCTCACCTTGCGCCTCCAGCGCGCCCACATGCAGGCTCAACGCAGTCGCCACTCCCAACAGCAAACCATTGAGGATCCCCAAAATGGTATCCATTGGCGAACCGAGCGCACCGTAAGCCGCCCAAACCAGCCCCACCAGAGCTGCGCCGAAGACCGCCCAACCCCAACCGGAATCCAGTTTGGCCCACCCCGCCTGTTCGAGCTGACGAAAGTGCCGCCGGCCCCACAAGAAGACGCCGAGATCAAAAATGAAAACAATCAAGGCCTGCACCAGGCTGGCTCCCACCCAGTTGGTCACCGCGAACAAACGCAGCACCGACAGCACCATGATCAAGCCCGCAGCCAAAGCCCAGGTACGAAACACCCCCTTCAGAATGGGCAGCCGCACAAAACCAGCTGCAATCGCCAGCGGCACAAACAGCCCAAACCCCAGGGCTGCCCCCGGAATCCAGCGCCAATCCGCCAGCATCGAACCTTCCAGCACGGCCTGCTCCAAAATCCAGGTGCCGCCCAAAATCAGGCTGATGTTGGTCACCACCCACACCGCCCCCAAGATCAGCAGTGCCCACGGACCGCAGCCCGCCAATATCGCTGATGGTTGTTTTTTATCCGTCCTGTCTGCCATGTTCGCCATTTTGATCCTTTCCACTTTCAAAAAAAGACGCCGGGCTTCTACGGCCTTCGTGCTCGTCTTAAGAAGCCCAGCGATCGTTTAAACCTCACATTTGGGTATAAAAAGTCATGCGGCCCCTAGAAATCAATCACAAACTTGCCGTTTTGATACAGCAGTTCATCATCCACCCAAATTTCACCGCCGTCGCGCAAATCGCAGATCATATCCCAATGAACAGAAGACTCGTTCACACTGCCCGTTTCCGGATAGCCCGCACCCAGCGCCATATGGAAGCTGCCCCCGATTTTTTCATCGAACAGGATTTCGCCGGTGAATTTTTGGATGCCGTCGTTGGTGCCAATGGCAAATTCGCCCACATAGCGCGAGCCGTGATCGGTCTCCAGGGTTTGCAGCAGGAATGCTTCGTTCTTCTCCGCGGTAGCCCGCACTACCTTGCCTTTTTCAAACCACAACCGCACCCCCGTCACCTCTCGCCCGCCGTAAATAGCCGGATACGAGAAGTACACATGCCCTTCCATGCTGTCTTCCACCGGGCCAGTAAAGACTTCGCCATCCGGAACGTTTTCCTTGCAGCAGCAATTGATGAAGGTGCGCCCCTCAATGCTCAGCCGTAAGTCGGTCTCTTTGCCCTTCACATGTACGCGCTTCTTGCCCTTCAGCCATTCCACAATCTTATCCTGGCGGGCCGCAACCTGAGTCCAGTAGCCGATCGGGTCATTCATATCCGGCATACAGGCGTTGAAGACGAAATCCTCATATTCCTCCAGGCTCATCTCCGCTTCTTGGGCGTTGGCTTCAGTCGGGAACAACGTCAGCGACCAGCGCAGTTCACCCTTAGCCGCCCGTTCCATGTAAATTTTCATAATTTCGCTGCCCGCCTGGCTGTACTTCACCATCTTGGCAGGGTCCACGTTCGACAGGGCTTTCGTGTTGCGGTCGCAGATCACATTGAACATCACATCATAGGTGGAGATCACTTCTTTCATCACCGGGTGGATGTAAGTCAGCTGTTCATCCGAAGCGTGCTGGTAAAACAACAAATCGGCCCCCGGAATGCTGGGCATCAGCAGTGGAAAAGCCCCCGCCTGCAGGGACTTCACGTACAGCGCCTTCAGCAAAGGCTCCGCATCCGCGCTGCCGCGAATCACCACCTTATCCCCTGGCTTCATTTTCACAGAATAATGGACCATCAGGTCAGCCAATTTTTCAATTCGTTCGTCACGCATATCGTCTCCTTGACCTGCTGAATTAACGGGATAACCGTATTGTACAACGGTTTCTGCGCCCTGCGGGAAGATTTCCTGTCTAACGCATAGCGTCGCCGGGCAGAGGCTTTTGCGCCAGAACCACCCAATGAGAACTGCGGCCAATGCCCGCGTGCATTTCCTCCTCTAACACCATCCGGCGCACAATGAAATGGCGTTCCATCTCCGCCGCCAGCTCTGCGCCGCCGAAGAAATGGTGCGGCACGCCCGCGTCCTCGCCCCGCTCCGACACATACGTCCCCGGCTCCAGGCGCGTCCCTTCGCCAAAGCGCTCGCCCCGCCGCGAGGCCACGATGATGAACACACACCCGCCCGGCCGCAGCACCCGTTCCATCTCATCCAGGGTGCGGCGGATCTTATCCATCGAATTGTGATGGATCACATAGGTACTGATCAAGGCATCAAAAGTGTGTTTGGGGTAGGGCAGCGCCGTCATCTCCACCTGGATCAAACGCGCCGGGCGCTTCTCGCGCAGCAGCCAGTCGCGGGCCACCACCAGGCCGTTTCGAGCGATATCGCAGCCGGTCACATCCAGCCCCTGGGATTCCAGGTAAACCATATGCCGCCCCGCGCCGCATCCCAAATCCAAAACATGCATACGCGGCTGCGCCCGCACCCATTCGCGCGTCAGCTCCACCAGGCCATCGTGCGGGTCTCGCCAATGGAATCTTTCATCTTTAAACAATTCGTTCCAGTTGGGCATCTTTCCTCCACGCATTCCAAAAAGACAGGAAGAATGTACATAGGGGTTCATGAGAAGGAAACTTGCCGAAAGCGGCAATGCGATATACACTATTATTGCTTAAACTTCGCGTTTTGGGGCATATCAATGGCTAAAAAAGGAATCTTGACCCAAAAAGCCCGCCTTTCCCGCACGTATCCTCATTAAGGAGCATACAATCATGATCGAACGTGAAAGTTCATGGCAGTCGGATGACGGCATCCCCTTTTTCACCCTCACCTGGGAACCAGAAACCGCACCTCGTGCCGTCATTGTCCTGGTGCATGGTCTGGGCGAACATTGCAGCCGTTACCGCCACCTGGCCGATTTTCTGACTCAGGCCGGTTATGCAATTCTCACCTTTGACCACCGCGGCCACGGCAAAAGCGGCGGGCCGCGCGGCCACGCCCCCTCTTACGACCGCATGGCCGCCGACATCGACCATTTCGTGCAGGAAGCGCGCAAACGTTACCCCAGCCTGCCCGTTTTCGTCTACGGTCACAGTCTGGGCGGTGCGCTGACCCTCTACTACCTCTTCAGCCGCAAACCCGCCCTGCAAGGCGCTGTGGTCACCAGCCCCGGTCTGGCCACCGGGCAGCCCATTTCCGGCGGCAAGCTCTTCCTCGCGCGCACTCTCAGCCGCCTGCTGCCCACGGTCACCATGCCCAACGGGCTTGACCGTGAGAATCTCTCCCACGACCGCGCCGTCATCGAAGCCTACAATCAGGACCCGCTCAACCACGGCCTCATCTCCACCCGCTTGGGCAACGAACTGATCAGCAAAGGCGCCTGGATGCAAACCCAAACCAGCCTCCACCTGCCTGTTCTGCTAATGCAAGGCAGCGAAGACCACCTGGTCAGCCCCGCCGCCACCCGCCTTCTGGCGCAGAACCTGAAAGACCAGGTCACCTATGTGGAATGGCCCGGCCTGTATCACGAACTGCACAACGAGCCGCAAAAACAAGAGGTTTTCGATACCATTCTCAACTGGCTGAACACCCACCTCCCCAATGCCTAAGCCGGTGAGCATTCGCAATTTTTCGCCGTACACAGTAAAATAAGAGTGTGTATATTTTCCGATTCGACAAAGGAGAATGTCAATGACCGATTATCTGTTCCGTGGTGCATTGGCCGACGTAGATCCAGAGGTTCACGAACTGATCCAACTGGAATCCGAACGCCAATACCGTAAGCTGATCCTGATCCCCAGCGAAAGCACCGCCCCAATGGCCGTGCGCGAAGCGCTGGGGTCAGCTTTTCAAAACCTGTATGCCGAAGGCTACCCAGATGAGGAAACCCGCTGGATGACCGAAGGCGAGATTTTGGATTATCCCGCCCGTCTCTCCAATTTCCGCCGCAACGCTGACCCGCGCTACTATAAAGGTGTTGAATACGCCGACGCCATCGAGTCCCTCGCCCGCCGCCGCTGCGCCGAAGCCTTTGCCACCGATAAGTTCTCCGCTGATCAAATTTACGTCAACGTGCAGGCTCTCTCCGGCGCGCCGGCCAACAACGCCGTCTATCACGCCCTGGTCAACGTTGGCGATACCGTCATGGGCATGAATTTGCTCCACGGCGGCCATCTGACCCACGGTTCATCGGTCAACCGCACGGGCAAGCTCTACAACATCGTTCACTACAACGTGGACCCCGTCACCGAACAGATTGATTACGACGCCGTCGCCGCCCTGGCCTTGCAGCACAAACCCAAAATGATCATCGCCGGGTACTCCTCATACCCCTGGGTTCCCGATTGGGCCCGCTTCCGCGCCATCGCCGATTCGGTTGGCGCCTACCTGCTGGCGGATGTCTCCCACATCGCCGGTCTCATCGCCGCCAAGACCATCCCCAGCCCGGTTGGCTTCGCTCACGTCATCACCTTCACCACCCACAAGACCCTCTACGGCCCGCGCGGCGCCTGCATCCTCACCACCGATCTTTCCCTGGCGCGCAAATTTGACCGCGCCGTTTTCCCCGGCGAACAGGGCGGCCCTCATATTCACGCCATTGCTGGTTTGGCCACCACCTTCAAATTTGCCCAATCGCCCGAATTTAAGCAAGCCCAGGATCAGACGGTAAAGAACTGTGCCGCCCTGGTCAATCGCCTGCGCGAACGCGGCCTGCGCATTCCCTTTAACGGCAGCAACACTCACCTGGCCAACATTGACTGCAAAACCATCGTCGGCCCCGACGGCACCGCCCTCACTGGTGACCAGGCCGCCCGCATTTTGGACGTAGCCGGCATCGTCCTCAACCGCAACACCATCCCCGGCGATAAGACCGCCCTCAACGCGTCTGGCATCCGCTTTGGCACCCCCTGGATGACCCAGCGCGGCCTTAAGGAAGCCGATATGGTCGCAGTCGCCGATGCGATGGCTGACCTGCTGCTCGGCTGCGTGCCCTACACCTACGAGAGCCGCAAAGGCCCCGCCGTGCGCGCCAAAGTGGATTTTGCCCTGCTCGAAGATGTCAAAGCCCGCGTCCGCGCCCTGGCCGAGAAAGCCGGCATTGATTTCGAACCCACTCGCCACGGTTACCCGCACTTCTATTATCTGGATGATGCTCCCGAATGCAAAGACAGCGCCGTCGCCTATGAAATTTACGGCAGCGGCGTACGCCACTTTGTCACCTTTGCCTTCGCCAGCGACGCGGAAAGCCTGAAACCCGGCGAAAGCCAGAAATCCCGCCTGGTCACCCCTCTGGGCGCGGTGGACGGCGTGCTCACCTGTGCAGCCCCCGACCGCTTCCGGTTCAGTGCGCCGCAGGCCAAAGCTAACCTGGCTGCCACCTGGCTGCGCTCCCTGTCCGACGGCTATGTGCGCTTTGACGAAGACCCCAGCCGCCGTATCCACGGCCCCATCGTGGTGTTGGAAGCTGGCAAAGGCCTCACCGAAGCCCCTGGCGACCCCGTCTGCGCCGATAAGCCCTATTACATCGGGATTGAGGGCGGCTCTGGCCCCGCCAAACCCGCCTTTGTGTGGGAAGAGAAAGAAGCACCCCTGCGCCGCACCTCCCTGTATGAGACTCACCGCGCTTTGGGAGCTAAGATCATCCCCTTTGCTGGCTGGGAAATGCCGGTGTGGTACACCTCTGTGGTTGAAGAACACCTCGCCACCCGCCAGGCAGCTGGTTTGTTCGATGTCTCGCACATGGGTGTATACCAGTGTGAAGGACCCGATGCGGCCCTCTTCCTCGATTCCGTCTGCGCCAACGACATCAGCCTCCTGGAGGTTGGTGAATCCTGCTACACGCATTTCCTCGATCCAGACGCCAACGTCATTGACGATACCCTCGTCTACCGCCGCAGTCAGGATAAATATCTGGTGGTGGTCAACGCCTCCAATGACGACAAGGACTGGGCCTGGTTCAACGCCGTCCTCAACGGAACGGTCAAAGTGGACAACCAACGCCCCTGGGCGCGTGCCTTTGGCAAGAACGTCATCCTGCGCAACCTGCGTGATCCCAAAGAAGGCGCCGATATGCGCGTGGATATCGCCCTGCAAGGCCCCAAATCCCGCGATATCCTCCTTGCCCTGGGCTGTGATGCTGACACCCGCAAGCGCGTCATGGCGCTCAAGCGCACCGAGCTGTGCGACGCCGTCATCGGCGGGTTCGACCTGGTCGTTTCCCGCACCGGCTATACCGGCGAAAAGATGGCCTTTGAGCTCTTTGTCCACCCCGATAAAGCTCCCGCGTTTTGGGATGCTTTGATGAAGGCGGGCGAACCCATGGGCCTCAAACCCTGCGGCCTGGGCGCGCGCGACTCGCTGCGCACCGAAGCGGGTCTGCCGCTCTACGGCCACGAAATGGGCGGCGAGAAGAACCTCAGCGTCAGCGAAGGCGGCTTTGGTTCCTATGTCAAGATCCAAAAGCCCTGGTTCATCGGGCGCGATGCCTTCATCGCCCACGAAAAGCAGCGCACAGGCGTGGTGGTGCGCTTCCGCTTCACCGAAAAGGGCGTGCGCATGGCTCACAACGGCGACCCCGTGGTAGACCGCAAAGGCCGCGTGATTGGCTACGTCACCAGCTGCGCCATTGATATGGAAGGCTACCTCACCGGTCAAGCCTTCATTGAGCGCAAGTCCGCCGAAGAAAACACCCCTATCGGCATTTTCCAGAGCGCGCCTAAGACGGTGGGCAAAGCTCCTGCCGACCTTACCACGGGCGACCGCGTCGCCCTACCTACCCCCGCGGTGGTGGTCAGCCGCTTCCCCAAACTTTAGCAGATCGTCCCCAGCGGGCGGTGTTGAAACCCACACACCGCCCGCTGGATTTCCTTTGCCAAAGGGGTTTGGACGAACAAACGGTGAGAGCATCGGTCTAGGCAAGCCTGGGAAATTTCCTGGGAATTTTCAAACCACAAAAGGAGAGAAACACATGCAAACACCCTGGGAGCATCGTTATGCTCAACGCACACAGCGGATGAAAAGCTCGGCTATTCGTGAACTGCTAAAGCTGGCGGAACAGCCTGGCATCATCTCGTTTGGCGGAGGGATGCCCGCTCCTGATGTTTTTCCCGTAGAACAATTCAAAGAAGCCTGCATCAAGGTCTTAACCAACAATTCCGCAGGCGCATTGCAATACGGCTCCACCGAAGGTTACCTGCCCCTGCGCGAGATGATTGCCCGCCACACCAGCCGCTACGGCATCACCGTCAATGCGGACAACATCCTCATCACCAGCGGCTCGCAGCAAGCTCTGGATCTGCTTGGCAAGGTCTTTATCAACCGCGGCGACCGCATTTTGGTCGAATCCCCCACCTATCTGGGCGCATTGCAGGCCTGGAACGCCTATGGGGCGGAATATGTGTCGGTGTCTTTTGACGACAACGGTATGGTCCCCGAATCGTTGGAACATGCCCTGCGCTTTGGGCCCAAATTCATCTACGCTCTGCCAAACTTCCAAAACCCCACCGGCATCACCATGTCGCTCGAACGCCGCAGCCGCCTTGTGGAGCTGGCCGACCGCTACGGCGTGCCCATCATCGAAGACGACCCCTACGGGCAGCTCCGCTATGAAGGTGAGACCCTGCCCGCCGTGGAAGTCATCGACAGCCAGTTCCGCGGTGAACAGGGCTGTTATTCCGGCAACGTCATCTACCTCAGTACCTTCTCCAAGATCCTGGCTCCCGGCATCCGCCTGGCCTGGGTCATTGCCCCCTCTGAAGTCATCCGCAAGCTGGTGCAGGCCAAACAAGGTGCCGATCTCAACACCTCTACCTTCAATCAGATCGTGGCCTATGAGGTCGGGCACGGCGGCTTCCTGGACGAACACGCCAAGCTGATCCGCAAAGTCTACCGCGAGCGCCGCGACGTGATGCTCGAGTCCCTATCTGAGCACATGCCCGAAGGCGTTCGCTGGACCACCCCCCAGGGCGGTTTGTTCCTGTGGGTCACCCTTCCAGAACAGTTGAACAGCAGCCAGGTTCTGGAAGAGGCGATTAAAGAAAAAGTTGCGTTTGTCCCCGGCTACTCTTTCTTCCCCAATGGCGGCGGAGAAAACACCATGCGGCTCAATTTCTCCTTCTCCAATCCCGAAATGATCAACGAAGGCATTGGACGGCTGGGCCGCGTTGTTAAGAAATTCATGCGGGCTAAATAAAGCCAACCTTCCATCAAAAATCAGGCGCAGACCGGCATTTTGTAGCCAGCTGCGCCTGATTTGTTTTTATAAATGCCGGTCAGTCGTTATCCCCGTTCTTCCACAGGGTGAATTCTTTCAAGATCGAACCGCCGATAAATTCTCGCAGGATCGAGTTATCTGGCACCAGATCGGTGTTCAGCGGACTGAACCATTCCAGAAAAGCCAAAAGGCGCTTGGCTTCCACATATTCCGGCGTACCGTAAGGGGTCTGGCGCAGCAAAGGCTCTGCCAGCGGCTTCAGCGCGGCCACCTCATACACCAGCGCCGAGTTAAACATCTCATCCGCCTGATCCTGATAGGGAAAAATGTGGTTCTTCTCACCCCGCCGCACCGATTCCCAGCGCTGAATGGTCTGAAAAGCGCTGTACCCTCGTTCGCGTGCATCCCGCACGGTGCGGCGCAGCAAGCGGGTGTCCGTGGTGGAGATTCGGTTGTGTCGGTCCAGGTTCAGTTGAGTCAGCGCAGAAACATACAGCCGGAAGGTTTTCTCCACCGGAATCGTCGGGATCAGATTAGGGTTCAGGCCGTGGATGCCTTCCAGAATGATCAATTGATCTTTTGACAGGCTGACCACTTCCCCGGGCTCGCTGCGCCCTGTTTTAAAGTTATAGTGCGGCAGCTGCACTTCCTGCCCTTCAATCAAAGCCGAAAGCTGCTCCGCCAGCAGGCGCGTGTTCACTGCTCCCAATGCTTCAAAGTCAAACTGCCCGTTGGCATCCCTGGGCGTCTCTTCACGGTCCACAAAATAATTATCCAGCTCAATGGGGAAAGGTGAAATTCCCTGTGCCAATAGCTGAACGGTCAGCCGCTTGGAAAAAGTGGTCTTCCCCGAAGAAGACGGCCCAGCGATCAGCACAATCCGCACCGCCTCCGGGCGGCTGACAATCTTGCGTGCAATCTCGGCGATTTTCTGCTCGTGCAGCGCTTCTGACACCAAGATCAGCTCAGCAATACGGTCTTCGCTGATGGCATCGTTAAGCTGCCCCACGCTTTCCACCCCCAGCCGTTTCAGCCAGTTGCCGTACTGCCGAAAGGTCTCCACCAGGCGCGTCGATTCGGGCAGGGGCTGAAGTTCATCCGGCGCATGCCGGCGAGGGAAGCGCAGCGCGAACCCGTCTCCCAGCAGGCTGAGCTTAAACCACTTCAGATAGCCGGTGGATGGCACCATATAGCCGTGGTGGTAATCCTGATACTCGCCCAGTCGATACAACACCAGGTTATCCTTCAGGCGGTATTTCATCAGCTTCACTTTGTCCAGGTGCTTCTTGGCCTGAAAATACGCCACCGCCTCCTGAAGCGGCACCTTTCGGCGCTCAAAGGGCAAATCCTGTTTCACCAATTCCCGCATGCGGTGTTCCAGCTTCTTGATTTGCTCCTCACTCAGCTCCTGGTCATCCTCCAGGTGGCAATACAGACCGCCCGAAGCCAGGGAATGATCCACCAGCAAGTCCAATTCCGGGTACAGTTCTTCAAAAGCCGCCGCCAGCAAAAAAGTCACCGAGCGCCGGTAAATCCGCGAACCGTCCGGGTCCGACATGGTCACCGGCGTCACTTTGGCGTCCATCTCAATTGGAAAAGTCAACTCGCGCAGTTCGCCGTTCACCACCGCGCCCACAATTTCCGCCCGGAATGCTCCCGCAATCTCTGCCAAAAAATCGCCCACAGGCGTGCTGCGCGGACCGCTCAACACCCGCCCATCGGGCAGGTGCACTTCCACAGTCTCACGCGGTTTTACCAGGGTAATATTTGTTGAAGGTTTCATTTCGTTTTCCAACCACTTTCTCCAGAAATCAGCAGCCCATATTCCCCCCAATTGTAACACGGCTGTGGCTCAACCATTGGATCATCAAAGAGAGGCCGCGCACCTGGCGGCCTCTCTGATCTGAGTATCTGGGGCTGCCCTTACTGCACGGTGATCAAGGGCAGTTGGGCGAAATCATCCACCGTCAGCTCTCCCACGGCCGCACTGCTGGGGCTAAAGCCCGACAGCAGCTCTTCCTGGGTGGGCGTAGCGCCCTCCGGCCAGACCAGGTCCAGAATGCGCGTCTCGTTGCTGGCTCCGCTGCCGCCGCCAATCTTCCATTGGCCGCCCTCCGCGGTTACATCGCGAATGCGCCACACGCCGGTGGAGGGGAAACCGTCCTGGCTCATCACCGCCGCCGCGTAACCCCATGTCGCTGGGTCGCCTTCGCCAAACACTTCTTTGGGAACCCGCAGAGTCACGGTTTGATTAGCCGGATCGGCGATGATCTTCATCTCCACATTCAGCTTCTTCGGCTCGCCGCCCGAGGCATCTCCGGCCACCACCGCTGGGTACCAGCCCTCAGCCCACAAAGCGACATCCCAGCCGCTGCCCGCCGTCAAAGCCGCGTTGCGTCCCGGCATCAGCAGCCGCGCGCCCGTGCCCTGGCCGGGGTCGGTGTCCACATACACATCCAGGGTCTGGATCGCCAGGTTATTGGGCGACCCCCACGGGTTGGGGATGGGGCCGTTGAAGGTGAACTTAAACACCATGCTGCCGCCGTCCACCGCCACACTGAAAGTCTTCAGGTCAAACGCCCCCGCACTAAAGACGCCGTCCGTGGGATAGGTGTAACTCCCGGGACCGTGGTCATCCCCTGTGGGGTCATTGACCTCCAGCACCAGGGTGGCGTTCCCCAAATCAGGGATCACCACTTGCGCCGGTCCGCTGTGAGGCATAGTCTCCTGTGCGGGCGAAATCAACGCCACCACGCGCAAATCATCCCCGGCCTGCAGCTCGCCCAGGGCAGTCAGTTCAATCGCAGCTTCAATGCCGTCCGCGCCGGATTTAAACACCGCTGGGCTGGCCGCAGCCGGTTCCCATCCCTTTTCACTCGCGGTGAAGACCTGCGCCTGCTTCCCGTCCCACTCCACCAGGTGCGAAGCGCTGATGCCCAACACAAAGGGCGTCTCGGCTGTTTCCGTGCCGCGCGCAAAAGGCTGAGTCACCGCCGTCCGCGGCACATTCACATAAATGCCCAGCTTGCCGTCCGCAGGCCACTTCTCCGCCAGCCCCAGGCGCAGGTACAGGTTTTTCGCGTCCAGGGTCAGGTCCAGTTCTTTCCCCGCCGTACGGTATTGCGCCGCCTTCGCCCATTCCCCTTCGGCGGCCTGCCCATCCACGGTCGGCGTGAAGATTCCGTTCAAGGCCGCGGCGGGTTCTTCGGGCCGCGCCGGTAAAATGGGCACATTCACATAGGCGGGCACAGGTTCATCCAATGAACGGTACACCTCAGCCAGCAGCGCCCGGTAGCCCATATCAAAATACTCATCCACGCCCGAATTCTGATCCGAACCGTACCACCAGAACCAGTCGGAGCCTTCCGCCAGGTACATAAAGTCCAGCGCTCGCGCCAATTTTTCCGGGGTGGTGGTGCGTCGCTTTTGCACATCATATTTCGCCAGGAATTCGCGCGTCTTCACCAGGTAATCCCAGGCGGCTTTTTCTTCGCTCTCCCCAATCCAGGTGTCATAATTGGGACTGAACCACGCCCCCGGGAACAGATTTTCAATCTCCCGCTGATCCGGGTACAGCGCCAGGTATTCCGATGGGGTGATCGTGCGGATGGTCTTACTCTCGTTGAGCCGTTTGTACATCCCGTGCAGAAATGCTTTGCCGTCGTTGGGGTAATATTCCCAGGCGTTCTCCCCATCCAAAATCACGCTCACCACATGCGGCCCCGGCTCGCCCTGCTCTTTCAACCGCGCGCGGATGTTTTCCAACCGCTCCATGAAGTTGTCCGCTGCCGCCTCACCGTCCAGCTTAGAGTATTCAAAACCCAGCTTATCAGAAATATTGCCGTCGCGGAAAAATACCGCCGCGCGCTCCCCCTGCGGGCCGCTGACATAATAGGGCCGGTAGAGCGTGTCGGCCTCCACCACGGTTTCGTTCGAGTCGCGCGTAAAGCTGCCCAATCCCAAAGACTGCGCCAGCACCGGTTCACCGGTGCCCATCCACTGGTAACCTGCCCGCGCAATCAGCGGAACCACCTCCTGCGCCACCGAGCCTTCCCCCGGCCACAAACCGCGCGGCGCTCGGCCAAAATTGCTCTCGTAGATCTCCACACTGCGTTCCAGGTGGGCGATGGCGTCATTCGGCCACGAGAAACGCGCCGGCATCTCAGCCCCAGGGTTGCCCACCAACGCCAGTTTGGTGTCGTAAATCAACGGCAGAATCGGGTGAGCATAAGGCGTGGTGATCACCTCTATCTGCCCGCTGTCCTGCAGCCGCCGATGCAGGGGGATGATTTCTGCCATCACCTTACGCACCTGCGTAAAGAGAACTTCCTTATCCGCTTCGCTGAAATCCCGTCCTTTGTCCACCAGGCCCTTCAACGGCTCTTCGGCCAGAAAATCCGGGTCAAACCACGCCAGGTTAAACCATATCTGCAAATCTCGGAAATCCTGCTCGCTAAAATTCTCCACCGCAGCGACATAATCCGCCTCATCCGTGCCGCCGCGCTTTTGCAGCAGTTCCTGATAGCGTGGGAAGCGCGCGATCATCTGATCCCAATTGGCGTCAAAAAAGCGCCGTACAATGAAATCCTTTTCTTCCGCGCTCAGTTCCGCTGCCGGTTTTTCAGCCAGCACCCAATAGTAATCTTTGGCCCCATTTTGAATGAAATCGTCCAGCTGCCGCAGCAGCACCGGGGTCAGGTTGACGGTGACATGCACGTTGGGATAAGCCTCCACCATCGCCGTCATATCGTAATAATCTTTGGTGGCGTGCGCCCGTACCCATGGACGGGTGTAGACCCCGTTGGCGTCCTTGTAATACAGCGGCTGGTGCTGGTGCCAGACGAGGTTCAAATACAGCACATCCTCTTCAGGCTTCGCATCCGCCGTGGGGGCAGGGGCCGTCGCCTCGGTTGGCACAGGGCTGGGGGCCGGGTTTGTGGGCACGGCCGCCCCACCGCCGCAAGCCGAAAGCAGCATGCTGAACAGCACAGCCGCTGCAAACAAGCGAAACAGGTTTTTCATCTTTCACACTCCTTCTCTTCAGATACTTGCCCCGCCGCGGCTCTTCACTGCCAAAATACCGCCAGCAGGCAAGCAGAGCCGCCTTTTCACAGGCGGCTCCGCATCGGTTAACAGTCACACTTGGTTTTCACAGCGCATCCATCCAACAGCCGCTCGGCTTACCCCTTCACGCTGCCCAGGGTCAGACCAGAGATCAGCCATTTGGACGTGTACAGGAACAGCAGCATCACCGGGATGGCCACCATCACCGAAGAGGCCGAGAACTGCCCCCATTGGGTCAGGAATTGCCCCTGTAAACGCTGCAGCCCCAAAGGCCAGGTGAGCAAATTCTCCTGCGAGCCCAGCATCACCCGCGCTAAAAGATAATCGTTCCAGGCCGTGGTGAAGTTGAAGAGAAACACAATCGCCAGGGCCGGGGTGGAAAGCGGCAGCAGAATCCGCCAAAAAGCCTCCAACTCTGAACAACCGTCAATCCGTGCGGCTTCCTCCAGATCAAAGGGGATTGTGTCGTAATACCCTTTCAGGATCCAGATGCTGAAAGGCACCGCCGTCACAGCATAGGCAATCACCAACCCGCGGTAGGTGCCCACCAATTCCAACTGGATGGCCAGGATGTAAATTGGCACGATCATCATCGCTGCCGGAATGATCTGCGTGGTCAGCAGAAATACCAACCCTACCGAACGGCCGGGAAACTTGTGGCGCGAGAAAGCATACGCCGAGGTCGCCGCCAGGATCACGCCGATGACCGCCGTCGCCACCGTGATCATCAGGCTGTTCCACAGCCAGGAAAGGAAAGGTTTCTCAAACAGCATGATCCGGTACGATTCCAGCGTGGCCCCGTTGGGGATCAACGCCAGATCAGTGGAAAGCAGGGTGTTGCCAGGCCGCAGCGACACGCTGATGATGCGCAGGATGGGGTAAATGGCAATTAAGCAGGCAAACCACAGCGCCGCATGGATCATCAGCCGCTTGAAGGGGCTGTCCTCGCGCCCGCTGTAAAAGAACGAGCGTTTGCGTTTCTTCGGAAGAGGAGTAGCCTGGGTCATTCTGTCGCTCCTTTCAGCCCACCCGTGGTCTTAAGGTAGAGAACGCTGTATGCCAGCAGGATAGCAAAGATCACAAAAGCAAAGGCCGCCGAAAAGCCGTAACGGTTATATTGGAACGCAGCTCGGAACAGCCCCGTCACCAG
The DNA here is from genome assembly GCA_029975215.1 of Levilinea sp. Lineage (GTDB taxonomy): Bacteria > Chloroflexota > Anaerolineae > Anaerolineales > Anaerolineaceae > Levilinea. Next base: position 200,499 of record JARKPO010000035.1, read on the forward strand.
AATATCCGAGCTTTCCAATTCATTCTGGTTGATAAAGAAGGGAATATTGAAGTTGTTAAACGTCCACACGGTTCCCAGAATGATGACCGGCGTGGTCACCGGCCGCATCAGGGGAACCGTCACCATCCAGAATTTTTGCCAGCCGTTGGCGCCGTCAATTTCCGCCGCCTCGTAGTAATCACCAGCGATGCTCTGCAAGCCGCCCAGCAAAATCACCATCATGAAGGGGATGCCCAGCCAGATATTCGTAATACACATGGCCACGAAGTTGGCGGTGGGGTCGCTGAGCCACTGCACCGGTGTCATCCCCAATTGGCGCAGAATGATGTTAATGAAGCCAAATTCATAATGAAATTCACCGCGCCAGGCCAAAACCGCGATGACTTGCGGAACAGCCCAGGGGACGATCAGGAACATGCGGTAAATGCCTTTGCCTCGCATGGGCCGGTTCAACAGCAGCGCCAGGATCATGCCGCCCACCACATGGAAGGTCACATTGATAACGGTCCACAAGATCGTGCGCCCCAGCAAAGGGAAGAAGTAGGTCTGCTTTAGCACCGGTTCGGTGAACACGCGCACATAGTTGGTCAGCCCAATGAACTGCGGGTCCTTGAACGCTCGCAGGCTCATATTGGTAAAGGATAGGCGCAGTTCCCACAGCAGGGGGTAAACCGTCAGCGTCGCCAACCCCACAATCGCCGGGGCCAAAAGCATAAACGGCATCGCATAGCGGTACTTTAACCAGCGCATCAGCACCAGGTAAAGCACCGCCTCCAGAATCGCCGTGCCGATCAGGACATACAACACCGTTGTCCCAACTTCGGTCAGGCTCTTAACGAGTACTTCATTCGGTATCATCGAGTGTTCCTCCTTGATTATTCGGGAGCGCCAGGCAGAACTCTACAACCAAACGAACGCTATGATTCAATTGTCAAGTTAATGGTTTGAAAATGCAGGGGTGTACAGTTGAAATGGAGCTTCTTGATATTCATTATACACGAATTCTAGACACGGGATTTACAAACACGCACCCCGGTATTCTAAAACCTTCAACCGCGGAGAGCCACCTCTCGTGCATAAAATAAAGAACCCTGGGGATGGGCTTTGCCCATCCCCAGGGTAAAAGCTTAGCAATTACTCAAGAGTCTTGATGCAGGTTTCCGCAGCAGACTGCGCAGCAGCCGCAGCATCGGCCGGGGTCTTCGACTTCGCCAGCACGGCCTGCATTTCGGGCTTCAAACCATCCCACACGCAGCGCATTTCCAGCACCACGGGCATGGGGGTGCCGTAGCTCATCTGCAGGGAGGAGCCAGCCAGGATCGGGTCGTCCTTGATCATCGGATCATCCAGGGCAACCTTCAGAGCGGGCAGGCGGCTGAGGGTCTTCACCATGTTGATCTGGTTCTCTTCGCTAGTCACGAATTCCATGAATTTCTTAACCGCTTCCAGCTTGGCGCCTTCCAGGGTCTTGGGAACCATGAAGTACACACCGGAGGTGTAAGGCGCAGGGTACTTGCCAGTGGATTTAACCATCGGCAGGGGAGCCACACCCAGTTTGTCACCCAGAGCGGTCTTGTAATCGCCCAGCGACCAGTCACCATTCACGATCATAGCAGCCTTGCCTTCTTTGAAGAGGGTGTCAGCGCCGTTGTAGTCCGATTCCGCCGGAACGATCGGGGTGGTGTACTTGATGTCATACAGGAACTGCAGGGTCGCAATCATTTCGGGGGTGTTCAGGGTGGGGGTCACGCCGTCCGCAGCGAAGACCGCGCCGCCAAAGCCGCCCAACCACGGAACCAGCCAGAAGGGCTCAGTCTGGTTGTAAGCGAAGCCGTAGGCACCGTCTTTGGTGAGTTCCTGGGCCACTTTCACAAATTCTTCGGTATCCGCAGGAGCAGTCGGGACCAAGTCTTTGTTGTACAGCAGCATCAGGTGGTTGCCGCTCGAGATCGGAACGCCCCAAGTCTTGCCGTCGAAAGCAACGGAGGGCACGAACTTGCTCAGGTCAATCAAATCATCAACCGGTTGAATCAGGTCAGCCGCGGTGAAGGGGCCAGCGTGATCAGAAACGGTCCAGAGCAGATCCGGGGGGGTACCAGCCAGGCTGGAGGTCTGGAAGTCTTCGCGCAGGGTTTCAACTTCCTTGTTCACAACCTCGAAGGTCACGTCGGGGTTGGCCGCGGTGAAGGCATCCGTAAGGCTGGTCACATACTGCAAACCACCGTCCGCCTCGCCTTCCTTCGTCCACAAAACGATCTTCACAGCTTCCGCTTTGGGGGCTTCGGTAGGTGCAGGCGCTTCGGTAGCAGCAGGGGCCGCAGGTTCGGCGGGAGCCGCGGGTTCAGCAGGGGCCGCAGGTTCAGGGGTCGCAGCAGGAGCGCAGGCCGCCAGAACGAACACGGCGATGAGCAGCATGCTCATAACTTTGAGGAACTTCTTAGACATCTCTTTTTCTCCTATCAAAATTTGGTTTACGGTTTTGTCTCAGTGCCAGATGGCTCTGGCAGAAATGAGTCAGCGGTGCATGTACAAATCGTGACCAGAAATCACCTCCTTTACGATCCAGTTCATGCCTCTGCAAGTTCATGCAGAACGATCGTCAATGCTTGAACCACTGCTCCCATGCCCGAAGACCTTCGTCCGAGCAGTGCTTCCGTCACCCGCACCGCGCTGGAAGATACGCGCAGGCTGCGGGCTTTCACCGATTGGCGGATCGGCTCTAACAATAGATCCCCAATCTGGGCAACCCCACCACCCACAATTACCATGCTTGGGTTGATCAGGTTGACCAGGCTGGCAATCGCCGTGCCCAAATGCCTTCCGCCGTCAATCACAATCTGCTGCGCCACCAAATCACCGCGGCGGGCCGCCGAAATCACATCCCGCGCCGTGATGGACGTGATTGGGTTAATTTCTGCCAGGACGGTGCGGTGTCCGGCCTTAATCTGCTGAACAGCTCGCGCCGAAATCGCATATCCGCCCGCCATCGCCTCCAGGCAGCCGCGGTTGCCGCAGGAACAACGCGGACCGTTTTCATCAATGGTAAAGTGCCCAATCTCACCCGCCGAACCGGTCGAACCGCGGTAAATCTGCCCGCCTAAAAGCAGCCCAGCCCCCACACCCGTGCCCACTTTAATATAGGCGATGTTGCTTTCACCGCGGGCCGCACCGTACGCCCATTCACCCAGCGCGCCCAGCTCAGCATCATTATTTACCGTCACCGGACAGCCCCAGATGGCTTCCAGCCGGTCGCGGATGGGGAAATTATCCCATCCTGGCATGATCGGGGGCGCGCTGACCAACCCAACTTCCACCACCACTGGCCCAGGAACACCCACCCCTACCGCGGATATATCCGACAACTGCAAGCCTTCCTTCGCCAAAAGCTCTCGCAGACCCTCATCCACCGTTTTCAAGCAGACCTCTGGCCCGTCGCCGATCCGCAAAGGAAACTCGCGGTCTCGGATCACCCGCGCGGAATAATCCGCCAGGATGATCGTGGCATGCGTCGCACCAATATCCACCCCCACCACGCGGCCGCGCTTGGGGTTAATCTCCAGGACAATTGGCGTACGTCCACCCGCAGAGGTGTGATCATCCTCACAAATGATATTCTTTTCGAGCAGGTCGTTGACAATGGTGGTGACTGCTGCACGCGTCAGGCCCAGCTGGCGGGCCAATTCTACGCGTGAAATCCCACCCGGGGTGAACCGTATCAAATCGATAATCGCGTGCTTGTTAAGGTTCTTAACTTTATAGAGTCCGATTTGGACTTGAATAGGCTTATCGGCGCGTTTTGACCCCGTTTTCATGATACTATTATAACAAAAAAAGGTTTATTGTCAATACTTTTAACACAAAATTTAACTAAGCGGAATGTCTTTGCTTTTCAAACTGCAAAGGCGCAAAAGGGTAATTTTTTCATTATAGCGACTTTAAGAGCCGTTTTCCAGGTATAATCCCCCCGTGTATAAACTTCCGTAGATTGCCATCCCACCCCTGAAAGGGCCTTTGCTCATGCAGCCTGCCACCTGGAGACTCGTGCTTTCCCCCCCGCTCAGCGGCGCTTTGAACATGGCCGTAGATGAAGCCGTCCTGGAATCGGTCGGCCAGGGCCTTTCTCTGCCCACTCTGCGCCTTTACGCTTGGGATCCCCCTTGCCTTTCTCTCGGCTATGCGCAGCCCGGCAGCGACCTGGATCTGCCAGCCCTCCACCAGCGCGGCTGGCAGTATGTCCGCCGCCCCACTGGTGGACGCGCCATCCTCCACACCGACGAACTCACCTATGCCGTCATCGCCCCCCCCGACGAGCCGCGCGTGGCTGGCAGCGTGCTGGAAAGTTATCAACGTCTTTCCATGGCCCTTCTGCGCGCCCTGCAGCTGCTGGGCGCCCAGCCTCACGCCGAAGAGAAATCCCCCGCGCCCAATCCCTCTGGCCCTGGGCCGGTCTGCTTTGAGGTTCCATCCAATTTTGAGATCACCGTTGAAGGGAAAAAAATGGTCGGAAGCGCCCAGGCTCGCCGTAAAGAGGGCGTGCTGCAGCACGGCTCCCTGCCCCTGGTGGGCGACCTGACCCGCATCACCCAGGGGCTGGCCTTCGCTGACGAAACTGCGCGAGCGCGGGCAGCCGAGCGTCTCTTGCAGCGCGCCACCACCCTCGAAGCCGTCCTGCACCGCCGCGTCTCCTGGGATGAGGCCGCCCAGGCCTTTCAAGCAGCCTTCAGCCAGATCCTGAACCTGTCTTTCCAGCCCGATACGCTCAGCGCGCATGAATGGGCGCGCGCTCAGGCCCTTGCCGCCGAAAAATACAGCGACCCCACCTGGCTGCTGCGCCCCCTGTCTGCCACAACCCCAAACGCCTAGGGCTGCGGGGTGGCAGCAGGCAGAAACACGACTTCTGGGTAGCCCAGTTTATCAAACAAACGCTCCAGATAACTTTCCGCGTTCAGTTCGGCCGTCTTTAGGATACCGTCTTTCAACGCTGCAGAAAGGATCTCCTGCTCGGCCGCCTTGCGCGCGGCTGTTTCCAGGTTCGCGTCTCCCCGCGTCAAAAGGCCTGTTTCGCGGTCGTACACATACGATTTCTCATTGTCCAGCGTAGCCACAAACACTTCCGCCGCCGGCAGCCGCACCGTCAGCACCCCATCCTGCACCTTGAGGTCCTCGCTGCCCAATTTACCCAGGTCTACTCCAGCTATGACCGTGCCGTGGGCCACAAACAATAGCTTATCACCAAACAAGAATCCCAGGTCTCCCTGGCCGGTTTGGGCAGTGATCACTTTTTCCACAGTAAACTGGATCGTCTCGAGGCGCGACAGCGTGCGCACCTCACGGATGATCGTCACCGGATCCGGCAAAATGGTCGGCGTGGGGTTCATCAACTGAGCGATTTGGGTTTTCAGCTGCTGATTAGCATCATTGACCGGGGCCATCGCCTGATCCGTGGTTTGTTGAATCGTCCTCACCAACAAATACGGTAAACCAATGACCACCATCGCCACCAGCACCAGGCCCAAAATAATTAAAACCAACTTTCCGCGGATGCCCATGGTTTTCACCTCCTCAATTGACAACAGAACCCGTCCGCCGGTTTAAAATTGATTATAATCGCTTTACTGGGAATTCAAATAATGACTCACAGGCTGAGCCTCTGATTCTAAGCTGGCTGTGCGGCATAACAGGTGCAATGAACAAAACCAATCACAGGACTGACCGCTGGAAACTTTTTTCCCACTCACTGGTGTTTACCCTGGTGATATTCACCCTCAGCGCCTGTCAGCTGCCCGCGCAGCAGCTGCCCACGCCCACTCCGCCCCCCACCGAAGCCCTCCAACCCTCCCCCACTCCATCCAACCAGCCTCTGGGGTCTGCCGATAACCCCCTGCTGCTGGCCGTGGTCACCGAACCCGTTGACCTGGAAAACGAAAGCGGCAGCGGCGACCTGAGCGCAGCCTCGGCTGAGCTGGCTCAAACCCTGGCCAATCAGAGCGGTTATTCAATTGAATCGATTGAGTTCTCCAACTACGCCGATCTGATTCGCGCCCTCGACCGGCGCGAGGTGCACATTGCCTGGCTGCCCCCCCTCACCTATCTGCGCGCCGCCCAGTTGGGGGCCGCCCGCGTGGCCCTGCTCACCAACAATTTTGGCGTATATTCCTACGGCGCGCAGATCATCGCCAACGTCAATACTAATCTTAAAGCCTTCTATGACCCTGCCGCCGGGGTCAATACCGACACCGACGAAGCCATATTCGACCAGCTGCGCGGCTTGCGCCCTTGCTGGGTCAGCCTCGATTCCCCCTCCGGCTACATCCTTCCTGCCGGGGCCATCGCCAAAACCGGCGTCCAGCTTCAGCCTGGCGCCGTGCTTCAATCTCACACTGCCGTCATCCGCGCCCTGTACGTCAAAGATATCTGCGACTTCGGCGCCACCTTTGCCGTCTCCGGCGACCCGCGCACCGCCTCTAACGTGCAGGATTTGCCCTATCTGATGGATCAAATTCAGGTCATCTGGCGCAGCGGTCCGGTCATCCCCAACCTCAACCTTTCCTACATCCCCGAAATGCCGCAGGAGATCGCGCAGAACCTCAACAGCGCGCTGATCACCCTGGCAAAGACGCCCGAGGGTCAAGACCTGCTCACCCGTGCCAACCAATACGATATTCAGGGGCTGCGCGAAGCGAAGGACAGCGATTATAACGCACTGAAAGAGGCTGTGAAAGAATTGGGGATTGACCTGAAAACCACCCTGGGCCGCTGACCCCCCCTATTCCTTTCACAAGCCCATGAAAAAAACCAAAAAGATTACATTCAAAATGTTGATTCGCATCGTCTTCTTGAGCCTGGCTGCCTGTGCTGCGGGCATCCTCCTGTTTCGCGTTGGCACGGTTCTCTATGCCCGCCCGCGCATTCACACCGCCGCGGATGTCACCCCTTCCCGCGCAGCCATTGTCTTTGGCGCAGGGCTGCGGCGCGATGGGTCGCCCACCCCAGTGCTCCAAGACCGGGTGGAAGCCGCGGCGGAACTGTATTTCGCCGGAAAAGTGGAAAAAATCCTCATGAGCGGTGACAACCGCTTTCTAGACTACAACGAACCCGGCGCCATGTTCAACTACGCCCGCCAGCTAGGCGTACCCAGCGGTGACATTGTTCTCGATTTTGCTGGTCGCCGCACCTACGACACCTGCTACCGCGCCAAGGCGATCTTCGGCCTGAAGGAAGCGATCCTCGTCACCCAAAAGTTCCATCTGCCCCGTGCCATCCTGCTGTGCAGCCAACTCGGCATTCAGGCCCAGGGCGTCCCCAGCGACCAGCGCACCTACCGCCGCTCCTCGCGCGCTATCTGGTCCGCGCGCGAAACCATTGCCACCTTCACCGCCTTCATTGACCTGTGGGTGCGCAAACCCATACCCGTCTTGGGTAACCCCGAACCGATCTTTCCCGATTCCTGAGCCGCCCCCGGCACGCATCTTGCATATTCCCTTCGGTACAGGCGCTCTGCGCTGGGGTATGCTTTCATGTATAATCAGCTTAGCCCACACCGCCGCGCTCTCTCGCCAACCCCTTCCGGAGATCTGAAATGAACCGTGATCAGGCCCTTGTCATTGTCACCACCTACGTTAAATCCCCCAATTTAATCAATCACATGTTAGCTGTTGAGGCTGCCATGCGCTATTACGCCCGCAGGCTGGGTGAAGATGAGGAACGTTGGGCAGTCACCGGTTTGCTGCACGATTTCGATTGGGAAATTCACCCCACCCTCGAAGAACACCCTCTGGCAGGAGCGCCCATCCTGCGCCAGCACGGCGTTCCCGAAGACATCATCCAGGCCGTCCTCAGCCATGCCGATCACGCCGGTGTGCCGCGCGTCACCCCCATGCAAAAGGCCCTGGCTGCCTGTGACGAAATTACCGGCCTGATCACCGCCGTGGCCCTGGTGCGCCCTTCCCGCTCGTTGTATGACTTGACCGCCTCGTCGGTCAAGAAAAAATGGAAAGACCGCGCGTTTGCTGCTGGTGCCAACCGCGAGGAGATCGTCCGCAGTGCACAGGAGTTTAATGTTGAACTGTGGGAGCATGTGGATCATGTCATCCTGGCCATGCGCCAGATCGCCCCACAGCTGGGACTGGAGGGCAGCTTGAGTGCCCCTGGAGGTACGCCATGAGTTTATACGGAAAAGGTTTCATGATCTGGCAGTTGGCCCGCTGTGAAAACGGCAGCGGCGTCGAGGTGGCCCGTGTGGCCCGCGCCGCGGGACTGTCGCACGTACTCATCAAAATCGCCGACGGCCCCTATACCTACAACGTAGACCGTACCACCCGTGTAGACCTGGTGCCGCCGGTGGTGCAGGAACTGAAGAAGAACCGCATCCAGGCCTGGGGCTGGCACTACGTCTACGGTTCCAATCCCGTGGGCGAAGCTCAAATAGCCGCCCAGCGCGTTAATGAATTGGGCCTGGACGGCTATGTGATTGACGCTGAGGTGGAATATAAACAGCCGGGGCGCGAGCAGGCCGCTAAAACCTTCATGGCCGAGCTGCGCAAACGCATCCCCAACACGCCGGTTGCCCTGTGCTCCTACCGCTTCCCCGTACTCCACCCCCAACTCCCCTGGAAAGCCTTCCTGGATTACTGCGACTACAACATGCCCCAGGTCTACTGGCAGGCCGCCCATAACCCCGCCGATCAGCTCCGGCGCTGCGTCAACGAATTTAAGAACCTGGCTCCCTTCCGCCCCATCATGCCCACCGGCCCGGTCTACTCCGCGGGTGGATGGGTGCCCACCGAGAGCGAGATTGTGGAATTTCTAGACGCCGTGCGCGAACACAACCTGCCCTCCGTCAATTTCTTCGCCTGGGATTACGGCCGCAAGGGCCTCATTGCCCTGTGGAATAAAATCGCCGCTTACCCTCACCCCATCGGCCCGCAGCCCGCGGATATCCCTGAGCAGTATTTCTCCCTGCTCAACGCTAACAAACCCGCCGCCATCGCTAACCTCTACACGGACGACGCAGTGCACATCACCGCCTCGAAAACCGTTCAGGGTAAAGAAGCCATCCAAACCTGGCATAAGAACTTCTTAACTAACAGCTTCCCCAACGCCACTTTTCAATTAACTTCCGTCTCTGGCACGGGCAATACCCGCACCTTCACCTGGAAAGGGGTCAGCCCCAGCCGCGGAAAAATCGAAAACGGCAACGACACCATCGGCCTGATTGACGGCAAAATTGCCTATCACTATAAGTATTTCAAGATTACGTGAGCCTCACCCACCAATATAAAAAATCTGCCGAGGCCAACTTCTCGGCAGATTTTTTGATTCGTTTGAAAATACACTTTGCCCGATTAATCGGAGCTGGGCAAATTAGCCACCATCGCCCGCCGCGCCGCCTGTTCTTCGTCATCAAAGCGCCCAGCCACAAACCCCGTACCCGCCGGGATCAGCTTGCCGATGATCACGTTTTCTTTCAGGCCAAAGAGCGGATCTTCTGTCGAGGCGATCGCCGCACCAGCCAGCACCTTGATCGTGTGCTGGAAGGAGGAGGCCGAAAGGAACGACTCGGTGCTGAGCGAGGCCTTGGTCACACCCAGCAGCACTTCCACAAACTTGGCAGGCTGCTTGCCTTCCGCGATGGCCAGTTCGTTGTGGCGGCGGATTTCCAAGCGGTCCACCAAATCCATCGGCAGGAAAGGCGTGTCGCCTGGACGGGTCACCTGCACCTTGCCCAACATCTTACGGATGATGACCTCAAAGTGCTTATCGTTGATGTTCTGCCCCTGCGCCCGGTACACTTTTTGAATTTCGGACATCAGGTACATCTGGCAGGCTTCACGCCCATTGATCTTCAGAATCGTGTGCGGGTTCAAAGAGCCTTCGGTTAGTGCCTGACCCGCACTCACATGTTCACCGTCTTTGATCAGCAAACGGGAGGTGGAAGGAATGTCGTACTCTTCGCTTTCACGCACCTCATAGCTGACAATGACTTTCTGGTTCTCAATGCGCACCTGTCCAGCATGCTGCGCAGTGATCAGCGCCTCACCCATCGTCGCCAGCACATCACCCATCGAGACCGTGGCCTCATCGCGCACGGTGATCGTCCAGCCTTCGGGCACTTCCACCACGTCGCTGGCCAGTTCGCTGTCTTCCACGCGCACCACACGTTGGTCTGTATAGCGGTCTGACTGGATGACGCGCGCCACACCCTTAATGCGCGTGATCACTGCCTCACCCTTCGGAGCGCGCCGCGCCTCGAAAAGCTCTTCCACACGGGGCAGACCGGTGGTAATGTCGCCGCCAGCCGCCACACCGCCGGTGTGGAAGGTGCGCAGAGTTAGCTGCGTACCCGGCTCGCCAATGGACTGTGCCGCCACAATACCCACAGCCGAGCCCAATTCCACCATCTTGCCGCGCCCCAGATCCAAACCGTAGCACTTCGCGCACATGCCGTGGGTCAGGCTGCAGGTCATGGGTGAGCGTGCCTTCACCTGGTCAACCCCAGCGGCCACGATCTTGCGCACTAATTCATGATCCAACACATCGTCACGTTCTGCCAAGACCTCACCGGTCAGCGGGTCCACAATGCGCGCCGCTGCCAGACGGCCGTACAAACGAGTGCCAAACGACTGCCCGGCCACATCATCCGCGCGGCGGATCCATACACCGTCGGTCGTGCCGCAGTCATAATCGTTGATAATCACATCTTGGGCCACGTCCACCAGACGGCGGGTCAAATAGCCCGCGTCCGCCGTGCGCAGCGCCGTATCAGCCAGACCCTTACGCGCACCGTGCGTGGAAATGAAGTACTCCAGCGCCGTTAGACCTTCGCGGAAGTTGGACTGGATCGGCAGGCGGATAATGCGCCCAGAGGGGTCAGCCATCAAACCGCGCATACCAGCCAGCTGCGAGATCGGGCCGAAACCGCCCTTCGTGGCCCCCGAGTTGGCCATGATGGCCAGGTTGCCGTTAGGATCCATGTTCTTGCGCACCGCGGCCCCCACCTTCTTGGTGGTTTCTTGCCAGATATCAATGATGCGCTCGTTGCGTTCCTGCTCGGTCAGCAGACCGCGCCGCCAAGAGCGGGTGACATTTTCCACTTCGCGCTGAGCTTCGCCCAGAATTTCGGCCTTGGCAGGCGGGATCAGGATGTCCGCCACTGCAATGGTCGAGCCAGAGCGCATGGCGTATTCAAACCCAATGTCTTTCACCCGGTCAGCCACTTCCGTGGTCACATCCTGGCCGCACAATTCATACACCGTGGCGATCAGGTCTTTCACGCCGCCCTTGTCTAACACATCATTGGTGAACTGTACTTCGCTGGGCAGAATGCGGTTAAAGAGAACCCGTCCCACCGTCGTTTCCAACAGCACAGACTGGGCTTCGGGGTTGTAGTCGCCATTTTCATTGTAGTGCGTCATCACGCGCACCTTGATATGCGCATGAATGTCCACCTGCCCCAGGTTGTAAGCCAGTTCCACCTCATCCGCATCGGCAAACACACGGCCGTCACCCTTGTGGGGGCGGTTGTCCATCACCGTCAGGTAATACACACCCAAAACCATGTCTTTCGACGGGCTGATGATGGGCTCGCCGTCTGCCGGTTTCAGCAGGTTGCGCGAAGAAAGCATCAGGTTGCGCGCTTCCCACACCGCTTTTTCCGAGAGAGGCACATGCACAGCCATCTGGTCGCCGTCGAAGTCGGCGTTGAACGCCGTGGTGACCAACGGGTGCAGCTGAATGGCCGAGCCTTCAATCAAGATGGGCTCAAAGGCTTGGATACCCAGACGATGTAGGGTAGGCGCACGGTTTAACAGCACCGGGCGGTCCTTAATCACCTCTTCCAGCACCTCCCAAACCTCAGGCCGGTTGCGTTCGATAAAGCGGCGCGCGCCCTTCACATTGGCAGCGTAATTGTGCGCCACCAGACGAGAAATGACGAACGGCCGGTAGAGTTCCAAAGCCATCGCCTTGGGCAAACCGCATTGATACAGCTTCAGCGCCGGGCCAACCACAATCACCGAGCGGCCCGAATAGTCCACGCGCTTGCCCAGTAGGTTGCGGCGGAAGCGGCCTTTCTTGCCTTTGAGCATGTCGCTGAGCGACTTCAGCTCGCGGCGTCCGCGGCGCGAAAGGGCCTTGCCGCGCTGCGAATTGTCCACCAGGGAGTCCACAGCTTCCTGAAGCATACGCTTTTCGTTGCGCACGATCACATCCGGCGCGCCCAACTCCAACAGGCGTTTCAGGCGGTTGTTGCGGTTAATCACACGCCGGTACAGGTCATTCAAATCGGAGGTGGCAAAGCGGCCGCCGTCCAACTGCACCATCGGGCGCAGATCAGGCGGAATCACCGGCAGCACCGTCAAAATCATCCATTCTGGGCGGTTCCCCGAGCGGCGGAAGGCTTCCACAATCTTCAGCCGTGTAGTGGCCTTCTTGCGTTTCTGCTTGCTCTTCGAGGTACGCACCTCTTCCCACAGCTCATTGGAAAGCTGATCCAGCTCCAGCCGTTTAAGAATGTCATAGAAGGCTTCGGCGCCCATATCCGCGCGGAACACCTGGCCCCAACGCTGCTTCAGTTCGCGGTAGCGGCTTTCGCTGATGAAAGTCAACGCCTTCAGTTCATGCAGCTCATCGCGCATGCGAGAGTTCTGGTTCTGCGATTCAGCCGATTGGTCTTCCAACTGGTTGCGCAGAGCTTCCATCTGTTCATCCGCCTCTGCCTTGATCTGGGCTTTGGTGATGTCCATCTGGCTCAAATCGCGTTCCATCTGCGCTTTGAATTCCGATTCCAGCTCTTCCAGGCGCTCTTTCACCACCCGCTGTACCTTGGTGATGTGCTGTGCGGAAATGGTTTCACCTGCCTCAGCAATCACAATGCTGGTGCCGCTGAACACAATCGCGCTGCGGGTGGTCTTGCCCTGCAAATCCTGCAGGGTGCGTTCCAGGTGCTGGCCTTCCTGAATCACAGGCTCCAGCCGCTGGGCAATCTGTTCATCCGCGCGCGCCTGCAGCTCGGTCTTCTGGGCCTGAAGTTCATTCAGCTTGTGATCGCGAGCCACCTTGATTTCCAAGATTTTGGCATTAATCTGCCCGGCCACCTCGCGCTCCGAGACGTTGATCTCGTCTTCGAGGCGCTTCAAAGCCTTATTGCGGGCTTCTTCATCCACAAAGGTGACGATATATTGGGCAAAATACAGCACACGGTCCAGGTTCCGGCGGGAAATGTCCAACAGCAGCCCCAGGTACGAAGGGATGCGGCGAGTGTACCAAATGTGCGCCACCGGGGTCGCCAGGTCAATGTGGCCCATGCGTTCGCGGCGCACCGCGGCGCGCGTCACTTCAACGCCGCATTTATCGCAGATGATGCCTTTATAGCGGGGATTCTTATACTTTCCGCAGTAGCACTGCCAATCGCGGGCAGGTCCAAAAATCGCTTCACAAAATAAACCATCTTTTTCGGGACGCAGCCGCCGATAGTTGATGGTCTCCGGTTTCAGCACTTCACCGTACGACCAACTGCGAATGGTCTCCGGAGAAGCCAGGCTAATACGTAACGCCACCAGACCCTTAGTTTCCACCGAATGCCTCCTGACCGGAATAAGAAAGATGAACCATGAAAGGGCGCACGGGACGCACTGCCCCGGCACCCGTAAACATTAAATGTTACCCAAGCCGATTAACACACATGCGACCGTAAATTATAGCACACTTCAACTGAAATGGAAGAGGCAAATTTAAGAATTGGATTAAGAATTATCCGTTTTTCCCCGCCTCAGGCTGAACATACGGCACTTCCAGATAGAAGGTGCTGCCCTTGCCCAGCTGACTTTCCACCCATACCCGCCCGTGATGGCGCTCCGCAATCGAACGTACAATCGCCAGCCCCAGTCCTGTACCCCGCTGTTGGTAGGCCTCTCTTCGGCGGCTGCGGTAAAACTTCTCAAACATATGCGGCAAATCCAACGGCGCAATCCCAATGCCGGTATCTGTCACCTCAAATACCACGGTCTGCGCCCGCAGCCTCAGCCGCACGCTCACCTTGCCGTCTACCGGCGTGTATTTGATGGCGTTGTCTACCAGGTTGTAGACGGCCTGTTCCAACAACGCTTTGTCGGCCTTCAGCAGGTCCACCTGCGTCCCTTCCGGCCGCTCCAGCACCAGCGAGATGCTCTTGTTGTCCGCCTGCGGCTGCAAGGCTTCCACCACGTGCGAGGCGATGCCCCAGGCCGTCACCGGCTCAATTTGCAGCCCAATTCCCGCATCAATCCGTCCCAAATCCAACAAATTGCCTACCAGGCGGCTCATGCTTTCCACGCCGGAGATGATCTTGGCCACATATTCTTTCTGCTGCGCGTTGAGTTCGCCCACCATTTGCATCATGGTGGCATACCCGCGCATCAGGGTCAGCGGTGAGCGCAGGTCGTGGCTGACGGTGGAGACAAAATCGGTCTTGAGCGTGTCCAGTTCTTTGTAATGGGTGATATCGCGCAGGATGGCGATGCGCCCCACCGGCACACCCTCCGACGCCACGGGCGACACACTGGCCGAATAGATCCGCCCATTGGGCAACGAAATCTCGCGCGAGGCCACTCGCTGTTCCAAAGGTCCGCTCAACAAATCCAGTAAATCTGGATGGATCACAACTTCTTTAACCGGCTTGCCCGGAGTCGGCGAAACCAGCAGCCCCGCCAGTTGCAAAGCCGCCGGATTCAAAAGCTGTAAACAATTGTGTTCGTCAATCACCAGCACCGGATCCGGCGTGGAAGACAGCACCGCCTCCAGGCGTTGGCGGCCAATTTCCGCCGTGGCATACAGCCGCGCGTTAGCCGCTGCCAACGCTGCCTGCCCCGCCAGGGTGCTCAGGAAACGGATTTCCTCTTCGGTAAAGGTGTGCGCAGCCTCATACGCCACCCACAGCGCACCGTAGTACAGCCCTTCATGGTGCAGTGCCAGAGCAATCAATGCCCCAGGTTGGGCTGTGCTCTGCGGCAGATTAAACCGCCGCACTCGCTGCATGTTGGCCACGGAGATGACATCCTGCTGGCGAGCCATCTCAAAAATCGGCTCATCTAAACCTGCATACAGCTCCGCCGAAGGGCCAACCCCCACCCCTACCGGATGAGTGGATTGCAAATCCAGTGAGGCTTCGCGGATCAAAATCACCCTCGCCGCGCAGGCGCTGCCGCGCAGAGCTGCCTTCAAAATGGGCGTCACCGCATGGCTGGCTTCCAGGCTGGCTGCCACCCCCTGACTCACCTGCAGCAGCCGGTTGAGTTCTTCCAGGCGCGCCTGCAGTGAAACGCGCATCTGTTCAAAGGCGCGGCTGACTTGCCCGATCTCATCTACCCCCTGTACCTGAACGGGATGATCCAGCTGCCCCTGAGCAATGCGCCCTGCCTCCTGCGCCAGATGATGCATAGAACCCACCACTCGGCCCAGGCTGAATCGCAGCGAGAAGACCACCAAAAGCACCACCGCCACCAGTACACCCAGCAGGGGGAAAGCAATGGAGAGGGCCAGCTCCTGTGCATGCGAGGCCGGAACCGCCAGCAAAATTGCCCACGGACGGCCCACCATCGGCTGGTAATACACATACTGCCGGTCGCCTTGTGCCGAAAGGTCTTCGTAGAAATTTCGCCCATCCGGCGAAACCTGTCCCTTGTAGGCCGTCATCACCAGGCTCGAAAGCGGATGGTAGAGGATGCGGTTATTTTCATCCAAAACCACCCCCTCTCCACCGATGGAACGAATCGTCTCCAGGGCTTGAATGGCGGGTTGGGTAAACGGGTTTGAATTCAGGTCTGTGCGCCCCAAAAGCACCCCGCGCGTCGTGCCGTCCTCGGCTCGCACAGCCGCCAGGAAAGTGATTTGCGCTGTGCTTTCCCCTTCCCAAGGGGCAATCGTGTAGGTCTGAACCAGGACGCCATTCAGCGCCAGTTGAATGCCAGCCAGTTCCTCACGCGTGGCGACCAGTTGGCCGAAATCGTTCAGCGGATAGCCCCCCAAGGGCTGCCCATTCCCGTCCAAGAGGTATAACTGCCGGAAATAAGGAACTGCGCGCAGCCGTCGAGCCAGAGCGCTATGCAGTTCTTCCCCACGCAGATCCAGCAGTTCTTCATCCGCCAGGGTTAAAATCAGGTTTTGGCCAGATTCCAGAAAATAAGGCAGGCTCTCCGAAGCCACCCGTGCCGTGCTTTCCAACTGCTGCCGCACCATTCGCTGTGCCGCCGCCCCAGCCACCCACCAGTCGGTCAACACCATCACCAGAAACAAAACCCCCGCCCACGGCAGCGTGGTGTACAAAAAACGGGTTTGCAGGCTGGTGTCCGCCGGAGAGGGCCGCAGCGTATCCTGACGTCCCCAGCCCTTGCGCCACACCAGGGCGGCTAACTCGGCCACCACCCCGCCGAATACTACTTCCAGGCAACGCGCGCCAATCAGCGGCCAGGTTTGGGTCAACGCGTAATCCAGCCGCGCCGCTATCGAACCGCCGGTGATGAACAAGGCTGTGGTCAAATACAGGGGAACGCTTACCCCCGCCAGCGCCAGAGCGGCGATGAAGGGGTGGCGCAGGACCTGATAGGTGCGTGATGCGTACCGTTGGCGGGTAAGCAGGCTGAAGATCAGGGCAGACGCAGCCAGCTCCAGCATCGTGAAGGCGTGATGCGTGCCCCAAATGCCTGCCAGCAGTCCGTTGAACCCGCCCACCAGCACCGCCGCCCACGGCCCAATCCACCCCGCTGCCAACATCCACGGAATTGCCTGAAAGAACATCCAATACGGGGCGCTGCTCTCCACCGGGATACCGGGGATGGGCAAAACGTTTTCAGATGACAGGCGCACGCCAAAAAACAGGCTGGTGAAAATGGTTGCCACCCCCAAAATCACCAGGAACATCCACTTGCGCACCGGAGTGAACGGGGAAGGTTCCCAGTTTCGCCACAACCCAATCACAATCAGAAGCGCAAGCAAAAACCACCCCAACCAGCCCAGGAGGTTATAAGGCAGGTCAAGGCGCGCCTGTGCATTCAGCAATGTGAGCAGAAATTGCATGCGGTCATCCTTGCAAGTATTGTGCCAGCCTGTGGACAACCTGGCTGTGGCCCGATGAACTGATTATAGCATTTCTGCCGCAAGTAAGCTGCGTTTTCCCCCTACCTCATTTCCGTTCTTTCCAACCCGCCTGGCGGTTAAACCCCGCCCAGGCTCGCCGGTACAGCCACGACGGCCGCTGCGTCACCGGCTGCTGCTGCACCGCCCGCAGCCAATCTTCCCGCGCAGCCTGCGCCTCGCGCAAACAATCCGCGCTCACCGTTCGCCGAGCCTCTCGGTCGGCGCCCACGGCGGCAGCTCGCCGCACAAAATCCGCTTCCAAAGCGTCCCGCTGAGCCTGATAAACTCCCAGGCGCTCCTGATACCCCATCAGCACCTGACGGTGCAAGTCTTCGTGCCGCCAAAAATAGCTGCGGTCATCTGCATTGGCGCTGGGCACAGGGCCAAAATCAGGCAGTCCCGCTTCCATCCACACCGGGATAAAGATCCCCGTGCAGGGGGCAGCGCTGCCCGTCACCCAATGCACCGGCTGATCACCCAATTCCGCCACCCACGAAGCCACCGTCTGGCTGTTGCGCACCGGGCCAAACCCCGCGTGCATACACACATCTGCACCCAGCAGTCCGCGGTCTGGGCCGCTGCTGCCGTGGCTGCGCAGAATGGCCATCATGCTGGCCGCCGTTAAGCGCCCTGCGTCGGCTTGCAGCGCACCCACCGTGCAGCTTTGCCGCCGGCGCGAATCGCTCAGCGGGGTGTACAGGGCGTCGGCGTAGCAGCGCGCCAGGTCAAAATCCGTTCTACCGCGCGCCCAACCCTTCTGCACCGCCGTCTCCACCAGCCCCGGCGATGCCAGATCCCACTCACCTCCCAGGGTATAGCCGTTGGAAATGGAAGCCACCCCCACCACCTTCTTGGCCGCCCACAGGCGGTCCACTGTTTCCAGCACCCAGGCCTCATGCGCGTCGGCGATCAAAAAGCTGTTGTGGTAATAAAACGCGTGGGTCAGGCCGCAGTTGCCGCCCTGTCCGTAGGTCTCCAGCAGCTGCGTGATCACCTCCAGCGCCTCTTGGGCGCTGCTTCCGCGCTCCAAACCCAGCCGCAGCAAATCCATGCCCAGCAGGGCTGGCTTCTGATTGGGCGGAATCTTGGAAAACACAGCTTCATTGCCAATCACCACCCCATGCTCGTTGGCCCCCATCTCCGCCCCCCACATCCAAAACGGCTGACTTAACAGCACCGCGTGGGTGTGAGCTGCCTGCGGAATTTCTATGTACGTGCAGCGCAAACGGCTGCCGCTGGGGTGATCCGCCGCTGGAACCAAAACCAGGGACTGCGCCTCATTGGGTTCGCGGTCGCTGTTCTTGGCAAACAGCATCTTGCCGTTGGCGGTCACTTCGGGGGTTGCAACCAGGGTGTCGCACATGATTTACCTCGCTTTGACAAGAGCCTGAATCTTCTCCAAGACTTGCTCAATGCTCAAACCGTCGGTGGAGACAATCACGGCGTCTTCTGCCGGACGCAGCGGCGCCACCTTGCGGGTGGAATCAATCTCATCCCGCCGCCGCATGGAGGCCAGAATCGCTTCGTAATCAGCCTCTTCGCCGCGCTGGCGCACCTCATCATACCGCCGCCGCGCGCGCTCTTCCACCGAAGCGTCCATATACACCTTCAAATCCGCATCGGGCAGCACCACCGTGCCGATATCCCGCCCCACCATCACCACTTTACCCCGCTTCCCAATCCTGCGCTGCTGTTCTGTCATGGCTACGCGCACACCAGGATACGCTGACACCACCGATACGTTGGCGTCCACCTCTGGCGCGCGAATCTCCCAGGTGATGTCCACCCCGTCCAGCAAAATGTCGCTCTTGCGTCCGTCCGGCTGGCTGGCCTCGCGCACATCAATGTGCACCGTCTCGGCCAGGTGGGTCACTGCCTGCTCATCATTCACCACACCCAACCGCCGCAGTGCCGCCAACGTCACCGCCCGATACATCACGCCTGTGTCAAAATACAGATACCCCAGGGACCGCGCCAACAGTTCCGCAATCGTTGATTTTCCCGAAGCCGCTGGGCCGTCCACCGCAATGGTTTGTGGGATTGGCATTTCCGTGTCCCTTTCCTGTCTAATGTTCAGTACTCGCCTGGCCCGAAAGCAAGCCCTCGGCCATTTCTGTATAAAACCCGCGTTCCTCCAGCGGCAGCAAAGCAGCGATGTGCGCCATCACCACATCCACCCGGCGCTGCATAGCCGCCTTATCACGGCCGTCCACCGCGGCGCTCTCCAGCGCGCGCCCAATGCGCATGACCACCCGCGGCCTTTCGCCTGCGCGCAGCTTGCGCATAAACTCCAGTGTGCTGCCCGTGATGGCCACCGGCACCACCGGCACGGCCGCCTGGCTCAAAATCCACCCCAGTCCCAGCCGCCCTTGCAGCAGCCCCAAACCGCTGTTGACTCGCCCCTCTGGCGCAATCATCAGCCGCGCCCCCGCCCGCAGGGCCGCCAACGTGTTTTCCAGCGCCCGCCGGTCGTATTGCTCGCGGTGAATGGGAATGCCGCCGTACAGCCGCACCCACATCTTGCGCCCCTTCTCCTGCCACAGATCTGCCTCAGCTAAAACCTCTGGCGCTGCAGGCCAATGAGTGATCAAAAAGGGCGGGTCAAAAATCGAGCTGTGATTGAAAGCGATCAAATACGGCCCGCGCGGCGGCACGTTCTCCAAACCGTACACTTCAGGCCGCACCAGCAGCCAGTAAGCCAACCGCCCCACCCCGCGAACCAATCCGCGCGCCGCAGCACGCACCGCAGAGAGCGAATAAACAGCTGGTGCAGCCGCCTCCATAGACTTTAAGGCACCGCTTCTTGCGGCGCAAGCACCGGGCCTGTATCTTTCGGCGCTTCCGCTGCTGGTCCGGTCCCCTGACCGCCCGCAAACAGATCCGAGCGCGCCCACAAGAACAAGGCTTCCTGCTGCGTGGGGGCTTCACGGGTGATCAACCAGCGCACCCATTCATCCCCGTAGAGCAAGCTCCACGGTACGCTGGATTGCAGCACAAAATCCTGACCGGTGTAGGCCGAGGGCAGAGTCAGCGGCTGACTATTGTTTGTGAACACCACCGCCGGGGTACCGTCCACCGCCAGTGCATTGACATACCGCACCTGAGTGAAATCGCGCAGCAGCCAGCGAAGCGACGGTGAGGTATTGTCCTCCACCACCATCTCAATTCCGCTGCGTGAACGTACATTCCATTCAGAGAGGTCGCCCAGCGTGCTGCGGATCAAATCTCCATCCGTAATCAAAGGGCTGCTCAGCCATAAATTGGTCTCAGGGTGTTTGGAAAGACCCGCCGAATGCCAGGCCGCGCTGCCCGTCCACACCAACAGAGCCGCCAGCACCGCCCCCACAAAGCCGCGCAATCCCGCGCGCCGCGACCAACCCACCCCAATCATGATCGAAATCACCACAAACAGCACAAAGGATATAACGATGCTCAAGGTGCGCAACGTCGTCGGGTCCAGCGAGTTCAAGCCGCCGGAACCGGTCACTGCCTGATCTTGCACCAGGTTCAGCCCAACCACATTCAGCCAGGCGAATCCAATCAAAGTGAAGCCCAACACGGCCTGCCCGATCGAGACCAATCCGTGTTCATCCTCCCCTTCGAACAGGCGGCAAACTTCCCTTGCTGCCAGCGCCCACAAAGGAACCGTCACCCACACCCAATCCGTCACCTGCCGCGCCGGGTACAGCAGCACAATCACCAGGGCCGCCGCAAACCAGCGCCCCAACAGATCGTCCAGCGCATCCTTACGCCATCTGCCGTGCAGAAGCCCCACCCAACCCAATATCAGCGGCAGAGTTTCCATCAACACTAACGCCAGCACCATCTGGTTCAGCGGTGAGCCGCCGCCAAACTTCCATCCGCTCCAAAAAACCAGGAAGCTGTTGACCCAGGCGCTCAACCCCATCGGCTGCAGCATAAACAGCGTGCCGAAGCCCACCAGCCCCACCGCCAGCCAGGGAAAAAATGTCAGCCGCAGCCGGGGATCCGCGGGGGATAATTCAGCCTTCCGGTTGACCCAGCGGCTCCACAGCCACACCAGCGCCCCCACCAACAGGCCCAGCCAGGCCGCAGGCCCGCCCAACAGGGCCGTGCCCGCCAGAACGCCCGCCGGGGCAGGTTTGCCCGCCGCCAGCAAGGCCAGAGCCAGCAGTCCCAGCGACACGCTGAAGATGCCGCCCTCCGCCGTGCGCGAAAGCGCCAGCAGTGCAGGGTCCACCGCCAGGGCAAACGCCAAAATCACCGCCGGAACCCGCCCCAAACGCTCGCGCAGGAACCAGGGCGCCAGCACCAACAGGCTGCCCGCCAAAGCCGGCCAAAGCCGCGCCAGGAATTCATTCGCACCGCCCAGGAAGAAGTTCACCAGGGTCAGCAGCAAATACCCCGGCTGCGGCCCCATCACCGTGGGCACACCGCGGGCCAGATCCCAGGCTTGCAGCGCCAGGGCCGCCTCATTTTCTGTGAAGGCCGTCTGTCCCAAGAGCACCAGGCGCAGGCCCAGCCCTACCCCCAGCGCGGCCACATACATACCTTTTTCTCGTGTCATCGCCAGCTTCATCGTATCCACAATCCTTACGGCTGATCCAGAGCAGTTCCGGTGCTCTGCGGAACCTCGTAAATGCGCACACTTTCACGCTGGAAAACCAGTTTCAGCCGTTTCTGGAATTTTACTTCATTCACCGGATATGTGCCCGTCTCCAGGCTGCCCACCACCACGTAGCGGATCTGATAGCGTTCCAGGATGTTGGCCGCCTCTTCCCAGCGGCTGGTGCGGTACAGCAGCTCAATGTCCGACTGCCGCGAGCCCATTTCTTCGCCCCCGCCGCGCCATTGGGCCTCGTGCCCCGGCCAGCCCAACACATTCGGCTGTCCGCTGAAGGTGGCCATGCGCGCATAGGAGGTGTACTGCCCCCCCACCGCCTCTGCAACCGTCCCCAGGGGTGCCTGCCGCAAGAAACGAATCGCGTCCAACTCGTCGGGGTTGTTTTGCAGGAAGCGCGTCCCGTCCAGGCTTAATGCGCGCCCCTGTCCCAGCCCACCCAGGCGTTCATTCACCGCCCAGAACGGATACGCCAGCGACAGGATCACCACCAGACCCCACAGCACGCCAAACACCCAGCGTTTGGCGCCCCCCAGCGTCTGCCACAACATCACCGAAGCGTAAGCCGCCGCCAGCGACCACACCAGCCAGGCCTGGAAATAGAACTTAAAAATCGTGTTCATGCGCCAGCCAAACTGATCGCGCAGATACACAAATTCCGGCACAGCGGTCAGGGCCAGCCCTGTCAGCAGCAGCAGCAGCACAAAACCATCCTCCCGCCGAGCCTTCCCCTGTTCAAAGGGCGTCTCCGTCTTGCGAAGCGCAGGCAGCAGCCCCCACACCGCCGCCAGCAGTCCGAAAAGCGTCAGCCAGGTCCCCGGCGAAAGCAGCCGCCGCGCCAACGTTCCCCATAGCAAATCACGAGCGTCTGCGCTGCCTTGCAGTTGGAAGAACAACGAACTAAGCGAATACAGACTGTCATTCAGCCCGCCCTGCCCCAACCTCGCCCCGGTCAGCGCCGCCACCGCCAGGATCATCCCGGCCAACAGATATGAAAAGGCCCACAGCCCAAAGATCACCCCAGCCGCCAGGCGCAACCCCGCGCGGAAATTCGTCCCCGTGCGCTGAGACCACTGCCAGATCAGCCAGGCCGCAATAGGGAGCAGCAGCGTGCCGAACATCACCCAAAAATTCACCCCGCGGGTAAAGAAGCTCACGCTGGGCAAAATACCGCCCGCCTGTGAAGAGAAGCCCACATAAAACGGCAAATACAACCCCACCCCAGCAACCCCCAGGGCCACCCCCAGTTCCAGGAACTCCCACACTCGCCCCCAGCTCCAACCCAGAGCTTCAAATCGCGTGAAGGCATACACCAGGCAGAATAAGCCCACGTAAATGGGGAAATCCCAGGTATTCAGAAAGGACAGCCCCCCCATCACCAGCGCCGCCAGCCAAAAATCTGCGCTGCGCAGCCAGCCGCCCAAATGGGTCTGGCTGAAAGGCGCCGCCTCTCCACTCAGCCAGCTGACCAGCCAGCGCGCCGCGCCCATCTCCCCTTCCGTGCGCGGCGGCCGCTGAAAGAGGTTCAGCGCCAGCCCCACCGCCAGCAGCACAAACGGCATCGCCAGCACGTGCGGGTGCAGGTCGCCTAAATAATAGGAGAAAAACGGGAACTCATCAATCACTTCCACGCTGTTCCCGGCCGCGTCAAAATCCTGCAGCACACGCGAAGCCCGCCACCACCAGATTCCTGGACGCCGGGTCGGATTCCAGCTAAAAGGCTCCACGGGCGGCTGATCCACTTCTTTAATCCCCACCCACTGCCAGAACGGCGATTGCAGCGTTCCATCTGGCCCAGGCGACCAAAACGCCCCGCGCGCATGCAGCATGTCCAATGAGCCTTGAAAATTGCTCACCACCAGCAGGAACAGGGGGGCCAAAACTGCCCAGGCCGCCGCCTTGCGAACCGTACCGCGACGCGTCAGCAGGTTATACAGCACCCCATACGCCCCCAGGGATGTCAGCGCAAACCACATGGCAGACCCCAGATTAAAAGCCACCGCTGAGTCTACACCCGTCAGGCGGGTCAACAGGGCGATGATCACGTAACCGAAGTAATAGTAACTGATGGCATACCCCGAAAGCCAGGGGTCGTGCGGCGGAAAAGTGGGCGAGCGTAGAATCGCATTGATGAAAGCCATCTCCATCGGCTTTTCCGTGCCCAAAATCTCCGGGTTTCCCGCGCGCATCAGCACCCACAGCACAAACGCCCCCAGGAACAGCCCCTCCGCGCTCAAAATCAGGGTCTTTTGCCCGCGCAACCACCCCCAAAACGTGCGCCGACCCGTCTGCCGCAGTGCCCAGCCGCTGAGCAGGGCTGTCAGCCCCAACGCCAGCCACGCCCCGCCGCCGTCTGCCGGCGTCAACCGCAGCGAAGCCAGCATCCAGAAGAGGAAGCCGCCCAGCAGCAAACCCAAAGCCCGGCTGAAGGTGTAGCCGCGGTCTGCCAGGTGAGGCAGCAGGCGAAAAGCCAACGGAAAAGCCAGCCAGCCCAACAAAGTGACAACGATATACCAAAGCATCACGGTTCCCACCATGTTTTCATCCTCAATTGCGCCTACGGGCGCAGGGTTACTTCGTAAATTGCGGTGTCGTCCGCCTCATACACCTTGCGCCACAGATCCCCATCCCACTGCTGGAATTTTACCAGCCCAGGCCCAGGGTAATAGGCTTTCTCCAACTGCCCCACGACGATATAGCGCACCTCATATTTCCGCAGGAATTCTTCCGTTTCGCTGCGTTCTGTCGTCAGATAAAAGCGCGGAATAGCATCCACGCGGTCCGTCACCCATTGGTCCGAAATCACCCCGCGCTGCTGACGTTGATGCCAGTTCCAGCCCACCACACCCGGCAGACCGGTGTAAATGCTCATGCGCGTCCCCCAGCGGTATTCGGGGTTGTGCGCCTCCACAATCACCGGCGACCCAGGAATGTTGTCCTGCATCCAGCGAATGGCCTCGGCATCCTGGCGCAGTTCCATGTCCACATCCTGATCGCTGTAATAGGACGTGTCCATATAAGCCATGCCGTCCAGGGTGTGTGGAGCCTCGCGGCTCATCCGGTCGCGGATTTTATCCGTCCCGGCCAGCAGGGGGAAGAGCAGCGCCGCCCCCACCAGAATGCCCAGGCCAGTCTGGAAGCCGCTGCGCAGCCGCACCCCCCAGCGTTCCATCACCGCCGGCATCAGCCAGATCAAGGCCGCCGCCGCTGCCAGGTTGAGCAGCGTCCAGGCCTGCAAGTAAAACTTGAACACCGTGTTCATACGGCCGATATCGCCTACCAGCACGATTACTTCCACCATCAGGGTCAGCATCAAACCGCTGCCCATCATAAACAGCACCGCGCGCTTCTCATCTGGCTGATCTTTGCGCAGCAGCAGCGCTGTGGCCCACGAGCCGAGCAGAATGATCAGCCAGGCCACCTGCACTTTGGGCACAAAAGTCAGCAGCGCCGCCGCCGCAAAAAGGGCTGCCAGCAGCGAATAGATCCAGCCTTCGTACTTCTTCAGCTTTTGCAGTGCCGAAACCGGCGTCTGCGCCATCCATTCCCGCGTTTCCCAGCCCATCCAGAAGGTCAAAACAAACAGCGGCAGCGCCCAATGGGTAATGTAAGACCAGAACGGCGAGCGCGACCCCTCCCACAGATCCACCGCATTGTAACCCTGCACATTCCAGCGCAGATACGGTTGATAGAACAGCACCACCAGCCCCATCAGCAGGCCCGCCCCGCCCAGCCCCAACAGCCAGCGTCGGGCTGAACTGCCCCCAGCGTAACGAACGGCGGTGTACACCCAGGCTAAAGCGGCCAGCACCAAATAGGTGGGCATATCCCAGGTGTTGGTCGGCCAAAGCGCGCCCACCGTCAGCCCGCCCAGGAACAGGGTTGCCCCCGCCGTCACCGCCGCCGGAAGCCCGTCCCGCCGCCACTGCCAGCGCCCCTGAATCACGCCCAGGCCCCAGGCCAGCGCCAAAACCGTCACCGGCAGGGCGATCAAATGCGCGTGCAGGTCGGCGTACAGGAAAGTGAACATAGGGAACTCAGTGATGGGTTCGCCCGGGTACACCCGGCTGGGGATCCAATACCAATCCCCCGGCCCGTAGGGCAGGCCCTGACCGTTCAGCAAACGGAAAAAGCCCGAGATGGTCCAGCCGATACGCTGGAAGAGGTCCGAATTGTCAATTGTCCCGCCCGGCGCCGCCAACCGCATCATCCCGTGCCAGATCATGCGCACCGTGCCCATGTTGCCCAGCAGCTGCAAGCCTGCCACCCCAGCCAAAGCCCCCGCCGTCTGCCAGCGCTGCCCCCGCAGCAGATTCCACACCAGCGAGAAAGCCCCCAACGCCAGCACACTGTACAGAGTCGGCAAAATCAGGTTGTAGGCCACAGCAGGCACAATCCCCAGCCACTTCACCAGCACGCCCACAATCACATAGCCGTAGTAATAGTAGTTCAGGTAGCCGCCCGCAAACCAGGGGTCGTAGGGCGGGAAAATGGTGCTTTTCAACACCGCGTTGAAGTACGAAAAGTCCATGGGCTTCTCGCCGCCCTTGCCGGGGTGCCACAGATCGGGGTTGCCCAGGCGCACCAGCAGGAAGAACAGAAAGGCTCCCAGTGCCAGCGCCTCGATCATCAGCACATACTTGCGCTGTTCGCACACCTCCTGCACAATGGCGGCGCGCTGTCCCCAGAACAGGGCCAAATTGACCGCCAGCAGCAGCCCCAAAGCCAACGAAATAGACGCACGGCTAAAGGCCACCCCCACAGACCCCGCCAGCCATACCACCCAGGCTAAGGTCACCAGACCCACCATGCGCGCCAGGGGATAGCCCCGGTCGCCCAACCCGCCCAGCGCCGTCCGCGTCAGCGGGTACACCATCCACCCCAGCAGGGCCACCACCAGATACCACACCACCGCCCCTACAGCCGGATACCGGTTCAGCAGGCTGTCGCGGTTAAACAACTCAGCCCAGGTGCCCCCGGCCCGTTGACGGGCTAGAAGCTCCGGCGGCAGCATCAGATCGCCCTTGTACTGTCCCACTTCCCGCGGCAGTGCACTCTTGATAATCGAAAGGTCCACCGCCGAAAGCAGCTTACGCACCTGGTCGGGGTCATAATCGGCCCGTTTTTGGAACACCATCACCTTGGGATGGTCGTAGACTGTGAAGGTTTCTTCGGCAAATTGGGTGTTGATCTGGTACGGCCCCAAATTGGGGTCGGATTGGGCAGCATACACCAGATCAAAACCCAACTGGCCCTGGAACATCCCCGGCTGCGCCACCCGGTAACACCACACAATATCGCGCTCCGCCGGACAGCCCAACAGCGCGCGAAAATACGCTGTCGTCAGCGGGTATCGTTCTGGAATGCGCACCAGGGAGCCCCATTGGCGGCCAGATGAGCTGAAAATGAAATCCGCCGCGTCCAGCATGGAGATCATGCGGTTGAGCTTATCGCTGTTGTCTTCCCAATACAATTGCAAATTCAGTTCGCTGCGGTACAGGCCCTGGGTGTAATCAAAGGGGCTGTTGCCTTGCAGCGCCAGAGGCAGACCGTCATCCCAATCACCCTCTTTGATCTGCCGCACGCCGTACACGGCGATGCGCCCCGGGCCTTGCGCCAATTCCAGGCGCATACTGAAGGTCTGACCTTCGCGAATGGTCAGCGGCGGGTCGAAGGTGAAATGAACCGCCTCCCCGCGCGCATCCCCGCTGGCTGCAAAAATACCGCGTACCTCAGCCGTGGTCACCGGCCCATTCGCGCTGCTTAAGTCCAGCAAGCTCATGCGCAGGGTCTTTTCCTCCGGCCAACCTTCCCAATCCACAGCATGCGCCAGGGTCGCCCCGCGCACCAGGCCGTCAGCGGCAGCGACGAAGGTCGTACTGTAGTCCTGTCCGGTCTCCACCACCTCCACGAAGTCCGGCAGGGGCAACGTGTTCACCCCCAACGGGATCAGGCTGTTCAGCCCCCACCCGCCGGTGAGGCGCAGCCCTGTCCCGCCTTCGGGCACATCCAGGCGCAGGAAGATGGTTTGACCCTTTTCCAGAGCAGCCGCCTTCATCAACGGCAGGGTGAAAGCCCGTCCGCGCGGGTCACCTTCGGCCAGGAATGTGTCCACCAGCATCCCTGATGAAAGCAGCTGCTGGCAGTCGCGGTCGGCACACAGCTGCGCCCGCAGAGTTTTCACCTGTCCACCGCCCAGGGGATCCACGACGTGGTCAAAGGCCAACCCCAGGGCCGTACCGCTGCGCGGCAGGGTGTAAGCCAAAACCAGCCCCTGTTCCGGCGACACCTCGCTGCCCAGGCGTGAACCTGCCAGTTGTTTGCGCATCCCATTGCTGCCCTCAATTTCCAGGGTATAGGCCGCCGGTACGTTTTCATAGATCCACTCACTGGCGGCAATGCGCGTCACCGGGCGCGTGTAGATGCGCGTGAAAGCAAAGGCCCATGCCCAGGTGGCCGCCAATACACCCAGCCCCAGCACAGCAGCCGCCAGGCGCGTCCAGCACACGGGCAGGCGGCGCGACCGGACCTGCCACAGTTGAAAAACGCCCCAGGCCGCCATAATGGCCAGGAAGGGGTACACAGGCAATTGATAGCGCATCGCCCGTGTAAAGCTCAGCCCCTGCCACAGAGAGTAGCCTGCCGTCCAACCCCACAGCAGCACATGTTCCATCTGCCGCTGTTTAAATATGCGCCAGCCCATCCAGATAAAGCTGCCCCAGGCCAGCAGGCCCAAAGGCCAGCCCAGCCCAAAGCGGATCATGTTCTCCCAGGCAAAGGTCACCGGCCGCCGCACCCATTGCAGCGCCGGGGGAAAATCCATTTTCCCTGCCAGCTGTGCCGCCACGGTGCGCAGTTCGGCCAGCCAGCTCTCGTTCACCCCCAGGCCAAAGAACCCCGGCCCATTAAAAGCGTAGGGTTGAAATACACGAAAAGTAATCAGCGTGGTCAGGCCCGCTAAAGCCAGCTTCAGCCACAGCGCCCATCCCCACAAAGCCTGGGTTTCGTCCCTCGCCGTGCGCTCGTAGCGCAGCAGAGCCGCCGCAGGCAGCAGCAAAACCACCGGCGCCGCGCTCAGCTTGGATGACAATGCCATGCCCGCCAGCAAACCGAACAACACAAAGATCCAGGTATCGCGCAGCGCCGTACCCAACCGGCCCCGCACCGGCTCGGGGGCCGCCAGGTTTTCTGTGCGTTCCATCTCCCGCTCGTCCGCTGCCGCGGCCAGGGGTTCTTCTGCCGTGGATTCCGACGGCTCAGGCTGCCTGCCCGTCAATACCCACACTGCCAAAAAGGCGCAGGCCGTCAAGAACAGGTTGGTGAAAGGATCCACTGTGAAATAGTGGGAGGTCTGAATTTGCAGCACCGCCCCCGCCGAAAAAGCCGCCGCCAGCACCCCCAACCACACCTTGCGGTACAGCCGCAGCGCAATGAAAAACACCAACAGCACCACCAACAGGTCCGCCAGACCCGCCAGGGCGCGCCCCACCAGATGAATATCGCTGTAGCCGGTGCGCTGCACCAGCTCGCCCACACTGCGCACCAAAAACAGCGGAAGTGTGCCGTAGACATAATTGGGGAAACCGCGGTTCGCCGGGTTGAAGGGAGAAGCCGCCGTATCAAAGTACGAGTTTGCGTCCGCTGGCTCAATCGCCGTGACCGCCATGGTCAAAAAACGTTCGTCCGGATGCAGGTGCTGATCTCCGTCCCAATCCATGCCCACAAAGCGGAAATACGCGCCCAGCGCCAGCACCAGCACCAGCGCAGCTGCCGCCAGAGCAGCGGCTGGCCAGCGCATCTGCCGCGGTGTCGTCTGGGCTTCAGAGGGGAGTGTTGATCCGGTCTCAGGTTGCATAGGCCTATTGTCCAGCGGGCTGCCCCGGCACCAAATACGTCCAGAAATTCTTGCCCTCCAGCGGGTTGGTATGCAGCGCCAACACCCCGCTGGGGTACATTTGCTTTAGTTTTTCCAGCGCGGCGCTGTCATCGTACTTGACGATAAACAGCTTAGTGCGCGGTTCGCTCAACGTCTTCTCAAAATCTTCCGGCCAAAGAGCGTAATCTTTGGTCGGGTATCCGGCATTGATCCCCACCAGGCGCGTATCCACCCAGTGGGCATACGGCACCACATAAGCCGTGTCGGGCGTCCCCACCGAATCGGCAAATCCGCGAATCACCCGCCCCATCTCCGAGGTGTTCCACGCCCCGCCCATAAATTGCTGATGGAATTTCTCAAACACCAGGGTGTAGTTTTGGCTCATCGTCCAGGTCGTCAGCACCAACACCCAGGCCACCACCAAAAGCCGCGCCGTGCGCGTGCGCACACTGTGCCACAGGCTGGTGAACAGGCTCTCGAACCCAATCCCCGCCGTCACAAACACCGGAATCATAGCCGCGCCTGTGCGGTTGAGCGAAGGGTTTTCCTCTGGAAAAGCCAGCGATAACACCGAAGGCAGCATCAGGAACGGGATGGAAACCAACAGCAGCAGGTCGGCCCAATCGCGGCGGCGTGCATAGCGCACCACCAGCAGCACCATGCCCAGGAAAAACAGCGCGGCCGAAACCACATCCAGCGCCGGCCGGTCCACCACGGAGTGCACCCAAATGCCGCCGTTGGAATAGAAGAACATGATCATGGCCTTCCATAAGTTGGAGAAGAAAATCCCCACCGGCGACCCCGGCAGAGGGCGTTCTGTCTCCCCCAGGCGTGAAAAAGCCCGCGACCCGAACATATCCAGGTGACCAACCACATAGCTCAGCAGCGGCAGGAAAACAATCAACGCCACCACCGCCAGCAGCCCCAGAGCCGCCAGCGTCTGCCAGCGTTTGCCCTGGGCGGCGCGGTGCAGCAGGTACAGCCCCACCGCCAGCACGATAAAGAAAGGCACAATCCGCATCGGGCTGTAGCCGTGCAGCCCCAGGCCCAGCCAAAAGCCGCACCAAATAAAATCGTTGCGGCGCATGTGGCGCAGCCCGCGGAACAGATAATACAGCACCGGCGCGGTAAAGAACGGATACAGCGTGAAACGCAGCGCCACCCGCGAAATCACGTTCGGCCAATAGGCGATTCCCGCCAACAGCAAAGCCGCCAGGCCAATCCAGCGGCTGCCCATTTCCTTGCCCAACAGGTACACATACGGCAGGGTGAACAGCCCGCACAAGGCCGTGCCGATCTTGAGGTTGAGGAAGTTGATCCCCGTGCCCATCACCTTCACTACCAGAGCCGTCAGGTAAAACTGAAAGGCCTCGCGGCCGGTATTGCGCTCAAAGAAAATGGCGTATTGGCCGTTAAGCACATCGTTCACATCCAGCAGCTTTTCGGCGTGATCGCTGAACATCTCACCAGGGGTCTGCGCCAGACGATAAAAGCGGAAGAAAATGGCCACCGCAAAGACTAACCCCACACCC
Source organism: Levilinea sp. (assembly GCA_029975215.1). Classification (GTDB taxonomy): domain Bacteria; phylum Chloroflexota; class Anaerolineae; order Anaerolineales; family Anaerolineaceae; genus Levilinea. The sequence continues at coordinate 231,616 of JARKPO010000035.1, forward strand.
ACCTGCCAGCCGTCCAGCTCGATGCGGATATGCGGACGGCGCAGCCAGCGGGCGACCGCCTTCCATGTAGAAGCCTGCCCCGCACGCCGCGGGGTGCGTTCCCACAAGCTGGCCCAAACCAGCCCGCTGCCCGTCAGGAAGAAGAACAAATTCAGGAAATTAAAGCGGTTGCTGAAGAAGCTGATAAAGGCTCCCACCAACAGCACCGCCCCCGGCAGCAGGGTCCACCACGTGCCCTGCATGTTGATCCCCTGGTCAGCGTCTGGCGCGGGTTCCGCCATACGCATGCGCCCAGCCAGATACCCCCATACCACCAGCCCGGCCGCCAACGCGTAAAAAGCCACCGCCACGGGCACATTCCGGTCGGGCGGTTCCAACTGGGTCTGGGCAGCCAACGCCAAAACCAGGGCAGCCAGCCCCTGCCAGGGCAGCTTTCCGGCCGGAACGGGCGCCTGCGGTTTTTCCTCCGCATGCGGCTCATCCGGCGGCAGTTCTGGTGGGGGTTCTTCCCCTTCAGGTTCCGGGGTCTGCTCCGCATCCCAGGGCAATTCCGGCAGGGTAAAAGGTTGGCCTTTGCGGCTCAACCGAGATTTAAGATAGTCTAAAACACTGGGTTCTGAGTCCATACAGGGGTTCCATTCTCCGCGAGCGGTGGTGCAAAAGACAAAATGATCTTACAGCATCCCGCGCAGTCCCACAAGAGCCGCTCAGGCGGCCTTGCGGCGCACGATATAGAACGTGTACGCCCCGTGCTCCTGTTTACGCGCTTCATCATAAATGGGGCGAGTGATCCCCAGCGTCAAAGCCAGGTTCCAGCGCGTGGGGGCTAAAATCCATCGTTTGAACAATTTTTGGCAGATGAGGGAGGGTAAGCCGAAGTAATGTCCCCATTCCAGGGTGTGCAGCGCCTGGGGTGAGAAGTAATGCCACCAACGTTCCACCTCAAACCCGGCACGGTTCAGCCGCTCGCCCCACACCTCCGGCGAATCACAGTGGTGGTGGCGGGAAATCCGGTTGAAAAAGGCCCGGTAGGCATTCGCCAGGCCCTTCAAGCCCACACGGTCGAAAAAATTGGATACCGACAAATTGGCCAAAAACTGATGGTTGGGCACGCAAAAAATGAATATCGCCCCCGGCCGCAGCACCCGCGCCATCTCGGCCATCACTGCGTCCAAATCGGGGATATGCTCCAGCACCGAATTGCTGATCGCGCTGGCGAAATAGCCGTCCGCAAACGGAATGCGGTCTCCCGCCCCCTGAATCACCAGGTGATAGCCGCCGCGCTGCGCCGCCTCACGCACCGGCCCCGTCCACGGATCCAGGCCCACATCCAGCTTGCGGTCAAACGCTACCGTCGCAAAATGCCCATCTCCGCAGCCCAAATCCAACACCGGCCCGGGCAGCTCAAAATCCTGGTACACCCGCGCCTCAACTGCGCGCAGTACCCCCCGAAAATAGGGCATACCGCTGATCTGCTCCCACAAGAAGTCGCGTTCCATGTCAGGTTGAAGTCCTTTCTGGGATCAGGCCGCGCCGTTCAGTTCCCTGGAAATTTCGGCGAACAGCTTCTCATATTCAACAGCGATGGTATTGGGCAAATAATGTTGGCGGATGGGTTCGGGGTCGCGCTGGTACTTCGCCCGTTGGCCCAGCACCTCAATCAGCGCATCCGCCAGGCCAGCAGAATCGCCAATTTGGATGATCTTGCCCATCTCATGCACCGTCACCGGTTGACGCACCCCCGGCAGGTTCGAGGCCACGCACGGCACGCCGTTTAACATCGCCTCAATTTGCACCAAACCAAAGGCTTCGGTGGAATTCAGGCTGGAAAGCACCAGCGCGTCAATATTGGGGTAAAAACGCGCCATTTGGGTTGGGTCCAACACCCCCAGGAACTTCCAATGTCCCTCGGCCTGATAGCGCTCAATGCGCGGCCGCAAACGCTCCAGATAGGCCTCTTCGCCGATGATGTTCTGGTACGGCCCGGCGAACTGTACCTGCAAATCAGGATAAACCTCCAGCAGGCGCGGCATGGCGTCCAACAGTACCTCCACCCCCTTCTCGGTGGCAAAGCGTGCCGCCATCCCCACCACCGGCCGCTGGCCGCGGGGGTTGTTCTCGCGAGCAAAGGCCTGCACAGAATCCGCACTCACTTCCGGCAGTTCCACCGGTGGCGGAATCACATGCAGCTTGTTCAAATAGCGCCGCAGATACGGGGAATGTTCGGCGTAATCGCGCGTGTAGGTCACAAAGCGGTGAGTAAACAGCGCTGCCAGCCGGTTCATCACATGCACAGCCTGATTAGCCAGCCAGGCCAAAGCCCCCGGCGGCATGATCAGATCGCAGTGATAGGTGATCACCGTGGGCTTCTTCAGCAGCCGCCCGCGCAGCGCCACCCCCGCCGCGTCGAACTGCGGCAGATGCAGCTGCACCACGTCACTTTCTTTCACCAGACGGCTGGCAATCCAGCCAAAGGTGGGCATGATCACGCCCTTGCTGATGCGGAACCACACCGGCGCGCGCACAATACGAACCCCATCCTGCACTTCCTCAGCCGCCAAAGACGGATCATAACGCGAGGTCAGCACAGTCACCTGATGGCCGCGCCGTGCCCAGGCCTTGGCCAGTCGTTCGGCGTAAATGGTCAGGCCGCTGGTGTGCGGCCGGTAATAGGTCAATACGATCAGAATACGCATGGCTACGCGAAAATCTCCCGATTGGCTTTGACCCACTCAAACAGTTCGCGCAGCCCGGCTCGCACCCCGTAACGCGGCTGCCAGCCCAGCACATGCTCGGCCTTACGAATGTCCGAAACGTATATCCGCTGGTCGCCGGGCCGCCAATCGCCCAGCGCCACCGGAACGGCGTGTCCCACGGCCTGTTCCAGCATCGGCTGAAATTCCTTCCACACCGAAATGACATTATCCACGCCGCCGCCCACGTTGAAAACCTGCCCTGCGCTGCGGTTCAGATGGCTCAAGGCCGCGTCGTAGGCATCCAGTAAATCTTCCACAAAGAGCACATCCCGCACCTGCTTGCCGTCCCCATAAATGCTGATCGGCTTACCCGTCAGCGCTGCAATCACAAACCAGGCCAGCCAGCCCTGATCCTCCACGCCAAACTGGCGCGGGCCGTAAATGCAGCTCTGGCGCATGACCACCGTCGGCAGATCGTAAATGCGGTGATAGTCGCGCACGTATTGGTCGCCGCAGCCCTTTGAACAGCCGTAGGGCGAATGAAAATCCAGCGGCTGCGCCTCGGAAATGCCGAAGGGGAAATCCGCGTAGCGGTAGCGAGTCTCTTCTTCCACCACCGCCACCTCTTCCATCCCGCCGTACACTTTGTTGGTGGAGGCGTACACCACCGCCGGGAACCTGCCCGAAGCGCGTGCCGCTTCCAGCATGTTAAACGTACCCAGAGCGTTAATTTCAAAATCCTCGCGCGGATGGGTCACCGAGGTGGTCACCGCCACCTGCGCCGCCAGATGGACGATCACGTCTCGATCCGCCGCCGCCTGCTGCAGCGCCTGCGCATCGCGCACGTCCGCCGCGATCAATTGAAACGAATCTTTGCCGTGCTTGCTCCGCAGCCATTCCAAATTGCGCTGGGCGCCGCTGCGCGACAGATTATCAAACACCACCACATCTTCACCGCGCGCTAACAGGCGGTTAACATAATTTGAGCCGATGAACCCGGCTCCTCCCGTGACAAGATAACGCTTGGACATCGCTCGTGCTCCATCCATCCTTCAGTTGATTAAACGAAAAAATCACGCCCGCGGTTCCTGAGTGCGCAGCTGCGCGCTCAGCGAACCCAAAGAACGCCCTTCTTTCACCAATCCGATAAATCCAAAAATACCTGTGACCGCAAAATTGATAAAGTGCATCAAAATAGCGTACGCCAGCGCAGACGAATTATCCACACCCAACACCGCCAGCGCACCCACCACCGCTGCCTCAAAAACGCCCAGAGCCGCTGGGGCCGACGGCACCGCCACACCCAAAGCCAGCACGCTGTCGATAAACATCGGCCACCATAACGGCACCTGCGGCACCAGGGTGAACAGCATCACGTAATGCACGGCCACCCACAGCACCCAGGAGATCACAATCCAGAACAGGGCGGCCAAAAACTGGCTGGGGCGGGTTAGCACCCGCAGACCTTCCAGCAGCGAAGCCACCCGCGGCACAATCCAACGTTCCACAAAGGCCCAACGCTGACCCAGTTTCAGGATAAAGGCCTGCACACGCTCATTAAAGCGCGCCATCCCATACAGACCGGTCAATCCCAGCACCACCAGTCCCAGGGTCACCACGGCAAAGGGGCGCGCCCATTCAGCGCCCAGGGCCAGCGGCAGCGTGCTCAGCAGCATTCCCGCCGCAATCGCCAGATCAAAGGCGCGTTCAATCACAATCGTTGAGAGCACATGCAGCGGGCCCAGGCCGCTCGCCTGACCCATGAACACCGCCCGCCCTACCTCGCCCATGCGCAGCGGGAACAGGTTGTTCAGCAAATAGCCTTCGTTAATGATAAAAAAACTTTGCGAGACCGTCGGACGGTGATTCAAAAGTACACGCCATCCGTTGGCGCGCGTCCACAGCGAGACGACGGTCAACGCCACCGCAGCGGCCACCGGCAGCGGCTGAATGCTTTGAAAGGCCGTGCGCAGCTCTTCCCAGCGGGCCAGCCGGAAGACAATCACCAAAGCCACCAGGCTGATGATCACACCCGGCAGCCAACCCCGCACGCGCATCCATACACTCCGCGCGCCGCTGCTCACTCCTCCTCCAGCCTCAGCACCGCCATGAAAGCATCCTGCGGAATTTCCACACTGCCCACCATCTTCATGCGGCGCTTGCCCCGTTTTTGTTTTTCCAACAGCTTTTTCTTGCGGGTGATGTCGCCGCCGTAGCATTTGGCCAGCACATCCTTGCGCACCGCTTTCACGTTGGCGCGCGAGATGATCCGCCCCCCCGAAGAAGCCTGAATCGCCACGTCGAACAGCTGCCGCGGGATCAACTCTTTCAGCTTGCTCACCAGGGCCTGCCCCTTATGATAGGCATTTTCCTTGTGCACAATCGCCGCCAGCGCGTCCACCGGCTCGCCGCCCACCAGCACTTCCAGTTTCACCAGATTACCGGGGCGGTATTCCAGAAACTGATAATCCATCGAGGCATAGCCCCGTGAGCGGGATTTCAACGCGTCAAAGAAGTCCACAATCAATTCCGACAGGGGAATTTCAAAATTCAACTGCACCCGGTTGGGCGCGGGGTGTTCCTGGCTCACAAACACGCCGCGGCGCTTGCTGATCAAATCCATGATCGTGCCGAAATAATCCGTCGGCGAGAAGATTTGCAGCGCCATCCACGGCTCGCGGATTTCGCTAATCAGGCTCTCATCAGGAAGCTGCGCTGGGGAATCCACCCGCAGCACCTCTCCATCCGCCAGAATCACTTCGTATTCCACCGACGGTGCCGTGACCACGATATCCAGGTCGTATTCACGTTCCAGCCGTTCCTGGATGATCTCCATGTGGAACAGGCCCAAAAAGCCGCAGCGGAAACCAAAATTCAGTGCCTGTGAGGTCTCTGGCTCAAACACCAATGAAGCGTCATTTAACTGCAGTTTGTCCAAGGCGTCACGCAAATCGGGGTAATCTTCGCCTTCTGTTGGGTAAATGCCCGCAAACACCATCGGCTTAGCCTTGCGGTAGCCCGGCAGCGCAGCCGCTGCCGGCCTCTGCGGGTTAGTGAAGGTGTCGCCCACCCGGCATTCCGCTACGGTCTTCAGGCCGGTGGCCACATAGCCCACGTCCCCGGCACGCAGCGCATCCACAGGGCGCATCCCCGGTGAAAAGACGCCGATTTCTACCGGCTTCACCACGGCCCCCGTAGCCATCAGCTTCAGCGAATCACCGCTGCGAATTTCGCCCTCATTCACACGCACATAAGCGATCACGCCCTTGTACGAGTCGTAATGCGAATCAAAGATCAAAGCACGCAGCGGCTCGGCGGCGTCGCCTTTGGGCGGCGGCACCTGCCGCACCACCAGTTCCAGCACCTGCTCAACGTTGATCCCCTCTTTAGCTGAAATGCGTACGATCTCTTCCGCCGGGTAGCCCATCAGGTTTTCCAGTTCCTGAGCCACTTCGTCCGGGCGCGCCGAAGGAAGATCAATTTTGTTGATCACCGGGATAATCGCCAGGTCCGATTCCAACGCCAGGTAAAGATTGGCCAGCGTCTGCGCCTCAATCCCCTGAGTTGCATCCACAATCAGTAAAGCCCCTTCACAGGCGGCCAACGCGCGGCTGACCTCATAGCTGAAGTCCACATGGCCGGGGGTGTCAATCAGATTAAGTTCGTAATCCAAGCCGTCCTGAGCGGTGTACACCATGCGTACCGCCGACGCCTTAATCGTGACCCCCTTCTCCCGCTCCAGGTCCATCGTATCCAGAACTTGATTCATCATATCGCGTTCTGAAATCGTACCGGTAAGTTGAAGCAGCCGGTCAGCCAGGGTTGACTTACCGTGATCAACGTGCGCAATAATGCAGAAGTTTCGAATATGTTCCATCATAAATCCCCCAAAGTATAACCGATTTTTTGCCGCTCGCACGGCTTTTGCTGTCCCTTCTTGCGCACATCCAGCCCGCTTCCCTCCCCCACACGCCCCAGCATAGGTTAAAATGGGAACATCCTGACTTACTCAAGGCCCATACACCTCTGATGACCGTTTCTGCACCTTCTCAATCCTCTACCCGCACCTCCCGTTTCTCGTGGGGTTTTTTGTTTGATCTCCTGCTGGCCTTGCTCATTTTGGTCGGCATCCTCTTCCGCTTCTCTTGGACTAACTGGAGCCAGGGGACCAGCCTGCACCCAGATGAGTACGGCCTCACCAACACCCTCACCCAGCTCAACATCCCCACCACGTTGGACGAGTATTTCAATACGCGCCTATCGCCCATCAGCCCCTACGCCAAATACAACGCGGATGGAACCCTGGTGTCCAACGGCCCAGATAACCGCATGCGCTGGGGGCAGTGGCCCATCATCCTGCTGCGCTGGTTTGGCGAACAAACCGGCAGCACCGGTTACGACGAGATTCGCCAGATGGGGCGCTCTCTCTCTGCTGTGGCCGATACGCTCTCCATCCTGATCCTCATCCTGATCGGCACGCGCCTCTACGGACGGCGAGCCGGTCTGATGGCGGGCGCGCTCAGCTCCCTGGCGGTCATGCAGATTCAGCAGTCTCATTTCATGACCTCCGATAATTTCGCCGCGCTCTTTACCACTCTGGCGGTATATGCTGCCGTGCGCGCCGCCCAAGCCCCCGCAGCCGTGCGCCCCGCCCAGCCAGAAACCGCCCGCTACCGCCCATCCAGGGCAGCCCTGGGGTGGTTTGCCCTCTTCGGCCTGAGCTTTGGCATGGCGATGGCCTCGCGCATCAATTTGCTGCCTCTGGCGGGGATCATCATCCTGGCCGCCTTCATCAGCGTTGCCGATCTCAAACTGCGCTCCCAAAGCGACCTGCGCCGTGTACTTGCCGCTGCGGCTGTGGGGCTGGCCGTGGCTGGGCTGGTCTCTCTGCTCACCTTCCGCCTATGCCAACCCATGACCTTCCGCGCCGCAAGCGGCGACACCACCTTCTTCACCTTGCATCTCAACCAGGATTGGCTGGACAGCATGAAGGTGGCTCAGGCCGAATCCAGCGGTCAGGGCGGCGGCCCGCCCGCCGAACAGTGGGCCAACCGTCCGGCCATCCTTTTCCCATTGATGAATATGGTCGTGTGGGGCATGGGCCCCTTCCTCGGCCTGACCGCCTGGTCGGGTCTGCTCTATGCGGCCTGGCGTTCCTTCAAGCGCGCTGAGTGGCGTCAGCACCTGCTGCCGGTGGTGTGGGCGGGTGGATATTTCCTCTTCATGGGCACGCGCTGGGTCAAATCCATCCGCTACTTCCTGCCCATCTACCCCATTCTGGCCCTGCTGGCTGCCTGGCTGCTGTTAACGCTTTGGCGGCGAGCGGCAGCCCACCCCCTGCGCAAAAGTCTGGTCGGGGCGCTCACCGCCCTGGTGCTGGTCGGTACCCTGCTGTGGGCCAACGCCTTCACAACGGCTGTCTACCGCCAGCCGCACACCCGTCTGCGCGCCACCACCTGGATCTTCCACAACATCCCTGCCCCCTTCATGCTCCACCTTTCGGCCGACAGCGGCCCTTTCACGGAGCCTCTGGGCGCGCCCGACGGCTTATTGATCACCTCCAACGCACCCTTCTCACAACCCTTCGTGCTGCCTGACCCCGGCAGACTGGAAAGCATCAGCCTGTCGCGTCCCGCGGTAGAAGGCATGGCCGCTGCAGAAACGCCGCTCACCCTATCCATCAGCAGCGACGCCAACAATACCGAAATCTTGGGTCAGGCTGTCCTGCGCCTGCCTGCGCAAGCAAAAGATCAGCCGGTGGGAACCTACGCCGCCCAATTTGACCCGCCCATCGCTCTGCAGAACGGCGTGCCCTATTACCTGCACCTCAGCGTCGAGGGGTCCAGCGCCGTGCGTCTGTACCGCACCGTTTTGGCCAACGAAAGCTGGGATGAGGGTCTGCCCGTGCCCTTCGATAACCGCGACCCCTTCGGCCAGTATTACCGCGGCCTGACGGTGGAGGCCCGCTGGTATGACGACGCCAACAAGAAGGCCATGTATGTAGAAACCCTCACCCAGGCCGATGTGCTCATTCTGCCTTCTCAGCGCGCCATCTGGTCTTCAGCCCGCATCCCCGTCACCTACCCTATGACCCTGGAGTATTACCGCGCCCTGTTTGACGGCCGCCTGGGGTTTGAAAAGGCTGCTCTCTTCACCGCCCCCTGGAAATTCGGCCCCTTACAGGTGTCCGATGTGGGCGGCACCCTGGCCTGGGGACGCGAACCCACTTTGCCCCTCTTTAATTATAATTTCTTCGCCGCCGAAGAGGCCTTCAGCGTCTATGACCACCCGCCGGTGTGGATTTTCACCAAACGCGCCGATTTTAGTCCCGCCGCAGTGCTGGATGTGCTCAACGCCGTCAATTTGGATGCGGTGGAGGTGCAGTCCCCGCGCAACGCCACCCCGCTTTACGATCAAAACCCCTGATCTCCCCCTCGAAAAAATCGACGGCCTCAAGGATGCTTGAGGCCGTCGGTGTGTTAACAAGGTTTCCCTGTACGTGGTTCGCCTGGGGTTCACATCATTTACTGGGGGTCATCCGCTGTATCCTCAGGAACCACGGCTGCGATACGCGCCTCCAGATCCGCGCTCTCCGCGCCAGATGGCCAGCGCAGCAGCGTCAAAAACTCAGTGTTGCCCTTAGGTCCGTGCAGCGGCGAGCGGATCAGCCCCTCCACGCCAAAGCCCTCCCGCACTGCCGCCCCCAACACCTCACGCAGCACGCTGCGGTGCACCGCCGGGTCGCGGATCACCCCTTCACCTTTGGCCGCGTCCGCCCGCCCGGCTTCAAACTGCGGCTTGATCAACGCCACCACCCGCCCCCCCGCTGAGCTGTCAAACCAGCCCCGCACCACCGGCAGCAGAATGCGCAGCGAGATAAACGACGCGTCCATCACCACCAGCCGCACCGCCTCAGGCAGCTTTTCCACATGCCGCGCGTTGGTTCGCTCCATCGAAATCACCCGCGGGTCAGTACGCAGCTTCCAATGCAAAATGCCGTAGCCCACATCAATCGCGTACACTTTTGCGGCCCCATATTGGAGCATACAGTCGGTAAAGCCCCCGGTTGAAGCTCCCACATCCGCGCACACCCACCCGCTCAGATCAGTCAGCCCAAAGCCTTCTAACGCCGGTTCCAGCTTCTCCCCCCCGCGCGAGACGTATTTCGGCCCGTGTTCCACGGTCAGCTCGGCACGCTCCAGCACTTTCACCGCTGGTTTCAGCACCACCTGCCCGTCCACGCGCACCTGCCCGGCCATTACCAGGCGCTGCGCCTGGCTGCGGCTTTCAGCCAGGCCTCGTTCGGTTAATAAAAGATCCAGACGTTGTTTTTCCATCCTCACAATTGTACCTTACCCTCGCTTCGATACGCTCTTTTCTGCCAACTTATGCTAAAATTTTCCCTATGCTCAAAGCGCTGATGAAAACCATGCGTCCCCGCCAATGGACCAAGAACGCCTTTGTCCTGGCTGCGGTGGTCTTTGACCAACAACTCTTCAACCCCGCTGCCGTCCTGCGTTCCCTCGGCGCGTTTCTCGTCTTCTGCCTGCTCTCCGGCACGGTGTACATCCTCAACGACATCATAGACGTGGAGGCCGACCGCCAGCATCCCAAGAAACGCCTGCGCCCCATCCCATCCGGCAAACTGCCCATCTCCACAGCCACCGCCGCGGCAGTGGTCATTCTGCTGCTCACCTTCCCCCTGGCTTTTTGGCTCTCTCCCGGTCTGGGGATCATCTCGCTGACCTATTTTCTCATCAACATCGCCTATTCCAACTGGCTCAAGCACATGCCCCTCATTGATGTACTCACCATTGCCGCCGGTTTTGTGCTGCGCGTGGCGGCAGGGGTCAGCGTCATCGAAGTACAACGATTCTCCCCCTGGCTGTACGTGGTCACCACCCTCTTTGCCCTTTATCTGGGCTTTGGCAAGCGCCGTGCCGAGCTGACCACCCTGGCCGGCAGCGCCGGATCTCACCGCCGCGTGTTGGACGGTTACACCCTGCCGTTTTTAGATCAGCTCATCACCATCGTTTCCAGCACCACCCTCATCGCCTATTCGCTCTACACCTTTTCCGCCCCCAACCTGCCCGATAACCACACCATGATGCTCACCATCCCCTTTGTGATGTACGGCATCTTTCGTTATCTGTACCTGATCTACGTCAAAGAAGAGGGCGGCGCGCCCGAAGAGTTGCTGCTCACCGACCGCCCGCTGCAGGCCACCATCGCCCTCTTCGCCCTCACTGTGCTCATCATTTTCTACAGGTTCTAACTGCGCCCATGCCTGCCCTGATAGCCTCTGCCCCTGCCAAGGCGATTCTCTGCGGCGAGCACGCCGTGGTCTATTCCAGCCCGGCCATCGCCGTGCCCATCACCCAGGTGAAAACCTCCGTACGCATTCAACCCTGGATTCAGGCTCCCTCCGGCGCGGTGTGGATTGACGCCCCGGATATTCACCTATCAGCGGCGCGCTCGGATTTGCCCGCTACCCATCCGCTGTTTGTCCTGCTCAACCTCATCGAAAGCGATCTGCGCCGCGGCCCGCTGCCCGCCTTTCGCATGAAAATCACCTCCACCATACCCGTGGCCTCCGGCCTGGGTTCCGGTGCGGCGGTGTCGGTGGCGGTGCTACGCGCCGTGTACGCCTTTGTGGGTCGTCCCTTACCGCTGGAGCATCTCAACGAGCTGGCCTATCAGGTGGAAAAAGTGCATCACGGAACTCCCTCCGGTATCGACAACACCGTCATCACCTACGCCCGCCCGGTTTTCTTCCAGCGCGGCCACCCCCTGCAGTTCCTTCGCATCGCCCAGCCCTTCACCCTGGTGCTGGCCAACAGCGGGCACCCCAGCCGCACGGCGGACGTGGTGGCCGATGTGCGCCGCGCCTGGCAGGAACACCCCGAAACCTATCAAGATTTCTTCAACCAGGTCGCTAGCCTGGTCAACCGCGCCCGAGCCGCCCTGGAAACCGGCGACCATCCCACCCTGGGGCACCTGCTGGATCAAAACCACACCCTTTTGCAGCAAATTGGCGTGTCCAGCCCAACCCTCGACGCCCTCACCCAGGCTGCCCGACAGGCCGGGGCACTGGGGGCCAAACTTTCGGGGGCTGGCCGCGGCGGTAACCTGATTGCCCTGGCCCAGCCGGATCGCGCCCCAGAAATTGCCGCCGCCCTCACCCAGGCCGGAGCAAAAAATGTGCTCATCACCACCGTCGAGGCCGTCCATGAATGAACCCGCCCCTCTGATTTTCCTGAAACTGGGAGGATCGCTCATCACCGACAAGCACGGCACCTCCGCCCCCCGGCTCGATATTCTGCGCCGCCTGGCCCAGGAGATCGCCGCTGCCCGCCAGGACTGCCCGCATCTACGCCTGGTGCTGGGGCACGGCTCCGGCTCCTTTGGGCATGTGCCTGCCAAACGCCACCACACCCGCCAGGGGGTATCCACCCCTGAACAGTGGCTGGGTTTTGCCGAAGTGTGGCGCGAGGCCCGGGCTCTGAATGACCTTGTCGTTCAGGAACTGTGCGCGGCCGGACTGCCCATAATTGCCTTTCCCCCCTCCGCCGCCATTTATGCCCGCGGGGCCAAAGTCAGCGATTGGGATCACCGACCGCTGCAAGCCGCCCTCGACCATCATCTGCTGCCTTTGGTGCAGGGTGATGTGGCCTTTGACCACGCCTTGGGCGGTACCATCCTCTCCACCGAAGATGTGTTTGAGCACCTCACCCTCCTGCTGCGTCCCCAGCGCATCCTGCTGGCGGGCATCGAGGCCGGCGTCTGGGAAGATTTTCCCGCCTGCACTCGCCTCATCCCCAGCCTCACACCGGCTTCTTTTCCGGCTCTCTCATCCCACCTGGGCGGTTCGGCGGCAGTGGATGTCACCGGCGGCATGGCGCAAAAAGTCACCTCCATGCTGGCCCTCATCCAGCGTCAGCCCGGTCTGCAAGTCCTCATCTTTTCCGGAGAACACCCCGGCAATCTGTACAGCGCCTTGTGCGGGCAGAACCCCGGAACCCTCTTGCTTGGAGATTAACCCCCATGATCATGTCTCGACAGGCTCTCGAACAAATCGAAGATCAAACCCTGGCCCCCTACGGCCTGCGCGCCGGTCAGTCCCGCGGGCGGCTGCACCCCGAAGATGAACCCGATTACCGCACCCCCTTTCAGCGCGACCGCGACCGCATTCTGCACACCAGCGCATTTCGCCGCCTGGAATACAAAACTCAAGTGTTTATCAATTACGAGGGCGATTATTACCGTACCCGCCTCACCCACACCCTTGAAGTGGCCCAAATCGGCCGCACAGTGGCCCGCGCCCTGGGGGCCAATGAGGATGTGACCGAAACCATCTGCCTGGCGCACGACCTGGGGCATCCGCCTTTCGGTCATTCCGGCGAAACTGTCCTGGCTCGCCTCATGCGCGATTGCGGCGGTTTTGAGCACAACAAGCAGTCTTTCCGTATCGTTACCCAATTGGAAGAACGCTATCCCGATTTCCCCGGTCTCAACCTCACCTGGGAAGTGCTGGAAGGCCTGGTGAAGCACGAAACCGAATACGACCGCTCCGACGCCAAAGACTTCAACCCCGATCTGCGCGGCCACCTGGAAGCCCAAATCGCCAACGCCGCCGATGAACTGGCCTACACCGCCCACGACCTGGACGACGGCCTGCGCTCTGGCATGATCACCCCATCGATGTTGGAAAGCATGGATCTGTGGATCATCGTCACCGAACAAATCGGCTGGAAAGGCGAGCCGCTGCAAGCCATCGACCGCCACCGCATCATCCGCCGCCTCATCGGCCTGGAAGTTACCGATCTGATCCAAACCACCAGCCAAAACCTGCGGGAAAGCGGCGTGCAATCCGTGGACGAATTACAGCGCCTGCCTTATAATGTGATCGGTTTCAGCGAAGAGACCCACCGACGCAACCGGCAAATCAAAGATTTTCTCTTCGCCAACCTCTACCGTCATCACCGCGTCATGCGCATGGCCGTCAAAGCAGAACGCACGCTCACTCATCTATTTGAGGCATACTGCAGCGAACCAGCCATCCTGCCGCCCCAGGTCAAACAGTCCATCCCTGAAGTTGGGCTGGAGCGCACCGTGTGCGATTACATTGCGGGGATGACCGACCGATACGCGATTAACGAATACCAAAAATTATTTGATCCTACGGTGCTGCCGTAACAGCTGCTTGGAGGTATTGCAATGGCCGATGTATCCTATTTGACCGCCGAAGGCGCGAAACGTTTACAGGAAGAGCTGGTCTATCTTAAAGGCCCCGCCCGCGAGGCCCTGGCCGCCCGCCTGCGCGCCGCCATTCAGATGGGCGACCTCTCGGAAAACGCCGATTACACCGCCGCCAAAGAAGAGCAAGGTTTCTTGGAAGGGCGTATTCAAGAATTGGAAGCGATTCTCTCGCACACCATCATCATTGATGATATGAAAAAAGACCTCTCCCAGGTCAATATCGGCGATCACGTCACCATTCAGGAAGAGGACTTCCCCGAAGAAACCTATCATCTGGTAGGCCCTAAAGAAGCTGATCCCACCAAAGGCCGCATCTCGCACGAATCCCCCATCGGCAAGGCTCTCCTGGGCCGCCGAGTTGGCGATGTGGTCAGCGCCGAAACCCCCGCTGGTTCCATCCAGCTCAAAATCACGCGCATTGAGTAAATCGCTGCCCGACCCCGTTTCAACCCCATAATAGAGAAGCGGCTGCTCTGTGACAAGCAGCCGCTTTTGCTGTCTAAATTCATTCGACGTGCGGACGGCTATCCAGCCTTCGGCCAGATCGCCAGTTCCAACGTTACCCGGTCAAAGAAGGCGTTTTCGCCCACCGGCCCCTGACCGTAGCTCATGTCCGCGATGCGGGCTTCCAACTGCAGCGTCTTGGTCTCCAGCAGAATGCGCTTCTTCGGCTCCAGCAGAACCGGTTCGCCCTTCGAGGCCAGGCGCTGGTTCAATGCCAAATCTTCAAAGGCGTGGCGGCTCATCAGCACCTTGGTTACGGTTTGAATATCGTTCTTATCAAACAGCCACACCTCAAACGCTGTCACCTTCTTGGGATCTCCCACCCCCACCGTCTCCGAAATACCCACGCCGCATTCGCCCAGGAATTCACCCGAGGGCGAGTCAATGCTGAACGAGTCGTCATACAGATCATCGCCAAGCATATAGGTGGTCATAAACTGGGCGATCGGTGCTTCCTGTCCTTCCGCTTCAAAATCGGTTCGAGTCGCCGTGCGGCTGACTTCATGCGCCTGACGGCTGGCCTGGTTCAAAACACCTCCGCCGCTGCGTTTGCGCAGTACCAGGAAATACAGCAAAATCGCGCCGATCACCAGGGTGAGCACACAAAAGATGCCCAACAGCAGGGCAAAGTTCGGGCCGCCGCTCTCGGCTGCCGGGGCCGCAGGAACCGCGGGTGCACCAGCCGCCGGAGTGCCCTGCTCAGCCGGGGCTGCGGGGGCCACATTCCCCTGCACCAGCCGACTGAACTCCTGCACCGCCTTTGAATTCACGGTCGGATCCGCTGCCACTTGCGACAGGGCTTCGCTGCCCTTGGTGCCCAGTTCCTTGAAGCGCTGAATGGCCAACGCTTCGTCGGGCCTCTGGCTAAAAGATTCCACCGCCATACGCAGGTAATCCGTGCGCAGGTCGGCCCGCAGGTGTTCGGCAGAAGCGTCCACCCACTTCACCGGCCACAAACCCCATCCCAGGATCGGCAGGCCAATGATCAAGCCCAACACAAAACCCAACACCGCAGTGATCAGGGGCTTACCAAGCAGCTCACGTATCTTTTCCATAGTTTTCTCCTGCAGCTTCCATTGATGACAGCCAGGTAAAATTGGCTTTAAGAATTGCGTCATTTGTTATTTTAGAACAAAAGTTAGTTCGACGCAACCAAAAACAGCCGTCTCCTGGATTAATCCCGATTCAAGGGTTGCAAATTTCATACCTTTTCAGAATCCGCCGTCTCAAGCTGTTCATTTAAGAACGCCTCACCACAGGCCGTACACTGCGCCTCGCGTTTATTGGCCGCTACCAGAAGGCCGCCGCATTTTGGACAGGGCTGCGGGATGGGCTGTTTCCACGAGGTGAAATCACAGGTCGGATAGTTGGCGCAGCCGTAAAACACCCGTCCCTTGCGCGTTTTTCGCTGCACAATTTCGCCGCCGTCTTTGGGGCACTTCACCCCAATCACCTCCAGCCAGGCTTCAGTGTGGCGGCATTCTGGAAAATTGCTGCAGCTGATAAATTTGCCAAACCGCCCCCAGCGGATCACCAGTTCGTGACCGCAATCCGGGCAGTCACGTCCCACTTTTTCCAACTCGGCCTTGGCCGCCGGCATCTCAGCCTGCGCGCGGGCCACCTCAGGGCCAAAGCGGTCGTAAAATTCGCGCACCACGTCCACCCAAACCGCCTTACCTTCCGCCACCTGGTCCAAATTCTCTTCCATATTGGCAGTGAAACTGGTGTCCACAATATCGGGAAAATGCGCCACCAACAAATCGTTCACCGTCATACCAGTTTCCGTCGGCAGCAAGCGCTTGGCCTCGCGGTACACATAGCCGCGTTCCTGAATGGTAGAAAGAATTGCCGCATAGGTGGAAGGGCGGCCAATGCCGTGTTCTTCCAAATTTTGCACCAGACTGGCTTCAGAAAAACGCGGCGGCGGCTGGGTAAAGTGCTGTTCCGGCAGCAGCGCCACCAGTTTTTGAGTCTGGTTTTCTTCCAGACCTACCGGAATGCGCACAATCTCTTCGTCCGAACGCAGATCCTCGTCCAACGCCTCTTCATACACCACCAGATAGCCGGGGAAGCGCACCGTAGAACCAGAGGCGCGCAGCCCATACTCATGAGCGGGCGTTTTACCCACCACATCCACCGAAATGGTGTCGTACACGGCCGCTTCCATCTGCGAAGCCACAAAACGCTTCCATATCAGCTGGTACAGACGGAAATGGTCGTGAGTCAGGTTGGCCTTAATCGCCTCCGGCAGCCGCCGCACAGAAGTGGGCCGGATAGCCTCGTGGGCTTCCTGCGCGCCTTTGGCCCGCGTCTTATACTGCTGCGGCACTGCGGGCAAAAAATCACCGCCGTAGTTTTCCGCGATCAGTTCGCGCACTTCCTTCAAAGCCACTTCTGACACCTGGGTCGAATCCGTACGCATGTAGGTGATCAAGCCGGTCGTGCCGCCTTCGCCGACATCCAATCCTTCATACAGCTGCTGCGCCAGGGCCATCGTCCGCCGCGCCGTGAACCCCAACCGCCGCGAGGCTTCTTGCTGCAGACTGCTGGTCATAAAGGGGGCCATCGGCTTTCGCCGCCTCTCCCCGCGCTTGATCTTCTGAATGCTGTAAGCCCCCTGCTGCATGTCCGCCGTCACCGCCTCAGTCTCTGCCTGACTGGTCAGCGCGGGTTCTTCGTCGTCCATGCGCACCAGGCGCGCCACAAAGCTGGTTTTGCCGCCCTGCGGCTTAAGCTCGGCCTTAATCGTCCAATACTCTTCCGCTTCAAAGGCCTCAATCTCGCGTTCACGGTCCACAATCAACCGCAGCGCCACAGACTGCACCCGGCCGGCCGAAAGGCGGCTGCGCACTTTCTCCCACAGAATCGGGCTGATGCTGTACCCCACCAGACGGTCCAAAACCCGTCGGGCCTGCTGTGCGTCCACCAGGGACATGTCAATCGAACGCGGGTGCGCAAAGGCTTCCTGAATGGCCGGTTCGGTGATCTCATGGAAGACCACCCGACGCGTGATCTCCGGCTCAATCTCCGCCGCCTCCATCAAATGCCAGGCGATAGCTTCGCCTTCGCGGTCCGGGTCGGTCGCCAGGTAAATTTCTTCCGCTTTCTGCGCCAGCTGTTTGATCTCTTTCACCACCGGCCGCTTCTCGTTGGGGATGCGGTATTTTGGCTCGAAATTATGATCCACATCCACCGAAAGCTGCGAACGCAGCAGATCGCGTACATGCCCCACCGAGGCTCGCACGGTATAACCCTTGCCTAAAAAGCGGCCCACGGTGCGCGCCTTGGCCGGCGATTCTACAATCACCAGCTTGCCGCTGCGCTTGCGCACCGCTTTACGCTGCGGGGCTTCCATGCCCTCATGCGCCGGGGTGCGCCCAATACGGTACAACGTCGTCCCACACACGCCGCAGCGCCCGCGGGTCACCGGCGCGCCAGTGGCGTTAAATTCTGCCTGTGCTTCCTGAACTTCTCGTTTGGTCTTGCATTTCACGCAATAAGCTTCCAACGCAATGCTCTCCTAAAGATAGCGATGATAGCCGTTTTCTTTCAACAGCTTCACAATCTCACGTACTTTTTGCGCCTGGCTGCGCGGGCACACCAATAATGCGCTGCCGCTGTCCACCAGGATCATATCTTCCAACCCCACCGTCACCAGCAGCCGTTCGCTGCCGTCCCCCACCACCAGCGAAGCTCGCGTATCCAGGCCCAGGTGCTGGGCGTTCACCACCAAATTGCCGTGTTCGTCCCCTTCCAGCACCTCAAACAGCGAGTCCCAACTGCCCACGTCATTCCAGCCCAAATCGGCCCCCGCCACCACAGCCACCCGCTCGGCTTTTTCCATAATCCCATAATCCACCGTCTGGGGCTGGATGGTCGGCCAAATCTGCGCCAATACCGTGCCGCGTTCGGGTGTATCCCATGCCTCGCGAATAGCGGCTAATTTGTTTGATAGCTCCGGCATCCAGTGCGCAATTTCCGCCAAAATCTGTTCCACCGTCCAGATGAACATGCCGGAGTTCCAATCGTGATCACCGCGTTCCAAAAAGCCGCGGGCAGTGGCCTCGTCCGGTTTTTCTTTAAACCGCAGCACGCGGAAGACCTCCTGGCCGCCAAAAACGCCCAGGCTTTCCCCGCGCTGAATATAACCGTACCCTGTGGCCGGGGCCGTCGGGCGAATACCCAATGTCACCAAATAACCTTGCTCGGCCACGCTTTTGGCCGCGCGCAGCACTGCCTGAAATTGCGCCACCTCTTCGATGAAGTGATCCGCGGTCAGCACCGCCATCACCGCCCCGGGGTCGCGCTGCGCCAGCACCGCCGCCGCATACCCCACCACCGAAGCCGTGCCGCGCGGCATGGGTTCCAACAGGTAATTTTCCACCGGAATCTCGGGAACCTGTGCCTGAAGCTTGCTGGCCTGCTCTGCCACAGTCACTACCAAAATGCGTTCGGCCGGGAACATCCCCTCCAGCCGATCCACCGCCATCTGAAACAGGGTGCGTTTGCCGTTCAGGCTCAACATCTGTTTCGGGCGTTCCTGCACAGAAAGCGGCCACAGGCGGGTTCCACCTCCGCCAGCCATGATCACCGCGTAAAAATTAGCTTCCATCCCTGCCTGCCTGATATGTGGATAAGCGCTCGCGGACGGCCACATAATTCATGCCGCCCACCTGGCGAACCAGACCCTTGAGCTCAAGTAGCGTGAGTGTAGCCGATACTTGGGCGATTGGCAAGCCCGACCGCGCCGAAATCTCATCAATATGCAGCGGCTCCTGATCCAGGGTGCGCAGCAAACCGCTTTCCACCGGATCTTCTGGCATCTGAATCCGCACCGCGCGGTATTCCTGCACTTGCTTCAAATTCAGGGCGTCCAAAACATCCTCAGGCCGCAGCAGCGGGCGCGCGCCCTGTTGAATCAATTGGTTCGGCCCCTTGCTGAGAGGGGAATAAATGCTGCCGGGCACAGCAAACACCTCACGCCCCTGCTCCACCGCGAAAGTTGCGGTAATCAGCGCGCCGCTGGTTGTTCCCGCCTCAACCACCACCGTTGCCAGCGACAGGCCGGAGATAATCCGGTTGCGCGGAGGAAAATTGCTGCTCTCTGGTTCGGTTCCAGGGGCGTAATCGCTCAGAACAGCCCCGCTGCGCAGGATGCGTTCGGCCAGTTTACGGTGTTCAGGCGGGTAAATGCGGTCTACCCCGCAGCCCAACACAGCCAGCGTGCGGCCTCCAGCTTCCAGGGCAGCGTTGTGCGCCTCCCCATCCACCCCGCGCGCCAGCCCGCTCACCACGGTGATGCCGTTGTGCGCCAGGCAGGCCGCCAGGTCCTGCGCCGCCTGCCGCCCGTATGCACTCACCCCGCGCGTACCGACAATCGCTACCGCCCACTCATCTGCCAAGGTGATTTCCCCGCGCAAATAGAGCACCGGCGGCGATTGGTCCACCTCGCGCAGCCGCCGCGGGTATTCAGCATCCTCCCAGGTCAAAACCGCAATGCCTGCGGCCTGAATTTTCTCCCAATACGCCGGCAGATCCACCGATTGGCGAGTATTCAGCAGGTTCTCAACGATTTTTGCGTTCAGCCCCGCCTGAAGGTAAGCCTCAGCAGGCGCCTGCCACGCCAATTCGGCGCTGCCGAAAAAATCCAGCAGCGCCCGAAAGCGCACCGCGCCAATGCCTTTGACCAGATTAAACCCGACCCAGTAGGCCCTGGGGTCCATTCGGCTGACTCCCCCCTACAACCACTCCGGCGGGCGCACCACCATCTCACCCGCGGCCAAGTCCACCCGCAAAATCACTTCGTCCGTCACCGGCAGCAGAAGCTCCTTGCCGTCTTCGTCCTTCACCACGTACACATCGTTAGCGCGCGTTTCCAAAATCTCAGTCAGCTCGCCCAATGTCTGACCGGCTTCATCCACCACCGACAAGCCGATCAATTGGTGGTAATAATATTCGCCTTCCGGCAAGGCGGGCAGTTCTTTGGCGCTCACATACACCATCAAATTGCGCAGCACCCCCACCTCGTCGCAATCAGAGAATTCAGCAAATTTCAGCAGCAGGTTGCTGCCGTGCCAACGCACCGTCTCTATCTTCAATGGGCGGTGCTCCTCTCCAACGAGGATCACTTTTCCCTTACGCAGACGCTCAGGAAAATCCGTCAGCACCTGCATGGAGATTTCGCCTTTCACTCCGTGCGGTTTGCGCAGCAGGCCAACAGCCAAGTACAAAGGCTCGCCCTCAACGGGCGAGCCTGTTGGTTGTTGATGATCTTCAGAAGAAACCATTCGGCGTGGGGTCATCGCGGCTCTACAACATCCAGGATCGCCTGTTTGCCCTCGCGCGCCGCCGCAACCCGCAGCAACACCCGCATGGCATTCGCCACCCGGCCGTTCTTGCCGATGACCCGCCCCATGTCCTCTTTGCACACCCGCAGTTCAAAGCGAACTTTGTTTCCACCGCTTCGTTCCTGGCGCACCTGAACGCAGCTTGGGTCTTCCACCAGGGACAGGGCAATGTACTCGATTAACTCCTTCACGGTCTCTCCTTCCGGTAGATGCACAGCCGAAAAATCACGGCTTCAGGCCGTTTTGTGCTTTTCGCTGGACTAATGGGCAGCTTTGGCCTCAGCCAACAGCGTTTCCACGGCCTCGCCCTTCTTGAAACGCGCAAAGCGATCCAGGACACCGGCATTCTTCAGCAGCCGTTCCACAGCTTCGCTCGGCTGCGCGCCAACGCTCAGCCAGTGGTACACACGGTCTTCGGCCACGTCCAACGTGATAGGCTCAGTGCGCGGGTTGTAAAAACCCACAATTTCCAAAAACCGCCCATCGCGGGGGCTTTCATCATTGGCCACGACAATGCGATAGCTGGGCTGCTTTTTTAAACCCACACGGCGCAAACGAATCCGAACCATTGAATTACTCCTCTTTTTTACAGCAGATAGGTTGTCAATTTTTTCTTCAACCGCAGGCCGCGGCAGCGGGTAGAGGGTGCGCTGAAGGACGCGCAGCCGCTGACGGGCATCTCCGGTTAGCCAAACAGACGAGACATCCCGCGTCCGCCCGTTTTTTGCAAAGTTTTAAACACACGCTGCATCTCGCGAAACTGCTTCAGCAGCCGGTTCACATCCTGAACATCCGTCCCCGAACCGCGCGCAATGCGTCGGCGGCGGCTGGCGTTCAGTACGTCTGGGTTGCTGCGTTCCTGCGGGGTCATCGAATTTAATATTGCCTCGGTGACTTTCAGCTGGCGTTCCGCGTCGCGCGGGTCCACCTGGCGAGCCATCTGACCCATATTCCCAGGCAGCATCTCCATAATCTGGTGTAGGGGACCCATCTTGCGCAGTTGGCGAAGCTGGTTGGCAAAATCTTCCAGCGTAAAGCGCCCCGACATCATGCGCTCGGCCTGCTCCTGCGCTGCTTTTTGATCCATGGCCTCGGCTTTTTCAATCAGCCCCAGCACATCCCCCATGCCTAAAATGCGTCCGGCCAACCGCCCCGGATCGTAGGCTTCCAGCGCTTCAATGCCTTCACCTGTGCCCAGGAACTTGATCGGCACGCCCGTCACACTGCGAATGGAGATGGATGCGCCGCCGCGGGCGTCGCCGTCCATCTTGGTCAGCACCAGGCCGCTCAAAGTCACGCTGTCGCGGAAGCCGGTGGCAATGTGCACCGCTTCCTGACCAATCATCGAATCCACCACCAGTAAGGTCTCGGCGATGGTCACTTTGCGCGAAATGGCGCGCAATTCGTCCATCAACTGCTGATCCAGTTGCGAACGGCCGGCCGTATCCACAATCATCACCGTTACGCCGCCTTTTTCGGCCTGGGTAAAAGCGTGCTGCACCACTTCCGGCGGCAGCTTGCCGTCTTCAGTGAATACCGGCACACCCACCCGCTCGCCCAGGGTTTGCAGCTGCTTAATCGCTGCCGGGCGGTAAGGATCCGCCGCCACCAACAGCACGCGCTCGCCCTGCGAACGCAGCAACCGGGCGATCTTGGCCGCGGCCGTGGTTTTACCCGAGCCTTGCAGGCCCACCATCATCATCACCCGCGGACGCGGACCGCTCAAATTCAGGCGTTCCGCCGGGCCCAGAGTGTTTAGCAGCTCTTCATGCACAATTTTGATCACCTGCTGAGCCGGGTTTAACGCGCGTGAGACCTCAGCGCCCACCGCGCGTTCGCGCACGCGAGCAATGAAGTCTTTGACCACCCCATAATTGACGTCCGCTTCCAACAGCGCCATGCGCACTTCGCGCAGAGCAGCATCCACGTCCGCCTCGGTCAGCTTGCCGCGGCGGCGCAGGTTCTGGAAGACTTCGTTTAACCGGCCAGTCAGATTCTCAAACAAATGACCTATCCTTAACCCAATAGACAATCAAACGCCCTTGGACAAGGGTGTTCGCAGTCGGATTTTAGCCCTGATGACGGGAATGGTCAAGGGCCAATTCCAGAAATCGCCGCCCCAAGCAGACGCGATCCCAACCCAGAATTTTATCACACCTTTCCCGCTGCCTGCCTCCTTTCGCGCAACCCGCGCCGGAGTGCGGGGTTATATCCTTAGGAATTTTACAAATAGATCCGTGTTACCCCTTGGAGGAATGATCCTATGTCCAAAGTTGCCATTGTCACCGACAGCACCGCCAACATCCCCGAAGCCATGATGCGCGGTTTACCTTTGCACACTTTACCCCTGCACGTCATCTGGGGCGAGCACAATTATGCCGACGGCATCGACATCACCCCCACCGAGTTCTACACCCGCCTGCAAACTGCCAAAACCATGCCCACCACCTCCCAGGTGACCCCCGGTGCTTTCCGCGACCTCTACAGCCGCCTCTTGGAAGAAGGCTACGATATCCTCAGCCTGCACATCTCTGCCAAACTTTCCGGTACCCTGGATTCGGCTCAGCAGGCTGTGCAGTACTTCCCCGGCGCCAAGATCAGCCTGGTGGATTCCGAAAGCACCTCTATGGCGATGGGTTTCCTGGCCCTGGCTGTGGCCCGCGCTGCACAACAAGGCGCAACCCTGGCCGAATGCACGGAGTTGGCGCAGCACGCCCGCACCAACATCAATGTGTACTTCGTCCCCAGCACTCTGGAATTTCTGCACCGCGGCGGGCGCATCGGCGGAGCAGCCGCCCTGGTAGGCACAGCCCTCAACCTCAAACCCATTCTCACCCTGCGCAACGGACGTGTGGAAGCCATCGAACGTGTGCGCACCATGGGCAAAGCCCTCGACCGCATGATGGAACACGTCAGCACCTCCATTGACGGCCGCCGCCCCGTGCGCCTGGCATCCATTCATGCCAAATCACCAGAGGAGGCCGCCCAGCTTTTAGAGCGCGCCCGTCAAAACTTCTCCGTCAGCGAAATCTCCGACGCGCTGTGCGCCGAGGTCTCCCCCGTCATCGGCACCCATACCGGCCCAGGAACCGTCGGCCTGGCCTTCATGACCGGCCTGTAGCCCCCTCCACATCGGAGCAAAACAGCCCCGCAGCCTTGCGGGGTTTTTTTTGTCAGACATTTTTCCCCCTTCTGTACGACAGGTTTCCTCATTTCTTAAAACCCATTTTCTTGCCCCATCCCATTTGGTACAATATTTTTATTCCCATCCAATTCGGAAAAGGATTCCACATGAAAAATTATTCCAAGCTTGGCTTCCAAATTCCCCAGGTCTTGCTGCCCAAGGCCGGGACTGATCTGACCCGTTGGGCGGTGATCGCCTGTGACCAGTTCACCTCCCAACCAGAGTATTGGAATGATGTCGAGCGCATCGTGGGCGATGCTCCCTCCACGCTGCGCCTGATCCTCCCTGAGGTTTACCTGGAAAAGCCGGGCGAAGGGGAACGTATTCAAGCCACCCAACAAGCCATGAAAACCTACCTGGACAAAGGCTTATTTGAAACGTACGAAGGCCTCATCCTGGTAGAGCGCCAGGCCGCCGGAAAAACCCGCCGTGGGGTCATGTTGGCCCTGGACCTGGAATGTTATGACTTTAACAAAGGCTCCCAATCCCTCATCCGAGCCACCGAGGGCACCATTTTAGAACGTCTGCCACCCCGCATCAAAATTCGCTCCGGCGCACCCCTCGAACTGCCCCACATTCTGGTGCTGATTGACGATCCCCAAGATACCGTCATCGGCGCCCTGGCCGCCCGCAAAGCCGCCATGAAGAAAATCTATGATTTCGAACTCATGCTTGGTTCCGGCCACCTCACCGGTTATTTCAGCAGCGACCCGGCCGACGAGCAGGCACTGGTGTCTGCCTTGGAAAAACTGGCCGACCCAGCCGCCTTCGCCAGCCGCTACGGTGTCTCCCCCGATCTGGGCGTGCTGCTCTTTGCCATGGGCGACGGCAACCACTCGCTGGCCACTGCCAAGGCCATCTGGGAACAGATCAAGTTCAAAGTCGGCATGGATCACCCCGCCCGCTACGCTCTGGTGGAAATTGAAAACGTGCATGATGCCGGCCTGGAATTCGAACCCATCCACCGTGTGCTCTTTGACGTGCGCGAAGAGGTCATCACCGCTCTCAAGAACCATTTCGGCAGCCGCCTGAGTGTGGAAACCGTCGGCAGCGCCGAAGAAATGATCGCTGCGGTCGATTCCCAATCTGGAGACAGCCAGATGGTGGGTCTGGTGACCTCCCAGGGGTATGCCCTGGTACGCATCCAGCAGCCCGAAACCAACCTGCCCGTGGGCACGCTGCAGCTCTTCCTGGACGCCTGGCTGAAAAACGGCGGAGCCGCCCGCATTGATTACGTCCACGGCGCAGATGTCGTCACCCAGCTGGGCAGCCAGCCCGATAACGCCGGTTTTTACGTCCCCGGCATGGACAAAAGCGACCTGTTCAAAACGGTCGTCTTAGACGGCGCCCTGCCCCGCAAGACCTTCTCGATGGGCGAAGCCAAAGAGAAACGTTTCTATATGGAAGCCCGCCGCATCGCCTGAGCCGCAATTGCACACTCGTTCAGCCCCCGTCCGAAAGGCGGGGGCTTTTTTTGCCCACAGCCTGCCTTCGCGGTATAATGCCAGCAAATCATCAACGAGGTGAGCCGTATGGATAACGCCTATATCATCCCTGAAGGAGCCTTGCCTCCTCAGGAGGTGCGCATCACCAATCTGAAAGCTGAAGCCTATCCCGACGGCCGCCGTGTGCGCGTCACCATTGAGCTGTCCCCCTTCCAGCAGCGTCCCAACCTCACGGCCGCCATCTTCACCCCCAGCGGTCGGGAAGTGGCCGCCGCCAGCATCGTCGAGGCCATGACCTACCGCATGACCTTCACCATGCACCTGCGCGGTGTGCCGCCCAGCGGAGTCTACCGCCTGCATGTGAACGTGGCTTACCCCGAAATCGGTGAAGTGGCCCAGGCGGACGCGGATTTTGAGACCCACGGAGAGGAATAGCGTGTCTGCGCAACTTCGCACTGCTGCCTGCATCCTGATTCTGGGGGGCTTTGTGGCGCTCTTGGCCGCCTGTTCGCCCGCCGCGCCTGCCGCCGTCCCCACGCTGCCCCCAACCCCCAGCCCCACCGACACCCCCGCGCCCACCCTCACCCCCACGCCGCCGCCCACACCCACCCCCTCCATCACCCCCACCCCAACCCCGGCGCTCTGCTCCCCGTTAGACACCTTTGCCATCCCCCAGCTCACCGAGATCGTCTCGAACCCCTTTAACCCGCCTGACCCCGGGCTTGATTTTCCCCACCACGGCGCAGATTATTCCTTCTATCGCTACGGCTCGCGCGTGGGCATGTTGGGCCTGCCCGTTCATGCCGCCCTGGCTGGTCAGGTGGCAGGCATCTCTGAAAACCGCATGCCCTTCGGCAACATGATCCTCATCGAAACCCCGCTGAACACCCTGCCGGCAGACCTGGTGGCAAAGCTGCTTCTGCCCACTGCCCAGCCTACCCTACCCTACACCAGCCCCCTCACCTGCCCGCCGCTCGACCCGCCCCTCAGCTACTCGCCCGATCAGCGGTCTTTGTATCTGCTGTACGCCCATTTGCAGGACCCGCCGGAGCTTCAGCCCGCTCAGGCGGTCACCTGCGGCCAGGCCATCAACCGCGTGGGCAACACCGGCAATTCCATCAACGAGCATCTCCATTTGGAAGTGCGGGTGGGGCCTTCCGGCATCCGCCTGGGCAGCATGGCCCATTACGATGCCTCAGCCTCACCCCAGGAGCAGGCCACCTACTGCACCTGGCGGATCAGCGGCCTGTTTCAGATGATCGATCCTCAGCGCCTGTTTGCATCACAAAATTGAAAGCCGTTCCGTGATCGGCACAAGGCTTGCAGCCGCCCTGAATCATGCTACAATCACCGTAGTTTGCCCAACCGGGTATCCAGCCGCTTTTCACGGATGAAGCAGGTAGAAGAAAATAGTAAATGAAGAATCGACCGCCTTTCCTATCCAGGGTCTTCACGCCCACGCTGATTGTGCTGGTGGTGCTCAACCTGGGACTGCTGTTTCTGATCGGTTGGCCGTTTCTCACTCGCGGTGAGCTTCCTGGGCTGCCCTTTGGCGCCGCACCGACTGCTGTCCAACCGGCGGCAGAAAACAGCCCCAGCCCCGCTCCCAGCCCCGCTCCCGGAACCCCCACGCCGCCCCCCGCCTATATCCCCGTCGCCTCAGATGCCGAAGGCGTGCGCCAACACGGACTGCTGCTGTTTTCCATGAGCGACGGCGAATATCAGCACCTTTTTGTGTACCACCCCCTGTATTTCCCCCTCACCCGTCTCAGCACGCCCGAATGGGACGAAGCTGACCCTGCCCTCAGCCCCGACGGCACCCGCCTGGCCTACCGCTCCCGCCGCAACGGTTACTGGAACCTGTACATTCTCGACCTGACCACCGGCAGCCTCACCCAGATCACCGATACACCCGCATACGACGGCGCGCCCACCTGGTCGCCTGACAGTCAATGGCTGGCCTATGAAAGCTACTTGGACGACAATCTGGAAATCCTCGTGCAATCCGTGGTGGATCTCGCCCAGGCGCCCATCCGCCTCACCGAAGACCCTGGCCTGGATTCCCACCCGGTGTGGTCTCCCCAGGGGCGTGAAATTGCCTTCGTCTCCACCCGCAGCGGCGAAGAAGAAATCTGGCTGGCGCGCCTGGATCAAACCGACAACCGCTTCCACAACCTCAGCCAAGACAGCGCCGCGCGCAATAGCAACCCGGCCTGGTCCGCAGACGGCAAATACCTGTCCTTCGCTTCCGAAAAAGAAGGATCCAGCACCCTTTACCTGTGGAACAGCCAGCAGCCCGAACTACATCCCTGGCCGGTGGGGCCTGGGAACCGCCCGGTATGGAGCCCAAATGGAGATGTGCTGGCCACGGAACTGCGCTCGCCCAACAAGACCGGTATCCAGGCTTATAACCTGGCCGACCGCAGCCTGATCTTTCCCATCTACCAACTGCCCGGCTATTTGGAGGGTCTTGAATGGAAGAAAGGCCCCCTGGTGGATTGGGTGCTCGGCCAAACCTTCCCCCCCGAGGCACGCCAACTGGCCGTCCCCCTATGGAACCCGGCTCTGTCGGTGAATCCCATGCCCCCCAACGGGCGTTTTGGCATCGTCCCCGTGCCGGACATCACCGCCCCCTACGCCTACCTGCACGATGCCGTGGACGAATCTTTCAACCAGCTGCGCGCCCTGGTGGCCCACAAAGCCGGCTGGGATTTCCTGGCGAACCTGGAAAACGCCTACTACCCCCTCACCGAGCCGCTCTCGCCCAACATGAACGAAGATTGGCTCATGACGGGCCGCGGCGTGGCGCTCAACGCCCTGCCCCTCACCGCTGGTTGGATGGCCATCGTACGCGAAGATTACAACGGACAAACTTATTGGCGGCTGTATATTAAAGCCCGCTATCAGGACGGCTCGCAGGGTCTGCCCCTCACCCAGGCCCCTTGGGATATCACCGCCCGCTACACCGGTGACACGCGCTCCTATGAGGCCGGGGGCCGCCCCGCTCGCCCGCCCGCCGGGTATTGGGTGGATTTCACCGAACTGGCCGCCCGCATGGCCTGGGAGCGCCAGCCTTCGCTCAATGACTGGCGTACCTACCTGCCCTCCACCCGCTTCAACCTCTATGTCCTTACAGGCGGCCTCGATTGGCACACCGCGATGAGCGAAGTCTACCCACCCGAAGCCCTGGTCACCGTCACCTACCGCCCCACCTTCACCCGCACCGTGACCCTCACCCCCAAGAACTTCGAGCTGTGGACCCTCACCCCCTCCTATACACCCACGCTGACCCCCACCCTGCACCCCACCTGGACGCCGTCTCCTTAAACCAAACACAAAATGGGTAAGTTTTCGCTACACACACGTTGGCTTGGTCTGGTTTGGCTGTTGGGGGCAGCAGCCTTGCTTGCCGCTTGCCAGCCCCCCAAGGCCCCCTCGGCCGACCTCCCGGACCCCACACCCACCCTGGCCGAAACGCGCGAACCCACCCTGGCCCCCACCGCTGCCCTGCCTTCGCTGCCCCACGCTGCCGATGACCCTCTGCGTTTTTCCTTCCCAACCCCCGGCCCCGAACCGGTCTCCCTTTGGCGCGCCCCCTTGCAGGAAGTCCCCTGGGCGTTGAACCCCAACGACCATTTCTTCTTCGTGCGCCCCATCGCTGCAGATGTGGTCAACTGGCCCCTGGCCGATTACCGCTACGGCGGGGTCTTCTTCAGCACCGATATCGTCCACACCGGCATTGACATCCCCAACTTGAAAGGTACGCCAGTGCTGGCCGCTGGGCCGGGCAAGGTCGTCTGGGCTGGCTACGGCCTCTACCTGGGCGGCAACGACCCCTCTGACCCCTACGGACAGGCGGTCACCATTCAGCACAACTTCGGCTACCAGGGTAAAAAGCTCTACACGATCTACGCACACCTCGATTCGATTGACGCCATCATCGGCCAATGGGTCAACACCGGTGACCAAATCGGCCGCGTGGGGACCACCGGCCTGACCACCGGCCCGCATCTGCACTTTGAGGTGCGTATCGAAAATAACAGTTACTTTGCCACCCGCAACCCTGAGCTGTGGCTGGCCCCCCCCCAAAACTGCGGTGTTTTGGTAGGCCGCTTGATGAACACCAACGGTTCTCTGCTCACCCACCAGTCCGTGGTCATCACCTCCCTCGAAACCCGCCAAAAGTGGACGGTTAACAGTTACGGCAAAGACACCGTCATCAGCGATGACTACTACCGTGAAAATCTGGTCATCGGCGACCTGCCCGCCGGAGACTATCAGGTGTCGCTGCGCTACCGTGAAGAAGACGACCCCCTCCTCACCGAAGTCACCATTCGCCCCGGCGCCGTCACCTATTTCACCTTTCGCGGCCAATCCGGTTTTTCCACCAGCCTGCCGCCTACCCCCTCACCCAGCTCCTGGCTCAAGTTTACCAACCCTTGACAATTCACCCGCTAGGGTTGACAATTTGCGCTTACGGTTCTGGTAAAATTGAATGAGAAAAATAAACGGAGGTTGAACCCCATGTTCAAATCAAAAAAACCCACCTGGGCGCTGTTAGCCATCGCCGCCTTTCTGCTGGCGTCCTGCAATAACCCGGCGGCGGCTGGTGAGCCCACCGTGGACACCAACGCCATTTTCACCGCAGCCGCGCAGACTGTGCAGGTGCAGATCACCCAAACCGCGGCGGCCATGCCCACCAATACGGTAGCGCCGTCCGAAACCCCCACCCTGACTCCTGAGCTTCCGGCCCTGCCCAGCCTGCCGCCCCTGGATGTCAACGTGACGCCCACAGTGGCTTTCACCCTGGCGCCCCTCCCCGGCCTGGCCACGGCCACCAACCCGGCCCCCGCCAACACCGGTGATAAAGCTGAATGGGTCACGCAGACCCCTGCAGACGGCTCGCGCATCGAAAAAGGCACCAAATTTGACATCCGCTGGACAGTGCGCAACACCGGCACAACCACCTGGAACACCAACTACACCATCCGCCACTATGCCGGAACCAAGCTGGGTGAAAAGAGCACGTACAAGTTCCGCGCCACCGTCAAACCTGGTGACAGCACCGATTTGATCATCGACGCTGTGGCTCCCTCAAAAACGGGTGAATACAATTCCATTTGGGTACTCACCAACGATCAGGGCGTCAATTTTTACGTGGTGGATATCACCATCAAGTCGGTTAACCCCGGCCCCACCGAAACCCCCGATCCCACCAAGATCGCCCTCGAGATCTGCTGCGACGACAACACCGAAAACGACGGGACCCGCTGTGACGATTTCGATTTAGATAAATGTCCTGATTAATCCCAACCCCCTTTTCTCCTACACAACAGCCCGGGGCAACCAAAGCCCCGGGTTTTGTTGAAAAGCCGAAAAAGGATGGTTTCAAATGATGAACGCTCTCTCCATTATTTCTCGAAAATTCCTGGCCGTATTGGCACTGATTCTCCTGCTGACGGCCTGCAACTTGCCCGGCAGCGCCCAATCTGGCAAAGACAGCCCAGAGGTTGTCTACACCCAGGCTGCGCAGACCGTGCAGGCCGCACTGACCGCACAAGGTCCGCGCACCACCCCCACCCAGCCCCCAGCAGCGATCCCCACGGTTTCCGTTCCCACCCAGGCCCCGCCGCCGCCCAGTCCCACCCAGGCCCCGCCGTCCAACCCCACCCAACCGCCGGCTCCTGCTCCCACCAGCACCATCAAAGTAGATGATGCCGCCCAATTCGTTTCGCAGACCCCCAGCGACGGCACCTCTATCCCCGCGGGTCAGGCGTTTAAGACCGTGTGGACGCTCAAGAACGTGGGCAAAACCACCTGGACCACCCAGTACCACCTGCGCCCCTTCATCCAGGTCAACTTTGGCGGCCCAGCCCAGGTTTTCCTCCCCAAAGAGGTTAAACCCGGTGAAGAAGTCTCCATCGAAGTGCCCATGACAGCTCCCGATAGTCTGGGTGAACAAAAAACCATCTGGGTGCTCACCAATGCCTCCGGGGTCAATTTCTTTCCCCTGGATCTAACCATCAAGATCATCACCGCCCCCACCAACACCCCCAAACCGAACCTAACCGCCACCGCCCAATACTGCCTGGACAACCCGGGCTCCTGCCCCACGGCTACGCCCTGATCGGTGTCCTGCGCAGACCTTGACAATTCGTTCATCTCAGTTGAAAATGCCCTTACGGCTCATTGGGATGACCCCTATCATGGAGGATATACCGCATGTTTTCAACTCGTAAAGTGCTTTTCAGCCTGGTGCTCCTCACCAGCATACTGCTCCTGACCGGCTGCGGCCTGGCGGGCACTCCCGCCGCTGCTGCGCCCGAACAACAGCCCAGCCCCGATCTGAATCAGGTGCGCACCGAGGCTGCTCAGACTGTGGTCGCCCGCGTCACCTTTCAGGCTGCGCTGACCCCCTCAGCCACGCTGCCACCGCCTCCCACCGAAACCCCTCTGCCCGCTCCTACCGAAGCCGCCCCTGCCGTGCAGGCGGATGCGCCCACCTCCACGGCTGTGCCCACCCTCACCCGCCCGGTCACCAGCGGCGGTGGCGGCGGCAGTGTCAAAGCCACAGCTACTTCTTCTTACACCGATCAAGCCAAAATCGTCAGCACCAGTCCGCAGGATTACAGCAACATGCCCGCCGGACGTGATTTTGACGCCGTGTGGGTGCTTAAGAACGTAGGCAAACGCGCCTGGGATACCACCTTCTACATCCGCCACGCGGGCGGCAACCTGAAGGGCGCCAACACCGATCTGGTATTTTTGCCCAAGGATGTCCCCGTCAACGGCAGTGTGGAATTGACCGTGGATTTCAACGCGCCATCCACCCCCGGCGCTTACACCAGCTATTGGGAATTGGTCAATGACGACGGTGTGGCCTTCTACCGCTTCTACATCACCATCAATGTTCCCAAATAATCCCCGCCCAGCGTTTTCCCTTCGCTGTGGATGAGATCCAATGTCTTTCGAAGATGACGTAAAAGCCGAGGCATTTCACCTCGGCTTTTCTCTTTGCGGCATCGCCGCCGCCCAGCCACAGGCCCAGCACGCCGCCGTCTATGAAGATTGGCTGACGGCCGGTTATCACGCCCAGATGGATTACCTGGCCGCCGAAAACGCCCGCGAACGCCGTACGGATCTGTCGCTCACCCTGCCGGGTGTGCGCACAGTGCTGACGGTTGCCCTGCCCTACCCTAACCCCACCTGCACCTCTGCCCCCCCCGACGGCCACCTGCGCGGGCACATCGCCGCTTACGCCTGGGGACAGGATTATCACCAGCTGATTCCGCCGCGGCTCAACCAACTGGCAGCCTTCCTGCAAACTCGCCTGGGTCTGCCCTTAGCCCACCGCGCCTACACCGACACCGGCCCCATTCTGGAGCGCGCCTGGGGTCAGCAGGCCGGTTTGGGCTGGTTTGGAAAGAACTCCTGTCTCATCCACCCGCGCAGCGGCTCGGCCTTTCTGCTAGGCGAGCTGCTGCTGAGCGCTGAATTGACGCCAGATCCCCCCTGGAAGGCTGACCGCTGCGGAAGCTGCACGCGCTGCTTGGACGCCTGCCCCACCGGCTGCATCTCGCCCAACCGCACCCTCGATGCCCGCCGCTGCCTGTCCTACTGGACTATCGAACACAAAGGGGCCATCCCCGTCCAACTGCGCCCATCCCTGGGCAATTGGGTCTTTGGTTGTGATATCTGCCAGCAGGTCTGCCCCTGGAATCAACATGCCGCGCCGTCTACTGTGGACGCCGCCTTTGATTTCACGCCCGAAGAAGCCTTCCCCGACTTGCTGGATGCCCTCCATCTGTCTTCGGTGGATTTCAACCGCCGTTTCCGCCGTACCCCCCTATCGCGCGCCAAACGCCGCGGCTTTCTGCGCAATGCTGCCGTGGCCCTCGGCAACCTGGGTGATCCAGCCGCTGTTCCCATCCTCATTCAAACGCTTGAACGCGAGCCGGAGCCCCTGGTGCGCGGTCATGCCGCCTGGGCATTGGGTCAGCTGCACCATCCCCATGTTCGCCCCGCATTAGAACGCGCCCAATCCGCCGACCCCGACCCCAGCGTGCGCCGGGAGGCCGCCGGTGCGCTGGCCGCCTTTTAACGATGAAAGGTTCTCACATGCGTAAAACCCAAACCCTTCTGCTCTTAATCACCTCTCTGATCTTGCTGGCCGCTCTGGCCGCCTGCGCCCCCGCTGCCACCCCAGACCCCAGCCCCCTGCTCACCGCTGCCGTACAGACCTACCAGGCCCAGCTCAGCCAGACAGCCGAGGCCGCCCCTGCTACCCCCACACTGGCCCCCTCCAACACGCCCGAACCCCCGGCTGAAGCCTCGCCCACCCCGCCCGACCTGCCCACCGCCGCCCCCCAGGTGGATGACAGGGCAGAATTCGTCTCGCAGTCCCCCGAAGACGGCAGCGAAGTGGGGCTGAAACGAAAATTTGACGCCGTGTGGGTACTGCGCAACACCGGCAAAACCACCTGGGATAAGCGCTACGCCCTGCGCTATTTCAGCGGAGCCGCCCTGGGTGAACGCGCTGCCTATTTCCTGCCCAAAGATGTCCCCCCAGGGGAAGAAGCTCGTATCGTCGTGGATATGATCGCCCCCGGCTACCCAGGCGATTTCACCACCATCTGGGTGCTTTCCAATGCGGATGGGGTCAACTTCTTTGATGTGTATTTAAACGTCAAAGTGGTGGAAAAGACGCGCACCCCCACCCGCCGCCCCACCAACACACCAGGAACCCCCACGCCTTAAGGCAGCCAGTTCGGCAAAGCCGCGTCTTCAGCTACACGCAAAAATTGCCCGTCCTCCCACCGCACCCACACCTCTGGCCGGTAGGCTGATGCGCCCAGAGATAGTTGTTGGTAAACCAGCGCATCCCCCAGCGGCGACCAACGGTAAGCTGCGTGCGTCTGAGTGAAATTGTCGGTCAAAGCCTGCGCTTCGCTCCCATCCGCACGGATCAGCCACAGCTGCTTGCTCACCGGCCCCTCCAGGCTGCGCAGACCGGCTAACAGCCATTCACCGTCCGGAGACCATTCCGGCTGGGCAAATTCCGTCAGGGTGAAATCGCCCTTCAACGGGAATGGCCGCACCTTACCGCTTTCTAAATTGGCCTCATACAGCGTCACCAACGGTGCAGCGCTGGTGAGCTGCATGTCCAGATAGGCCATGCGCCGTCCATCTGGCGACCAGCTGCCCACCATGCCCATTTGCGAAGGCAGCAGCAAATCTTCCTCGCCTCCGCTCAGGCTTACAATGCGAATGGCGCCCGCCATGCCGTCAAAAAACGCCAGACGCTGTCCATCCGGCGACCAGACCGGCTCAAAACCGCTCACTTCAGGGTCGGCATACAGCGGTGCGGCTTGCCCGCTGGCCAGGTCCAAAAGCTCAATGCGCGGCAGGCCCGGCTGACCGGTGGTGCTGCTCACCCGGCGGCGGCTGTAAGCCAACTGGCGTTCATCCGGCGACCAGGCCGGGTTGGTGCACATCTCCTTGCCGCAGCTCACCAGTATTTCGCCCGCGCCCCCCTCGCGGCTCACCCGCCAGATGTCCACCCCGGCGGTATCGTTGCGAATGGAGACCGCTGCCCAGCGTCCGCTGGGGCTGACGCCGAAATCAAACACCTTGCCGCCGCTCTGCGTCAGGGCCTGCGCCGGGCTGCCGTCTAAAGCAGCCCGCCACAGGTCTGGAGATTGGGCCGGGTGCAGGTACATCACCTGCGCAGACCGCACCCTCACTTCCCAGCGCCCCTCTCGGCGGGTGACCTGTCCGTTGGGGCCGGGCGCGCCTTTCGCCAGAATCAGCGTGTAGGTTTTCCCCGCCGTTAAGGCTTTTTCAGGCCAGATTTGCAAGGTGGTTCCCTGCCACTGGGCGCGCACCGCCGTCTCCGGCTCCAGACGCACATACCCCTCAACCCCGGGCAGCCCCTGTCCCCCCGCAAAGGTCAGTTCCAGCGGCCCGCGGCTGCCCACCTCAGATGCGGCCAGCTCCGGCAGCCGCGATCCCTGCCAGCTGCCGATCAGCACCACCCCCAGCAGCGCCGCTATCAGGCCGGCCAAAATGGTGATCACAAAACGGTCAAAGGATCGCAGATGTGTGTTCATGGGAACAAATACGGTTGTTCAGGCTGCAGAACCGCCTCCACTTGCTCAGCGGCAATCTGCACCTGCCATTGGCCGCCCTTCTGCACCATCTTCACCTTGCCGCGCACCTGCACCCAGCCCTGATCGGCCAGTTGCTCAGCCTCTGGCCAGATCACCGGAAGGCCAATGGCCGCCGAATCAGCCACGCAGCAGGTGATGGTGAAACGCCCAATCAAAAATTGATCCGCCGCCATGCCCACATCCCGCACCACAAACCCCGTCACTACCGCAGGCAAACCGTCCAGTTCGGCCGGGTTGGGGCTGTCTTCCGCCGCATACAGCCAATCCAAGATTGTGCGCTCCTCTGGCGGAATCCCCAGCACCATGCCGCCCGAAGCCGTGCGGCTGACCGCCGCGCTGGTGCTGATGCCGCGGTTG
The DNA here is from genome assembly GCA_029975215.1 of Levilinea sp. Taxonomy (GTDB): domain Bacteria; phylum Chloroflexota; class Anaerolineae; order Anaerolineales; family Anaerolineaceae; genus Levilinea. The sequence goes on from JARKPO010000035.1 coordinate 267,577, forward strand.
GCCACCGCGCTGGCATCCAGCGGTTTGGGTGGGAACAACAGGCCCAGCACCAAAGGCAGCGCAATCCACAGCAAACTGCTTCCCTGGCGCGCGACGTGCTCGTGCCCGTGATCGCGGTCGTGTTCATGCTCGTGAACGTGTCCGTCGGCCTCCTCTAGGGCATAGGGCGGCTGCACCGCAGCCGTCAGCAGTCTCTGCCGCCGTTGTGCCAGTTGGCGAAATAGCATCTGAGCCAACAGCAGCAGCCCCAAGGCCGCCAGCAGCACCAGAAGTACAAAGCGCTGATTGATATAAAACAGAATGGTTCCATCCCAAACGCGCAGCAGCAGCCAAAACCCCAACCCTGCTGTGATCAGCCCCTGAAATGTCGCATAGCGGTGATCGCTCATCGGTCTCTCCTACCCGCCCGCCCACAGGTTCAAAACAGTCCCAGCTAACAAAGTCATCAGCAGCGGCAGCAGGATCAAATACGCCACCGTACGCCTGCGGAAAACGCGCAGGAACATCAGCGTGCTTTTAATGTCCACCATCGGCCCAAACACCAGAAAAGCCAGCACCGAGCCGGAGGTAAACGTCGAAGCAAACGCCAGGGCGATGAAGGCATCCACCGTAGAGCAGATGGAAAGCAGCACCGCCAGCGCCACCATCACCGCCACCGAAATCAGCGGCCCCTGCGACACGTCCAGCAGTGCCGAACGCGGCACCAGGGTCTGCATGGCTGCCGCCAGAAACGCGCCCACCACCAAATAGCGTCCCATCTCGAAGAATTCATCCACAGCGATGATCAGCATGCGCTGAATCTTGGCCCCCAGGCGTGGTTCCGCGGGAGCTGCGTCTTGCGGCTGCAAACTGAAATCCAAGCTCAGCGGCTGCGCCGCGGGCAGTACATTTTCCTGAATACCCCCCGCTCGCGCGAAAATCAGTCCGGTCAGGCTGGCAATGACAAAGGTCAAACCCAACCGACCCCAAAAGATCAGCCCAGGGCCAAAAGCCGCCAGGGTGCTGGCCATCACGATCGGGTTAATCACCGGAGCCGCCAGCAAAAAGGCCACCCCCATCGGCAGCGGCAGCCCTTTTTGAAACAGCCGCCGCGTCAAGGGCACCACCCCACATTCACACACCGGGAAAAACAGCCCCAAAAGACTGCCACCCAGGGCTGCCCCCCAACCGCTGCGCGGCAGCAGCCTGGCCATCGCCGTCCGGTCCACAAACACTTCCACCAGGCCAGACGCCAGGGTGCCCAGCAGCAAAAACGGTGCCGCCTCAATGAAGATGCCCAGAAATACCGCTGTCATGTTTTCTGCAATGCGCACTGCCCCGATCGTGGCAGGCGGCAGCACCGCCCCCCAACCTTCCAGGCGGCTGCCCAATCCCCCCAACAGCAAAAAAACGCATGCCGCCCACAACCCCCAGGGAATCAGCCTTTTGCGTAAGAATCTACCGGCCTCGATCAACCTGTTCTCCTGTTGCGGGCACTCATGATTTCTTCCATGCCGCACCATATTTGAATAAAAGATCCCGTTCTCAGGGTGGAAAACGGGATCTTTCTTGGACCCTGTTGCCAAATTTACGGTTGTTTCGTCGCCGTGAGTGTCGCTGTCGGCGGAGCGGGGGTGCCGGTGGTCGCAGGGGTGCTGGTGGCTGCCCGTGTCGCGGTCGGCGTTGCAATGTTCACTGGCACAATCACCAGTTGGCCCGCATAAATCTTGTTTTGGTCCTCGAGCAAATCGAGTTTATTCTTACGATTGTATTCGTTGGTGGCTTTGATGATCTCTTCAACCGTGCTGTTGAAGCGCGAGGCCACCTGAGCTAGTGTTTCTCCCAGTTTGATCGTATATTCCACCTTGGTGCCGCGCGGCAGATCCAGGGGGACTGGGGTTTCTGTGGGCAGCTGCGCATCAGGCGCCGGGATTAAAATCTTGTCTCCGGGCTTAATCGGGCAGGCTGAGCCGAAGTTGTTGATCGCCAACAACACCAGCAGATCCACTTTGTTATTGACCGCAATGTCCCAGCACGTATCATTTTCTTTGACCGTGTACTCAACCGGTCCCGAGGGGGTCACAGTTTCCGTCACCGTCGGCGTCATGGTTTCAGTCGCCGTTGCGGTCGGGGTGACGGTGGGGGTGATGGGCGTAACTGTCGCCGTGTTCGTGGGGGTTGGGGTGTCGCTGGCAAAAAGCGAAATGCTCGGGCCGTTCCCGCCCGTCAGCCACACCACCAGAACGATGATCCCCACTGCAACCAATAGCACTGCCAGACCGCCAATTAAGAACGGCATCATTTGCTGGCGGCGGTGGTAAGCGTCAATCACGCTTTGGGGAGAATTTTTTCCACTCATAGGGTTTCCTGTTTGCTATGCCTCAAATCATTGCCAGGTCACCAGAGCCCTGGCGCATACCTGAGGTTGAGAATAGGACAACAGGTTTGATTTTACCTGAGTTTTTCCGATTGCGCGAGTCTCGCAGCAGAGCGGCTGCTGCCAAAATATTGCGCCAGAAACTGTCCAGTGTACGATTCAGCCACCTGCGCAATCTCTTCCGGCGTCCCTTCCGCAATCACCCGCCCGCCGCGGTCGCCGCCTTCCGGCCCCAGGTCAATCACATGATCGGCTACCTTGATAATATCCAGATTATGTTCAATAATCAACACCGAATTTCCCGCGTCCACCAGGCGCTGAAGCACCTCAATCAGCTTATGCACATCCGCCGCGTGCAGGCCCACCGAAGGCTCATCCAGCACATACAGCGTGCGGCCTGTGGCGCGCCGTGAAAGCTCTTTCGCCAGCTTCACCCGCTGAGCTTCACCGCCCGAAAGCGTGGTTCCCGGCTGGCCGATGCGTACATAACCCAGCCCCACTTCATACAGCAGGCGCAGTTTGTTCAAGATGGAAGGGAAGGCAGCAAACAGTTCCATTCCCGCCTCCACTGTCAAATCCATCACGTCCGCGATGGAATGATCCTTAAAGCGCACCTGCAAGGTCTCACGATTAAAGCGCGCCCCGTGGCACACGTCGCAAGGCACATACACATCCGGAAGAAACTGCATCTCAATGCGCAGCTGCCCCTGTCCCTGACAGGCTTCGCAGCGCCCGCCGTGCACATTGAAAGAAAAACGTCCCGGTTTATACCCGCGCATCTTGCTTTCGGGCATCTCCGCAAACAACTGCCGCACCTCATCGAACAGCCCCGTGTACGTTCCAGGGTTCGAGCGCGGCGTGCGCCCAATGGGCGACTGGTCAATATTGATCACCTTATCCAGGTGTTCCAACCCTTCAATGCGCTCATACGCCCCCGGCTGGGTATGCGCCCGGTTCAAATCCCGCGCCAGGATTGCATAGAGGATGTCTACCATCAACGTGGACTTACCCGAACCCGACACACCCGTGATGCACACCAGTTTCCCCAGGGGGATATCCACACTGATATTTTTAAGGTTGTTGGCCGCTGCGCCTACAATGCGCAGGTGCTTGCCGTTGCCGGTGCGCCGCTCAGCGGGCAGGGGCACACTCATCCGTTGCGAAAGATAGGCCCCCGTCAGCGATTTCTCCGATTTGAGGATGTCCTCCAACTGCCCCTCAGCGATCACCCACCCCCCGTGAACACCCGCCCCAGGCCCCAGGTCCACAATCCAATCGGCGGTGCGGATGGTCTCTTCATCGTGCTCCACCACCAGCACCGTGTTGCCCAGATCGCGCAGGTGCTTGAGAGTGGCCAGCAAACGGTCATTATCCCGCGGGTGCAGGCCGATGGAGGGTTCATCCAGCACATACAGCACCCCCATCAGCCGCGAGCCAATCTGCGTCGCCAGCCGAATGCGCTGCGCCTCTCCACCCGAAAGCGAGCTGGCCGAGCGCCGCAGGGTCAAATAGTCCAAACCTACATCCACCAAAAAACCCAGCCGGTCTACAATCTCTTTCAGAATGCGTTCAGCGATGATCTGATCGCGGTTCGAAAGCACCCCCTCGTGGATCAAACGTTTCGTCCACGCCAGGGTGCGGTTCACCGGCCAGTCGGTGACATCAATGATGTTCTGTCCGTCCACTGTCACGGCCAGCGCCTCAGGGCGCAGCCGCTTTCCCTGGCACGAAGGGCAGGGCCGGTCGCTCATAAATTCGGTGATCTTGCTGCGGATGAATTCCGACTGCGTTTCGCGATAGCGCCGCTCCAGGTTGGGAATCACGCCTTCAAAAGCGGTTTGGAAAGTGGCCTGCCGGTCGTTGCGCTGGTAATGCACCGTCACCTCGCGCCCCTTGGTGCCGTACAGCACCAAATCCAGTTGTTCAGGTGAAAGCTCCCGCACTGGCTTGTCCAAATCAATCTGATACGATTCCGACACAGCTTCGAGCATCTGCCAGTAATAGGTCGAGTTGTCGCGCGCATTGCTCCACTCCATCGCCACAATCGCACCGTCGTTCAACGAGCGCTCAGGATCCGGAATGAGCAGATCGGGGTTAATTTCCAGCTTGCTCCCCAGCCCCTGACATTCCGGGCATGCACCGTGGGGGGTGTTAAAGGAAAATGTGCGCGGCTCAATTTCCGGCAGGCTGATGCCGTGTTCAGGGCAGGCCAGAAACTCCGAAAACATCAAATCCTGGCTGGGGTCGGCAGAAAGGTTTTCCACCGTCAAATAACCCTCGCCCACCTTCAGCGCCGTTTCCACCGAATCAGTCAGGCGAGAGCGCATAGAACGGGCTTCTTCTTCATTTTCCGCCTTCGCCAGCACCAGGCGGTCTACCACCGCCTCGATGGTATGCTGCTTGTAGCGGTCCAGCTTGATTTCATCATCCAGGTTGAACACCTGCCCATCCACCCGCACACGCACAAAACCCGCTTTGCGGATTTCTTCCAGCACCGCCTGATACGTCCCCTTGCGCCCGCGAACGATCGGCGCCAGGATTAACAAACGACTGCCTTCCGGCAGGTTCTCCAGGGTGTCCACAATTTCCTGGGCACTCTGCCGCGCCACCTCGCGCCCGCAAACCGGGCAGTGCGGAATGCCTACACGCGCAAAGAGCAGGCGCATATAGTCATAAATTTCCGTCACCGTGCCCACCGTGGAGCGCGGATTGTGGCTGGTGGATTTCTGGTCAATGGACACTGCCGGGGACAGTCCGTCAATATAATCCACGTCGGGTTTATCCATCTGCCCCAAGAACTGCCGCGCATACGCTGACAGCGATTCCACATAGCGGCGCTGCCCTTCGGCGAAAATGGTATCAAACGCCAGGGAAGATTTACCGGAGCCAGAAAGCCCCGTGATGACCACCAGCTTGTCGCGAGGGATCTCGACGGTGATGTTCTTCAAATTATGTTGGCGCGCGCCAACCACGCGAATCACATTTTGAGACATGGGGAACCTCGTTGATAAAGGTGAACCGATTATAGCACAAATGTTTTATAATGGGGATCTGCTGCCCCATTGAATCATCCAACGCCGACACGACGCAAACAGTTATTATACCACCCCACCCGGCTTGCCTTGCAGCGGTGTACGACGATGCCTAGGGCAATCGCATTCTAGAGAAATCGGGTATCCTCAAAGAAACCACGAGGAGCCCAATGAATACCGAAGGAATGACAAACAATCTCAACGCATACTTTACTCAACTACCGGATCAACGCCGAAAAGCCGGAAGGCGGC
>JARKPO010000036.1 GCA_029975215.1 Levilinea sp.
TGGCAAAAATCATCGACATCGCAGAACAACTCGAGTAAACTGTCCATCGAGGGCCTCTCTTCGGGATTGGACTACTGTTGTGGTGACAAAAGTTTACTCCCGTTTTGAGACCCTCTTCTTATCCCGAACTCACGTTAATTAACCCTGGCGGTTCGCAGAACTCTGCCGCCGCGGCCTTACCCTGGTGGAGACTGCTTCGCCCCCAAAAGGCGAGGGCAGGCCCTCAAAAGGCGAGGGCAGGCAGTGACACTTCTTGGTGTCATCGCGAGCCGCGAAGCGGCGCGGCGATCTCATCCCATCGGGTGAAAACTGTTTCGGCCCCAGAAGGCGAGGGCAGGCCCTCAAAAAGCGAGGGCAGGCAGTGACATGAATGGTAGGTTCGCGGCCGCAGCGGGCTGCATTCTTTGTCTACACAGGTGATCGTTGCACAATTTTTTACTGCGCATTGCCCGGCTGTTCAACCGCGGGGAAACTCCAAAAGGCGTTCGAGAGCGAGGGGAAAACGTCACCGAGGCCTTTGCCCTGCTGTACACCACCCCGCTGGCCCTGGCAGGCGTGGTGTGGCTGATCCTGGCCACCGACCTGGAAGCCCTCCCAGAACAGATCTTTTACCTGTTGGGGCTGCTGGCTTTATTCTTTCTCTTTGAACAGTACGATTTCTATACCTATTTTGAAATCCAGCCTGGCAACTACGCCTCGTGGCAGGAGAACCTGTGGAGCCTGGTGCATTGGCCCGCGGTGCTGGTTTTTGGCCCCAATGGGCTATGGCCGTTTGTGCTGTGGGCCATTTTCAGCCAGATCCTGCGCTGGCGCCGCGACCGCGTCACCCGCTCCAGCCTCAACATTGCCTGGAACCTGACACTGGACCTCACCCGTGCCGTGCTGCTGGCCCTGGCGGCCTTGAGCATTTACCCCCTGATCGGTGGCAGCGTGCCCATGACCGGCCTCACCCGCAGCAGCGTGTTGCCGGCTCTGGGCATCAGCCTCATCTGGCAAATCCTATCCTTTCTGCTGTGGCTGCCCTACATCTGGCAGAGCGCCAATTTCAACGCGCGCATGCAGAAAGGCTCCTCCGCGTTTTGGCGTTTTTCTCTCCTGACCACGGGCTGGCATCTGCTGGTCATGCCCTACGCGGTGCTGCTGGCGGGGTTGTTCGTGCAGAATGGCCTGGGGGTCTATCTTTATCTGCTCAGCGGCACTTTACTGGTCAGCCTGATGGCCAGCCAGCTCAGCCGCGCCGCTGACCGCAGCCACATGCGTTCACGGGAGCTGGGCGAGTTGGAGCGCATGTCGCAGGCTCTGCTGTTGGCCCCGCCGGATGCCTCCACCCTGCCGCAGGTGCTGCATCAGCACATCCCCAGCATGTTCGCCAGCTGCTACGTGGATATTCGCCTGTTCAATGGGGAGACCCTGTTCCGTTCGGAACACGACAGCCCTGCCGCGGATGAGGCTTTTTGGGATTGGGCGCGCAGCGCGGAGCAGGCCAGAGTGTTCCCCCTGGACAGCGTGCTGCCCTGGAACCAAACCCGTTCCCGTTCGGCGGTGGTGACCGTCCCAATCGTTTTGAAGGATCACCCGGCCCCCATCGGCGCTCTGTTCCTGGCGCGCCAGCGCTCTGCCGAGCAAATTGACGCCACCGTGCCCGCGGCGCAGTCCCTGGCGGCACAGATTGCCGCCGCGCTGGACGCCGCCCGCATCTACGCGCGCACCCTGGCCCACCAACGTGTGGAACAGGAATTGCAGCTGGCTGGGGAGATTCAGGCCAGCCTGCTGCCCGATGAACTGCCTGCCCTCAAGGGCTGGGATTTCAGCGCCGCCCTGCTGCCCGCTCGTGAAACCTCGGGGGATTTTTACGACATCATCCCTCTGCCCAACGGACGGGTGGCCCTGGTGATTGCGGACGTGGCCGATAAGGGCATGGGTGCGGCCTTGTACATGGCCCTCAGCCGCACCCTCATCCGCACTTACGCCGTGGCCTACCACACCCGCCCCGATTACGTAATGCGCGTGGCCAACCAACGCATCCTCAAAGATACGCGCGCCGATCTGTTTGTGACCGTGTTTTACGCCGTGCTGGATCCCATCAGCGGCGAGCTGACCTACTGCAACGCCGGGCACAATCCCCCTTGCTGGCTGCGTGCGGATTCGAGCGAAACGCCCCTGCTGCGCCGTACGGGCATCCCCCTGGGCATCTATGAGGATGTCACCTGGGAACAGATGAACGTGCGCCTGCAGGCTGGCGACCGCCTGGTGCTGTACACCGACGGCATCACCGAAGCGCAAAACGCCGCTCAGGAATGCTTGGGGGATGAACCGTTCTACGAGCTGCTGAAAACCCTGCGCGGCCAAAGCGCCGCGGCCATTCACCAGACGGTCTTAGAAACGGTGGCCGCCCACAGCGGCGGCGTGGACCAATCCGACGACATCACCCTGATGGTGGTGGCCTGCGACGAACTGGGCAGCCCCGCCGAGTGATCTACCCTTGCGGGTTTTCCTCCTGGCCGGCGGCGGGGGGATTCGGCGCGCGCAGTTGGGGACGAATGAGGCCCAGGACGGGGGTGAGCAGGGCCGAGGAAGAGAGCAGCGCGGCTGTGACGGAAACCTGCTGGGCCACCAGCCCCACCAGCGGCCCGCCGCCAATTTGCCCGATGGCGTCCACCTGACTGCTCATGGAAAGCACCGTGGCGCGCACCTGTGAATCCAGGCGCTGGTTTACCCAGGCGGTGTAGAGCGGCTCTACCCAATTGCGCAGCACTGAAATGATCAAATACAGCAGCAGCGCGGCCGGCAGCCAGCGCGCCACGGCAAAACCCGCCAGGCTGAGCACAATCCCCGCGCTGGCCGCCGCGATCCACGCAGCCAGACTGCGCAGGCGGGTCACATCCACACGGCGCTGCACCATCTCCACCGCGGCCACCGAAAGCAGCATGGCCGTCCCGCGCAGCAGGCCCATCCACACCACCGGCTCGGCCCACGGAAAAGTATAGTTTTGCAGCAGGTGGGCTACCCACAGACGGTCAAAGCCCTCGCTGTACAGGCCGTAAAACAGCCCGATCCACAAGATGGCGCGTAGGGCCGGGCGCTGGCGAACCGTGCGCAGGCCGCTGCGGAAGGTTTCAAACAGGTTGCCCCAGGTGGTGCGCTCGGCGCTGGGGGTGGGTTTAAAGCCGTTTTCGGGCATGGTGAAGATCAGCCCCAGCCCCAGCAAAGCCATCAACGCGCCGCAGGCCATCAGCGGAAAGGCCAAATTGACCCGCCCCAGGAGGGTACCGGCCGCGATGCCTGCCAGGCCGGTGAGCATTTCCACTTGACGCGCCCGCAGGAAGGCCTGGTTGGCGCGCTCTTCGCCAATTTCGTCGCTGATCCAGGCTTGCAGCGCCCCGCTGGTGAAGGTGTAACCCACCCCCCACAGCACCTGCGCCAGCAGGATGGGTACAAAAAAGGGCAGCAGCCCTTCGATGATGAAGCCCACGCCCACCAGAAACTGGCCGATGATGATGGATAGGCGGCGGCTGAAGCTGTCGGCCACCACACCGGTGGGCACTTCAAAGAGGAATATTGCTGTCTCCAGGGTGGTGCCCACCAGAACGAGCTGCAGCGGGTTCAGCCCGGCTACGGTCACTTCGTACAGGCTGGCGACGGTAAAGGCCATCGAAAACCCGAAAGCGGTCAGTCCGCTGTAGATTAAGAACAGCGGGTAGGCTGCGGTGCGTTTGATCAAGGGGATGAGTCCAAAAATGAGAGGCTAAACGACAAACCACAAGGCGGCCGCCAGGGCCCCGCTGAGGGTGCACAGGGTGTTGACCCAGTCGTTGCCCAGCCAGCTCAGGCCGCGCAAACGCGTGGTGGGTATGCCGCACAGGTGCAGGGGATGGCGCTCGGTCTCTTTGCCGCAGGCCGGGCAGTGATAGATGGCCTGCAGGGTAGCGCCCAGGAGCGAATCCACCAGGCTGCCTGCCAGCCCCGCCAGGGTCACCGCCGTCAGGGCCGCGGCGATCTGCTCCCAGCGCAGCGTTAGCAGCCCGCCAGGCCAAAACAACACCGCCAGCAGGGCAATGAACAAGGCCCCGCTGCCCGCTGCCAGCGTGCCGGCCGCGCTGATGCCGCCAGAGGTGCCGCGCTCCACGCGCTGACCGGTGGTGATCAGACGGGGCGCGCTGCGGCTTAGCACGCCCAATTCGGTGGCCCAGGTATCCGCGTTCGCAGCGGCCAGGGCTCCGGCAAAACCGGCCCACGGCCACAGCGCCTGCGGAAAGAGCATATGCAGGATCACGAACAGACCGGCAACGCCTCCATTAGCCGCCACCTGGGCGTAATCTCGCTGCGACCCTTTGGAAAATTTTTCGTTGAGGGCTTCTTTGCGGCGGCCCGCGAAGCGCGACAGCCCGCTGGAAGACACAAAAAAGCCCACCAGCACCACCGCCCAGCCCAAACCGCCCAGGCCAAACACCACCGTGCCCAAAACCGCTGCCGCCAGCGCCCCCGTACGGCTGAGACTGCGTGCGCGGTAAGCCGCCAGAGCAATGACGACGGCTGCCGCCAAACCGATGACCAGTTGGATTGCGTTGATCTTCATGTTCGTGTCACCTTTCCGGCTCGATTATAACAGGCCGGAGCGCCAGAGATAAAAAACTCCCCGGGCGTGCTGCACCGGGGGAGTCCATCCATCCAAACGTTCATTCATTCATAACCGTTTAGCCGTTGGCGGGGCCGTTGTAGAAAATTGGCAGGAAGAAGGTCCAGGCCAGCACTGCCAGCGAGCCGATCCAGGAAATGTGCACCCCATAGGCCGCGAAGGGGCCGCCCAGGGTGTAGACCCAGATGATAAAGGACACGGCGGAGATGACTACATGCCACCAATCCACCGCCAGCTTTTTCTTGGTATCTCGTGTGCCGAAAATGCGCAGCAGCACCACACCGATCAGGCAAATGACCGACCAAACCAGCAGCCCCACCTTTTGTTCTGTGGGGATCAGACCGCTGCCCACCAGATAGAGGCTGATGGCTTCGCCCGGCAGCAGCTTGGTGAGCTTTTCCAGGAAGAATTCGAACTGCTCTTTGGTGGTGATGGTTGGGGGCGCAGCCGTGACGGGCGCTGCGGCCGCCGCTGAACCAGGGCGGTCGTGCCGCCGGGCAGCGGCTTCTCTTCGGGCGACGACCGCAGGGTGAACGATACGATAGGGTGCAGACATCCACAACCTCCCTGTTGGCTAAACCCTGCCCGTCCGCGGACGGCAAGGCAGGCTGGAAACTTCAGAACCAGTATAGCACAGCGCGGAAAAACCATGCGCTGGATGAGAGGATGAGTCGTAAGCGGGGAAGTTTACAGCAGCAGAATCAGCACCGCTGCGAAGAGTAAAATCCCTGTCGCCACACTGCTAAACCACAGCAAATAGGCCACCAGGCGATTTTCGGGCAGGCGGAAGAAAAACAACCCCAACAGCAGATTAAATCCGTAGGTCAGCGCGCCCAAGACCGGCAGCAGCAGCGCGCGCTCCGGCGGCCCGGCTTTCAGGGGCAGGCCGCGGGCGTCAAAGCCCAAAGCCACCGGCCCATGCCCTGGGATGAGAACCCCTGCGGTGATGAACAGCACCACCATCACCCCCAGCCCCGCGATCAGCAGGGTGCGCGCCAAAGGCTCACTCCACACAGTCTGCACAAAGGCTGCCGGGCGGGCCGAAAGCGGCTCGATGGGCGAAATGCTGCCCATTTCCATCGCTCGCTGAAACGCGCTGAGGAATTCGCGCGGATCCGCCGGGGAGATGACATACACCTGCTGGCGGGTGGCCACCAGGATGAGCGCATCGGCATCCCCGGCCAGGTATTCTACCAGCCCCAGCCCCTCCACCATGCGCCGCCCCAAAATTCCCCCCGGCAAGGAAAGCCCCGGCAGAGGCAGGGCAAACCCTAAATCCGCCGCTGAGCGCACCCATTCAACATCCGGCAGGGGGATATCTTCTCCGCGCAGCCCCCAGCGCAGCTTCAGCCCATCGCGCTCCAACGTGTAGCTGGCGTGCAGCAGGGCGTAGCCGCGGTAAGCCGCCAGCACCGCCGGAGGCAGCAGCAGCACCGAAAGGAGCAACAGGAGCACAAAATAGGCCCCCACGGCTTCTTGAGTAGCAAAATACAGGCTGCCTGCGCTTACCCCCAAGAGCAGCAAGGCCAGACCAAAATGCAGCAGCAGACCCTGGCGGCGAATGGGAGTGAAAACCTGAGCCTGCGACATGCGCCTCCTACAGACAGCTCGCCAGCGTGCGGCAGACGGCGTCCACCTGTTCTTCGCTCATCTTGCCGGAAAACGGCAGGGCCAGACCGCGCTCGCCTAGATCTTCCGTCACCGGGAAATCACCGCGGCGGTAACCAAAGCGCTCCACCATGTAAGGCTGCAAATGAATGGGTGAGAAATAGGGCCGTACCGGCACGCCGTGCGCCCCCAGCCGCTCAGCCAAAGCTGCCCGATCCATGCCCCGCGGCAGGCGAATGACATACACAAACCAGCTCACCCGCGTGGTGGAAGGGATCAGCACAGGGGCTTCTACGCCGGGGATCTCAGCCAAACGCTCAGCATACCAATCCGCCACTTGCTGGCGAGAGGTGAGCAGCTCATCAATGCGGGCCATTTGGGCTGCGCCCAGGGCCGCCGAGAGTTCATCCAGGCGGTAGTTGTAACCCAGGTAGGTGTGTTCCAGCCAGGTGTCGCCTGGGGCACGCCCCTGGTTGCGCAGAGCCTGCATGAGCATGCTCATGTGGTCGTCGTCAGTCACCACTAACCCGCCCTCGCCGGTGGTGATTTGCTTGTTGGGGTAAAAAGCGAACACCCCGCAGTCACCCAGTGTGCCCGCCGGACGGCCTTTATACTCGGCGCCCAGAGCCTCGCAGGAATCTTCGATCAGGCTCAAACCGTAGCGGCTGCTGATGCTGCGCAGCGCGTCGTAATCGGCGGGCTGGCCAAACACGTCCACTGCCAGCACGCTCTTTAAGGCCCCGGGTGCTTCGGCGCCCTTGCGCGGCAGCCAACGTTGCGCCGCGGCCCCGCCTGTCTGCAAATCTTCAGCGGCCTGGGCGGTCAGTTCAGGGTCTATGTTGCCGGTCACGGGGTCCACATCCACAAACACGGGCACCGCGCGTTCATAAAGCAGCGCGTTGGTGGAGGCCACAAAAGAGAAGGGCGTAGTCAGCACGCGGTCTCCTGCGCCCACCCCGCAGGCCAGTACACACAGATGCAGCCCGGCTGTGCCGGAATTCACCGCCAGGGCGTGACGGCTGCCCGTGAAGCGCCGAAATGCCTCTTCAAAGGCCCGAATCTGCGGCCCCATGCTCAAATTGGGGGTCTGCAAAACGCTTAGCACCGCCTGGCGTTCGCTTTCGGTCAAATCCGGGGACGACATGGGAATGCGTAAGGGAGCTTGATAGTCCATGAGGCTGATTTTACACCTTTTTTGCCGCTTAAAAGCAAAGGCCGGGCATGACCCCGGCCCTGGCTTGTTCTATTGGATGAAACCAGCTTAGCCTAACGCCAACAGCGGGGCGACGCGGCTGAATTCGTTTATAATTTGATTGAAATCCATCATGCCCGTGCCTAACACCACCAGGGGCACAACCACACAGCAGCAGCACAGCAGTACCAGGACCACAATCAAAATGATCCACAGCGTTTTGTTGCTTTTCTTCTCTTCAACGGGCGGAACAGCGGGGGGAATATAATCATTCATTTTTGCCTTCTCCTTTGGGGTATCAGATGAAACCGGGGGGACTTCATCGGGCGGCAGCGGCTCTTCCCATGGTGCTTGGGGGGCAGAATCCGCCGAGTCCGGTGCTGCTTTCTCTAGTTTGGGCGCGAAGACCGTCGGGCTGCTGTTGGAGGGAGGTTCCGGAGGGACGGGCGGGTCAGTATCACGGGGGTCTTTATAGTCGCTCATCGCTCCTCCTAGGGCACGTAATTAAAACTGCTGTTGATCTCGTTCATGAAGGGCATCATGCACAAAGGCGCAGAGATGGCCCCCGCGAAGATGAGCACGCCCAGGCACAGGCCAATCAGCGTCAGGATGATATTGGCATATCCCAATACCAGGCCAATGGTGGCCATGCCGTCCCCGCTCACCCGGCCGTACGATTTCTTGATTTCACCTTTGGCCACGTGGCCAAAAATGACCGCCAACAGCCCTCCCAAGCCGAACACGCCCAGCCAACCTAAAATGCCGCAGATCAGGCTGATGATGGCCGAGCTGCTGGTCGTCACCGCCACGGGCGGGGGGTATTGAGCGTTTGGGGGTGGATATGGAACCTGCGACATCCGTGCACCTCCCTCTCTGAATAGGATGATTGATTAATGCGCGGCCGCAGTCCGGTTACTGCGCCGCCAGAACCACCAGATGATGGCGGCTGTCAACATCACCAGCAGGCAGGCGATCACCACCGGGATGACCACCGACAGGATCGAGATCAGGGTGGAGGTCAGGTCTTCCAGGATGCTCACCGGCACATTGCCCGCGCCGCCTGTGGCTGCGGTGACCGCCGGACGGACCGCCCCGGCCTTCACCGCGTGTACGCCGCCCGCCACCAGCAGCCCCATGACCATCGCCAGGATCGGGTGAATGTCGGTGATGACGTTGGCGCTGGCCGCAAAGGCCACCGCACCCGCCGCCGGGCGCACAAAGGTCTGAATGGCGTCGTTGATGTGATTGACGGCCGGGAACTTATCCGCAAAAAATTCTACTAACGACAGCACCACCAGAACGCCAATGATCCACCAACTGCTCAGGGTATCCCAGGGAGCGCGCAAGGTGATCAGGTTGGTAAAGCGCGCCAACAAGGCCACGATGAGCAGCGGGATGTAGGCATTCAAGCCGGCACTGGCCGATAGGCCAAAAGCGGTGAAAATGCCCAAAACTTCCATCTTCTTCTACCTCCCCAGCCCTTACAGGCCAGAAAAGAACCCGTTCCAGCTGCCCGTCAGCCAGTAGCGGGCGTAATCCAACACGCCGGTTTGCAGCATGGCCACGAAAAAGCCCGCCGCCAACAGACCCGCCGCCTGACCCCAACGGGTGTAGGCGTTTTCTTTCTTCAAGACCAACGTCCACATCACGCTGTAAATCAGGGTCAAAATCATCACCACCGTCAGTGCCGAGAGCAACGCCAGTGGGTACAGCAAGATCGGGTTCTCGCTCCACACTGCCGCGTCCACTACCAGCACTGCCGCCGTCAGAACAGCCATATCGCGCCAGCCGGTCAGCGCCGGACGCGGGTCCCAGTCTGCCCACAGGTTCTGGTTGACCAGCGGCACCAGCAAAGCCGCCATCCCCAGGCCCATGCCCGAACCGGTGAGCAGCCGCAGCAGGTTGTGGGATTCGTACAATTGCGGCACGTTCGGAAAGAACTGCACATACGAATTCAACCCGTCCACGCCGAAGGCTGCCAGAAACAGCCCCAAAACGCCCACCACCCGCCAGGGCGGCATGCCGCCGCGTTTTCCCAGCCGGAACTGGTAGATCATCCCCACCAGCGCGCCCAGGTACATGCCGGAGCAGCGCGCGCACAGGGGAACGGGGCGGTCGTCAAGGAAAAAGGAGCGCTGCGGAATGCGGTGGCAGACGGCATACCCCACCGCATCGGCCTTGCCCAGCAAACCAGGCGGAGTCAGCGCCAGCCATACCCCCAAAATCAAAAGGGCCGCCGCAAACGGGAGGTAGCGTAAGAATGGGGTTGTGCGGCGTTGGGGCTGGGTTGGCGTTTCTTCCATTATGGTTCATTATAGGGGGGAATGGGCCTGCGCGCAAGTGCATTGGCACGCGGCACTAGGGCAATCGCATTCTAGAGAAATCGGGTATCCTCAAAGAAACCACGAGGAGCCCAATGAATACCGAAGGAATGACAAACAATCTCAACGCATACTTTACTCAACTACCGGATCAACGCCGAAAAGCCGGAAGGCGG
>JARKPO010000060.1 GCA_029975215.1 Levilinea sp.
CGTTCCCAAGCGCTTCCGCTAATTGCAGTACGCTCAACTTGTGATGCGCTACTCTCATTTCCGCTTCCATCGTGATCTCCTGTTATCATTGTACCGTAGGATCACAATGTTAGGCTTGATTCACTAGAGTACAGATAATTAAATCCCAAGAAGCATCTTCAGGAGGAGTTTGCATCAACGTTTCTGTCATTCGGAAGGATCGTTCGCCTTTTTCCATGCATCCGCCCCGCCGACATCCGTATCAGATCTCAGCCAGGGTAGAAATGTAGATAACCGCGCCGCGCCTGCTGCCCTTGCCGGGGCCTTCAGGCGATTTGCTTTTTCTTCTGCACAAAACCGGTTGGCAGTTCAACCGGAATTTGCCGTCCGCGCAAAAACTGGATCAACACGCGCACCCGCTCCTTATCCGAGAGGCTGGCGTCAAAAATGGCCTCATAGCCGGCAAACGGCCCACCGTCAATGCGCACCCGGTCGCCAGGCTTCAATCCGTGCAGCTGCTCACCGCCTGCATCCTGAATGGCAGACACCCGCTGGCGGATCGCGCCGATCAGCCCGTCCGGCACGCTGGCTGGTTCAGCCCCAAAACACACCAACCCGGCCGAACCCGGCATCCAATGGAAAGTGGAAGAGCTGACTTGATCCAGATCAACATGCACAAACAGATAGCCAGGAAAATACGGCTTCACCTTTCGCGCGCGTGGGTTAACTGTGTGCACCGGGATGCGCGGCAGAAAAACTTCTAACTGGTGAGCCGCCAGTTGACTGAAAAAGAAACTTTCTTTATTTGGTTTACTGCGCAGCACATACCATGATAGAGCCATTGAGGCTTCCTCACAGAAGATCACCCAAAATCAAAGCGGCAATCAACAGCTATACACAATTATAGGATGATTCTAGACGATTCGGGTCAAGCAGTCTTTCCCCCACAGAATGTCGTTCTTGCCGTTGTAGCCAGAGGGTGGCTCCTCACCAGCACTATTATACTATCATATGATGATTTTAAAGAAGTAATTTTTTGTCAGAATCAATCGTGACAGTTGCTAAAAGGCAACTTTCCCGGTGCAAGCAACCCCACTCCCCCACCTTCGACACGCTCTTTCCATTCCGTTCTGAATCCCATAGAATAAACACATCAAAAAAAGCGAACCGGACAGGCACACCCATGACATTCCCCACAGTGAGCGGCTCCAATTTACTCCGCGAAAAGAAAACCCTCCCCCAGGATTTTCAAGGCGAGCTGAACCTGCTGTTCATCCCCTTCCAGCAGTGGCAGCAGCGAGAAGTGGATTCCTGGTCAGCCCTGGCCAACCAGTTGGAGCAGCAGCACAGCGGCCTGGCCGCCTACGAACTGCCCACCATTGAGGACCGCAGCGCGTTTTCCAAACTGTTCATCAACGAGGGCATGCGCGCCGGCATCCCCAACCCGAAAACCCGCCAGCGCACCATCACCCTCTATCTGGATAAGGCTCATTTCCGTGCCGCGCTGAACATGCTGGATGAAGAGCATATTTACGTCCTGCTGGTGGACCGCCAGGGTAAAGAGCTGTTCCGCGCCCGCGGCCCCTACAGTACCGCAGCCGAGGCCGCCTTGCGTCAGATCCTCGCGCAGGGATAACCCCAGGGAGCCCCCCGTGCCCGTCCATTCCACCCTCAACCCCGGCATCTATCACGGTTTCAAGCGAAAGCCGCCCTTCTTTGAGGGCTGGTATTACAAGCTGGTCAGCGCAGATGAGCGTCATAAGGTGGCCATCATCCCTGGGGTGATTTTGGGGCGGGATGAACATGCCTTTGTGCAGGTGCTGGACAGCGCCCAGGATACGACCGGCTATCTGAAGTTCCCCGCCGCGGATTTCCGGGCGTCTGACCAACGCTTTGCGATCGAGATCAGCGAGAACCGCTTTGACGACCGCCATCTGCGCCTCGCGCTGGATCATCCCCACTGGCAGCTCACCGGTGACGTTCACCTGGGCCCCCTCGACCCATGGCCGGTGACGTGGTCTTCGCCCGGCATCATGGGTTGGTATGCCTGGGTGCCGGGCATGGAATGTTATCACGGGGTGCTCAGCTTTTCCCATTCCCTGCAGGGCACGCTGACTCTCAACGGCAAAGTCATGGATTTCAGCGGCGGCCGCGGCTACATCGAGAAGGATTGGGGACAGTCCTTCCCCGCCGCCTGGATCTGGTGTCAGAGCAATCATTTCGCCAACCCCTCCGCCTGCCTCACCGCCTCCGTGGCCGTCATCCCCTGGGTGGGCCGAGCCTTCCGGGGGTTCATTGTCGGCCTGAGGCTGGATGGCAAACTGCACCGTTTTGCCACTTACAGCGGCGCTCGCATCGAATCCCTGGCCATTTTCGACGAGCATGTGGATTGGGTGCTGCGAAACCGCCACTCCCGTCTGATCCTCAAAGCCTGCCGCGTTCAAGGCGGCTTGCTGTGCGGCCCCACCCGCCTGGATATGGGCCAACGCGTGCTGGAAACCCTCAACGCCACCGTCCACGTGCGCCTGGAAACCCTGCAAGGCCAGGTGCTGTTTGATGAGGTCGGCGCCCATACAGGCCTGGAAGTAATGGGCGACCTGCCGCGCCTGCTGCGGGGCTGACCGAACAGACTTTTTCCATGCGCGCATGTCCAGAACAGTTGATTTGGCGGCATGAGAACCATCTCATGTCCGCCTCTTTCTTTCCATAGATGCTTATAGATCACAAATACTTTTCCCGCAAGAAACTGGATTTTCTCTTGACAAGTCCTGCGAAAGCGTTATAATCAACCTAACTTACCGACCGGTCGGTAAATAACTTGAGAATTATCGTTTTTCAGGAGACTGTTATGGAACCGCGTCAACGAAATTTAATCCTTACCGTTCTGTTTATCGGCGTTTTGATGGGCGCGCTGGATATTGCCATTGTCGGCCCAGCCTTGCCCGCCATCCGCGCTCAGTACCAACTGAACGAGCGCTCCCTTTCGTGGATCTTCAGCTTATACGTGCTGTTTAACCTGATCGGCACCCCGCTGATGGCCAAATTATCGGATCAGTTTGGGCGGCGCAGTATCTACGTTCTGGATGTTGCCCTCTTTGCTGCCGGCTCATTGGTGGTGGCCCTGTCTCCCAGCTTCCCATTCGTCCTTATTGGGCGCGCTGTGCAAGGCTTCGGCGCGGGGGGCATTTTCCCGGTCGCCAGTGCAGTGATTGGCGATACCTTCCCAGCCGAAAAGCGCGGCAGCGCCCTGGGCCTCATCGGTGCGGTTTTCGGTCTGGCTTTCCTGATTGGCCCCATTTTGGGCGGCATCATCCTCTCGCTGGCCTCCTGGCAGTGGCTGTTCTTTATCAACCTGCCCATCGCGGCGGTGGTGATGGTCTTGAGCCTGAAATATCTCCCCGCCACACGCCCCGCCGAAAGCAAGCGTTTTGATTGGGCAGGCGCCGTCACCCTGACCTTGATGCTGGCCAGCCTGGCGCTGGCCGTCAACCAGTTGGATGTGCAGCGCTTTTTCGCCAGTCTGATTTCCATCACGACCCTGCCTTTCCTGGCGGCCTTTGCGGTCTTGTTTGTCATTTTGACCCGCCTGGAAAAAGCAGCCGAAAACCCCATCGTTCCGCCCAGCCTTTTCGACCGTTCCCAACTGCGCCTCACCTATGCCCTGTCTGCCGGGGCCGGTTTTGCCGAGGCAGGGCTGGTCTTTCTGCCCTTGCTGGCGGTGATCTCACTGGCAGGGTCGGGCATTCAAGAAAAGAATGCATCCTGGATGCTGATGCCTGTGGTCCTGGCCATGGTGGTGGGTTCGCCCACCAGCGGACGCATGCTCGACCGCTTTGGCTCTCGCGCGGTCATTTTAGCCGGCACCAGTGTGCTAACGGTTGGCATGGTATTAGTAGGTCTTTTCTCCAGCAGCCTGGCCATGTTCATCTTCTCCGGTGTGCTGATTGGCCTGGGCCTTTCGGCCTTGCTAGGCGCACCGCTGCGCTATATCATGTTGAATGAATCCCGGCTCGAAGAACGCTCTGTGGCGCAAGGGGTGGTGGCCATTTTCACCAGCGCCGGCCAGCTTTTGGGGGGCGCCCTTACCGGCGCCATCGCCTCTTCGCGCACCAGCGCCGGAGGAGCAGGGACAGGCTACAGCCTTGCCTTCCTGGTCATTGGCGGCATCAGCCTGCTCCTGGCAGTCCTTTCGCTTCAATTAAAGAAGCGTCAGGCAGAACAGGCCGTCGTGCAAGCCCCTCAGACGGTCGGATAGGCAGTTCACCGGAGGGAACCGCATGGAATCAACAAACGATGCCGGAATGCGCCGGAAGATCTTACAAACCGCGGCCGCCTTATTCACCGCACACGGATACAACGGCGTTTCTATGCGCGAATTGAGCGAGGCCTGCGGTCTCTCGAAGCCAGGGTTGTACTACTATTACTCGGATAAGGAAACCCTTTTCCTGGCCGTCTTGGAAGATCACCTGAGCGAGCTTTCTGCGCTGCTGGACCGCTTAGAGGCCCTGGCCGGGAGCGCGCACGATAAAATTACTGCCTTCATTCATACAGTACTGGTAGAATTCCCGGCGGAACAGCGCGCTGTCACCCGACTGGCTTCTCAGGAGCTTGGCAAATTGAGCGACGCTAACCGGCTGTCCTTTAATCAACAGTATGAGGCGCGCTTTACGGCACGTCTGGCCGGGCTGATCGCTGCTGGTGCAGCCGCGGGTGAGTTTCGCCCGCTGGATGCACAGATGAGCGTGTGGGCCTTGCTGGGGTTGATGTACCCATTCTTTAATGTGCGTTTTCCTCAGGGAGGGATGGACTCCGCGGCAGCAGCCCAACTGGTTGGATCGATCTTTTTTAACGGCATCACCGCTGGTGGTAGGACGGTTGGATAAACGATCTTGGATTGTTCCCAGGTGCGCGCTTGGCGGGGTGCGTCCTCTGTCCCTGCAGCGCACCAGGGCATAGAGGCTGACAGTCTGATGGATTATGGAATACAGGAGTGAAAGAGATGCCAGAAAACCTACGCGTTTGGGTTGAAATCATCTTCAACATCAGCTATCTGCTGGTCATCTGGGGGTTGGTGATCACGATGACGCGGCGGCGCGGCAGCGTGGCCGAAGCCGACCGCGGGGTTGCCAACCGCCTGCGCTGGGCTTTTGCGCTTTTGGCCCTGGGGGATACCGGGCATGTGGGCTTTCGCGTGGTGGCCTACGCACTGGGCGGGTTAGAAGCCAACCCCGCACTGGTGGGCCTGGGGGCGCTTTCCACCGCCTACACGGTCACCCTGTTCTACATGCTCCTGGTGGATGTCTGGCGGCTGCGGTTCAAGCGCAGCCTGGGCTGGTTTGGCTGGCTTCTGCTGGCCGCTGGAGTCGTGCGCATGGTTGTAATGGTCTTCCCGCAGAACCAATGGCAGTTGATTGTGCCGCCTTACGGCTGGAGCCTGCTGCGCAACGCCTTCCTCGTGCTCCAAGGTCTGGGAGTGATGACGCTCTTCTTCCGCGACTCAGCACGGGCAAAGGACCGCACCTTCACCGCGGTGGCCTGGATGATCGCCCTATCATATGCTTTTTACCTGCCGGTCATCCTGTGGGTGGGGCAGGTGCCGCTATTGGGCATGTTCATGATCCCCAAGACCTGCGCCTATATCGCCGCTGCGGTGATTGCCTACCGCTCACTTTACCCGCACCGCGCGGCACTGGAAACCAAACCCGCCTGAGAGCCTAAATAATCAGGATAGCCTACCCCCGCCAGCATGTTGGCGGGGGTAGGCATATTTATGGAATAAGTAAAATATTATGAGTTTCTAAAAAACTGCAATCGGTCAAGCCCATTGAGATGGTCTTGGTTCGCCGCAGCGAAGAGCAGAACTATTGAGCCGGGTTGAGAGTCAAACAGCGGGCCGCCCCCCCCACATAACGCGTCTTTCAGAAAGTGTTGAATTAACGGATCTCCAGGAATTGCCTAAACATCCACGCCAACCAGGCTTTCTGCGAGAGTTGCCCCGGCACGTGTTCTATGCTATTCTCTCAATAGAGAAAATCATCTTTGTGATTTGAATCCGAAAAAATACGGTTGATCATGCATCTTTCGACAATTCCCCGCCCAACAATTGGCATACTAGCTGGTTGGCAGTTTTATCGCACAGCCACAAATTTGAGCTATCTTATGCCCATATTTCGAGGGATGAGTCGAGCGGCGCAGTCTTTGGACTGCAATTTACTGTTCGGCTGCGGAATTGGCCCCTCCGCGAGCCCCAGCGACCCGTATCGCCCGGCGTGGCCAGAGGCTGCGGATGAACAAGATTTTGTACCGATTGGCCCGTGGAATGTGCACGGTTTAATCGTTGCCGCTCCCTTACATTCCCCGGCCCGAGGTGAATATCTTCAACGGCTTCGCTCCGCCGGGATGCCCATTTTATTTATCGGTTCTGGCGAGCCTGGCCCAACCATTCAGGCGAACAACACGGCCGGAATTCATGCGGCTGTCAAGCATCTCGTGGATCATGGGCGACGGCGAATAGCGTTTCTGGCGGGTTCATCGGATGATCTGCTGGGGGATTCAGGACAGCGGTTGAATACCTTCAGGCAAGTCAGCGCTGAGTTTGGCCTGGCGCAAGATAACCGGCTGATCGTGTATGGCCGGCACGTGTATGATGGAGGTTTTGCCAGCGCCCAGCAAATGCTGGCCAGTGGGGCAGATTTTGATGCGTTGGTTGCCAGCAATGATGAATCGGCCATCGGTGCAATGGATGCAATCCGACAGGCTGGCCGGCGCATTCCAGAAGATGTGGCGGTAATTGGCTTTGACAACCGTCTGGAAGGAGCGGTCCACCAGCCGGCGTTAACCAGCGTACATGTCCCGTTGTTTAATATGGGATATCAGGCGGTCGATCAAATGTACCGTCATCTTTCCCTACAGCAGCCTTTAGCCGAATCCACCCAGGTAGATACCTATTTGGTGATTCGTTCGTCTTGCGGTTGTGGCGGGGCTGCCTCCACAGAATCACCCATCACTTCACAGCAGCCTCTATCACACCAAATCGCCGCAAAAATCCAAAAGCAAGCGTTTGACCTGTCGGAAAATGAAACGCTGGCTTTATGCCAAAATCTAACGGAAGCTTTTGAAATCAGCTGCAATTCAGGCAGCCGGGATGCTTTTTCCGCGGCGTTGCATGAGGTGCTGGAGCGCACCGTCAAAAGCCAGGATGGAGCCCACATCTGGCAGGATGCAATTTCGATGCTGGGGCTGAACCTGAAAGAACCTGATTCAGCTCCGCTCGGGCGAACGATGTTAGATGAAGCCCGCGCAGCAATTAGCGCGCAAATGCAGCAGCAATACCGGCAGTACGTACTGAATGAACGTTGGAATTCGAGCCGATTAAGTTTGCTTACAGCGCGTTTGTTAACTGCGCTGGAAGAAAACCAAATTTATGATATTCTTGCGCGCTATTTGCCAGATTTGGGGATTGAACTGGCAAATGTGATTATTTTTGAACGGGAAGGCGACGACCCGTTCGCCTGGAGCATCCTGCGAAATGCGCTTAATGCCGAAGAACCCCTGAGACGTTTCCGAAGCCAAGATTATCCGCCCGAAGGGCAATTCTCTGACCAATACTCATATCAACTCACGCTTGTCCCCCTGACAGATCAAACCGGTCAAATTGGTCTTATGGTATTTGATACTGGACAGCTGAATTTGTTTGGCGCAATTGTCCAACAATTAGGCAGCGCCCTGAATACCGCCCGCTTGTATCGCCAGGCTACGGAAGCGCGTCAAGCTGCCGAAGAAGCGAATCGCCTCAAGAGCCGCTTTCTTTCTACCATCAGCCATGAATTGCGCACCCCGTTAAATCTGGTTGTTGGTCTCAGCGGGTTACTATTAGAAGAAGGTGACCAGGAATACACCTCTTTGCCGGAGCGGACGCGCCGTGATATTGAGCGGATTTTCGCCTATGCCCAATATCTCGGTGGGCTGATCAATGATGTAATTGATCTGGCGTCTAGCGGGGCGGGTCAGCTCCGCCTGCAATGGGAAGCCGTAGATCTAAATGAAACTCTGCGGATCATTTCAGACAGCGGTGCCCAGCTGGCGCAGGATAAGGGATTGAAATGGCGCACCGAATTTCCTGACGAACCGGTTTGGGTTTGGGGTGACCGCACCCGCCTGCGTCAGGTAGCCCTTAATCTGGTCAGCAACGCAGTCAAGTTCACTGCGCATGGTGAAGTTCGTCTAATACTGACTCATGTGAACGGTCAGGCTCGAATATCCGTACAGGATACCGGCTTAGGCATCCCGGTGGAAGAGCAGGAGCGCATCTTCGAGGCTTTTCACCGCTCGGAGCGCAGTCTGGCAGGAGGTTATCCTGGATTGGGGTTGGGTCTTTCGATCTGCAAAACCATCATCGAAATGCATGGGGGTCAGGTCGGCGTTGAATCAAGCGGCGTAGAAGATGAAGGTGCAGAATTTTGGGCTGTGCTGCCAGAATTCACCGCACACCCAACCCATCAGCCCAAATTGATCGCAGCAGAGGAAGAAAAAACCATTTTGCTGCTGTTCCAATCCCCGGCTGACCGTCAGTATTTACGAGAACGGTTGTGGCAGCAGCACGTAAAACTGCTGGAAGCGCCGCTGGATACACCCCAGGAGTGGCAGACGCTTCTGGCAATCTCTCCACCGCAAGCCATCGTTCTCGAAATGGATGATCAATCCAATCTGGCCTGGCGCGCCATGAAAATGATCAAGGATCTGCCCTCTGTACAGGATATTCCCGTCATGTTTTACAGCGCCTCGGCCCAGGGCGAATCTTTACTCAAACTGGATTATTTAACCAAACCCATAGAGCCAGAAGCCCTTCTGCGCACTCTTGACCAAAACCTGACCCTGGCAGAACCTCAAGCCCAAACGGTGCGCACCTTCTTGGTGGTGGATGACGATATAAACACATTGGAACTGCATGCCCGCCTCTTGCGTTTGCACTCGGCCACAAACCGTGTGCTGGCAGCGCAAAACGGACGCGAAGCACTAAACCTCTTGCTGAAAGAAAAGGTGGACCTGGTGCTTTTGGATTTGCAGATGCCAGAAATGGACGGTTTTGCTGTTCTGCAAGCCATGCATGAAGCCCCCTGGACGCGCAACATCCCGGTAATTGTCATTTCGGGGAAAGATTTAACCGAAGAAGATCTGGCCCGGCTAAACGAAGGCGTTGCGGTGGTGCTGAGAAAGGGAATATTCGCCGCCAACGAAACCATTGTGCATATCAATACGGTATTGGAGCGAAAACGCCGCCTGAGCATGGATGCGCAGCGCCTTGTCCGTATGGCCATGGTATACATACATGAAAATTACGCTCAGCCAATCACCCGCAGCGACATCGCTCGGCACATCAACATCGCCGAAGATTACCTCACCTTTTGTTTCAGACAAGAGTTGGGCACCACCCCGATCAAATATTTACAACGCTACCGAATCCATCAGGCCAAAAAATTGTTAAAAGAGACCGCGCTCAACGTGACGGAGATTGCTCTGGCTGTTGGTTTCAGCGACAGTGGATATTTCAGCCGCGTCTTTCATCGGGAAATCGGCTCCCCCCCCGAAACCTTTCGGCGAGCCTAAAACTTTAACCCAAATCTTTTCATTGACGGCTGCCGCAGATTGTGTGATCGTTTGATCTTTACAATCTGTATGGCTGCCGTTTCATTTCATCTTAAGTCGTCGAAAGCCTCAGGGGGTCATCGTGTCAATGCGCTTGCTTCTATGTTTTATCCATCCACTTCACGCTTTTCTCCAAGACCCCGCCGCGTCCTTTACCGTATTGTTAATCCGGTGCGTCTCAGTGCGTCAGGACACAATTCACATAAGTTCTTAAAAGGAGAAATACTGATGTCCAAAAAAATGTTTTCATTCTTAAGTCTGTTGGTGGCGTTTGCTATCCTTCTGGCTGCCTGCAGTTCCCCCGCAGGTAGTGGATCTCAGACGCAGCCCACAGCCGCTGCGGGTGGCGAAAAGCCAGCGGAGAAGGTGACCTTACGTGTGCTGGTTCACCAAAATCCGCCGATGGTCGCTTTCATGGAAGCCTTCAACCAGAAATTCCAGGAAAAGAACCCGAACATCACTGTAGATATGTCCGTTGTGAATGCCAACGACCTCAGCACGGTTTCGCAAACCCGCTTATCGGCCAATGATATCGATGTTCTGGATATTTTTGGCTTTGCCAACGGCGCCCAACCATATATGAAAATGGTTGATTCCCCCAACTGGCAGCAATTGATCGAAGCCGGTTTGCTCATGGATCTGACCGGCCAGGATTTCCTGAAGAACTACGATCAAAATGCCATTACGGATGCGGGTTCCTACAACGGCAAAGTCTACTCCGTCAACCTGGGGCGCGTGATCTACAGCGGTATTTATTACAACAAGCAGCTCTTTGAAGAAAACAAAATCGCCGTCCCCACCACCTGGTCCGAGCTTGCGGCCGCCTGTGAAACCTTCAAAGCGAACAATATTCCATGCATGACTGCCGGAGGTAAAGATGGCTGGCCGATTTTCGTGGGCGCCTACGGTCTGATCGGAGCCATGTACCCTGACCAGGCGGCATTGGTTGAGGGATTGTGGAACGGCACCATCAAATGGAACGATGAGAAGTCCCTGGAAATGTGGACCAAGATGCAGGTCTACGCTCGCGACATGATGGAAGAAGGCGCGAGCGGTATTGCCGGCGATGCTGCCCCCGGCCGTTTTGCCTCGGGTGCGGTAGCCATGTTCCCGGGCGGCAGCTGGTATGCTCCTGCCATTGAAGCTGCCCAGCCCACATTCGATTGGGGTTACATTCCCTTCCCCGGTTCCGATACAGCCGCGAACAACCAGTACTGGTTTGGCAAATATGACCAGGGTTGGGCGATTGCTTCCAACACCCCCAACAAAGACGCTGCCGTGCTGTATTTGAAGGAGTTCTCGGATCCTGCCAACTATCAGGCATTTGTGGATGCGGTTGGCTTCATCCCCACCCAGCCCACCGCAAAGCTCAACACCAAGATCGGGGCGGAAATTGCCCCCTTCCTCGGAAATTTCCGCGTGGGTTATGAACAGTACTGGATTGCTCCCAAAGGTTCTGGCCAGTTCGCGAATCCTTGGGCTTCCTATTTCAAGCCGTTTGGCACAGATGACGACCCGAAAGTTTTGGCTGATAAAGTGCAAGCCGATCTGCAGGCTGGATTGGACGCTGTAAAGTAACAGGCTTCTCTCCCATTGGGCTTCCTGCCTCGGCAGGAAGCCCAATCCTTAATATAGAAAGGAACAGGTGCTGTTATGTCCTATCATTTTGGCCGCGGAAAGTCGAAGTGGACCCCCTACTTATTGCTTTTACCGGGGCTTCTATTCTACTTCTTAATTGCGCTTGGTCCTTCCATGGCAACAGCTGTCTATTCTTTTACGGATGCCACTGGAATTAAGGGCGCCCCGATTCGGTGGATTGGCCTGGATAACTACCGCGAGTTCCTCTTCATGGGCCGCGCCTCGGTGGATAACCTGGCGGCTCTTCAACGAACTTTGATCTTCTGTGCTGCCGTCACTTTGGTTCAATTCACGCTGGGGCTGATTGTGGCGCTGCTGGTGAATCAAAAACTCAAAGGGACGAATTTATTCCGAACCCTTTATTTCATGCCCGTCATTCTGGGCGTGGTGATTCAGGGGCTGATGTGGTCGCTCTTTCTATACCCGCTGGGTGGCCCCGCCGCCAAGCTGCTTTCACTGCTCGGCATGCGTTCAGAATTTTTGGGGGGGCAGCCTACAGAAGCATTTGCATGGGTCATCTTCATCCAGATTTGGGCAAACATG
Organism: Levilinea sp.; assembly: GCA_029975215.1. Classification (GTDB taxonomy): domain Bacteria; phylum Chloroflexota; class Anaerolineae; order Anaerolineales; family Anaerolineaceae; genus Levilinea. The sequence goes on from JARKPO010000060.1 coordinate 11,806, forward strand.
GGCACGACCATGATGATCTTTATTGCGGGTCTGCAAACCATCCCGAGTGAGATGTACGAGGCTGCCCGCATCGACGGCGCAAGCTCTTGGCAGGTTTTCCGCAATGTCACCTGGCCCCTGCTCACCCCAAGTGTGAATACCAACCTGCTGCTGAACATCATTGGCAGTTTACAGGCATGGCAGCTCTTCTTGGTGCTGGTTGGCTATCGAAATGGGACGCAGGTCCTTGGGTATCTCATCTACGCGACCGGCTTCGGGCAGACTTCCGGCAGCGTCACCAGCAGTTTCCGTCAGGGTTACGCTGCGGCTGCTTCCATCATTTTGTTCCTGCTGGTTCTCGTCATCGGCATGTCGGTGCAATACATTCTGCAGCGCAGGGAAGCGAGGATTTTAGGATGACCTCCCAAACGAAAGTGATTCGAAAAATAAACTGGGGTAAAGTGGGCTCGTATGCAATCTTGATTTTGCTTGCGGTGCTCTACGTGGGGCCGCTCTTCATGCTGGTTAATACCTCACTGAAAACCATGCCGTCGTTCATGAAGGATGCCACCAGTTTAACAACAGATCTTCATTTTGAGAATTTCAGCGAAGCCTGGACCAAGGCCAACTTTCCCAAGTATCTGCTGAATTCCATTCTCTACACTGCCGCCTCAACAACGATCTACATCATCACGGCTGTTTTTGTGGCTTTCCCCATTGCACGCAAATACATCAAATTCTCTGGAGTGGTTTTGACCTTGTTTGTCATTGCCCTCTTTTTGCCGCCCGCGCTCATTCCGCAGTTCCAACTCATCCTGAATTTGGGCTTATATAACAACCCCATTGGATACATCATGCTGTTCATTGTCAATCCAATTGGGATTGTCATTCTGGTCAACTATATCAAAACTGTTCCCAAAGAGTTGGACGAAGCGGCTGCCTTGGACGGCTGCGGCTACTTCCGCTTTGTCTGGTCGATTGTGCTTCCCTTGATCCGCCCGGCGATCGCCACCGTTGTGGTCATGCACTCCATCGGGATTTGGAATGAGATCATTGCCCCGACCATTTACCTGACCAATAAAGATTATTACCCCATCACGCGCGGGTTAATCGTCTTCCAGGGCGTGTACGGCAGCAACTGGCCTACTTTAGCAGCCGCCGTGCTTTTGCTGACCCTGCCCATGCTGGTTTTGTTCCTCGTTTTGCAGCGTTACATCGTCTCGGGGCTGACAGCAGGCGCGGTCAAGGGTTAGTAATCTTTTTCAACAGGAAAATCGCATGAAACGCACTTCTGCCTTCACACTGCTGCTCATCTGCATCAGCCTGGTTGTGAGCGCCTCTGGCTGCGCGCAGGCTTTGCTTGCACCTACCCCTACCCCGGCCCCAACAGCCACACCCATTCCTCCGCTGGAGGGTTGGGCCCTCGTCTGGCATGATGAATTCGAAGACCCGCAAATAAACCGCGAAAACTGGACTTTTGACCTGGGTGGAAACGGTTGGGGCAATGGGGAAATGCAATACTACACAGACCGGCCCGATAACGCCCGGGTCGAAAACGGCTTATTGGTGATTGAAGCCCGTCAGGAAAAGTATGAAGGCTCCTATTACACCTCTGCCCGCTTAAAAAGCCAGGGATTGCAGGAATTTCAATATGGGAGGCTGGAGGCCCGCCTGAAAGTGCCGGAAGGCAAAGGCTTCTGGCCGGCCTTCTGGATGCTTGGCTCCAACTTTCCCCAAGTCGGTTGGCCGGATTGCGGTGAAATTGACATCATGGAATACATCGGCAAGGAGCCAGACTTGATTGTGGGAACGCTGCACGGCCCAGGGTATTCGGGCGCGCTGGGCATTAGCAAGTGGAATCGTCAGACGTACAACATTGCCGATGACTTTCACACTTATGCCATCGAATGGGACAAGGATCAGATTACCTGGTTTTATGACGGCAGCGCGTATCACACGGTAACGCGCGAGGATGTGGGTGACCGTCTGTGGGCATTTGATCAGCCGTTTTTCTTTATCCTCAACCTGGCGGTCGGCGGCACATTGGGCGGGATGGTCAGCCCACAGACGGTTTTTCCGTCCCAATATCTGGTAGATTATGTCCGCGTTTATGAAAAGCAGCCCTGAAACAATCTTCTTTGAAGATTTCACCGCGCCATATCTCAATCGAGATCGTTGGAATGTAGAAATTTCAGGGAATATCCACAACCAGGAACAGCAAGCCTATGTGGATTCACCCGAGACGATCTATGTTTCACAGAATGAAGCGGACTGTGAAGGCGCTCTGGTAATCCATGCGCGCTGCCAACCGGGTTTCTGTACACAGCAAGGCGCCGTATTAGACTTCATCTCCGGGCGGATTCACACTCGTGGAAAGGTTTCTTTTCGGTATGGGTGTGTTTCTGCCCGGTTGAAGATGCCAGCTATTGAAGGGCTGTGGCCTGCCTTTTGGGCGCTGGGCGTTTCGGGCGCATGGCCTGCTTGCGGTGAAATTGACATCATGGAGGCGGTGGGTGAACCCGACTGGGTGAGTGCGGCTGCTCATGGAACAAATTTTTCCGGAGAAGCCGCTCTGGCGAATAAGAAATATTTCTGCGCCCCTCACAGCATCACGGAGTGGCACGTGTATGCCGTCGAGTGTTCACCCGCCGGCCTGTCCTTTTTTGTGGATGAAGAGCTGATATTCCGAATTACCCGCCCTATGGTGGAGTTTTTTGGCCCTTGGGCTTTTGATACGGATAAATTTATCATTCTCAACCTTGCGCTGGGCGGCACGTATCCCTTTAAAACCAACGGGATCCGCCAGCCCTATTACGGCCTTCCTGCCCGCTCTGTGCAGGCAATCCAGGCCAATACGGCTCGCTATGTGGTAGATTGGGTTAAAATAACCACGCTTAAGCGCGATGGAGAATAAAGCACATGCCCACTAATTACACACCGACTTATCTTGGCGAAACCCTGCTCACCCCCCCGCCAGCAGAACCTATCGGGGGTTATGTTAACGTCCTCGGCGAACCCTTTTACAAGATCCAGCATTATGACGCCATGCCGCCCTTCTTCATGAGCATCGTCAGCGGGGCGGATCACTGGCTGTTTATTGCCTCAACCGGCGGGTTGAGCGCTGGGCGGGTGAATGCCGAAAATGCCTTATTCCCATACTACACCGAAGATAAAATCACCGATAACAGCGAAAACACAGGCGTGAAAACCATCCTGCGCGTGACTCGCGGCATTCGAACCTGGCTTTGGGAACCCTTTTCAATACGGCAGGAGGGGCAATATCAAGTTGAACGCAATCTCTACAAGAATATTCCCGGAACCGCCCTGATCTTTGAGGAAGTTAATCATTCGCTGGAGCTGGTGCTGCGCTATGCCTGGCGCACCAGTGACCGCTTTGGTTTTATTCGCACCGTCTGGCTGCGCAACATCAGCCCTGCAAAAACCCCATGTGATGTGGAATTATTGGACGGCTTTCAAAATATTCTCCCAGCCAATATCAGCTCAGCAACCCAAAACATCTTCAGCTGCCTGCTGGATGCTTACAAGCGCAGCGAGCTGGATGAAGAAACCAACCTGGGGCTATACGCCCTCAACTCTCGCCTGACAGATCTGGCTGAACCCAGCGAATCATTGGCGGCCAATGTGGTGTTCCAGGTCGGGTTAAAACCCCTGCATGTGCTGCTTTCTTCCCAACAGCTGGATCATTTTCGTTTCGGAGGAAGCCTGGAAACAGAGACGGAAGTTCGCGGCGTCCGCGGCGCGTACTTCGTCCATGCAAACATACATTTGGAAGCAGCACAAGAGGTCAGCTGGTACCAGGCAGCAGATGTTCGCCAGGACCACGCCTCCCTGGCGCGGCTGCGCGATTTTCTAAAGACCCCCCCGAATGCGCAGCAGCAGGCCATTGAGCAGGACATTGACTTCAGTACATTCAATTTACAAAAGATTGTCGCCAACGCGGATGGTATCCAGGTTTCAGAAAAACTTCTGGCCAGCGCGCATCATTTTTCAAACGTGCTTTTCAACGTCATGCGCGGCGGTATCTTTGCCCAATCGTACTGGATCGAAAAATCTGACCTGCTGGATTATATTGCTGCCCACCAACACAGCCTGCCGACCGCTCACGCCGAGTTCTTTGCCGCCCTGCCCAATCGATTCACCCTGGCCGAGCTGCGCGCCCGCGCCGCCGAAGTAAGCGACCCCAACCTGCGCCGCCTGCTGAACACCTATTTGCCCCTCACCTTCAGCCGCCGCCACGGCGACCCCAGCCGCCCGTGGAATCGGTTTTCCATCAACCTCAAAAAAGCCGACGGCTCTCAGCGGCTGGATTATGAGGGCAACTGGCGCGATATTTTTCAAAATTGGGAAGCGTTGGTCTATTCCTACCCCCAATTTGTTGAATCCATGTTGGATACTTTCTTATGCGCCACTACCGCGGACGGCTATAACCCCTACCGCATCAGCCGCGCCGGTTTAGATTGGGAAGCGCCCGAGGAAGGCAATCCCTGGGCCAATATTGGCTACTGGAGCGATCATCAAATCATCTACCTGCAAAAATTGATGGAGGCCAGCGACCGTTTTCACCCCGGCGCGCTGCGCCATCAGCTCAACGCACAGGCGCTAAGTTATGCGAACGTTCCCTACCGCATTAAACCCTACGAGGAACTGCAGAAAGACCCTTACAACACGATCGTGTTTGATCACACGTTGCACGAACACACCGAAGAACGGGTCCGCCAGCACGGCAGCGATGCGCGTCTGCTGACCGCGCCGGACGGCAGTGTGGTGCATGCTTCGCTCACTGAAAAACTGCTCACACTGGCGCTGGCCAAGCTGGTCAACTTTGTCCCCGAAGGCGGGATCTGGATGAACACCCAGCGGCCGGAATGGAACGATGCCAACAACGCTTTGGTGGGGTACGGCCTCTCGGTGGTCACCCTGGGTTATCTGCGGCGATTCCTGGCCTTTTTCCGCCGCCTGACGGAAGAGGAAAAAGGCGAATTCACCCTTCATGATGAGGTAGCCGATCTGCTCCAGGCTGTCGCCGCGGTACTGCAGAACTTCCGCCCCATTCTGAGCGGTACATTCACGCCGGAACAGCGCCGCGAGATGATGGATGCCCTCGGCCAGGCTGGCAGCCGCTACCGGCTGCACATCTATGATCACGGTTTCAGCGGTGAGTTACGCCAGGTGCCCGCTGGCGAATTAAATGCCTTCCTGGCTGCGGCTCAAGACTATGTGGAGCACAGTCTGCGCGCGAACCGCCGCCCAGACGCGCTCTATCATTCTTATAATCTGCTGCGCCTGGAAGCCGGCCGCGCCCATGTGGATCGCCTGTACGAAATGTTGGAAGGGCAGGTTTCCATCCTCTCTTCCGGCCTGCTGAGCGGCGAAGAATCCCTGGCGCTTTTAGAAAGCCTGCGCCACAGCGCCCTCTACCGCGCAGACCAGCACACTTACATCCTCTATCCCGACCGGGCCCTGCCCGCCTTCCTTAAAAAGAACACCCTGCTGCCCGAACAGCTCAGCCATCTCAAGCTGCCTGCCCGATTGGCCGCAGCGCAGGATGCCCGCCTGTTCACCCAAGACCTGCACGGCCTGTATCACTTTGGCAGCGAGCTGCGGAATATCAAAGACGTCCGCAGCGTGTTGGCAGCCCTCAAACACCGACCAGAGTTTGCGGCGCTGGTTGAAGAGGAAAGCGGCGCAGTGGAGCAATTGTTTGAAGCCACCTTCCGCCACGCCGAATTTACCGGGCGCTCCGGCACCTTCTTCGCTTATGAGGGTTTGGGGAGCATCTACTGGCACATGGTTTCCAAACTGCTCCTGGCCGTTCAGGAGACCGCGGTGCGCTTTCGCCATGAACCCGCCGCGGAAAAGCTGCGCGCCTTTTACCGCGAGGTGCGCGCCGGGCTGGGCTATCACAAGTCGCCGGCTGAATACGGCGCCTTCCCCTCGGATCCCTATTCGCACACCCCCAAAGGGCGCGGCGCGCGCCAGCCAGGGATGACCGGCATGGTCAAAGAAGAAATCCTCACTCGTCAGTTGGAAGTGGGTTTGCGCTTCAAAGAAGGCTGCCTGGTTTTTGATCCGTTCCTGCTCGACCCCGCGGAATTGCTCTCTTCGCCGCGCGCCTTTCATTATCTGGACGTATTTGGTGAACAGCAGACCCTGCACCTGCCGGCCGGAACGCTGACCGCTTTTGTCTGTCAGACCCCTGTGACGGTTCAATGGGGCAGCCGCGATGAGATCGAAATTTATTTTGCGGATGAAACCTTCCGCAAGGAGGCCGGTCTGCGGTTGGATGCTGAGACCAGTCAGCATATTTTCTGGCGCGACGGTGAAATCACGCGCCTGGTGGTGACTTTTGCCCAAGCGGAGAAATGAGAGAGCCCCTCAAATAGGTAATCCATTGGAGCGTTGGTAGAGACGGGCAGAAAGATCTGTCCGCCCCAATCATCGCTTGAGTTAACCTCGTTGCGAAAAGAAGCAGATTGTTTCGATCCGGTTCAGACGGCTGCTTTCCGATGGTACGTCACCCAGACTGGAGAGGGGTGGTTGGCGCCGTTGCCGTAGACGATGTGAACCTCGGGGGTGCGCAGTTTCAGCTCGAACTGCTGGAAAAGCAGGGCGGCAATCACCGTCATCTCGTTCCTGGCAAAGTTCATCCCGGTGCACTTGTGCACACCGCCGCCAAAACCCACGATCGAAAATGGATTCTTCCCTTCGCCGCGCTCGGGAGACCAGCGCAGCGGATCGAAACGCTGCGGGTCTGTGAAGATCTCTGGCATGAAATGCGAGTTGGCCGCGTTGACAATCACCCGCCAACCGCGCGGCAGTTGGTAGCTGCCCATGCTCAGCGGCTCTTCCACCGTGCGAATCTGCAAATCAGCCGAAGGACGGATGCGGGTGGTCTCGTCAATTGCCCAGGAGATATAGGTCAGCTGGTTGATTTTCTCCTGATCCAGGGCTTCACCCGCCGTCAGCGCGACCTCAATCTCCGCCTGAACCCGCTCCAAAGTTTCGGGATGCTGCAGCAGCAAAGTAACCAGCCAGGCGGCTTGCCCGGCAGTGGTTTCGTGCCCGGCGAAGAGCAGCCCGGTGAAGATGCTGACGATGGTCGAGTCGTCCATGAAGCTGCCGTCCTTGAGAGGGGTCTGCAGCAGGGTGGTGATCAGATCATCGTAGCGGTCGGGATGACTGCGGCGCGCATCGATCAACCCCTGGAACACTTTGCGGATGGCGGCTTTCGCCCGGTCGCGGCGCTTGAACTTGGGCAGCGGCCAGTGCGGCGGCAGGAGCGGGTCCAGGGAGCTGCTGATATCGCCGTACATCGCCCAGAACCCAGAGCCTAATTCACGCTCGTAATCGGGGCCAATCAAAGCCCGCCCGGCCACGAACTGCGTCAGGCGCAGCATCTCGGCGGTCACGTCCATCTCACCGCTTTGGCCCAAGCCGTCCAGCCAGCGCTGCACCTCAACGTTCATCGCCTGAACGTATTGGGTCATGCGTTCGCGCCGGAAGACTTCTTGCAGCACCGGACGCTGGTTGTAGTAGGTCTCTTGATTGGCGGTAAACAGCACCTCACCAATCGAGGCCTTGAGAAAGGTGTACGCATCCTGCATGTTGAGGCTGCGGTCGGTCTGGGTGTAAAAGACTTTATTGTATTCAGCTCCGCTGACCACAGCAGCGTACTGCGGGCCAAGTTTGATGGTGAAAATATCGCCGTGTTCGGCATATCCGCGCCGGAAAAGTTTCTCGCGGCTGCGCATCATTTCCAGGGCGTGGCCCAGAATGGGTAAACCACCAGATACCAGCGGGGGAGTGGATGGGTTCATATCGAGCTCCTTATAGTTCCCATTATAGTCAGATCAGGTGCGGCTTCATAGCTTCTAGTAATAGGTTTAATTGCGTCAGCTGCTGCCCAACCTGAGAGAACCGAGAAGCAATTCCAGGCCGCTTTCTTTGATCGGCATAGTCGCACGGCGCAGCTGAGCTGACCGCCGCTTCACCCTAAAATGACGGATCATCCCCATCAGCCGCTGCACCCGAGGCCAGCGTACCGGGGAGTATTCGCACGGTTCAACCCAAATGCTCCGGCTTTGTTTCTGAGGCTGTCGCTATTTGCGGGTTTCAAACCCGGTTTCCGGTGCCCACTCGCAGGCCCCAGGGGCTTGATACCAGCAGTCGCAGCAGGCATTGCCGTCTGCCAATGTCCCGCTGCGCCGAAACGACTGATGGAAGTAATGCGAGAATAGATAATCCATGCGGCACACGTGGGGGAAGAGTTCACGGTAGCCAAAACGGTCTGCAAGTTTCAGCATACCGCATTCATAGATATTGATACCAAACGTATTTCGGTCAATGTCAATATACTCAATGCGCCAGTCAAAAGGATGCAGCCGATGGGCTTTGCCAAGTTGCTCGGCACGTTTGGCTCTTTTCCGGAAGGTTCCCAGGTACATCGTTTTGCCAAACCAACGCAGCAGCGGTTCAGGAAATGTGCTGACGAAATCCTCATTCATCTGCCAAATCAGTTTCAGCGCATCTGGCTTTTCAACTCCCAGGTCTTTTAACGCCTGGTACCAGGCAAAGTAGCACGGGCCAAACAGGTAGTTGAAGGCAAAAATACTGCTGCCAATGTTCGGAACCTGAGGCAGCATGTTTTCCAGATGGAATTTAGATCGAGCAGCAAATTGTTTGAAAAAATCAGCGCCGTAAGAAGCCTGGATGTCTTTTTGGGCAGCCCGCGTCATCACGGCAAAAATGAAACGAATTTTAAGAGACATCATCGATTCCTTCCTTTCACGGCTCTTCCTGAAAAATAGAGCCCGGAAATTGGAAAACCATACTGCTGTTGCTGAAAGGATTGAAGAGTCAGGCCGCTGTCGGCAATCAGCTTCAAAACATCACGGTTAACATTGCAGCCGCAAGCCAAAAGGTTGTAAAGGGGGTCAAGCAGTTTTTGCAGCCCGGCGATGAGCTGATTTTGGCTCTTCCCATGTTCCAGGAAGAAAAACGTGCCTTGCGGCTTGAGCACCCTGGCGATTTCCCGAAGCGCGGCTTCAACATTTGGAATACTGCACAGGGTAAATGTGCTGACAACACTGTCAAAACTGGCGTCTGGAAAGTTCAGGTTTTCGGCCGACATGGTTTGATAGCAGACGCGAATGCTGCAAGCAGCAGAGAATACCTGCGCAGGAAGAACATCAACGGCACGAATGGAGCATACCTGGGCAGGGTAGCAATCCAAATTGAGTCCCGAGCCGAATCCAATTTCAAGAATATCGCCGTACACACCAGAAAGTGTCTCACGGCGCAAATGCCGTATCGCGCGGCTGCCCAGCCGCCGGTTCATAAGCGGCATGAAGATCTTGGTGGCGTAAAAACTTGACATACTTTAGATCCGAGAGGAGGAATCAGGCAATGATGGTATCGATGAACGTATCAATGAATGCATCGATAATCTGGCTGGCATCGGCCCCCAACTCATCCCTGGCGGCATAGAGAACAAATAAAGCCTGCAGGAAAGAAAGGATCAGGTTGACATTCTCGGTCACCTGCACTTTTTGCGACCTTAATTTCTCGATCACGCTGTTCAAAAAAGAGAGATCATTTTGCAGGTGAGCTTCGATCACCGCCGGATCAACCCCCCGAATCAAATAGGTCCTTTCCTCTTTTTGCATCAAAAGGAAAAACGGTTTCATCTTCTCAGAGAGGAGCAAATGTTTTAGTGCATCTCGGAGGGCCGCTTTCGAGACTGCGGGGGAAGCATCTAGCCGTGTCATGAATTCTTTTTTTAAGCCTTCTTCCGTGCGCTCGAATACGGCAAAAAAGAGGGCTTCTTTGGACGGAAAGAATTTATAAAACGCGCCGGTAGAAATGCCCACGGCCTTTGCCAGGTCTCCCACAAGTGTTTTGCGCGCGCCGTTCTTGGATAGGGCTTCAAACGCCGCGGAGATCAGTTTCTCTTGCAGGAGACGTATTTGGTTCTCTGAGAATCCTCGAGGCACAGGATTTCCTCTCATCTATATGAATAAATGAATAATTTATTCATATAGATTACACCCTTACATTCTTTCCGTCAAGGCTTTTGGCTGGTTTATTGCCCAATCAGAAATGGGGGCATCGGATGCAGGCGAAGGGCAAAAACTTCTCGATCCATTTGAAGAGCCGCGCCAGAGGACAAATGAGAATCGCCGCCCGGCCAGCGCGAAAAGGCCGTCAGGTGAAATCACCTGGCGGCCCAGAGCAGCAGGCTGCGGCGGCGGTAGATTCAGGTCTGAAAGCCCTACCCTACCGGGCATGGATGGATGCGGATCTTGTCGCTATTTTTCTGGATGGACCGCCTTGTAAGCAGCATTCTGCGCTTCAATGAACGCGTCCACCTCTTCCGGGGCAATATCCAGGACGTTTTCGTCGCCGTCCTCAATGACGTGATCAACCGCGTTGTACCACAGGTCAATTTCCTCCCAGGTACCATTCTCATTTTGCAGCCACACGTCGCCCATGAAGATCACCAGTTCTCCATCGTCGCCTTCATCCACCATATTGCACATATTTGCCTCCTTAGCAGAGTAGTGTAAGATTCTTTCTGTAAATTCCAGGACCTTGAAAAAAGGTGGTAGGTCAGGTTATCCTTAAGGTCCTCACACCCCAAAGGAATATCAACATGACCTACCAAAATGATTTTACATTGCCTGAAGAAATAATAGTGTAAACTTTTTTCTGTAATTTCGTGAACCTTAACAAAAAGTGGTAGGTCAAGTTATCCTTATGGTCGCCAAACCTAAAAAGGAGAACAGCATGACCTACCAAGATGATTTTACACTACCCTCCGAAATCATGGAA
>JARKPO010000002.1 GCA_029975215.1 Levilinea sp.
GAGCGGTTAATCTGCGCCCTTCTGCGTCATCTGCGGATGAGTTCTGATAATTGAGCACGAGGCGGCGATACATCAGTGAGGGCGCGCCAAAATTGATCAACAATGCGCGCTGCTTGCCGGTGGCTTTGAGATAGTTGATTACCTGAGCCTCTTCAATGCCACTCAGTGCGCTCAGGGCTTTTAGTTCAACAATAACCTCGCCATAACAGAGAAAATCAGCGCGGTACCTGCAGGTTAATGGTTCGTTTTTGTATGAAATAACCAGTTCCACTTCGCGTTCATAAGGAATCCGGCGCAGAGAAAACTCCTTTGCCAGAGCTTCCTGATAGACTGGTTCCAGAAAACCGCATCCCAGCAGGCGGTGCACTTCCATAGCCGCGCCAATGATTGCATAAGTTTGAAGATCTCGCTTTTCTACCATGCTTAAAATCTGCGCTTCTCTGTGTCATCTGCGGATAAAAACATCCTGATGGTATTCTGTACGTTCCACGGGTCGGTCACCTCCAGAAAAGCCCAGCGGCCAAAGCCGCCGTGGTTGTTCACCGCCGGCACCCACAGGTTACGCGCGGTGGCGGTTTTGGCGGCTTTCTCCTTCTTATCGCGCCCGCTGACTTCAAGGATGAGATTTAAAATTCCCTCATCCTCAGTCCTTCTCCCAGAGGGAGAAGGAAGTGCAGACTCCCTCTCCCTTTGGGAGAGGGCAGGGGTGAGGGCTGGATCGAAACTCTCCAACTCCGCAGCAATTGCTTTCAGCACATCTTCGGTTTTTTGCAAAACGTCATTATTCCAGAAGCGAATCACTTTCATTCCCAGCGCTTGTAGATCGGCAGTGCGTTGATCGTCATAGCGGATTTGTTTCTCTTCCAAATGTCCGCCACCGTCCAATTCGATGATTAACCTGGCTTCCTGACAGAAGAAATCCGCAATGTAACCGGCAATGGGGTGTTGCCGCCGGAATTTGAAACCCAGCAATTGCCGGTCGCGGAGCAATTTCCACAAAACCTGTTCGGCATCCGTGGCATTTTTTCGCATCTCACGGCAGCGTTGCAGTAACTCGGGCGGTAAGGGGGGCTTCACCTGTGTTGGCTGATCCGTTTGGCGCAGTGACTCGCCGTGGGCTGGCACGCGCACACGCACAATAAAATCCGGTTCGTAATCATGCTGTTCGCCATTGAGGGTGTAGGGAATGAAAAATCCCAGATTTTGATTTTTCACATAACACAGCACTTCGGGCATTTCTTCCAACGACTGTGCCACCTTCTGCTCCCAGGTGCCGGTATCCGCCACCACATGCGAAACATGGCATTTGGCCGGGTCGGTCGTCCAGGTGGGCAGCACGGTGTCAAAATCCACATAGCGGGACGAACCGATGGGATCATACGGACGCAGAATGGGGCGCAGCAGCTTTTGCTCTGTGTGAGTGGCGGCAATGGAACGGTAAATGTGTTCCGCAGCTTCATGGGCCAGTTCGGTCAGCAGCAGCATTTGCGGAAAGGTGTTATCTTTACAGGTCACGCAGCGTTCGCGCCACTGCCGGGCAATTTTCAGTAACTGTGGAAACAGCCAGGGGCGCGAATTGCCGTCATCATCACGGAAGAATTTTTCCAGCACCAGGCTGGCCAGGCGAAAATCAATCTCCTGTTCACGCCGTTCTTTTAACCCGTAGATGGTATGCAATTTGCTTTCCCCCAGAATCGAAGCCATTTCGGTTTTGGTCGGCAGGCTTTGGGTGGAAAGTACCATCTGGGCTTCTTTGCCAAACGCAGCAGAAAGCTGCTCGGATTGAATATCATAGCGGTATCCGGTCACGCGCGGGAAAGTGATCTCGCACATCTGGCGGCTTTCCAGCGCGCGCACATGTGTGACCCGCGCCGGCGGTTTGGGCTCGGGGTTGGAGCCTGAGCAGGGAATAAAGGAGAACGGCACGCCGTAAACTTCGGCGTATTCCGGTTCGTAAGAATCATATTCAACCGTATGCCCGTTCAGTTCCAGCCGCTGCCGGCTGACCGCGTGGCTCATGCGCCGCAGCCCACGCCCCACCACCTGCTCGCAGAGTAATTGTGTGCCAAAAGCGCGCACGCCCAGAATATGCGTAACCGTGGATGCATCCCAGCCTTCGGTGAGCATCGAAACCGAAACCACGCACTTGATCTGCTCGCCCAGCCGGCCGGGTTTGCCGACTGTGTTCATCACTTCGCGCAGCAGGTCCTCATCGGTGAGCGAATCCACGTCCCGCCCGGGAAAGCGGGCTTTATATTCTTCTTTAAACCGTTCAATCTCGGTGGCAGCGATCTTTTTAAACTCATCGCTCAACGCTTCACCGGATTCAAGCTGCTCGCTGTCCACCAGAATGGTGTTGGGGCGGGGCAGCCATGCGCCGCCGTTGATATTGGTGAGCAGAGGCAGTTTGCCAGGCACCAGCACGATCGTTCCATCCGGCAGGGTCTTTTGCCATCCGGCGATGTAGTTATACACCATGCGCGAAACATTGGTATTGTTGCACACCACAATGAAGACCGGCGGTGTCAATCCTTTGGAGAGTGCATCGGCATCCTGCTCCCACAGAGCATAAGAACGAGCATAGTTGGCATACAGGCTTTGCAGCGCGCCTTCCAGTTCAACGGGTAGTTTAGGTTCCTCGTCTACCGCTTCAGTACCCCGTCCTTTTTTGGGCAGGTGCTCACGGATACGCGGCCAGATATCCCGGTAAGTTGGCAGTTCGCCCGTCATGGAATCATCCGAGACCGGCACGCGCGGCACCTTCACGATACCCGATTCAATGGCATCGATCAGCGAAAAGTCGGAGACCACCCAGGGGAAGAGTGTTCCTTCCGGGTATCCTGATCCGCGCAGGAAAAACGGAGTGGCAGAGAGATCGTATACCACCTTGATGCCGATCTTATTCTTAACCGCTTCCAGTCCGGAAATCCAGATACGCGCCTGTTCCTCGCGCTTTTCAGCTTCTTTGCGCTCATCCCCTGAAAGTTTCTCGCCGCCGTCCTCGGGTTTGTGGCGGTAGCAGTGGTGGGCTTCATCGTTAATCACCACAATGTTGCGTTTGTTACCCAGCTCACGGCAAACACGGCGCACCATCTGGTCAGGGGTTTCAGTGAATGGGCTTTCTTCGCCTGCGGTCAGGATTTCTTTGGTCAACTTCCCTGCAGCAATGCGCTCATGCAGCATGAAAGCATGGAAGTTGGTGATCACCATTTTGGCTTTTCCAAGTTCCGGAAGCAGATCCATCGGGACCAGGTCATGCTGGCGGTAATAGTTGTTCGGGTCAGAGGGCAGCAGCACGCGCAGCCGGTCACGAATGGTAATGCCTGGCGTGCAGATCAGAAAGGCGTCCGAAAAGCGGTTGTCTTGCGGGCTGGCCAGTTTGTTCAGTGTCTGCCAGGTGATCAGCATGGCAATTACCAGGGTCTTGCCGCTGCCCGTGGCCATCTTAAAGGCCATGCGATAAAGCAAAGGGTTGGCGGCCTGGTTTGCCTCTCTCAGGCTGTTTTCAATCCAGGCATCACCATACCTGCCGGCGACTTCGGTTATGTAAATTGCGGTTTCGAGTGCTTCGATCTGACAAAAGAACAGGCGGTGTTCGCGCTGAGGGTTGGTCCAATACTCCAGCAGACGGCGCGTAACGTTGGTCAC
>JARKPO010000033.1 GCA_029975215.1 Levilinea sp.
CGTTTTCCCATCAATCGCGATTACCTCTCCTTCTGTTCTCCCGATCACTGCTTGTACCCAATTTACAAAACATTTCTCAAAGGCTTGTGGATCACTCCAACTAAATACCCTCCCAAAAGTGTCGTGCGACGGTATGCCATGAGGTAATTCTAGGAATTGCCGCAACCACCCTTCTTTCGCTTTCGCGTATTCCTCTATCCCACTCCAATCATCTGCCCCGCATAAGATCCCGCAGAACGCTATCGTAATAATATCCATAAGCTTATGCCGCCTTCCGGCTTTTCGGCGATGATCCGGTAGTTGAGTAAAGTATGCGTTGAGATAGTTTGTCATTCCTTCGGTATTCATTGGGCTCCTCGTGGTTACTTTGAGGATACCCGATTTCTCTAGAATGCGATTGCCCTACCGCGGGGTTTCGGGGCTGCCCTCTGGTATAATCGCGGCATGGATGAATACCGCTTTTTCTACCCCATTCAAGTGCGCTACGGCGATATTGACGCGCAGTGGCATGTGAACCATGCTCACACGGTGACCTTTATCGAACAATCGCGCTTTGCGTATCTGATGGCTTTGGGCCTGTTTGACGGCAAAAATTATTTTGAGGTGGGTGTGATTGTAGCGGATCTGCACGTCAGCTATCTGGCTCCCATCGAAATTCAGCAGAACGTGCGCGTGGGGGTGCGCATGGCGCGCATTGGCTCGAAAAGCATGACCCTGGAATATCTGGTGGAAGACGCCGACAGCGGTCAGGCCCTGGCCAAAGCCGAGACGGTGATGGTGGCATATGATTACCACTCGCGCCAAAGCATCCCCGTGCCCGACCGCTGGCGCGAGATCATCTCTGCCCATGAAGGGCGCACCTTCTAAATTGTTTCCGTTGAGGACGGCATGACACTTCCAAACCTTTCTACTGAAAAAATGATTGAGTTTTTGTGCGGACTGCTGAACACCCCCAGCCCCACCGGAATGGCGGATGCGGGGATCGCCTTCACCGAGCAGGCCCTGGCGGCCGTCCCCGGCATCAGCATGCGGCGCACGCGCAAAGGGGCTTTGGTGGCGGTGATTCCGGGGCAGCGCAGCGACGCCCCTCGCGCCCTGACCGCCCACTGCGACACCCTGGGCGGGATGGTGAAAGAGATTAAGCCCAACGGCCGCCTGAAGCTGACCCAGATCGGCGGTTTTGCCTGGAACACGGTTGAAAATGAAGGCTGCACCATCTTCACCGCCAGCGGCAAAACCGTGCGTGGCAGCCTGCTGGTGAACACAGCCTCGGCGCATGTGTACCGCACGGCGGTGACGGAAACCAAGCGCGAGGACGCCAACATGGAAGTTCGTTTGGATGTGCGCACCACCAGCGCGGATGAGACGCGCGCCCTGGGCATTCAGGTGGGTGATTTTGTGGCCTTTGACCCGCGGGTGGAGGTGGTAAACGGCTTTGTGCGTTCGCGCCATTTGGACGATAAGGCCTGCGTGGCCTGCGTGGTGGCGGCGGTGCAGGCATTGGCGGATGCGGGGCTGAAGCCGGTGCAGACCACCTACATTCACATCAGCAATTACGAAGAGGTCGGCCACGGGGCTGCGGCGGGCATTCCAGCCGAAGTGACCGAGCTGCTGACGGTGGATATGGCCGCGGTGGGCGACGGACAGACCTCTAACGAATATCAGGCGTCGCTGTGCGTCAAAGATTCCGGCGGGCCGTATCACCACGGCTTCAGCAACCGCCTGCGCCAACTGGCAGAGGAACATCAGATCCCCTATGTGGTGGATGTGTACCCCTTCTACGGCTCAGACGGCGAGTCTTTTTGGCGCGCGGGCGGGGACGTGGCCGTGGCGCTGATTGGCCCCGGCGTGGACGCTTCGCACGGTTACGAGCGCACCCACACCGATGCACTGGAGGCCACCGCCCGCTGGGTGACGGCCTACCTTTTGGCCGAATAAGAGGCCGGATATGCCGTTGACCGAAGGGGAGCTTTTGGCGTATTTGCAGGCTCAGGGCCTGTCTTATACGTACACGGCTCACCCGCCGGTCTACACCTGCGAACAGGCGGATCAATATCACCCGCCGCAGCCCGGGGTTCACACCAAGAACCTGTTCCTGAGCGGCGGCGGGCGTTTTTTCCTGGCTACCACCGCTTGCGCCAAGCGGCTGGATTTGAAAGCCCTGGCGCAGACTCTGGACGTGGGCAAGCTGCATTTCGCCAGCCCCGAACAGCTCTGGCAGTGTTTGGGGGTTACCCCCGGCGCGGTGACGCTGCTGGCGGTCATTCACGACACGCAGGGACAGGTGGAAGTGCTGATGGACGCAGACATTTGGGACGGGCAGGCCTTTTTCTGTCACCCCCTGGTGAACACGGCCACCTTGGTTCTGCCGCGCGCTGATTTGCTGCGCTTTTTTGAGCTGACCCAACACCCCCCGCGGGTGACGGTCATGCCGGAGCGGGCGGGGGCGTGAGGGACGCAAGATGAACGCTGCTGCTGCTTTTTTGACCGCATTTTTCCGGCAAGACGCCGAAATACGCCTGCCCGCGGCCGTCCGCCGGGGGTTTTTGGCAGCTTTGTTCCTGCTGGGGGCGGCTTTTTGGGCCGTCTTTCTCAATTTTGGGGCGGGGCCGTGGGAATACCACGACTGGGCCGAGGTTAACCTGCCGCGCCTGGCTTTTGTGCAGGACGCCGTGCGCACCGCGCAGCTGCCGCTGCACATGCCCGACAGCAGCGCCCTGCGCGGTTTGACCGACCGGTTTCAGGCCTTGCCGGATGTGATCCTTTCGCCGCAATTGCTTTTGCTGGGGGTCCTGCCGCTGGGGATCTTCATCCTGGTGAACTGGCTGCTGCTGTATGCCGCGGGGTTTGCTGGGCTGCTGGCCCTGCGCCGGCAGGAGCGCCTTTCGCTGGGGGTGTTTACCAGCCTGTTCCTGCTGCTGAATTTTAACGGCCACCTGGCGGCGCATTTGGGGGTGGGGCACGTCACCTGGGGCGGCACCTTTTTGTTCCCCTGGCTGGCCCTGCTGATTCTGCGCCTGCTGGCGGGGGACACCACCTGGCGCTGGGCGGCGCAGACGGCAGCCCTGCTGTTCCTGATCTTCCTGCAAGGCTCGTTTCACCAGTACGTGTGGGCGCTGATGTTCTTGGGGATTCTGGGGCTGGCGGCCTGGCGCAAGGCCTGGGCGGTGCTGCGGGCGCTGGTGTTTGCCAATTTGCTCAGCATGGTGCGCCTGCTGCCGCCTACCTTGCTGCTGGGGGCCTTTGACACCGATTTCTACGGGGGTTATCCCTCGCTGGGCGCCGCGGCGCGCTCTTTGCTTCAGCCGCGCGCCCCCGCCGATTCGCTGCCCTTTGCCAATTTCTACTCGCCGCTGGGGTATTGGGAATTTAACCTGTACCTGGGCTGGCTGGGGTTGGCCCTGGTGGGGGTGGGGCTGGCGGCCTGGGCCTGGCAGCAGATTCGCACGCGCCGGCTCTCGCCGCTGTGGGCCCCGTTGGGGGTGTTGGCGCTGCTCTCGGTGGGCAGCCTGTACCAGCCTTTCGCGGGGCTGCCCATCCCGCTGCTGAACGCAGAGCGCGTCTCCTCGCGTATGCTGATTCTGCCGGTGACGATGGCCAGCATTCTGGGCGGGGCGGCCTTGCAGCGCCTGTTGGATGGGCGCAGGTGGGCGGGCTGGGGAGCGCTGCTTTTGGGGGTGAACGCACTGTTGGGGGTAGATTTGCTGCGGCAGGCCTATGCCTGGCGGGTGACGGCAGCCGCGGCGGTGTTTCCGTTCACGCCGGTGGATGTGACGATTAAGACCGTGGCCAACCACGCCGACCCGCCTTATACTGCCCTGCTGTTGGCCGGGTTGACAGTTACCATCGCAGCAGCGCTGGCCTTGGCGTTTTTGGTGCGGTGCGAAGCCCGCCCGAAAGCTCCGAATAATTAATAAAACTCTTATCAAAAACCTATACAATCGCCCCTTCGGGTGAGTGCAAAGCCCCCTAAACTCTGGTAGAATCCCCATTAAGGACAAAAAAGTTTCGCGGAAGGGTTTCTTTTATTGGTTCCCTTCCCGTTCGAGCCAACCGCCAACGTGTGCGGCGGATTGGGGACGATTAGGAGGATGACACCATGGCTGGTATGGAGCGTTTTACACAACGCGCGCGCCGTGTTCTGAGCCTGGCTCACCAGGAAGCCGAGCGGCTGCGCCAAAATTCAATTGATACCGAGCATTTGCTGGTCGGCCTGAGCCTGGAAGACGGTGGGATCGCCGGACGCGTGCTGCGCGATTTGGGCCTGGAGCCGGATCGTATTCAACAAATGGTGGAGCGCATCAGCGGTTTTGGGCAGGAAGTCACCGGCAAAATTGATCTGACGGCTGGCGTTCAGCAGGTGCTGGAATTTGCCATTGAAGAAGCCCGCCGCATGGGCCACCATTACATCGGCACCGAACATCTGCTGCTGGGCCTGGTGCGCTCCACCGAGGGCAACGCCCCTGAGGTGCTGCGCAAACTGGGCGTGACCCCTGAGCAAATTCGCCGCCAAACCCGCCGCGTGCTGCAAGAGAGCAGCACCTCTCCGGCGGGCGGCCCGGCTGCGCCCGCCAAACCCGCGGGCAAGGGCGAAAAAGAGAAAGACAAGGAAAGCAAGACCCCCCTGGTAGATCAGCTGGCGGTGGATTTGACCAGCCGCGCCGAAGAAGGTAAGCTGGATCCCGTCATTGGGCGGCAGATGGAAATTGAGCGCGTCATTCAGATTTTGGCGCGGCGCAACAAAAACAACCCGGCCCTCATCGGCGAACCGGGCGTGGGCAAAACGGCTATCGTGGAAGGCCTGGCCCAGCGCATTATCGAAGGCGACGTGCCGGCTCTGCTGTTGGATAAGCGCGTTTTGCAGCTGGACGTGGGCTCGCTGGTGGCGGGCACTATGTACCGCGGCCAGTTTGAAGAGCGCCTGAAGCGCGTGATTGACGAGCTGAAGAGCACCGGCGCCATCCTCTTCATTGACGAGGTGCACATGCTGGTGGGGGCAGGGGCGGCCGGCTCCTCGGTGGACGCGGCCAACATCCTCAAACCGGCCCTTTCGCGCGGTGAGCTGCAAGTCATCGGCGCCACCACCCTGGACGAGTACCGCAAGCACATTGAAAGCGACGCGGCTTTGGAACGCCGCTTCCAGCCGATTGTGGTCAACGAACCCAACCTGGATGAAACCATCCAGATTCTGCGCGGCATCCGCAGCGCCTACGAAGAACACCACCGCCTGAATATCTCGGATGAGGCCATTGAAGCGGCGGTGCGCCTGTCTTCGCGCTATGTGACCGAGCGCTTCCTGCCGGACAAGGCCATTGACCTGGTGGATGAAGCCTCTTCGCGGGTGCGCATGTACAAAAGCCCGGCGGCTCAGGCCACTAAGAAATTGATGGGCGATCTGCGCAATGTGCGCCAAAACCGCGCCCTGGCTCTGGAAGACGGCCGCTCTGACGAGGTGGTGGCCCTTCAGGAACGCGAATCGGAACTGACTCAGGAATTGGACGAAATGCGCACCGCCTGGGACCGCAGCAGCAGCCCGGTGGTCACGGCAGATGACATCGCTGAGGTGGTCTCCATGTGGACGGGCGTGCCGGTGATGCAGATGGCGCAGGAAGAATCGGCGCGGCTGCTGACGATGGAGGAGGAACTGCGCAAGCACATCATCGGCCAGGAAGAGGCCGTGATCAACATTTCCAAGGCAGTCCGGCGGGCGCGCTCCGGGTTAAAAGACCCGCGGCGTCCGATTGGCTCGTTTGTGTTCCTCGGCCCCACGGGCGTGGGCAAAACCGAACTGACCAAGGCGCTGGCGCGCTTCCTGTTTGGCAGCGAAGAAGCCTTGATTCAACTGGATATGTCAGAATTCATGGAGCGCCACACGGTCAGCCGTCTGGTGGGCGCGCCTCCGGGATACGTGGGCTATGATGAAGCCGGTCAGTTGACCGAAGCTATCCGCCGCCGTCCCTATTCCATCGTGGTCTTCGACGAGATCGAAAAGGCCCACCCCGAAGCTCATAACATGCTGCTTCAGATCATGGAAGAGGGCCATCTTTCCGATGCCAAGGGTCACAAGGTAGACTTCCGCAATGCCATCATCGTGATGACCTCCAACATCGGCGCGGACATGATCAAGCGCCAGTCTTCCCTGGGCTTCAATTTCATCCGCGACGAGGCCCAAGAGGAACAAGAGGCTTACGATGATATGCGCAAGAAGCTGCTTGATTCGCTCAAACGCGTCTTCCGGCCGGAGTTCATCAACCGCCTGGATGGGGTAGTGGTCTTCCGTGCCCTCACCCGTTCCGACATCCGCCAGATCGTGCGGCTGGAGTTGGACAAGGTGGCCCAGCGCCTGGAGGAATATGAGATCCGTCTGCAGGCCAGCGAAGCGGCTTTGGAGCTGCTGGCCAATGAAGGGTACGACCCCGAAATGGGGGCGCGCCCCTTGCGCCGCGTGATCCAGAACAAGGTGGAAGACCGCCTTTCGGATGCGCTTTTGGCCAAGGAGTTTGTGGCGGGCGATACAATTTTGATTGATTTGAACGAAGACCGCGAGGTGGTCTTGCAGCGCGAAACCGAAGCCGAGCCTTTGGCCAGCGCGTAAGCGGCACATTTACACGGGCTGTCCAGCAGGCAAGGGGCAGCCCGTGTTCTTTTTTTCTGAGCAGAGCGAAGGGGAGCATGGCAAAAACACAAACCCGGTACGTGTGTCAACAGTGCGGGCGGATTTCACCGCGTGAAATGGGGCGCTGCCCCTCGTGCGGCAGTTACGGCACAATGATCGAAGAAATTGTGCCCACGGCACCCTCCGCCGCGGCCAGCCGCACCCGCGGCCTGAGCAGCGCCCATTCGCAGCCGCGCCGTTTGGCCGAGATCGAAGGCAACGCTGAAGACCGCCTGCCGCTCTCGATGCAGGAATTCGCGCGGGTGCTGGGCGGCGGCATCGTCCCCGGCTCCATCGTGCTGGTGGGGGGCGACCCCGGCATTGGCAAATCCACCCTCACCCTGCAAATGGCGATGGAGATGTCGCACCAGTACAAGGTGCTGTACGTTTCCGGCGAAGAATCAGAGCGGCAGATCAAAATGCGCGCGGTGCGCCTGCTGCAGCCGGAGGGCGAAGGCGAGCCGGCCCTGCCCGAAGACCTGTACCTGGTGACCGAGACCAATTTGGATGTGATTTTGCAGCATGTGGCGGCGGTGCAGCCGGACTTGCTGATTGTGGATTCGATCCAAACGGTGTACCTGCCGGAACTGGAATCCAGCGCCGGGTCGGTGACCCAGGTGCGCGAATGCTCTTCGCGCCTGCGGGAATTGGCCAAATCGGGCGGGATGGCCGTGTTTGTGATTGGGCATGTGACCAAAGAGGGCGTCATCGCCGGGCCGCGGGTGTTGGAACACATCGTGGATACGGTGCTGTACCTGGAAGGCGACCGTTTTTTGTCCTTCCGGCTGCTGCGGTCAGTGAAGAATCGCTTTGGGGCCACCTCGGAGGTGGGCGTGTTTGAGATGGGGGAGCGCGGCATGGTGGAAGTGCCCAACCCCTCGGAGGCTTTTTTAGCAGAGCGGCTGGCCTCCGCGGCAGGCTCGGCCATCACGGTGATGATGGAAGGCACCCGCCCGCTGCTGGTGGAAATTCAGGGGCTGACCAGCCCCACCAGTTTTGGCAACCCGCGGCGCACGCCCAACGGCATGGATATGAACCGGCTGCTGCTGGTGACAGCGGTGCTGACGCGGCGCATGGGGGTGCGGCTGGGCGAGCAGGATGTGTTTGTCAACGTGGTGGGCGGTCTGCGCATCAGCGAACCGGCCTCAGACCTGGCGGTGGCGGCGGCGATTTTTTCCTCGCTGCGCGACCAGCCGGTGCGGGCAGACGCGGTGCTGTTGGGCGAGGTGGGGCTTTCGGGCGAGCTGCGCTGGGTGGGGCAGATGAATCAGCGCCTGCGCGAGGCGGCCAAGCTGGGCTTTAAGACGGCCATCATCCCCCGCCGCGTGCGCCGTTCGGAGCCGCTGCCGGAGGGGATGCAAATTTTGGAGGCGCGTTCGCTGCGCGATGCCATTCAGCAGGCCCTGGTGGCTGAGGAAGGCGGGCACTCCCATGGGTAAGCCGATGATCCGCGCGCGCATTCAGCTGGCCCTGATCCACATGGCGGTGGCCATGACCCTGGTGCCGATCAACAGTACCCTCAACCGGGTGATGATCAAAGAACTGGCTCTCTCGGCCACGCTGGTGTCGATCCTGGCTTCACTCCCCTATATCTTTTCGCCCATCCAGGTGTGGATTGGCTCCTATTCCGACCGCCACCCGCTATGGGGCTGGCGGCGCACGCCCTATATTGCCCTGGGACTGCTGCTGTGCGCGGGTGGGGTGATGTTGGCCCCCCAGGCGGTATACCACCTGGCGGAATGGGGTTGGTGGGGCTATGTGCTCAGCTTTGGGGTGTTTGCGGCCTGGGGCATGGGCTTCAACGTGGCCTCGGTGTCTTACCTCTCGCTGGCCTCGGAGCTTTCGGGCGAGAAAGGCCGTTCGCGCACGGTTTCGGTGATGTGGTTTGTGATGATCACTGGCATCATCCTCACGGCGGCCACCCTCAGCCGTTTGCTGCGCGAATATTCCCCTCAGCAGCTGCAAGTTGCCTTTGAATGGGTGGCGCTGACGGCGCTGTCTCTGGGGCTGCTGGGTCTGGTGGGGTTAGAGCCGCGTCAGGCAGCGCGCTCTGAGGATTCCGCGCCCAGCCGCACAGGCTGGAACAGCCTGCTGCGCGGGGTGCTGCGCAGCCCGCAGGCGCGCCACTTCTTTTTCTATCTGATCGTGCTGCTGGCGGCCATTTTGGGCCAGGATGTGCTTTTGGAGCCGTTTGGCGGCGAGGCCTTCGGCCTGTCGGTGTCGGCCACCACGCGCATTACCTCCATCTGGGGCGGCACCTTTTTAATTGCTCTGCTGGCGGCGGGCTTTTTTGAACGCCGCCTGGGTAAGCTGCGCCTGGCCAAAGTCAGCGCGTGGGTGGCGGCGGCCGGCTTTGCGCTGATTGTGGGCAGCGGGTTAGCACATCAAAGCGGTGTGTTTTACGCCGGGGTGGTGATCTTGGGCTTTGGCACCGGCCTGTCCACCGTGGCCAATCTCTCGCTGATGTTTGACATGACTACCGATCAGGTGGGGCTGTTCATCGGCGCCTGGGGGGTGGCGGACGCTTTGGCGCGCGGAATCGGTACACTGATGAGCGGGGTGGTGCGGGATGTGGTGTCGGCTGTTTTAGGCCAGGCCCTGTCAGGGTATCTGGTGGTCTTCAGCCTGCAAGGGCTGATGCTGCTGATCTCGTGGTGGATGCTGGGGCGGGTGGATGTGCAGCTTTTCCGTCAGCAGACCGATCTGACCATTGGTGAGCGCGCCGCCCTGGTGAACGAAGCTTCTTAACCGAAAGGATTGTATCTATGTTCTCAGCCATTTTTCAGCGCGGCGCTGTGCTGCGCACCCGGCGCAATCATGCCCTGGAACACGCGACGTTACAAATCTTAGCCCGCAGGAACCCCCACCGTTCGCTGGCGGGGTATTCGGACCCCGGCGGGTTTTGGGTGGTGGGGAACACCGACCCTATCGAACTGGAAGAAGCGATCGAAGAGGCGCTCAAGCGCCTGCGCGGTGGGGAACGCGGCCTGGCGGTGCACCCGCACTGCGGCACCAACTTCGCCGTGTCGGGTTTGGCGGCGGGGGCGGCGGCCTGGCTGGCCATGCTGGGCGCGGACGGCAGTTTCCGGCGCAAGTTGGACCGTTTGCCCACAGCCGTGACCCTGGCGACCCTGGCGCTGATCGCTGCCCAGCCCTTCGGGCCGGCGCTGCAGGCGCAGGTGACCACAGAGGCCAATCTGGGCGCGTTACAGCTGAAGGCGATTAACCAATACGTGCGCGGCCAGGTGGTGACCCACCGGGTGAAAACCTGCGGCGGCTGAGATCTGCCGTATAATTTCTGAAACCCCCGTTTTTTTGGAGCGCCTCTTTTGACCTCGGTTCAGGTTTGGATTCTGCACGGTGATGATGAAATCGCCATCCGCCACGCGGTGGATAGGCTGCTGGCCCCGTTGAACGCTTCCGGCATGCTGGACCTCAACCTGACCCGTCTGGACGGGCGGCAGGCCAGTGAAGATGAGCTGCGTGGGGCTGCGGGCGCCATCCCCTTCTTATCCGAATATCGCATAGTGGTGCTGAGCCACCCATTGGCACGCCTGGCCGATAAAAAAGCGCGGGAGCGTTTCCTGGCATGGCTGGATGGGCTGCCGCCCACCACACGCCTGGTGATGACCCTGGATGACCAGCTGAAGCTCAAGAAAAAGGATAACCAGTTCGTTTGGGAATGGGAGACGCTGCAGGATAAGCATTGGCTGAGCGAATGGGCGCGGCGCGACCCCAAGGCACGCAAGATGGAAGGCTACAGCCTGCCCAAACCGGAAGAGATGCCGGGCTGGATTGTGAAAAAGGCGCGTGATTTTGGGGGCGAATTTAGCCCTGACGCGGCTCAGGTGCTGGCCGGGCACACCGGCAGCGATACGCGCTGGACGGAGCTGGAAATTGAAAAGCTGCTCACCTATGTGGACCGCAGCCGGGCGGTGAGCGTGGAGGATGTGGAAACGCTGACGGCCCCCGGCACACAGGCCACCGTGTTTCAACTGGTGGATGCGCTGGCAGAGGGCAGCGCGCGCAAGGCCCAGCGCATTTTGCACCAGCTGCTGGCCGAAGAGGACGCTATGGCCCTGTTCGGCATGATCATCCGCCAATACCGCCTGCTGATTTTGGCGCGGGAGCTGCTGGACGACGGCATCAGTCAGCCGGACGAAGCTGCGCGGCGCTGCGGCGAACCGCCCTTTGTGATGAAGAAGGCCTTCCCGCAGGCGCGGCGCTACAGCCTGGAGCAGCTGAAAGTTATTTACCGCCGCCTGCTGGCGATGGATTTGGCCTCTAAGGGGCGCGGCGATAAGCTGCCGCTGGAGGCAGCCCTGGATTTGTTGGTGACCGAGATGGAGCGGGGCTAGGCGTCCAGCAGCACGGCGCGCCCCAGCTCACCGAAGACCTGGGCTGCGGCGGTCTCATCATTGAAGCCGTGGGTCAGCAGGAACACCTGGCGTCCGCTGGTGTAGCCCCAGTCGTGGAGGATGCCGCTGAGCGAGCCGGTTTTGTGGTGAAAGGTGAGCGTGTCGCGGGGGATATCGCGCATCAGCAGGTTGTCATCCTGGCAGGAGGCCAGCAGCGAATCGGCGAAACTGCGCTGGTGGGGGGGCAGCTGTTCCAAGAGGGGGTAAAGGCGCATGCAGTCCTGGGGGGTGATCCAGTTATCCAGCCCGCGCTGGCGGGCTTCCAGATCCATCATCTTGCGCTGCAAGCGTACACCGGTTAACCCCAGGCGCTGAAAAGTCTCGTTGGCGCGCTGCATGCCCACCCGCTGGAGGATCAGGTTGGTGCACAGGTTGTCGGAGAGGGCGATCATCAGGCGCAGCACATCGCCGTAGGGCAGCTGGCGGGTGAGCATCTGCCAGGCGAAGCCGGCCCCCTGCACCTGCGGCTCGGCGTCCAGATGACAAAGCGCATTCGAATCCACCTGTCCTTCACGTTCGAGGAGGAGCCAGGCCAGCAGCAGGGGCACTTTGATGATGGAAGCCGAGGGAAAACGCTCAGCATTGGCAAAGAAAACCGGCGATTGGCCTTGAATCTGCCAAAAAACGGCATAAGAGCCGCCCAAAGACGTGATTTTTGTCAAAATGACGTTCAGGTTCATATGATTAATTATATCGTTCATCGCTGTTTGACGTGATGATTATCTTGTGACGTTTGACAAAGATGTTCAATCAAGGTACAATGCTAGAGACTTATACTGCTTGCCAAGGGCAAAGCGAGGATCCATTGTTCGTATCCCCAAAAATCCATCTCCAGAGGGCATAGCTGCATGGCCGAAATACTGAATGTACAAGGCCTCGAAACGCAGTTCCGCACCCGCGAAGGCACCGTTCATGCAGTGAACGGAGTCTCGTTTTCTTTGAAGGAAGGCGAGACGTTAGGCATCGTGGGCGAAAGCGGCTGCGGTAAGAGCGTAACGGTAATGTCGATGTTGCGCCTGATCCCATCTCCGCCAGGCAAGGTTGTAGCGGGGAGCGCGATGTATCAGGGAAAAGATCTCCTCAAAGCGACTGATGAGGAAATCCGTCACATTCGCGGCTCGCAAATCAGCATGGTGTTTCAGGACCCGATGACGTCCTTCAACCCGGTGCTGACCATCGGCCGACAGGTTGCAGAACCGTTGGAAATTCACTCAGCGGTCTCGCGCCAACAAGCCTATGATCGGGCGGCAGAAATGCTGGCGATGGTGGGCATCCCGAATGCGAAGGACCGGCTCAACGATTACCCCCATCAGTTTTCCGGGGGTATGCGTCAACGTGTGATGATCGCCATGTCGCTGATCTGTACCCCGCAGATTCTGATTGCGGATGAGCCGACCACGGCTCTGGATGTGACCATTCAGGCGCAGATTGTGGATCTGGTGAAACGCCTGCGTGATGAACTTGGGATGGCCATTATTTGGATTACTCACGACCTCGGCATTATTGCGGGTCTGGCGGATCGGGTGGCAGTCATGTACGGCGGTTTCATTATTGAGCACGCGCCGGTGAAAGAACTGTACACCAACCCGACCCACCCCTATACGATGGGTTTGTTGGGCAGCCTGCCTCGCCTGGATGGGAGTGGGCGCCAACGCCTGACCTCGATTGAAGGCATACCGCCGGTGCTCTTGGAAGCCCCGCACTTCTGCCCGTTTGCGCCGCGCTGCAAGTACGCCGTGGACCGCTGCTGGAATGAAAACCCGGGCGACTTCAACGTCGGCCCCGATCATACCGCTGCTTGCTGGGTGGACACTAAGACTGGGAGAGAACGCTAATATGACATCCAACAAAGTTCTCCTTCGTGTTGAAAACCTGGTAAAGCATTTCCCGATCAAAAAAGGTGTGCTGATTCAGAAACAGGTCGGAGCGGTGCGCGCCGTGGACGGCGTGAGCTTTAATATTTTCGAAGGCGAGACCCTCGGTTTGGTAGGGGAGTCTGGCTGCGGCAAATCCACCACGGGCCGCGCCATTTTGCAGCTGCACCGCCCCACTTCTGGATCTGTGTTTTTTGGGGATAAAGATCTGGTAGCCCTCAAGGGTGAAGAGCTGCGCCATATGCGCCGCAAGATGCAGATGATCTTCCAGGATCCCTACGCCAGCCTGAACCCGCGCATGACCGTGGGTGAGATCGTGGGTGAGCCGATGATCATCCACGAAACCCACAAGGGCAAAGAAGTTCATGACCGCGTGGAACACCTGTTGAAGCTGGTGGGTTTGAACGCCGCTTTTGCCAACCGCTACCCCCATGAATTTTCGGGCGGCCAGCGGCAGCGCATCGGTGTGGCCCGCGCTTTGGCCCTGGAACCGTCGCTGATCGTCTGCGACGAGCCCATCTCGGCCCTGGATGTGTCCGTTCAAGCACAGGTGGTCAACCTGCTGGAAGACCTTCAGGAACAGTTGGGCCTGACCTACTTGTTTATTGCCCACGACCTTTCGATGGTGCGCCATATCAGCGACCGCGTGGCCGTGATGTATTTGGGTGTGATTGCGGAACTGACCACTCGGGATGAGCTTTACAACAACCCGCTGCACCCCTATACCCAGGCGCTGCTTTCCGCGGTGCCGATCCCGGATCCGTTGGCCGAGGAGAAACGCCAGCGCATCATCCTGCAAGGGGATGTGCCTTCTCCCATCAATCCGCCCTCTGGGTGCCACTTCCGCACCCGCTGCCCGCTGGCTACCACGATTTGTGCGGAAGCCAAGCCTGAGTTCCGTGAGGTAAGTCCTGGTCACTTTGTGGCTTGCCACCTGGTATAATTTTTCCAAGGAGGTGATGCTACGGCTAAAAGAGGTCCAGTTAAACGCAAGTGCCAAGCTTACAAGCAGTTCGTATCCATCTCTACTAGGAGGAGAAAGAATGCGTTCTAAGTTATTTGCTGTTGCAGCACTGCTGATCGTCGCCAGCATGGTTTTGGCCGCCTGCCAACCTGCTGCTGCGCCGGCCCCCGAGACCATCGTCCAGACCGTTGTGGTCGAGGGCGAGGTTAAAGAAGTCGTCGTGACCGCCACCCCCGCTCCCGAAGCGGCCAAGCCCGCGGTCCTGCGCATCAACCTGGGGACCTACCCCGACACGATCGACCCCCAGAAGTCGTCCTTCGTCAACGAAATTGCTCACCTCAAGTTGATGTACGAAGGTCTGACCCGTCTGGATGGCGATCTGAACACCATCCCCGCCGCGGCTGAGAAATGGGAATACAACGCCGACGCCACCGAGATTACCTTCACGATGCGCCCCGGCCTCACCTACAGCGACGGAACCCTGCTCAATGCCAAGCGCTTCGAGTACTCGATCCTGCGCAACATTGACCCCGCTACCGCTGGTGAATATGCCGCCATCACTGACGACATCAAGGGCGCGATTGAATGGCGCACCGCTGATGTTGCTAACCTGAGCGAAGAAGAACTCGCCACCCTGAAGGCTGGTGTGATGGTTCAGGCGCTTGACGATGCTGGCCAGCCCTGCACCGACTACGAACAGACCACCTGCAATACCCTGAAGATCGGTCTTGCCCAACCCGCCCCCTACTTCCATGTTGTGATGGGCCTGTGGGTCACCTTCCCCGCGAAGGAAGAACTGATCGCCGAGGGTGGCGACATCTGGTGGAACGCCTCCAAGTTCCATGTTGGTAACGGCCCCTTCGTTCTCCAGAACCTGGAGCCCTTCGTCCGCGCGTACTTCGTCCCCAATGCGGCCTACTGGCGCGGCGCCGCGACCTATGACATCGAATACCGCTACATCACCGATGGCGCGGTTTCCTTCGAAGCCTACAAGAACAACGAATTCGATATCGTTCCCCTGGGTGCTGAAGACCTGGCCACCGTGCAGAACGACGCCGTCCTGAGCAAAGAAGCTCAGATCTACCCCGGCTCCTGCACCTTCGCGCTCATGTTCCACCAGCTCAAGGAACCCTTCACCGATCAGAAGGTTCGCGAAGCGTTCTCCTACGCTCTCGACCGCGAAACCTGGGTGAAGGACGTGCTCAAGGGCCTCGGCTCTTCCACCCTGACCTGGATCCCCAAGGGCTTCCCCGGCTACGATGCTGAGGAAAATCGCTGGGGCTTCGATCCCGAAGCCGCCAAGAAGGCGATTGCTGAATCCAGCTACGGCTCGGTCGACAAACTGCCCGAAATCACCGCCACCTTCGGCGACACCCCCCGCAACCGCGTTCGCTGGGAGTGGATGGTTGCCAAGTGGAAGGAAGTCCTGGGCGTGGATGTGAAACTCAACCCCGTGGAATCCACCACCTTCACCGGCCTGACCAAAGACATCAAGACGGCCCCGCAGATGTTCATCCTCGGTTGGTGCGCTGACTACCCGGATCCCCAGAACTGGCTCTCCGTGTACTGGAAGACCGGCGCGTTTGGCGAGCGGATTGGCTACTCCAACCCCGAACTCGACGCCCTGTTGGCCCAGGCTGACAGCACCATCGATCCCGAAGCCCGCATGAAACTGTATGCCGACGCCCAGCGTCTTTTGACCGACGGCGCCCCGGTGGCCTTCATGTGGAACAACGTCAACAGCTACCTGGTCAAGCCGTGGGTCAAGGGCATCATCCAGACCCCGCAGGACTCCGGCTGGGTGGGCGACAACGACCCGCTGACCATCACCATCGACACCACCATGGTTCCGTAAGGATCCCTGGCAAAATCGAAACACTGTAAGATCTAGCAACCTGTAATTCCGCTGGTCGGCCTTGCCCTCCGGGCGGGGCCGACCAGCCCTTTTGAAGGACCCAAACCCTTTTACTAGGAAGATGCTATGGGCAGATTTGTTGTTCGGCGTTTGTTGTGGCTGATCCCGGTTATCCTGGTGGTTTCAGGTATTACCTTCATTCTGATGCACAGCGCCCCCGGTGGACCTTGGGATCGGGATTTGAGCGCGCGCCAGGTGGACCCCAACACCCAGCGTTTGCTCAATGAGTACTACGGCCTGGACAAGCCGCTGTGGCGGCAGTTTGTGGCGTACATTATTGGCGATTATGCGAAAGACGGTTCTTTTAAGTGCGGTTTGGTGTGCGGCAATCTTGGCCCCTCCTACCGACAGCGCGGCCTGACGATTCAACAAATCCTCTTCAAGCCGCCGGAAGGAAAGAACTTCCTTTACAGCCGCTTTGGCTATTCGGTTCGCCTGGGTGTGTATGCCATGCTCTTCGCCGTTATTTTGGGCGTTCCCGCTGGCATCATCTCTGCGCTCAAACAAAATACATGGGCGGATTACATCAGCCTATTCATCGTGACCATCGGTATTTCGGTGCCAAACTTTGTGATCGCGATCTTCCTGATTATTATCTTTGCTTCCTGGCTGCACGTGGTCAGTATTGTGCCGCGCAGTTGGGATCAGGTGGATGTCTGGCTTTTGCCCGCGGTCATTTTGGGCTTTGGCACCATGGCCCGTACAGCGCGCCTGACCCGTGCTTCCATGTTGGAAGTCATGCGCATGGACTATGTGCGCACGGCGCGTGCGAAAGGTATGGCCGAGCGTCTGGTTATCTTCCGCCACATGCTTAAGAACTCACTCATTCCGGTGGTGACAATGTTGGGCCCCTCCCTGGCGGCTTTGGTGACCGGCTCTTTCATTATCGAAACCATGTTTGGTTTCCCTGGGATGGGACGCGCATACGTTACGGCGATCGGACAACGTGATTATTCCATGATTATGGGAACCACGTTGATTTATGCCATTTTGGTAGCGCTGGCTAACCTGAGCGTGGACCTGACCTACGTTCTGCTTGACCCGCGCATCCGATTGGATTAGTGGAGGATTGCCATGACGACTGCACATGATTCCGCAACTGAAACCAAAAATCGCATTGCTGCGTTGGAAGTTTCCACGCCGCAGCGCGACCTTTTGATGGATGGTCTCTACCGCCTGCTGCGCAACAAAGCCTCTGTTGTGGGCCTGATTATCATTGCCATCTTTGTTCTGGGTGCTTTGTTTGCCAATTATCTGGCTCCCTTCAGCCCCATTCAGATCAATTCGGGCAAGGGCTTCCTGCCTCCGGCGTTTGTGGAAGTTGGCCCGAACGGCGCCAAGAGCGACCCGGCTTTCCTTTTCGGCACCGACACCCTGGGCCGCGACGTGCTGAGCCGTACCCTGTATGGAGCCCGCGTGTCCATGGTGGTGGGCTTCGTGCCGACCATCATCATCTTGATCGTGGGAACCGTCATCGGCCTGATCTCCGGCTACCGCGGTGGGTGGGTGGATAACCTGCTCATGCGCCTGACGGATGTGGTGTATGCTTTCCCCGACCTACTGTTCTTCATCATCATGATGATCACCCTGCGCGATACTTTCATCGGGCAAATGCTAAACGGCTTGTTTCTATTGTTTAGCTCGCTGGCCATCGTCAGCTGGGTGGGCGTGGCGCGCGTGGTGCGCGGGCAGGTGTTGTCTTTGAAAGAGAAAGAGTTTATCGAAGCCGCCCGCTGCATTGGTGCGCGCGATTCGCGCATCATGTTCCGCCATATCCTGCCGAACAGCCTCGGCCCCATCATCATCATTTCGGCTATGTCTGTGCCGGGTATGATCATCACTGAGGCTATTCTGGGCTATTTGGGCCTGGGCCTGCGCCCCAGCACGAACCCCAAAGATTTCTTCATCACCTCCTGGGGTTCGCTCCTGCTGGAAGGCCAGACGGCCATCAACGCGCAGCCCTGGCTGCTGCTGCTGCCCGCCATCTGCGTTTCCTTGATTGTGTTGGCCTTCACCTTCGTGGGCGACGGTCTGCGCGACGCTTTGGATCCCCGCCTGCAGGGCACGCAGTAAATTTCCTGGCTTTCCCTAGCCCATAGCAAAGCCAATCCCCTCCCAAACGGGAGGGGATTTTATTGTTCTGCTGAAGGTGCTGAGAACAAGTGGGGCGGCTTTCAGGCCAGAACGTCTTTTAAAAAGCTTTTACCAATCAGCGGGGCTTCCAGATCAAAAATTTCAGCCAGGGTGGCAGCCACATCCCCAAAGGTCTGGCGTACACCCAAATTAACGTTGGGGCGCACCCGCGGCCCAAAGACCAGCAGGGGGATGAACTCACGGGTGTGGTCGGTTCCGGGGGTGGTGGGATCCACACCGTGATCCGCCACAATCATGGCGATATCCTCCGACCCCATGCGAGCCTGCAAATCGGGCAGCTGGCGGTCAAAGGCAGCCAGGGCGTTGGCATAGCCAACGGCGTCGTTGCGGTGGCCGTAGGTCATGTCAAATTCCACCAGATTGGCAAACAGAAGCCCTTCAAATTTCTCCTCGGCAAAGGCAATGGTGGCTGCCATGGCTTTGTCATTCTCAGCGGAATGGGCCGAGCGGGTGATGCCCTGGTTGGCAAACAGGTCGTCAATCTTGCCGGTGGCCAAAACGGTGCGGCCGCTGGCGATGAGCTTGTCCATGATGGTGGGGGAGATGGGCTTGAGGGGGTAATCGTGACGGTTGGGGGTGCGCTTGAAATTGTCGGCATTGGTGCCCACAAAGGGCCGGGCAATGACACGCCCCACAGCATGCGGGCCGGTAAGCATTTCGCGGGCGATGCGGCACAGCTCATACAGACGTTCCAGGGGGATGACAGCTTCGTTGGCGGCGATCTGGAAAACGCTGTCGGCGGAAGTGTAGACAATCGGCTTGCCGGTGCGCAGATGTTCTTCGCCTAGTTCCACGAGGATTTCGGTGCCGGAGGCGGGCTTGTTGCCCAGCACGTCTAAACCGGTGAGGCGTTTGAATTCTGCCAGCACCTCTGGCGGGAAGCCGTTGGGATACACAGGAAAGGCCTGGCTAAGGGGCACGCCCATCAGCTCCCAATGGCCGCTGATCGAATCTTTTCCAGCGGATTTGGGCTGCATTTTCCCAAAGGCGCCCGCGGCGGGTTGATCGGCCGATACGCCCAAAATCGGTTGGATGTGCCCCAGGCCGAGAGCTTCCATGTGCGGAACATTCAGCCCGCCCACTGCGCGGGCGGTGTTTGCCAGCGAATTGCTGCCGCGGTCTCCATACAATTCGGCGTCAGGGGCTTCACCGGCGCCCACGCCGTCTAAGACAATCACGATGGCTCTTTTAATCGGCTGCATGTGGTTTCTCCTTGGGTGGTAATGGCTGCCAATAAACGGGTGTCAATTGGTCTGCGTGAATTCTTAAATAATGCCGCTTGACAAACCCTTTTCTCCTGGCTAAACTAAGATAGTGGTAGGATCAGTATACCATTTCGCGTTCTTGGTGGGGTGCGTGCCCTCCCAATCCACTTCTACCCCTAATATACCACCCAAACGACGATGACGCCAAAATTATACTTAGCTGATGAGGTGCTGAGCCTCAATTTGCAGGGGGATATTTTTAAGCCGGGTTATATCCTGGTGGATGACGACCGGCTGATCGAAGTGGGTCCGCAAAGTGCCCTGCAGGGCCGCAGCCTGGAAGGCGCAATCCATCTGGATCGGCGGCTGGTTATGCCGGGCCTGGTGAACGCCCATACCCACACCCCCATGTCCCTCTTTCGTGGTATGGCGGAGCCCTATTCGTTGTTCACTTTTGAGGGCTGGTATCAGGGCATCCGCGGGCTAGAAGCGGTTATGGATGGGGATATGGTACCTCATGCGGTGGCGGTGTCCTGCGCGGAGATGATCCGCACGGGCACCACCTGTTTTGCCGACCAGTATTTTTTTATGGAGCGCGTGCTTCCGGTGGTGGCCCAAAGCGGACTGCGGGCAGCCCTGGCCTATGGAATTGTGGAACTGGGGGACGAAACCGCCCGCCGCCGTGAACTGGATTTGGCCCACCGTTTTTTGAGCCTGATCTGCGACCACCCGCGCCTGACGGGTTGGGTGGGGCCGCACGCCTTCTTTGTGGATAACAGCCCCGAGGCGATCCAGATGGAAATTGCCCTGGCGGATGAATTTTCCACCGGGCTGCATTTTCACCTGGCCACCAGCGGCGAGGAAGAACGCTACTGCCGCGAACACTACGGCGTTTCGGCGGTGGAGCAGATGCGGCGCATCGGGCTGCTGGAACGGCGTCTGCTGGCGGCACACTGCATCACCATCCCTGAAGAGGACTTCCCGGCTCTGGCTGCCCACCCCTTCACCGCGGTGATCGCCCCCTCGGCCTGCATGCGCAGCGGCGCGGGGATTGCCCCACTGAAAAGCATGCGGCAGGCGGGGATCAACACCGCCCTGGGCACGGATAACGTAGCCAACAACAATTCATACGACCTGTTCAAAGAAATGCAGCTGGCTGGTAAGCTGATGTCTCTGCGCGAACAGGAACCCTCCGCTGTGTCTGCACGCGAAATTGTGGAGATGGCTACCCTGGGCGGGGCGCGTGCCCTGGGGCTGGAAAATGAGATTGGCTCGCTGGAGCCGGGCAAGAAGGCCGATCTGATCACCCTGGATTTGGATGAAATCGGCTGGAGCCCGCGCGGCGGTCAGGATATTTACACGGCGCTGGTGTATTCGGTGGGCGGCTATCATGTTCGTGATGTGATGGTGGACGGGCGCTGGCTGCTGCGGGATGGGCGCCTGACCACCCTGGATTATGCGTTGGTGTCCGAAGGCCTGGACCTGGCCCAGGCTGAGCTTCAACGGCGAGTCAAGGCGGCGGGCTGATATGCTTTCACCAGATGCCCTGCTCCGCTGCGCGCGCGGCTACGCCCCCCAGGTGGGGGCATTCCTGGGCGATCTGGTACGCATCCCGTCGGTGAACGGCAGCCATTCTGAAAAAGCTGTGGCCGAACGGGCATTGGAAGAGGCGCAGCGGCTGGGGTTGGCGGCCTCTTTGCCCGCGCGCGACCCGCAGCGGCCCAACTTCTTGGCCGAGTGGGGGCGGGGCAAGGCCGGTTTTGCCCTGATCGCCCACATGGACACGGTGGCGGCGGGAGACCCGCAGGCCTGGAGCTGCCCGCCTTTTGTGGGTGAGGTGCGTGCGGGGCGGTTGTTGGGGCGCGGCGCGGCGGATAACAAAGCCGGGCTGGCCTGCGGGCTGTATACCCTGGCTCTGCTGCGCGACGAGGGCATTTTAAACCCCGATATGGCGAAAGTGTGGATGGCAGGGGTGGTGGACGAAGAGTCCGGCGCCTGTTCGCCCCTGGGGGTGCGCTATTTGCTGGATGAGGGTCTGATTCCGGCGCAGGCGGCCATATATACCTACACCAGCGACATTATCTGCATCGGCCACCGCGGACTGCTGCGTTTTCGCATATTGGCTCGCGGGCGCGCGGTGCATTCGGGCAGCCCGGCCTGGAGCCGCGGCGAAGAAGGCGTGAACGCCTCCACCGGCCTGGCCGAGGTCTTGCTACGCCTGGAAACCCTGCTCCCGCCCGATTCTCACCCGGCTTTTCCGGGGATGCGCACCATGCTGACCCCGGGGACGCTGCTGCGCGGGGGGGAATTTGAGAGCATGGTTCCGGCAGCAGCTGAGGCGCTGGTGGATGTGCGTTTGCTGCCGGGAATGAGCGCCGAGGCGATCTTGGCTGCAGTGGAAGACGTTTTGCAGCAGGTGGAGGCGGCGCGCCCTGGTTTGCACCTGTCGTTGGAGGTGAAGAACCGCCTGCCCGCGGCTTTGGTGCCCGCGGACCACCGCTTGGTGCGGGCGGCGCAGGATTACACCCGTCTGCTGACGGGCCGCACCTGGCCGGTGGAGGGGGCTGGGCCAGCCAATGAGGGTTATATGCTCATTGAACAGGGCATCCCCACCCTGTGCGGCTTTGGCCCCACAGGCGGCGGTGCGCATGCGGCGGATGAATGGGTGGATCTGGCCAGTATACCGGTGACGATGGCCATGTACGCTGGAATCATTCATGCGGTATTGAATTCTGACACGGAGGATAACTGACCATGCCTGTACATTATTCACAAGACCCCTGGACGCGCGTGCGCACGCGCCACGATATCCCCGCGGATGAGATCATTTCGGCTTTGCAGAAGGAAATTCGCCGCGGGCACACGGAAAATGCGGCTTTGATCGCCTATGAGATGATGACCACCAGCGCGGAGCTGGAAGCCTATATGTGGAAGCGGCTGCTGTGTATTTCGGTGGAGGATGTGGGCTTTGGCAACCCTCAGGCTGCCAGCCAGGTGTACACCCTTTTCAAAATGCACGAGGTATACCAGCGCGGCGAAGGCGATCGACTGCTGTTTGGAATCCACGCTGTGCGCGTGCTGTGCCTGAGCCAGAAGGACCGTTCGACGGACGAAATGGTCAACTGGATGCATGCGGTGGTGGAAGAGGGCGAACGCCTGCCGGAGATCCCCGAATACGCGCTGGATATGCATACCGCCCGCGGGCAGCAGATGGGGCGGGATCTGGATTATTTTCTGGCTGTCGGTTCACAGGTGGAACCGGAGTTGGCTAACCGCGACCGCACCTACCGCCAGCGCCTGTTGGAGATCGTGGCCGAGCGCAAAAAGGCGCAGTGATCCTTACAAGGTCGCAACTTGACATATCATCCGCTATTTTGTACAATCAAAACTGATCCTACCAGCATACCGTAGAAACGGCAGGTGGAGCATGGATATCCGTTTTCAACCCATTGCGCGCAGTACCATGAGCAAAGATATTATCTGGATGATCATTGACATGATCAACACGGGGAAACTCCGGCCGGGTTCAAAACTCCCTTCTGAACGAGAATTGATGGAACAACTCAAAGTCAGCCGCTCGCCGGTGCGCGAGGCGCTGCGTTCGCTGACTCTGGTAGGTTTGTTGGAGACCGTACCAGGGGGCGGCACCTATGTGAGTGAAAATTTAGCCAGCGATATGATCGCTGAACAGTTAGAATGGTCGCGGTTGCTCACCGAGCCAGATATCGTTGAAATCATCGAGGTGCGCGATCCGTTGGAGATTCAGGCGGCTGGGTTGGCGGCGCTCCGCGCCACCCCTGAAGCTCTGGCGCATTTGCGTGAGGTGGTTGAAGGCTATCTGACCGCTGGGGACGACATTCAAAAAGCGGTCGAGATGGATTGGGAATTCCACCGCACGATTTTAAACATGGCGCAGAATCAACTCTTAAGCCAGCTGCTGGATACGATCCACGGCATTTGGAACAATTACCGCGCCGAACAGAAAGTGCATTTTTCGAAAGCCAGCGAATTGGACCAGGATTTTGTTGAGGTCTTAGAGGCGATTGAACTGGGCGACGAGGCCCGCGCGCGCTTTGCGATGGAGCGTCATTTGCTGCACAGCCGCCAAATTTCGGTGTACGATGTCCACGGTCTTAAAAGTGATTCTTAGCGTTTCCGATTTAATCATCCGCAGCGCACATTGACACCCCCCCTGTAAAGTTGAATCCTGGCCTCCCATTGTCGCCCGAACGCCAGACGGCCAGCTTTCAAATCGTGGCTCCGAACCTGCCTGTCAGCCGTGGTTGGGCACTCTGATGCCGCCCTCAACTTTTGCGAGGAGAAGGAGGACAGCCTATACGTGGGATGATGTAAACATTTCGCTTTAAACAATGGGTAAATACGCGTGAAACTCGGCTCAGTTTCAACCCTAACCCTGCTTTACCAAATGGAGAACGCATGATTCGCAAAACATTAGCATCCCTGGTACTGTTGATGGTCATGATGGCCGTGCTGGTGGGCTGCACCCCGGCTGACATGCCCACCCCAGCCGCCGAACCGGCTGCCCCGGCTGCCCCCGCGGAGCCGGCCGCTCCGGCTCAGCCCGAAGGCAAGACCTACAAAGTGGCGTTGATCGCTTCCCTGCTGGGCGACAAGTCCTTCATGGACTCGGCCGCCGCTGGCATTAAGCTGGTCAACGAAAATATGCCGAATGTGGAAACCAAGATCATCGAGAACGCGGATGTGGGTGAACAGCAGTTGGCCGCCCGCGCCATGGCCGAACAGGGTTACGATCTGGTTGTCACCATTGGTTACGGCTCCGCGGACTGGACCGATGAAATTGCGGCCGCTTTCCCGGACACGAAGTTCGCCATTGTGGATGCCACCCTGGCTCAGCCCAACGGCACAGGCCTGGTCTTCCGCGAGGATGAAGGCTCCTTCACCGTGGGTATGGTGGCTGCCATGCTGACCAAAACCAAGAAGGTCGGCTACATCGGCGGTATGGATGTTCCGCTGCTGCGCCGCTTCGAACTGGGCTATATCCAGGGTGTCAAGTATGTGGATCCTTCCATCGAAGTGGTTTCCGGTTGGATCGGTGATTTCAACGATGCCAACAAGGGCAAGGAATTGGCCCTGACCCAATATCAGGAAGGCGTGGATATCATTTTTGCAGCGGCTGGTAAGGCTGGCGAAGGCGTGCTGAACGCTTCCAAGGAACGCGGCCTGTACTCCATTGGCGTAGACTCCGACCAGGATTACCTCTATCCGGGCAACGTCATCACCTCCATGATGAAGCGTGTGGATCTCTCTATCTACGGTGCGGTTCAGGCCCTGGTGGCGGGTGAGCTGACTGGCGGCACGAAAGTCTTCGGTTTGAAAGAAGACGGCGTCGGCATGTGCTACCTGTACAACATTGACACCGAATTTCTGGATAACGGCCCTGCAGATATGGCCGCCAAGATGAAAGACGAAGTGATCCCCGCTGTCAAAACCGCTGTGGAAAAGATTAAATCGGGTGAGATGTGCGTAAAGGATTACATGGAAGTGTTCCCCTGCGAAAACCCGGCCCCCGAAGGTGGGATGGGTAAGTAAGCAGCGGATCGTGTCGTAAGAGAACGGAGGGCAGGGGGCTGCCCCTGCCCTCCCGTTTCCTTCAACCAGGAGGCAGCAAACGTGACGAACGCAGTGGAGATGATTGGGATCCGCAAGGTATACCCAGGGGTCATAGCGAACAACAATGTGAACTTTTCGGTTGCGGCGGGGGAGATTCACGCCCTGGTTGGCGAAAACGGCGCTGGCAAAAGCACTTTAATGAATGTTCTTTTTGGGTTAACCCGCCCGGAAGAAGGCCAGATTTACATCAACGGCAAACTGGCCCATATTCATAAGAACTCCGATGCGATCGCTCTGGGTATTGGCATGGTGCATCAGAGTTTCAAACTGGTTCCTTCCTTCACGGTAACCGAAAATATTACTCTGGGCGGTGAGCCGCGCAAAGGTATTTTGGTAGACCGCAAAGCAGCTCGCGATAATATCGTTGAAATCTCCAAACGTTTTGGTTTACAGGTGGACCCCGACGCCCGCATTCGCGATTTGCCCGTGGGCGTACAGCAGCGGGTTGAAATTCTGAAAGCTTTATATCATAACGCAGACATTCTTATTCTGGATGAGCCGACGGCGGTGCTGACCCCGCAGGAGACGCGTGATTTATTTGGCGTGATTCGTTCATTGGTCGCCAAGGGGAAAACTGTTATCTTTATTACGCATAAGTTCAACGAAGTCATGACGATTTCCGACCGCGTGACGGTGATGCGGGACGGAAAGGTGGTGGAAACCAAGAACACCAAAGATACCAACCCCACCGAATTAGCCCGCATGATGGTTGGCCGCGATGTGCTGCTGCGGGTAGAAAAAGCCCCGGCCAACCCCAAAGAGGTGGTTTTGGAAGTGCAGGACCTGGAAGTGCTCGACAACCGCAATCTCAAAGCCGTGCGCGGCTTAAGCTTGCAGGTGCGGGCAGGCGAGATCCTCGGCATTGCCGGCGTGGAAGGCAACGGGCAGCGAGAGCTGGTGGAAGCCATCGTGGGGCTGCGGCCGGTGTACAGCGGTAAAGTGATCATGCAGGGTAAAGACATCACCCATGCCAGCGTGCGTCAACGCCGCGATGACGGCATTTCCTGCGTGCCCGAAGACCGCTATGTGCGCGGCGTGGCTTTACGCGCCAATCTGGAAGACAATTTGATCGTGGAATCCTATTTCAAAGAGCCGATCGGCAGGGGGATGCTGATTGATCTGAACCAGGTAACGGAATTTTCGCAACATTTGATCAAGAAATTTGACGTGCGCACCCCCAGCTCCAAGGTGATGGCTGGGGCGCTTTCGGGCGGCAATATGCAGAAGGTGGTGCTGGCGCGCGAGCTGAGTCTGGATCCGACCCTTTTGATTGTGGCCCAACCCACCCGCGGTTTGGATGTGGGCAGCATTGAGTTTGTTCACCGCACCATCATTGAAGCCCGCGACCGGGGAGCGGCCGTGCTGCTGGTTTCTGCTGAATTGGAAGAGATTATGTCGCTCAGCGACCGCATTAACGTGGTGTACGAAGGGCGCATTATGGGTGAGGTGAGCGGCGCCGAGGCGGACGAAGAATCCCTGGGGCTGTGGATGGCGGGCGTTGGCGGAAATGCGGAAGCGGCTCATGAAGCCTCCAGTGAACACACCGCCGAGACGTTGAAAGGTTAAAGGAGGATTCTCGTGAGCAAATTCATGAATTCCATGCGGGGCATTCTTCAACGCTCATTCACCTTGGGCCTCAGTATTTTGATGGCGATCCTGGCGGGTTCCATCATCATGCTGATTGAGAAGCAAAACCCTATTGAGGTATACCGCCTGCTGCTGGAAGGCGCGTTTGGCAGCACGCGCGGGCTGTTTATCACCATGCAGCGCGCCACACCGCTGATCTTTACGGCCATTGCCTCCACCCTGGCGTTTCGTACGGGCGTGTTCAATGTGGGTGTAGAAGGCCAGTTCTTTATCGGCGCCATTGTGGGAACCTGGGTGGGCTATGCCTTCCAGATGCCCGCAGTGATCCACCTGCCCCTGACGCTGCTGGCGGGCTTTTTGGGCGGGGCGGCCTGGGCATATTTCCCCACGGTCATGCGTCAAAAATTGGGGGTGAACGAGATCATCACCACCATCATGACCAATTACATCGCCACTTTTTTGATCTCGTATCTGACCAACTACCCCATGCGCGCCAGCGCCACCACGCCGGAGACACCCCCGGTGCAGGTGACGGCGCGGCTGCCGCAGTTTGTGGAGATCAGCAAGGAGTTTGGCAAAGGCTCGCAGGCGCATGTGGGCATCTTCATCGCCCTGGCGGTGGTGGTGATCATGTGGTTCATCTTCCGCCGCACCAAGCTGGGCTACGAATGGCGCATGGTGGGCCTCTCGCACATGTTCTCGGAATTTGGCGGCGTGAACCTCAACCGTACCTTCATCAGCGGCATGTTGGTGAGCGGCGGCATCGCTGGTTTGGGCGGGATTGTGGAGATTTTGGGGGTTTGGCGCGAATATAAGAACCTGTTTGCGGTTGGGTTCGGATTTCGCGGCAACCTGGCATCCCTGTTGGGCGGCCAGACGGTAATCGGTTCAACCGTGGCGGCCATCTTTTACGGCGGCATGGAATCCGGCGCGCTCAGTTTGGAATGGGGCGCGGGGGTTCCCCGCCAGCTAATTGACATCATCGTCGGTCTGGTGATCTTCTTCATGGCCGCCGAAGGCATGTGGGATTTTCTGCGGCGGCGGCGCAAGGCGGCTGCCAGGAGCGGCGGCAGCGCCCCCACCGCAGGACAGACTCCGGCCAAACCCGCCGAAAAGGCGGAAGCCGCCGATCAGGCTGCGCAGGCCAGGTGAATTGGATGAACCGATAAGGAGCGGACCAAACCATGGATGGAAGTGTCTTGCTGGATATTCTTTCACGGTATGTGTTTAACATCGCCAACATTCAAGGCATGCTGCGCCTGGCCACCCCGGTGGTTCTGGCAGGGCTGTGCGCGCTGATTACCGATCGGGCGGGCATTTTGAATATCGCTGGCGAAGGGATGATCCTGTTGGGAGCCTGGTTCGCCGTGGCAGCCAGCTATTTCTTTGGCAGTTCTCTGATGGGCTTGCTGGGCGGGATTGTGGCCGGATTGGTGGTGGGGGGGCTGTTTGCGCTCTTTTCCCTCAAATTCCGCGCCCACATCATTGTGATGGGCATTGCCATCAACATTTTTGCGGACGCCGCCACGATTTTCCTGACGCGCTCGGTGTTTGGGGTGGCAGGCGGCTTTACCGACCCCAAGATTGTGGGCTTTGGAGCCATTGAAATCCCCATCATTAAGGACATCCCCATTTTGGGCGAGCTGCTCAGCGGCTACACCTTTATCGTTTACCTGACCTGGTTCCTGGTGGCGGCCACTGCCTTGTTCCTGTACCGCACACCCTGGGGTTTTCATCTGCGCGCGGTGGGCGAGAACCCCGAAGCTGCTGAAACGATGGGCATCAATGTGCAGCGCATTCGCTTCCTGGCGGTGATGGCCAGCGGCGTCTTCGCTGCGTTGGCGGGGGTGTACCTTTCATTGGGCCACTTGCAAGGCTATGTGGACAAGATGGCCGCCGGCCGCGGCTTCATCGGCATGGCGGTGAACACCTTCGGCGGGGGCGCGCCTTTGGGCGTGTTCCTCTCCAGCCTGCTGTTTGGCTTCGTGGATATGTTGGGCTTCCGCTTGCAGGCCGAGCGTATCATCCCCATTTATTTTGTCAGTATGATGCCCTACATTGTCACCCTGGCCGCTTTGACCTATTTCACCATCCGGCGTGAAAATGCGCGCAAGCGGGCCGCGACCAAAAAGGAATGAGCTGTGTTAGGCTGGCCAGGCGTCTCAGCGGTGCCTGGCCAGAGAAAGAAGGACGAGATGGAATTTCATATCCTCTGCAAACCTGAAGATATCGCCCCTTACGTTTTTGTGCCTGGGGATCACGACCGGGCCAAGAAAATCGCAGACCAATTCGATCAGGCTCGCTTTGTGAGCGACAGCCGCGGGTATCACATTTACACCGGCACGGTGGACGACATTCGCATGACTGTCTGCTCGACGGGGATGGGCGGCCCGCAAGTCGCTATCGGCGTGGAGGAGCTGGCCCATTTGGGTGCAAAGGTGTTCATCCGCGTGGGGTCATGCGGCACGGCGCAGGATAACATCACCGTAGGCGATATTATCATCCCCACAGGGGTGTACCGCGGCGGGGCCACCGCCCACAGTTACCTGCCTCCGGCGTTCCCGGCCGCGCCCGATTTTGGGGTGTTGACCGCGTTGGTGGAAGAAGCCCGCGCCACCGGCCCAGGGGCGCATGTGGGCATCGCCTCCTCCAGCGATGCGTTTTACGCAGA
The DNA here is from genome assembly GCA_029975215.1 of Levilinea sp. Classification (GTDB taxonomy): domain Bacteria; phylum Chloroflexota; class Anaerolineae; order Anaerolineales; family Anaerolineaceae; genus Levilinea. The sequence goes on from JARKPO010000033.1 coordinate 29,096, forward strand.
AGGCGATCCGGCCCTGTACGCCAGGCTGAAGCAGGCGGGGGTGATGGCTTTTGAGATGGAATGCGACACGCTCTTCATCATCTCCAATTTCCGCGGTTGGCGGGCTGGGGCGGTTTTGGCCTGCGACGGCACCTCCACCGAGATCAAACCCGAATGGGGCCGCCAGGCTTTTCTGGACGGTGAGAAACGCGCCATCCAGGTGGCCATTCGTGCCATGAAGCGCATTGCCCTGGAAGATCAAAAGCGGCAGGTCGCCTGAGATAGAAAGGGAAACGTCATGGAATTCCATATTCGCTGCAACCCAGAAGAGATTTCGCGGTACGTGTTTGTGCCCGGCAGCCACGCGCGAGCCAAAATGATCGCGGAACATTTTCAAGATTGCCGCCTGGTTTCGGACAGCCGCGGCTACCTGGTGTATTCGGGCACAGTGGACGGCATTTTTATGACCGTGTCTTCCACTGGCATGGGCGGGCCGACCACGGCCATCGCGGTGGAGGAGCTGGGCCACATGGGCGCGGATACCATGATCCGCGTGGGCTCCTGCGGCACGATGCAGGATTACGTGAATGTAGGCGACGTGGTGGTGGCCGCGGGAACCTTCCGAGCGGGCGGCACAGCGAACAACTACCTGCCCATTGAATTTCCCGCGGTGCCCAATTACGATGTGACCGCAGCCCTGGTTCAGGCGGCCAAACGCCTGGATTTAAAGGTACATGTGGGCCTGGGCTCAGCCGGGGACGCCTTTTATGCGCCTCGCGACCCTTCAAACCGCGACGATTTAAAACGGTCCGGGATTATTTCGGGTGAGATGGAAAGTGATACTTTGTTTGTGATCGCCGCCTTACGCGGGTGGCGCGCCGGCGCTTTGTATGCCAACGACGGCACTTCAAAGGAAACCAAGCCTGCATGGGGAGAAGAGGCTTTCCGGCGCGGAGAGGAAAATGCCATCCGCATTGCTTTGGAAGCGATGAAAGCGATTGCACAGGCGGACGCTGCAGCCGGCGCGTAAACATTCGGTTTAGCCGGAATAAAAAAGCCCTGAATCAAGGGGAAACTCCTCGTTTCCCCTCTGGTACTTTATTGTCTAGGCACAAGGAGCGGCAAAAAGATGACACCTCGAAAAGTGATCATTGATTGTGATACCGGCGTGGACGACGCGATGGCGTTGAGCCTGGCTTTGCGCTCGCCGGAATTGGAAGTGGTCGGCATCACCTGCGTGGCGGGGAATGTGGAATTGGAGCACGTCATCCGCAACACGCTGACGGTGGTGGAGCTTTCCAGCAAGAAGGTGCCGGTGTACGCGGGGGCTTACCGGCCTTTAATGGGCGTCTGGGAGACGGCAGCCTCGGTGCACGGGCGCAAGGGCTTTGGCGACCTGGAATATCCGGAGCCGAAAATCCGCGTGGAACCCGAACACGCTGTGGATTTCCTGGTGCGCGCCTTTTTGGAGAGCCAGAACGACCTGGATTTAATTACCATCGGCCCGCTGACCAACGTGGCCCTGGCGCTGGCCAAGGATGCGCGCCTGGCGTCCAAGATCCGCTCGATCACCATGATGGCGGGCGGCATCAACGCGGGCAATTCCACCCCAGCGGCGGAATTCAACATCTATGCCGACCCCGAAGCAGCAGACCTGGTCTTCCGCAGCGGCATTCCCCTGACCATGGTTGCTCTTGACCCGATCATAGAATGCGGCGGCATTTACGTGGCTGACGTGGAAAACCTGGAAGCGGCAGGCACGCCCTGGTGCACGTTGGTGGCGCGGCTGCTGCGGCGCAATTTGGAACGTATGAAGGTGGTTTACAGCGACGACCTGCGCACCACCCCGCCCGACCTGTTGGCGGTGGGGGTGTACATTGACCCCAGCATCGCCGAGTGCGAGATGTTCCATGTGACTGTGGAATGCCGCGGCGAGCACACCCGCGGGATGACCCTCCTCGACCGGCGCATGTGGGCGCGGGCGATGGGGCTTTCGGCCCAGCCGAATGTGAACGTGGTCAAAACGGTGGACAATCTCCGCTACCGCGCCCTGGTGGTGGATACGCTGACCGCCCAATAGTGGGTTGACTTCATTGGAAAAGGAGTGAAAGGAACGCATATGGACACAAAAGCGCAATTCGGCGATACGTTCGGCCCCAGCCTGCTGTGGCGCGAACGCCGCAAAGAGGCTGCGGCGTACATCCGCACGCAGACTTCGCTTGTTCCAGAGATCGGTATCATCCTCGGTTCCGGCCTGGGGGCCGTCGCCAGCGAGATTCAAAACGCAACGGTGATCCCCTACAAAGACATTCCCTATTTCCCCCAATCCACCGTGATGGGGCATGCCAGCGAGCTGATTTTGGGTGAGCTGGAAGGCAAAAAGGTTGTGGCCATGAATGGACGCTTTCATTTTTATGAGGGCTACACCATGCAGCAAATTGCCTTTCCGGTGTGGGTGATGCGCACCCTGGGTACCCAGGTGCTGATCGCCACCAACGCGGCGGGGGGCATTAACCGCTCGTTTTCACCCGGCGATTTGATGATCATCGTGGATCACATCAACTTGCTGTGGGATAACCCCCTGATCGGCCCCAATGATGACGAATTGGGCGTGCGTTTCCCCGCGATGGGACTGGCCTACCCCTGGGACATGATTGAGCTGGCTCAGGCCGCGGCGGACAAGGAAAACATCCCCGTGAAGCGCGGCGTGTATGTGGCGACTCAGGGGCCGGTGTACACCACCCGCGCGGAGGGCGAGCTGTATCGGCTGATGCGAGCGGACGCAGTGGGCATGTCCACCGTGCCGGAAATCATCGCCGCTACCCATGCGGGCATGCGCACTTTGGGCATTTCCTGCATCACCGACACCAGCAAAGACCCCAAGGCGGGTCCGGCGGGGGTGCTGACCCACGAAGAGGTGGTGGAAGTGGCCAACCGCACCAAGCCCAAGTTCATCCGCTTGATGAAGGCCATTTTACGCGAAATTAACCTGTAGGAAAGGGACGACATGAAGATCTATTTTGCTGGCCCGCTGTTTACGCCCTACGAACGGGATTTTATCTCCAGGTCGGCTGTAACCCTGCGTGAAAACGGCATGGATCCTTTTGTGCCGCACGAAAACCCCAAGTTTGCCAACCCTGCCGATACGCGCAGCCCGGCTAAGAAGTGCTTTGACGCGGATTTTGGCGCCATTGAAAGTGCCAACGCCATGCTGGCCATCCTCAACGGCGCTGAGGTGGATGACGGCACGGCGTGTGAGATTGGGATTTTTTCTGAGCTGATGAAGGTGGACCCCACCAAAAAAGGTATTGTGGCCTTGCATGATGATTACCGCACGCAGGCCAAAGGGGAAGGCAAGGGCATTAATGGTTTTGTCCTCGGCTGCATTCTGAAATCGGGGGTGGTGTGCAAGACGCTGGAAGAGGCCATCGCCCAGCTGAAGGTCTGGCAGGCCGAGCTGGAAGCCGAGGGACACCTGGGCAAGACTGGGAGGGCATCATGAAAATCTACTTCGCCGGGCCGCTGTTTACGCCGTATGTGCGCAAATTTATCGCTGAACACGCCCAGATTCTGCGCGAAAATGGGATTGACCCGTTTGTGCCGCACGAGAAATTTAACAACATGATCTCTCGCGAGCAGGTGGACGCGGTTATCGCCGCGGGCAAGATCCGCGCGGAGGATTTGGGCACGGGTGATTTCCGCGAGGCGGTCATGGATTTGATCCGCCGCGGTAAGCTCAACCGCGAGGATTTTAACCTGCCGAAGATGACCCCTGAGGTGATTTTTGAGGTGGACTACGAAGGTCTTTCCTCGGCGGATGCGGTGGTGGCCATTTTGGACGGTACGCAGGTAGACGACGGCACGGCCTGTGAGATCGGCATTTTCTCTGCGCTGTGCCGCCGCGACCCCAGCAAGAAGGGCATCATCGGTTTCATGACCGACAGCCGCGGGGTCACCCGCGCCGCTACAGGCTACGGCGTCAATTTGTTCGTTCTCGGCACCGTGTTGGAACACGGGCCGGTTGTGGACGATTTTAATGAGGTAGTTCGTCAATTAAAGGTATGGGACGCCCAGCCAGTATGACGTTCCACCCGCCGCCTGCCGCGAACATTCCTGCACGAGGCGGGCGCTGAACGCAGCCGCTGGCCCGGCCGGGGGGCGCAAGCTCCCTGGCCGGTGCGGTGTGCAATTGTATCCATTGGATGGAAGACGGCTGAATGACTCTTTTGACCCGCTGGTTTCAAGGTCTACGCAACTATGTCGGTTATTTCAACCGATTTAATCAGAATGTGCGCTTATTGCTGCTGACTTCTTCGTTGAGCGGTATCGGGTACGGCATTTTTTCGGTGGATTTTAATCTGTATATTTTGTCTTTGGGGTTCAACCCCGCCGATTTGGGCCGGGTGCTGAGCATGGGGCCGTTTGCGCAGATCCTTTCGGCCATCCCCATTGGCTTTGTGGCCGAGAAGATGGGCTACCGCCGCATTTACGTGGCAATATTTGCCGTGATTGGCCTGATGCAGTTCACTCAGGCCGCGGCGGTGCAGCTGCCGTGGATCGCCGGGGCGGCCTTCGTCAGCGGGCTGGCGGCCTCGGGCGGTTTTGTGGTGAAGCTGCCGTTCTTGAACGCCAACACCAGCGATGCGGAGCGCACCCACGCCTTTTCGATGGACAGCCTGCTGCAGGGGGTCTTCACGGCTTTGGGCGCGCTGATCGCGGGCTATTTGCCCAATCTGCTCACCTTTCTCAGCCAGGATCCCTCGGCGCGCTACCGCTACACCCTGTTCTTTGCCGCTGCGCTCACTTTTTTGGGACTGGTGCCGGCTTTATTGATGCGCGATACACAGCGTTCTACCACCGTCCAGATCAGTCTGAAACCCTATCTGTGGGGCATGGATCTTTTTACCGCCAAAGGCGCGGCGGTTGAATTCTTCATCGGTATGACCATGGGCCTGATTGTGCCCTTTATGAACCTGTACTTTATTTACCACCTGGGCACCACCCGCGAGTTCTTCAGCATGGTGGAGGCGCTGGTGTGGATCCCCACCAGCATCGCACTGGCCTTGCTGCCCATTGTGGCCCTGAGGCGGGGCGTGGCCGAATCGATCACCATGGGGCGCTTTCTGATCCCGTTGTTTCCGCTGGTGCTGGCCTTCACCGGCCTGCCCACCCTGGGCGCACTGGCCTATTGGGCGTACCGCGGCCTGTTTTCTTCGACTCAGTCCATCTGGTTTTCGCTGGCCATGGCCACCTCGCAGCCGAAATCGCGCGCGGCTCTTTCCGCCTGGCTGGAGATCACCTTTCAGGTGGGGATGGCGATTGCGGCTTTGCTGACCGGCAGTTACCTGGCGCGTGGCAATTACACCATGCCCTTTGTTTTGTCGGCTGGCGCGGCCCTGGTGACGGCCTCGCTGACGCATTGGTTCATCTCGGTGCCGCTGAAACGCGCCCGTGCATCCCAAAAACAAATTCATCCGGCGGAGTAAGAGACGATGCGCGGCATCACCGCCTGTTCTGGCAGTTTCTTCCGCTTCAACCGCGACGTCAGGCTGAGCTTTACCGCCAACTCGCTGAACGGGTTATCGCAGGGCTTCTTCCTGGTGGTGTTTAACCTGTATATCATAGTGCTCACCCGCGAGATTTACCCCGCCACGGTGGGGATTTGCGAGGACACCATCGCCTACGTGACCAGCGCGAGGATGTGGCGGTGGAGGGCGCGCAGGTGGTGGACGCCCGCGGCAACTGGCTGACCGGCTGGCGGCCGAAATCGCGGTAGAATTTACTCAATTCTGTGCTGCGGCGGGCGATTTGGGCGTGAGCTGCCAGCCCTTGTAACTGCTGACCTTACTGCTCTTGCCGGTGGCACCGACCTTTCGCCCCACCGGCCGCGGCCTTGTAGATATGCAGCGGCAGGCCTTCATCCCGGCGTTTGAGCTTCAGGATGAAGACACGACAAACCAGGAGGCAAAATGAAACCGAAAATCGTAGTGGTAGGCAGCTTCAATACCGATCTGACCGTCTTCACCCCGCGCATACCGGCCCCCGGCGAGACCATTTTGGGCGGGCCGTATTACACCGGGCCGGGCGGCAAAGGCGCAAATCAGGCTGTGGCGGCAGCGCGCCTGGGCGCGCAGGTCAGCATGGTGGTCAAGCTGGGGCAGGATTACTATGGGGATCAGGCTCTGGCGAATTTGACCCAGGAGGGCATTGACACCCGCGGGGTGATCCGCACCGCGGATACCCATACCGGCGTGGCCTTCATTGTGGTGGACCAGCAGGGTGAAAATATGATCGTGGTGGCCAGCGGGGCGAACGCCCAACTGACCCCGGCGGACATTGACGGTGTGCGGGATGTGATCACTGGCGCGGATATCGTTCTGCTGCAATTGGAAATTCCTATGGAAACCGTGGCCTACACTGCTGGGCTGGCCCATGCGGCGGGGGTGACGGTGCTGCTGAACCCGGCGCCTGCCCAGCCGCTTTCGGCGGATCTTTTGGCGCATGTGGATTATTTGACCCCCAACGAGAGCGAAGCACAGCTGATTTCGGGGCTGCCAGTGGCGGACGCGGCCGGGGCTGAGGCGGCGGCGCGCTGGTTGATGGCTCAGGGTGTGCGCACGCCGGTGATCACCCTGGGGGCGAAGGGCGCACTGGCGGGCGGGGCCGGGGGCTTCATGCACGTGCCTGGGCGCAAGGTGCAGGTGGTGGATACCACCGGCGCGGGTGATGCCTTTAACGGCGCGCTGGCGGTGGCTTTGGGTGAGGGCAAAGACCTGGCGGCGGCGTTGGCTTTTGCCAATACGGCGGCGGCGCTGCAGGTGACCCAGCGCGGCACGGCTCCGGCCATGCCGCGGCGCGAGGCCGTGGAAGCCTTTTTGGTGCAAAAAGACGGCTAAGGCCCAAGGTTCAGACCAGGCGCGTGAACATGGCAAAAGAGCTGACATTGCTAACGGATACCGATACGCGCCTGATGATGGGTGCATGACGGCTTTCAGGTGGTGGGCTGCGCTGCTGCACCCAGATACGTTTCTGCGCGGGCAGCGCACGCCCAACCAGCTGCGGCACATTGTGGACTATGGGCAGGTGCACGGCGGCCTTTGCTTCGGACTGTTCGCCGCATTGGGCGCCGATGGAATTTGTCCATTGGCCCGATTAGCGCGTCTTTTGGAACCCGCTGGCATAGTGGCTGGCCGGAAAAGTCTAACCTTTCGCCATTTCTTTCCTCTGCTCCCCTCCCGATCTGTCGGGAGGGGAGCCCTTTTTCAGGGGGCAGGCGGCTGAAGGAAGCGGGGAAAGTAGGCTATATCCGGGTTATAATATGCAGACTGTCTGGCGCGCTGGGCCGTTTCTTGCGGCGCAGCGCCGATTTTGAGAGGAGTGTTCTGTATGAATTCTGGTCCACTGCGCCCCGCCCTGTGGCTGGCGATGACGGCGGTTTTGGCGCTCAGCGCCTGCCAGCCTGTGTCTGCTCCGGCGGCGGCTTCTGTTACCCCGGCTGCGCCCACGGTGCAGCCGACCCCCATCCCTTCGCCTTCCCCTACCCCTCAGCCGCGCTCTCTGGTGGTTTGCCTGGGTCAGGAACCCACCACCCTTTACCCCTACGGCAGTTCTGCGCGCAGCACCTGGTCGGTGTTGGAAGCGGTGTATGACGGCCCGGTGGATACGCGCGCCTTTGAGGCCGTCCCGGTGATTCTGGCAGATTTGCCCACGGCCGAGAACGGCGGCGCGCTGCTGAAAAAGACTGCGGTGCAAGCCGGAGATGTGGTGGTGGACGCCAGCGGTGAAGTGACCGTTCTGGCAGCGGGAAGCAAGGTGCTGCCGGCCGGATGCCGCACGCCGGAATGTGCTCAGGTGTGGGACGGCGCGTCTCCTCTGGAAATGGATCAGCTCACCTTGCAGTTCAAATTGCTGCCCGATCTGCTGTGGTCAGACGGCGCGCCCCTGAAGGCGGCGGATTCGGTGTATTCGTATCAATTGTCTGCCGACCCGGCCACGCCGGTGTCCAAGCGGGCGGTCAACCGCACATTTAGCTATACTGCCCTGGATGATTTGACCGTTCAGTGGGTGGGCATCCCCGGCGAGCTGCCCGCGCGCCTGGAAACGCGTTTCTGGCTGCCGCTGCCCCAGCATGCCTGGGGTCAGTTCTCCGCGGCGGATCTGCCCACGCAGGAAGCCGCCAGCCGCCAGCCCCTGGGGTGGGGGCCGTATGTTGTACAGGAATGGGCGGCGGGGGATCACATCACCCTGACGCGCAACCCCAACTATTTCCGTGCCGCTGAAGGGCTGCCACGCTTTGATACCCTGGTGTTCCGGTTCCTGGGCCAGCCATTGGATAACAACCTGGCGGCGTTGGAGGCAGGCGAATGCGACCTGGTGGATCAGACCTCCCTGCTGGATGAGCAGTTGGAACAGGTGCTGGAGATGCAGCGCGACGGCAAGCTGAAAGTTTACATGGGCCAGGGGCCGGATTGGGAAATGCTCTCGCTGGGCATTCTGCCTGCTGCTTATGATGACGGCTATTCCCCCTGGGGCGGCGACCGCGCGGATACCTTCGGCGACGGGCGCGTGCGTCAGGCGTTGGCGTACTGCCTGGACCGTCAGGGGATTGTGGATTCGGTTTTCTTGGGTCAAACCAGTGTTCCGGCGGGATATTTGCCCCCCAGCCACCCCTGGGCCGCAGCGGACCTGACCGCCCTGCCCTTTGACCCGGCCCGCGGCAGCCAACTGCTGGAAGAGGCAGGTTGGAAAGACCTGGACGGCGACCCGGCCACGCCCCGCGTGGCGTTGGGGTTGGCCAACGTGCCTGATGGCACGCCGCTGACGCTGAACTATGTGACTACCCAGGCGCCTGTCCGTCAGGCAGCGGCCCAAAAGCTGGTGCAATCTTTGGCGCAGTGCGGCGTGCAGGTGACTTTGCAGACCTTGGGAACGGATGCCCTCTATGCACCTGGACCGGAGGGGGTGCTGTTTGGACGGCGCTTTGACCTGGCCCAATTCTCCTGGGATGTGGGCGCGCAGGCCGCGGTGTGCAGCCTGTTTGAAAGCAGTCAGATCCCTTCCGCGGCCAACAATTGGCTGGGGGTCAACGTGGGCGGGTTCTCCAGCCCGGCGTATGATGCGGCTTGCGGTGCAGCGCGCGGGGCCGTGGCGGGTCTGGATGCAGCCGCCAAAGATAAGCTGCAGGCGGTGGAACGCCAGTTCGCCCAGGATTTGCCCGTGATTCCGCTGTATTACCGCCTGAAGATGGCCGTGTCGCGCCCGGATTTGTGCCAGTTTGATCTGGATGTGAGCGCGCGCAGCGCCTTGTGGAATCTGGAAGCGTTGGATTTTGGCGAGGCCTGCCAGGCGCAGCCTTAGCTGCCCTTTCTTGAATCTGAATTCAACCGCCCAGACAGGCTGTGCTGGGCGGTATTTTTTTGGATTGTTTCTTGTTGAAAAATCAATTGACACTCACCCTATCTTGTGCTATAAAACTTTAGGCTGTTTGCTTTTGCACAGCCCTTGCCCATTGGAATCATCCCCCTTTTCACAATATTCCTGGCGGGCCGGGCAGCCCTGACCTGCAGGCTGATGGTGTTTTCTCATTGGGTTTGATTCCTCCCCACTCCATTCTTTTTCGTGAGGCTCACCGTGGCAGAATCTGCAAAACAACCCCTGCTGGAAGTTCGTGATCTAAAAACCTATTTCTACACCGATGACGGCGTGGTTAAGGCCGTGGACGGCGTGGATTTTGAAGTGTACCCTGGTGAAGTGCTGGGACTGGTGGGGGAATCGGGGTGCGGCAAAAGTGTTACCTCTTTTTCAATTTTGCGACTGGTGGGCCGCCCCGGTAAGATTGTTGGCGGTCAAATTCTGTTTGAGGGCCGCGATTTGCTGAAGATGCCGGAAGCTGAGATGGTGGAAATGCGCGGCAACCGCATCTCCATGATCTTTCAGCAGCCGCAATCCAGCCTGAATCCGGTGTATATGACCGGTGATCAGGTGGCGGAAGTGTTTCAGATTCATGAGAAGATGAAAAAGGAAGGCTCCTGGGAACGAGCGGTGGAGCTGTTCCAGATGGTGGGCATCCCCGATTCAAAGAAAAAGGTGTTCTCTTTCCCGCATGAAATGTCCGGCGGCCAGGCCCAGCGTGTGATGATTGCCATGGCCCTGGCGCTGCAGCCGCGCCTGCTGATTGCGGATGAGCCCACCACAGCCCTGGATGTGACCATTCAGGCGCAGATTCTGGATTTGATGCGCGGCCTGCGCGAAAAATTTAACACCGCTGTGATTCTGATCACCCACGACCTGGGGGTGATTGCAGAGATGGCTGATCGAGTGGCGGTGATGTACGCCGGGCGGGTGGTGGAACAGGCTGTGGTGCAGACCATCTTTGATGAACCGCTGCATCCCTATACCCAGGGCCTGTTAGGCTCGATCCCTGTGTTGGGCAAAGTGACTAACCGCCTGGATGTGATCCCGGGCACGGTTCCAAACCTGATTAACCTACCGCCGGGCTGCCGCTTTGCTTCGCGCTGCCGTCTGCGCGAAAAATACGGGCTGAACATCTGCACTGAGGTGGAGCCGGAGCTGCATGAGATCAAGCCGGGGCATTTGGCTCGCTGTTGGCTGTACACGGATCACGGCGAAGATCACCGCGCGCCATTGAAGAAAAGCGCCTGAGGTTTTGGCGCACCTACACTAATTTGAGGTTTGCTTATGAAACGCGTCACCATTGTGGATGATTCCCTTGAATTTGGCCGCATGGTCCGCGACACACTGCAGTCCATTTATACCGATATTAAAATCACGCTGGTCCCTTCTGCCGAAGAAGCTTTGCTCGAAGCGGCGCGGGTCAGCGTGGATCTGTTAATCAGCGATGTGCGCCTGCCGGGGATATCGGGTCTGGACCTGGTTCCCAAGATGCGCGCCCGCTATCCAGAGATCGGCACCATTCTGGTTACCGGCTTGATGGACGAAAAGGTGAAGCGCCAGGCTGAAAAGCTGGGGGTGACGGCCTTTTTCCGCAAGCCCATGGATATGGGCACCTTCCTGTCTGTGGTGGAGCAGGTTTTGGGCGGCGAACAGCCCCCCATGCAGGCTGAAAGCTCAGCAGCAGAGGTGGTAGCGCCGCCCGCAGCGATCCTGGAGCCGCCCGCCGAGCCGGGGCTTTCACAGCGGGTGGCTGAGCTGCGCCAGACCCTGGGGGCCGAAACGGTGGCCCTGCTGGATGATTTTGGACGGGTGGCTGCCCACAGCGGCAGCCCGCTTCCGGAAGAGTTTGAGAAAGAAACGGCGGCGCTGGTGATGTCGGCGCTCAGCGCGGCAGGACGGCTGGGCCGCTGGATGGAAGCTGCCCAACCTGCACCTGTGCAGGTGCTGCGCGGCGCCAGCCGCGACCTGGTGGCGGGGGCGATTGGAACCTACGCCCTGGTGCTGGTGCTGCCCGCGGGGCGTTCGGCATTGCGCCTGGCGCTGGCGCTGGAAGAAGTGCTGGCGGCGCAGAAGGAGCTTGCCGAGTCGCTGACGCGCATGGGCATTCACTGGCAGCAGCAGCCCGAAATGAACCTGCCCGCCGAAGGGGGTGAAGACCAGGCGGCAAAGACGCCTGAACTGAACCTGGATTCACTGCCGCTGAACCTGGAAGAAGTGGGCGACCTGCTCGACCTGTTGGAAAAACCCGCCGAGATGGTGGCCCCCGCGGGCGACCTGGACTCGTTTTGGGAATCGGCGGCTCAGGGGGGCGACGCTGCGCCGCTGCCGCCGGATGTGCTCTCGTATGACCAGGCCCGCCAGTTGGGGCTGGCGCCGGATGAACCGCCTGAGCAGCCCTGAGAACCGGCCTGTCCCTGCGAATTTCCCGTTGTTTTCTGGCTTGGATTGCCCGATTTCGCAATTCTGTGTTAAAATGGGTGCGCCTGTACGAAGGTTCTTTGGGGCGTGGTGCAATGGCAGCACACCAGACTTTGGATCTGTGGATCTTGGTTCGAGTCCAGGCGCCCCAGCTATGGCTACACCGGCTGCTAGCCCAACAACGGGCCTTGCGCTGCCTATAGGGCAGCTCAGGGCCCGATTGTGTTAACCCCCCAGATCCTTTGATCTTGGATTCAGGAGCGTCTTTATGAAAACCATTTCCATCATCCTGGCGGCAGGGCAGGGAACGCGCATGCGCTCCAATTTGCCTAAGGTGCTGCACCCTTTGGGCGGCAAGCCGATGGTGCAGTACGCTCTGCGTGCGGTGGCAGGATTGAGCGAGGAAGCCCCCATTGTGGTGATTGGCCACGGGGCCGAGCAGGTGCGCCAGACGGTGGGTGAGGCCGCCCGCTTTGTGCTGCAAGCCGAGCAGTTGGGAACCGGCCACGCCGTGCTGGCCGCCGAAGGCCTGGCGGCAGGGCAGTCTGACCTGGTGTTGGTGACCAGTGCGGATATGCCCCTGCTGCGGCACGAGACTTTGCGCCGCCTGGTGGAAACCCAAAGCCAAAACCCCGGCCCGATCACCATGCTGACCATGACCGCCGACGATTCGCACGGCTTTGGCCGTATTGTGCGCGCCCCGGACGGCTCGGTGCAGGCGATTGTGGAAGAGGCTCAATGTACTCCAGAGCTGTTGGCTATCCGTGAATACAACGTGGGGGCGTATTGTTTCCGCGCCGATTGGTTGTGGTCGGCCTTGCACCGTGTGCCGCTGTCGCCCAAGGGCGAATATTACCTCACCGATACCGTAGGGATTGCGGTGAAGGAAGGGCTGCCGGTGCTGGCGCTGACTATCAGCGACAACGACGAAGCCTTAGGGATTAACACCCGGGTGCATTTGGCAGAGGCTGAAGCCGTGCTGCGGCGGCGCATCAACACCGAATGGATGCTGGCGGGGGTGACTCTGGTGGACCCGGCCAGTACTTATATTGGCCCGGATGTGCAGATTGGTCAGGACACCGTTGTGCAGCCCAACACCTTCCTGCGCGGCAAGACGGTTATCGGCAGCGGCTGTGTGATTGGCCCCAATTCCATTTTGGAAGATGCTACAGTGGGCAACAGCTGCAAAGTGTTGGCCTCGGTGTTGGAAAAGGCTGTGCTGGAAGACCATGTGGAGATGGGGCCGTTCTGCCGGCTGCGCAAGGGGGCGCATCTGGCTTCGCATGTGCACATGGGTAATTTTGGCGAGGTGAAGGACTCCTACCTGGGGCCAAGAACCAAGATGGGGCACTTCTCCTACATTGGCAACGCCACCATCGGCCAAAACGTAAATATCGGGGCGGGCACAATCACCTGCAACTATGACGGTGTCCACAAGCACCCCACTGAGATCGGGGATGATGTGTTCATCGGCTCGGACACCATGCTGGTGGCCCCGGTCAAAATCGGCGACCGCTCGCGCAGCGGGGCTGGGGCGGTGATTACACGGGATGTGCCGGAAGACACCCTGGTGGCAGGGGTTCCGGCGCGCGTCTTGCGGAAATTGAAAGAGAAAGACGGTGAATAGCGACACCCTTTGGCTGCTGTTTGCATTTTTCCTGGTGATGGATTTTGCGTTTGCGATTCTGCGCGCCAGCTTTATCCACGCGCGCCTGCCGCACCTGCTGAATCTGCGCGATTCCAACCCCGCGCAGGGGGACCGCGCGCTGAAGATCCTGGAAAACCCTTACACCACGGCGGTGCTGCGCACCTCGGTAGCTGCGGCACATTTTTTGCTGGCGGCGGTGGGGGTGATGCTGCTGGCCAGTCTGACGGCAGAGGGCATGGATATTTGGCTGCTGTTGGGCCTGGTGTTTGTGGGCGGCTTGCTCCTGCTGGGGTTGGAATTCGCTGTGGAGGGCGTCATTCTGCGCTCGGCGGAGCGTTGGGCCATGCGCATGAGCGGCTTCGCGGTGGCCATGGATATCCTCCTGCGCCCGCTCACAGCCGTGTTTATGCGCCTGCTGGGGCCGCCTGAAAGCTGGCAGCGGGCGCGCAGCGGCGTGACGGATGACGAGCTGCGCAACTGGGTGGAGGTCGGCCAGACGGAAGGCAGCCTGGAACAGGGCGAGCGGCGCATGATCTATTCCATCTTTCAGTTTGGCGACACGCTCACGCGCGAAATTATGGTTCCGCGCATTGATGTGTTTGCCCTGGATGTGGATATTTCCCCCAACGAGGCCATTGAAGCGGTGATGCGCTCGGGTCATTCGCGCCTGCCGGTGTATGAAGAGGCCATTGATAATATCATCGGCCTGCTGTACGCCAAAGACTTGCTGCGTCTGCAATTGGACGGCAACCAGAGCACCTCACTTCGCTCGCTGCTGCGCCCGGCCTATTTCATCCCCGAAGCCAAAAAGGTGGATGAACTGCTGCGCGAGATGCAGGGGCGCAGCACCCACATGGCCGTGGTGGTGGATGAGTATGGGGGCATGGCTGGGATCGTGACTATGGAGGATATTGTTGAGGAAATTGTGGGCGAAATTCGCGATGAGTATGATGAAAGCGAAGAGCTGCTGTTCCAGAAGATCAGCCCGGAGGAGTATTTGTTCACGGCGCGCATAGATCTGGAAGACGTGAACGAGCTGCTGGGCACTCATTTAACGAAAGATGTGGCCGATACCCTGGGCGGGTTTATTTACGGTGAAGTGGGGCGCGTGCCGGTGGGCGGTGAGGAAGTGCGGGTGGAAAACTGGCTGCTGACAGTGGAACAGGTCAGCGGACGGCGGATTCGCCTGGTGCGGGCGCGCTTGACCCCCCCAGAAGAGAAAAAGGAGAACGGGCAGGATGAAGGTTGAAATGCAATTGACTCCAGAACAAAAACAGGACCTGGTCGAACGGGCTAATCAGGCACGTCAATGGGCCTACGTCCCCTATTCCCATTATCCGGTGGGCGCAGCCCTGCTGACCGCTTCGGGCAAGCTGTATGACGGTGTGAATATTGAAAACGCGGCCTACCCCACCACCATTTGCGCGGAGCGCGTGGCGGTCTTTAAGGCGGTTTCGGAGGGTGAACGCGATTTTGTGGCGATTGCCGTGGTAACCCGGGACGGCGGTTCGCCTTGCGGCTCCTGCCGACAGGTGATGTCTGAATTCGGCCTGGACCTGCATGTGATTCTGGCGAACGCTGAGGGAGAGATTGTCTCAGAATGCAGCCTGGCGGATTTGCTGCCGAGGGCGTTTAATTCCAGCAGTCTGGAATAGGGGTCGGGTTGAGGCGGGATGGCTGAGCGCGAACGCTCGCTGCGGGCCGAAGGGGTGGTGCTGCGCCATTCGGATTGGGGCGAGGCTGACCGCCTGGTGATCCTCTTCACCCGCGAGCAGGGCAAGCTGCGTGCGGTGGTGAAGGGCGCGCGCAAGCTGCATTCGCGCAAAGCCGGACATATGGAGCCGTTTACGCGCGTGTCTTTGATGCTGGCGCGCGGGCGCGATTTTTGGATTGTGACCCAGGCCGAGACGGTGGACGCCTATCTGCCGCTGCGCGAAGATTTGGTACGTACGGCCAGCGCGGCCTATGTGGTGGAGCTGTTGGACCGTTTCACCTATGAAGAGGGGCAGAACCTGGGGCTGTACCAACTGTTGGTGGAAAGCCTGCACCGCCTGTCCAGCGTGGATACGCCGCAGGTGGTGCTGCGTTTTTATGACCTGCGTTTGCTTGACCTTTTGGGGTTCCGCCCGGAATTGTACGAGTGTGTGCGCTGCCGCCAGCCCATTCAGGACGAGGATCAATTCTTTTCGCCCCAACAGGGCGGTGCGCTGTGCCCGCGCTGCGGCCGCCTGGAGCCGGGGCTTTGGCCGCTTTCGCGCCGGGCGTTGAAGATGCTACGGTTTTACCAACGCAGTACGTATGCACAGGTGCGCAGTGCGGCCTTTTCGGCGGCTTCGCATGCCGAAATGGAGGGGGTGATGCAGGCGTATTTTACCTATTTGCTGGAACGTACCCTGAACACCCCGGGCTTTTTGCGCACGGTGCGGCGCGGGGCTTAAACGCGCGGCGCACAGACCGGAAACCAGTGTGGCCTATGCGCCGGTGTGGGGAATCTTAGGGGGATATTGCGCTAGCGGATGGCGCGCACCACTTCCATGCCGTTCAGGGCCATATGGTACAGAAACACCGCGTGCAGCAGGTCGGCGGGGTGAGCCCAACCGCCCTGGGCGCGCGCGTCTTCCAGGGGGCGGTCGTAGGTGTCGACACACTCGGCGGGGATGATCACCCGCCAGGGGCGCTGGTAGGCGTTGGCGGTCAGGCGGATGTGCATGGCCAACTGATAAGTGCACAGATCGGTGCAGTCGCCCACCACGATGAAGGTGTCCAGTTCCGGCCGCTCGGCCAGCCATTCATCCAGGCCGGTGTTGAGAGCTGGATGAATGGAATTCTTAGGCAGGACGGTCATGTGCGGGTAGAAGGCCAGGCGGCGCAGGGCTTCTACCGTCTCGGATTCGTGCGAGCCGCGCACGCAGTGGGCTGGCCATGCGCCAAATTCCACCGCGTTCTCTTCGTGCGTATCCTGCAGCAGGGCAATCTGGCGCAGTCCAGCGTCCCAGACGGCGGTCATCAACCGGGCGATGGGGGCCACAATGCGGCCCACGCGCGGGCTGGCCAGGCTGCCGCTTTCGCAGAAGCCCGTGATCACATCCACCGAGAGGACAGCGGCATTCTGAGGGTGGGGCAGGGCCTCGTTCACCGCGAGGGTGGGCAGGGCTTCGAGCCAGGTTTGCAGGTCATCCAGAAAAGGCTGCGCGCCGGTGGCAAGGGAAGAGCTGGTCATGGGGTTCTCCTATGTGTAAAAAATACACAAATTGAAAGGCGAAAGAAAAGCGGTTGCCCGCTTTTGTGTAAATCTTACACTATTATAGTGATTCCGCAGCGGCTTGTCAAGGGGTTGGGGGAAGCCCAACAGGGCAATCGCATTCTAATCACTGAAGAGTTGGATGAGGTAATCATTGTCCCAGGCGGCTGCCAATCGTTTTATTTTGATGCCGCGTTTGATCGTCCTATCTTGTCTGAGCAGATTTAGAGCAATATGTCGCAACACAG
>JARKPO010000046.1 GCA_029975215.1 Levilinea sp.
AGGGTACAAGAATTGGCCAGGAATGGCCAGCGGATTGATGGCTGCGGGGGTCAGGATCCATTAGGTTCCTTTGCCGAATATTCCCCAAAACCGTCTGCTGTTTGCATGCTAAATCACCAACCGACTTTGGGACAGACACAATCCGCTGCTTGGTTTGACATCCCTTGTAATCTATGATAAGATCGCGCTGAAGTTCAAATGCCCCATATGGCACTCTTATCCAGAGAGGCGGAGGGACCGGCCCTATGAAGCCTCGGCAACCTGGCATTCGCCAAGGTGCCAATTCCGACAGGAACAATCTGGAAGATAGGAGGGCGGCCAGTTGTGTATCGCCCCCTCACGGAAACCGGCGGGGCGACACATTTTTTAAAAGGAGACATTTGAATGAACAATACCTTTATGAACTCTCCCAAGTACCTGTTCACCTCTGAATCGGTCACCGAAGGGCACCCGGACAAGCTCTGCGACCAGGTTTCAGATGCGGTGCTGGACGCCTGCCTGGCGCAGGACCCCTATTCGCGCGTGGCCTGTGAAACCGCCACCAAGACCGGTTTTGTGATGGTTTTGGGTGAGATCACCACCCGCGGCTTTGTGGATTTTGACCGCCTGGTGCGCGATGTGGTGCGCGAGATCGGTTACGACAACTCCATCAAGGGTTTCGATGCCAACACCTGCGCCGTGCAGGTGGCCATCGCCAACCAGTCTGGCGATATCGCCATGGGCGTGGATAAGGCCCTGGAGGCCAAAGCCGGGCAGATGACCGAAGCTGAGATCGAAGCGGTCGGCGCGGGGGATCAGGGCATGATGTTTGGCTATGCCTGCAACGAAACCCCCACCCTGATGCCCATGCCCATTTATCTGGCCCACAACCTCACCCGCCGCTTGAGCGAAGTGCGTAAGAACGGCACCCTGCCGTGGCTGCGCCCGGACGGCAAATCGCAGGTGACGGTGGAATATCAGTACGGCAAGCCCGTGCGCGTGGATACGGTGCTGATCAGCACCCAGCACGCTCCGGAAGTCAGCCAGGAAGAGATCCGCGCGGGCGTGATTGCGCATGTGATCAACCCCGTGATCCCCGCCGAGATGGTGGACGGGGACATGAAAATTTTTGTTAACCCCACCGGCCGCTTTGTGATTGGCGGCCCGATGGGCGATGCGGGCGTGACCGGCCGCAAGATCATCGTGGACACCTACGGCGGCATGGGCCGCCACGGCGGCGGGGCTTTCTCGGGCAAGGACCCGACGAAGGTGGACCGCTCCGGCGCGTATGCGGCGCGGTGGGCGGCCAAGAACATCGTGGCGGCGGGCCTGGCGGAGCGCTGCGAGATCCAGGTGGCTTATGCCATCGGCGTGGCGCGCCCCTTGAGCATCAACGTGGAAACCTTCGGCACGGGCCTGATCCCCGATGAGAAGATCGCCGAGCTGGTCGGTCAGCACTTTGACCTGCGTCCCGGCGCCATCATTCACGACCTGGATCTGCGCAAGCCCATCTACCGCCAGACGGCGGCCTATGGCCACTTTGGGCGCGATGACCTGGATTTGAGCTGGGAACGCACCAACAAGGCGGCGGCGCTGCGCGCGGCGGCCGGTCTGTAATCCACAGGCAGCACAATAAACAAAACGGAGCGGCCAATAACTGGCCGCTCCGTATGATTTAAGGGCTGTGCATCGGGGCTAAGCGGTCTGCCGCTGCTGGTAATCGTCGCACAGGTCGGTCAGCGGGCAGTGGGGACAGTCCGGCTTGCGCGCATGGCAAATTTCTCGCCCCAGGCGGATGAGATTGAGGTGGGCGGGGCCGTAGGTTTCGGGACGAAACAGCCCGGCCAGGTGGGGGTGGCTTTGCTCGGCGTTCATGGCGGGCGGGCGCAGGCCCAACCGGCCGCTGACGCGGTGCACGTGCGTGTCCACCGGAAAGGCGGGCATGCCCAGCGAAAAGACCAGCACGATGGCGGCGGTTTTGGGGCCGACGCCCTTAAAGCGCGTCAGCCAGGCGTGAGCTTCCTCGGGCGGCCAGTCTTTTAAGAAAGCCAGGTCCAGCTCTCCGCGCTCCGCGGTGATCTGGCGCAGCACGGCCTGAATGCGCGGGCCTTTCTGGTTGGCCAGACCGGCGATGCGCACGGCTTCAATCACCGCTGCGGGGTCGGCGTCGCGCACGGCCTCCCAGGTGGGAAAGCGCGCGCGCAGATTGTGGAAGGCCTGGTCGCGGTTGCGGTCGTTGGTGTTCTGCGACAGAATGGTGGAGACCAGTTCATCCAGCGGGGGCTGGGGTTCGCTCCAGGCGGGCAGGCCCAGGTGATCCAACAGGCGTTGGTAGATGGTTTCGGCTTTGGCGTGCAGGTCGCTCATGCGCTGAAAGGTTTAGTGCCAGGTCAGTTCGAAGCAGGTGCGGATTTCGCCCACGGCCAGTTTGCGCCAGTTGCGCACCACGGGGTGGTCAAATTCGGCCAGGGCCTGCATCTGATCGTCGTTGAGCAAGCCCAACATGCGCACCAGGGCTGTGGCCAGGGCGGGGCGGGCGCGGCCGCCCTGATCGCCGTCGGCGATCTTGAACATGATGCCCACACCGGGGCTGTCGGGCGAGAGCACCCCCGGCAGCAGGCCGATGCCCTGATAGCCCTCGGCTCCGGCTTTCGAGATCATCCGTCCGCCGCCCTGTTCCATGAACAGGGTATCAAAGCGCTCCGGCCCGGCCACCATGAAGGGGAAGCTGCTCATGGCACGGGTGAGGCGGCGGCAGGCGGCGGCGCGTTTTTCTTCCAGTTCGAACGGGTCGCACAGGCGGGCATAGCCGTAAGCGGCCTTGCGCAGCGGCACGGCAAACACAGGGGCTGAGCAGCCGTCAATGCCCAGTTCTACGTCCTTCACCGGCATATCGCACATCTCGGCGAAGGCCTGCAAATCCAGAGTCTGCACAGGGTGATTGAAGTTCAGGTAATCTTCAAGGGGTACGCCGCGCAGTTGGGCCTGGGCCAGCATGCCGGTGTGTTTACCGGAGCAGTTGTGGCGGTAGGGGGTGGGGGTTTCGCCGCGGGCGATCATCTCGTACTTGAGCTTATCGTACAGGGGGTAATGCACCCCGCACATCAGATGATCCTCGGTGACCCCGATCTTGCTTTGCATGGATTTGACCACGCGCACGTGCTCATCCGTCCCCGAATGGGAGGCGCACATCAGCGCCACTTCTTCATCGGTGAAACCGTAACGATCCGCGCCGCCCAGCTCCATGAAAGGCAGGGCTTGAAACGGCTTGGCGGTGGACCGCAGGAAGGTGACAACATCCGGGTCGCCGTAACTGGCCAGCAGCTTGCCGTGGGAATCGACGACGGCGATGGCACCGTAATGGACGGATTCAACGATTGAACCGCGGGTGACTTCGAGCACAGGTTGATAGGGTTGGTGGGTCATGGATAGGGGAGTCCTTTCGTTTGGATTATATCACCGCCTGAAAGCCCCCCACCGCAGGGCGCGGCGAGGGGCGAGGACTTTAGGGGATAGGGTCGGCCAGGCCCAGCGCGGCCAGCAGGGCATCTACAGCGGCCTGCCCGGAGGCATCCAACGGCAGCAGGGGCCGCCGCGGCCAGCCGCCGCGGTAGCCGCAGCGCTGCATGGCGTATTTCAGGCCGGGGACGCCGTAGGTGCTGGTGACGGCGGCGTTGATTTGTGCCAGGCGCACCTGCAAGGCGGCCGCCTCGGCATTGCGCCCCTCGACGAAGGCCTGCCGCACCTCGCGCAGCGCCGCGGCGGCAAAGTTGGCCAGGGCGGCGATGCAGCCCGACCCGCCGATGCTGAGGAAGGGCAGCAGGGCGCTGCCCGTTCCGGCGAAAATCTGAAAGGAGGGGCACAGGGCTTTCAGCGAAGCCATCTGCACGATATTGCTGGAGCTGTCTTTGATGCCCACGATCTGCTCGTGGCGGGCCAGTTCCACCAGGGTGGGGTTATCAAAGGAAACGCCGGTGAATTGGGGCACGTTATAGACCAGCAAGGGGATGGGTGAGGCGTCGGCCACGGCCCGGTAGTGGGCGGTGAGCACGGCGCGGTTCATGGCGGGTTTGTAAAAATAGGGCGGCAGCAGCAGGGCCGCATCCGCCCCCAGCTCCGCCGCGGCCTGGGTCAGGCGGATGGTTTCGGCGGTGGTCTCCATGCCCGTTCCGGCGATAAGGCGTTTGCCCGCGGCGCGCGCGGCCTGGGCACAAACGCGCATCACCGCCAGACGCTCTTCCAGGCTCATGTAGGCGGCTTCGCTGTTGGAGCCGGGGACAACCAGGCCGTCAATGGGTTCGCTCAGCCAGCGATGCAGGTTAAACTGCAGGCTGTCGAAGTCAATCGTCTCCTCCTGGGTGAAGGGGACGGCGATGGGGGGGTAGATGCCGGACAGGTTCATGAGAGGAGGAGGCCCGCTTTACCAGGCCTGCTGGGCGGCAGCCACGCCCACCCCGCGCGGCAGGTCGTAGGCGGCTTCGATGGCAGCCAGGGTGGTGAGCAGATCGCCGATGCGGGCGGTGCCCATGTGACCCACGCGGAAGTAGCGGGTCTTCAGGTCGGGGTACAGGCCGCCTGCCAGGGTGACGCCGGCCTCGGTGACGGCTTTCAGGGCAGAGGCATCTTTGCCCTGCGGGTAATAGAGGGTGGTGAGGGTGACAGCCTGGTAGGCTTCGGCGGGGATCTGCTGCAGCCCCAGGGCAGCAGTCCCGGCTTTAAAGGCGCGCGACAGGCGCGCGTGGCGCTGCCAGCGGGCTTCCATGCCCTCAGCCAGGATTTGGCGCAGGCTGGTTCCCAGGGCAAAGATGTTGTTCACCGCGGGGGTGGCAAAGTAGGCGGCCTTGCGCTCCAAATAGGCTTCCATCACCGGCAGCCACAGGCCCCAGTCGGCGTAGTAACTGCCCACGGGGGCGCGCCGCGCACGGAAGGCCTGCAGGGCAGCCGGGCGGGCCATCACCAGAGCCAGCCCCGCGGGCACAGCCAGGGCCTTTTGCGAGCCGGTCAGCACCACATCCACGCCCCAGGCCTGCATGCGCAGTTCCTGCCCGCCCACCGAGCAAACCCCATCCGCCAGCACCAGCGCGCCGTGGCGGTGAGCGGCGGCGGCGTACTCGGTCAAAGGGGCCAGCACGCCGGTGGAGGTATCCACATGGGTGACGGCCAGCAGCCTGGCGCCTTTGCGCAGGGCGGCTTCCACCGCCTCCACGCTGGGGGCGCTGCCCGCTGGGGCGGGCACCATGTCTACCACCGCCCCGTGGCGCTCCAGCAGATCGCGCATGCGCCAGGAGAAGTAGCCGGTTTCAGTCAATACGGCGCGGTCGCCGGGTTCCACCAGGTTGGCCACCGCCAGCTCCATGGCACAGGTTCCGCTGCCGGGGATGACGAAAGGCATGCCGTCCGGCGCGGCAAAGACGGTGCGCAGGTCCTCCAGAGCCTGACCGAAGACTTCGATGAATTCCGCGCTCACATGGCTGTGGGCGGGGGTGGCCATGGCCGCCAGGACATCACTTTCAAATTCCACCGGACCGGGGATCATGAGCAAAGGCCGTTTCATACTGTCCTCCAGGATGGATTGGATTGGGCCGCTTGCAGGCCTGCTTTATTTTAATTCCAATTGCACCCAGCGCCCAAAGGAAAACCCCATCGGTTTTGATAGGGTCAGATCGGTTTGCCGGCAGCGGGGTTTGGGGCTATACTTAACCTGTTCTGGGCTGCGGCCTGGGGCGCTCAACGGCCATCATCAGATTTCAGGAGTCTTTGCGATGAGTGATTCGATCCAATTCAGCCGAAATTACAGCGATAAGAGCACCGAACAAGGCTTCCAGTTTGAATTTTTCTGCGACCGGTGCAGCAACGGCTTTCGCACCAGTTTTCGCCCGTTTGCCATCGGCAAGATCAGCAACGTGTTGGGCACGGCCAGCAGCCTGTTTGGAGGTGTGTTCAGCACGGCAGCCAATGCCAGCGAATCGGTGCGCTCGGCCAACTGGGAACGCGCGCACGATGAGGCTTTTGTGGAGGCGGCCAAAGAGCTGCGTCCGCAGTTCATGCAGTGCCCGCGTTGTTCGGCCTGGGTGTGCCGGGAGAAATGTTGGAATACCAAGAAGGGACTGTGCAAGGGCTGTGCGCCGGATTTAGGCGTGGAGATGTCGGCGGCGCAGTCTTCGCGTTCGGTGGAAGAGGTGTGGGCGCATGCAGCTATGGCTGAAGAGGATAAGAAGCTGGGCGAAGAGAACTGGCGGGAAACCATCCGCGCCAGCTGCCCGCAGTGCGGCGCGCCCCAGGCGACCAATGCCAAATTCTGCCCGGAATGCGGGGCGAAGCTGAAATCATCGGAATTCTGCACGGGCTGCGGGGCCAAGCTGGTGCCGGGGGCCAAGTTCTGCGCGGATTGCGGGCAAAAGGTGGGGTAAGCGCAGGCGCATTTTTAGGCACGGTGAAATTCGGGCACGCCGAAATTCGGGCACGCCTACCCCGATGCCCATCGGATCTGGGTAGAAGACCGGCGTGCCCCTACCTGAATTGGATTCTGGGAAAGACCGGCGTGGCATAAAAACAACGCGTCCCTATGGGGACGCGTGTGTTTCGGAGGTGGGGCAGAATTTGGCGCGGTAATATTGGATCAGCCCGCCCGCCAGGCGCTGGCGGTACAGGTTGCGGTATTCGCCGGAACAGCGGAAGCCCGACAGGAATTCATCTAATAGACTGAGGGTCTGATCTGGCGCAGCATCTGCGCGGTGCAGCTCTTCCAGGGCGTTCTGCACGCGGTTAAGAAGTTCCATTTGACGGTGAACATCTTCCATCAGCACCACCCCACCCCGCCCGCTGATCAGCGTGGCGTTGGCGTATTGGGGCTGTTCCAGCATGCGCAGAGTCTCCATCCAGGCGGGCAGGTCGGCGTTGGCCAGGAAGGGCGGCTGGTTGGGCATGACGGCATCACCTAAGAAGACCACCTGTTGTTCGCGCAGTTCCACCCAAATGGAACCCGCGGTGGGGCCTGGGCGGTGCTGCAACAGGATGGGGCTACTGTCCCATTCAATTTGCAGGTGATGTGAAAAGGTGATTTCTGGCGGCGCCCAGCGCACGCTGCCCAGACCGTTGACCAATTCCCATTCGGCCCCGCCTTCGCCCGGCTGGGCCTTAAAGGTCAGGGGGCGTTCGGCGAAGATGCTGGCGGTTTTTTCATGGCCCACCACGGTGCAGTCCATAGCGCGCGCGCCCAGGGTGCGGTCCAGGTGAGAATCAAGATTAATCAACAGGCGTTCCACCCCGCCGCCCAGATTGAGCAGTGCCGAACGCCAGGAACGCGCATCCTCTGCGCGAAAGGGTGCGTCAATAAGAATCAGACCGTGCGGCCAATTGATTGCGCCCAGGGTGACGCCGGGGTAAGAGTTTTCTATGTACACATGAGACGCAATTTCTTGCATTCCTGCTCCTCAAAACAATAAGATCGTCTACAGCGATAATTCATCCAGGTTGTGAGCCAGCGGCAGCCGGAATTGGAACGAACTGCCCCCCCCAGGTTTGTTTTCGACCCAAATATTCCCGCCGTGGGCTTCTACCGCCAGGCGGCAAAAAGAAAGCCCCAACCCCACCCCTTTGGGGATGCCGGGGCCGGATTGCAGCCGGACGAATTTTTCAAAAATCCGTTCACGTGCTTCCGCGGGGATGCCGGGGCCGGAATCTTGCACCCACAGCACCGCCCAATCGCCTTCCAATTTGCCGCCAACCTGGATCTTGCCGTGCAGCGGGGTGAATTTTACCGCGTTTTCGAGCAGATTGATCAAAACGCGCCGAATCATATCTGGGTCAATCCACAAATTGGGGAAATCGGGCGGGGCGATGATTTGAATTTGCTGATCTTTACTCTCGGCCCCAGGGGTCACAATCTCCACACAGTCGCGTAGCAGGTCGGCCAGGGGCACGTTCTGCTGATTTGAGATGGGCTGGCCGTCTTCCAGGCGGTGGATATCCAGGAGGGAATTGACCAGGCGCTGCATGCGCTCGGTGGAGCGCTTGAGGATGGCAAACACGGAGCGGGTTGAGGCGGCTTCATCTGCGCTGGGCAGGAGGGTTTCCAGCATATCAATGGAGCTGATGATGTTGGCCAGGGGTGAGCGCAGGTCGTGATAGACCATCGAGGTCAGGTCTTCCTGCATGGCAGCCATGCGCTTGCGTTCTGAGATGTCGCGTAGGGTCCACTGCAGCATGATCTCTTCCTGCAGGGTGACTTTGCGCACATAGACCTGCACGGGCAGGGTTTCGCCGTTCCAGCAGCGCAGAGCGGATTCATACGAGATGGTGCGGGCGGCATCCAACAGCTCCAGATGGCTGCCGAAGAGATCCCACTGCACAGGATGCACCTCGCCGATGTTGCGGCCCAACAGCCCCACCGAGGGATACCCCAGGGTGTGCAGAGCCTGGCGGTTGGCCTCCGTGATGACGCCGTTCAGGTCACTGATGAGGATTGAATCAATGGAATCTTCGAACAGTTCATGGTAGCGGCGGGTAGCAATTTCTACTGAGGTGTACAGGCGGGCGTTATGCACGGCCACGCCAGCCAGGTCGGCGATGGATTGGAGGAGGGCTAGATGTTCTTCGTTGAAGAAACCGGGAACGGAATGCACCATGGTGAGCACGCCCACCGGCTGATCGCGCACCGTCAGCAGCACGCAGACGGCAGATTTTTCGCCGCCTCGCCCCTGGGTGTCGTCGGGGCGGCGCAGCCAACGGTCGTCCTGGCGGGTGTTGGTGATCAGCGCAGGTTGGCGGTTGCGCAGCACCCAGCCCGCCAGACCCTGGTCGAGGGTGGCCTGCAGTTGGCGGGTGGTATCGGGGATGTATTGCTGGTTGTAAATGATCGCCGCATCCAGGGGTTTGAGCTGTGCGTCGAGGATAATGAGGGTGGCGCGCTCGGCCCCCACGCTGTCAACGCTCAAGGTTAAGACGCGCTGCAGCAGGGTGGGAAGATCCAACATGCTGGAAAGTTCGCGGCTTACATGATAGAGCAGTTCCAGAGAGGAGCGTGAGGGATCGTTCATGGGTCTCTCCACGAGGGCCTTATGATTGGGGAGGCGCATCTGCACAGGCCAAACACTCAGCCCGGCCGCACAGCAGCGCGGTTGGGTCCTGGCGCATCCATTCTGCCAGGCGGGTGAGCATGGGCTGCATGGGCACGGCCAGGATCTGCGCGCTGCCCAGGGGCAGGCTGCGTACCAGGTCTTGCAGGGGTTCGGCAGCGGCTTTAAACCCGGCGGAGCACACGGGCACGTTTGCACATTCGCGCACGCCGAAGCGGGTGAGGGCCCAACGCACAAAATGCCGCCGCCCGGCCATGCGCTCAGCCAGGTGGATGCTGAAATTGGCGGTGTGGTCCACGCCCATCAGCAGCACCCAGCCTTCCTGATCGGCCAGCATCTGCACGGGAGCCAACGGGTCGCGCAGGGTTTGAGCGTTGAGGGCCGAATCTACCTGCAGACCAGCGAAGGACAGCAAAGGATGATCGGAGCGGCGGCTGACGGGGTGGCGGCGCAGGGTTTCGGCCAACGCGCCCAGGTTCTCATCCGCGGGCATATCCGCGTTGAAATATTCGGCGGCGGCGTTTTGCTCGCGGCCGCTGCCGTAGATCAGGCCGTTGTGGGCCGGACCGTCTTCGGGAATGACCTGGGTGCGCAGGGTGAAGGTGGGGGTCATGACCCCAGAAAAAGATCCGGACAGCGCACCGAGCACGGTTTCCGCGCCGCCGCGGATTTCACCGAGGGCGGAAAGATCCGCATGTACCAGTACGGGCCGTTGGGCAGGGATGGGCAGCGATTTGAGGGTGGAGAAGATATCGCGAAAGGTGATCATCTCGTTCCTTGCAGGTGGCGTGGACTTAAGGCGGCGGGCATACCAGACCGGCACGCATCTCTGAGATTGGGCTGCCCGAAGAATCGCTCTCCCCCGGACAGACGGCATGCACACGAATATTATACGTCAAAAACCCCGTGGCTGCCGAACGTACCGGGCAGCCCAGCAGCTCGGCTGGCTGCGCGGGGTCGGGAGGGTCAGCCGCCGCTGGGCGATGGAGCGCAGCGCGGAATTTGACCGGCGTTCTGGGGTCCGTTGAGCGGGCGGCCCAAATAGGGCGAGGGGTCCAGGGTGTTGTGGATATTCAGCTCGTTCAGGAACTGCCCCTGCCCGTCGTCGCGCACGATGGAAAAATGCAGATGCACGCCGGTGGGGGCGTTGGGCGTGCCGGAATAGTTGCCCTGGCGGCCGAGGAGGGTGCCTGGTTCCACATAAACTTCGCGCGTGCCGGGGGGGAAGGCCGGATCAATCAGCGAGTTACCGGCGGGGTCGGCCAGATGGGTGTAATACAGCCAGATCTGCCGCCCGGGCTGCAGGGGGTCCGAGGGGATGCGCAAGATGAGGCTGGATTTCCATTCGGGCAGGCGGGTAAGGTAGCCCGCGTAAGCAGCGTACACGGGCGTATCCCCCGGGTTTCCGCCGCCGAAGATGTCAATGCCGGAGTGGCGGTGGCCGGGGCGAAAGGAATCATCCCACAAGAAGCCGATCAACCCTTCGGTAGGCATTTGAAAAGGCGACCCTGGGCAGATTTCACCCGCAGGCGTACGCCAGTCGGGGTGATCCTGGGGACTGCGGATCCAGGCGATGACCTGGGCGGTGCGGCCGCGGTTTTCGCGGTGGTTGTAATACCCATAGGCTGCGGCGGCAAGCCCCAGCAAGACGCCGGCAACTAAAACCCAAATGAGCGGTCGTTTCATGGGCGCAATTATACCGCCAAAGGCCGGCAGCCCTCTGGCGGCGTGAAGGGTATTGAGCCAGCGGCTGCTTACGGCGCGAGGAGATAGGGATCTTCGGGCTGCTGCAAAGCCTGGTTGGCGGCGAGGCGCACTTTTTCAATGAGTTCATTGATCCGCTCGCCGTGTTCGGGGTAAGCGGCCAGGCCAAAGCCTACCTGAATGCTGTTGAAATCCATATCTTTATAATGTTTCCGCAGGCTGCTGAAGCCTTTATGCAGCGATTCGGTACGGCGGACGCAGTCGCTCAGGGGGGCATCCGACAGGATGATGAGAAATTCATCCGCAGAGTAGCGGCAGACGATGTCGCTGGTGCGCACATTGCTTTGCAGATAGCCTGCCAGGGTTTGTACCCAATGGTCTTTTTTAGCAGCAGGCACGGCGTGTAAGCCCAGATGCAGCATCACCAACCCGATGGGCGATTTTTTGCGGATCGCTCGGTGCAGATCGCGCTGCAAGGTGGCCTCGATATAATAACGGTTGTATAAGCCGGTGAGCGGGTCGCGGATGGATTGGGCTTGCAGTGATTCGCTCAGGCGCAAATTGGCCAGGGCCAACGCCACGCGTTCTGAAACCATGGTGGCCAGCTGCTGGGTGCGCTGCAGCCCCTCCATGTTGCGGCTGCCCTCCAGGTAAAACAGACCCTGGGTTTCGCCCTGAGCCACCAGCGGGGTGCACAGGGCGGTGATAGGGCTATTTTCGGCAATGTGTCGGCAGGAAAGGCTGTTATGTTCCGGCTCGCTCAGGTGGGCACGCCCGCGCCGCAGCGCCCAGCAGCGGTCAGGATCAAAGACCAGTTCGCTGTGCAAAGGGGCGCTCCACTGCAAGGTGGATTCCACATAGCGGCGGGAGGCGTTGGACATGTACAGGCCGCCCGCCATGCCGGGGAAGATACGCGGCACGGTGGAGCTGACCACGTCGTAAACCTCAGATACATTCAGACAGCCCTGCAGCAGGTCGCCCAACTCATTCAGCAAATTGGCATCGTTGTTGCGGCTTTCCAATTCCAGTACAGTGCGGCGCAGTTCTTCGTTTAAGCCGCGCAGCTCCGTTTGCGCGCGGTAACTATCGGAAATATCGCGCACCGAGGCGATGTAACCGGTGGGCCTGCCCTCTGAATCGGTCAGACGGGCGATGTGTGCCTGGCCCGAAAACAGGCTGCCGTCCTTTCGCAGCAATTGACCGGTGAAGGTGACCACGGGGTGCTCTTCGCTCAGGGCTTGCAGGTCTTGCTGCATGCGTTCTCGGTCCGATTCGGCCACACGCAGGATTGCGGAAGTGCCCAACATCTCTTCAGGAGAATCATATCCGTACAGCCGCAGAGTCTGCTCGGACACATAATTGTAGCAGCCGTCCACATCCATGGTGCTGATGGAATCGGGCAGGGTTTGCACCAGAGCGCGGTACTGCGCCTCGGAGCGCCGCAGGGATTCTTCGGCCTGTATGCGGATGTGCAGGTTGGTGAAAATGCTGGCGATCAGACGCAGCATGTGCATGGTCTGGTCGTCCCAGGGACGGGGGGCTTGTTCCAGATTGAGGCCCAGGAACCCAACCATTTGATCGGAGGGACCCAGGGCGATGGCCAAAATGGACTGCACCCCTTGCGCCTGCCAGGTAGCTTTTTCGGAGCTGGCCTCGGGGGGCAAATTCTCCAACCGGTCCACCGATAAAATCCCTTCGCTGCGCAGCTCTTTCATAGCCCAGGGGAATGTATCCAGACTCAGTCCAACCAATCTGTCGCGGCACGGCTGGACCCCAGCTGCCAGCCATTCCTGAACGTCCTGAATGGCGTCACCACCGGGGGTAAAGGTGACCCAATAGCAGCGTTCCACATTCGCAAAACGGCCGGTGGCTTCCAGAGCAAATTGGACCTGGTCATTGAGGTTGTGAGTGCTCACATTGATGAAACGGGTGGTGATGTGGCTGATGAGGGCTTCCAGCTCGAGCCGCTTTTGCAACTGCTGGCGGGCTTCCACCTGTTCGGTAATATCGCTGACCACTGCGTCTAACCGCAGCCGCCCGTCGGCCATTACCTGCGCAGTCTGGCTGTCGCGTACCCAGGTGATGCTGCCGTCATCGTTCAGCAGACGGAATTCCATTGTGGATTTTTTCCGTTGGCCGGCGTTCAGTTCAGCAAAGCGCTGGAAGACCCAATCGCGGTCGTCGGGGTGGATGCGCGGGCGGATGATGCGCGAGTCGGCGCGCAGGGCTTCGTAATCAACCCCTGTGATGGTCTCAATCACTGGCGACAGGTAGCGGTAAACCAGCCGTCTATCTTTGTCCACCGTCCCTGACCAGAGGGCGTCGTTTACCGAAGCCATCATCTGATGCAGGTCATAGCGAGCCTGCTCCAATTCTTCCTGGGCTTGCTTCCGTTCTGTCAAATCCTCGGCAATGGACAGGGCGCCGGTGGGGTTAGGGTACACCCACACCTGATAATAACGCTGGTTAAGCCAGCCTTCGGTGGTTTGGGCAGCGCCGGTGTGAATGGCTTCTTCAATGGCTTTGAAGAAGATCGAGTTCTGCACTTCCTGTGCGTAGACCAGCAGACTCCTGCCGGTCAGCAAGACGGGGCTCAAGCCGAAGAGGCGAGTGAAGGCATCGTTGCAGTATTGCACATGGAAATGATCGTCCACCGCCAAAACGGGGGTCTGAATACTTTCCAACAGCAGGCGGTTATGTTCCTGGGCGCGCCGCAGTTCTGCGTCGGCCCGCTGGCGCTGGAGGGCATTGATGAGCATGTCGCCTAACATGCGCAGCATGCTGATATCGGCGTCGTCCCATTCCTTGGGCTTGCTGACGTTGGAGAAGCCCACATAACCGCTGAGGGTATTCTTGAAGGCCACCGGCAGCAGCAAAATGGAGGTCAATTGGTCGGTATCCCAATATTGGCGTTCTCCATCGGCTTCGGGGGGTAGGTCTCGAAGATTGGGGACATATACCGGTTCAAACCGGTGCAGGGTTTCCATGCTCCACTTCAGGTCTTTCAGCGGTTGACCCATGAAGATATTCTGCATGGGCTGAATACCTGGGGCGCACCACTCATACACCTTGATGATTTCGATGCAGTCTTCATCGAACAAATCCAGGTAGCAGCGGTCCACGCCGGCAAATTCACCCACGGCCTGAAGGGCTGTGTCAATTTGGGCGTCTATCTGGTCGTGGCTGGCGTTGATAAACTGTGTGGAGAGCTGGCTGATGAGAGATTCAACCGCCAGGCGGTGGCGCAGGCTTTCTTCCACCTGTTTGCGCTCGGTGATGTCAAATTGGGCAGTTTGAATGGCAGGCTGACCGTCATATTCGCCCAACACGGCCAGAGATGCCACCCAGCGGGTGCGCCCATCTTTGGTGCGCAGGCGAATTTCATCCAGCCGGGGGACGTCTTGGCCGTTCATGCGCGCTTCGGCGTTTTTGGCCACTCGTGCGCGGTCTTCGGGATGGACATTGGCGCGTACTTCGTCAGGGGTGAGGGCGCGCAGTTCTTCTAACGTGTAGCCGCTGTTTTGCACCGCCGCCGGGTTAGCATACACCACCCGCCGGTTTTGGAAGATGTACAGCTCTTGCAGTGAATTTTCCACCAGATTACGGTAGGCCTTTTCTGTGCGCCGCCGTTCGCTGACATCCCGCACCATAATCAGCAGCACGGGCTGTTCGCCCAGGCTGTCTTTTTGGATGGTGACTTCAGCATAGAAGATTTCGCCGGAAGCGCGCAAATTGGGAGCCTCGACCATGGTATGGTTGGTGGCTTCAATTTCTTTCATCAACCGGTCAAAGTCCTGAAAGGCTTCCGGTGGGGCTAATTGACCCGCAGTCATTTGCGGGTGTAGCCGTACATGCGGCAGGCACTTTCGTTGGCATCCAACACGTGCCCATCCAGGGTTTCCACCAAAATGGCATCGCGGATGCCGTTGAAGATGTTTTGGTAGCGCGCTTCGGTTTCACGGACGCGTTTTTCCCAGCGTTGGCGTTCGATGGCATGGCGCAGGGAGCGCATGAGCAGGTCGGCGTTGAGCTTACCTTTGATCAGATAATCCTGCGCGCCGTTTTGCACCGCCTGGAGGGCCAATTCGCTGCTGTCTACCCCGCTGAGCACCACCACCGGCGCGTGAGGCGCCGCCTGGCGCATTTTGATGAAAGTATCCAGCCCTTCGCTGTCCGGCAAATTCAGGTCCAGCAGCACCAGATCCACGCTGTGCGTATTCACCTGCTGCATGCCGCCTGCCAGGGTGTCGGCATGCAGAATCTCAACACGGCTGTCGCCCAATTGGGTCAGCATCTCGTAAATCAGGTGAAAATCAATCAGATTGTCTTCAACCAGCAAAATGATGGTGGTTTGAGACGTGGGAGTGGTCATGACGCTCCGTTTTGGACCGCTGAGCGGCCGTGGCGGGGTTGATACACGGTTTTCATCATACTATATCATAATACTTATATTGCCAAATTGCAGCGCACAAGGTTGATTTTTTGAGCACATGATACAATTTTGATGCCTGGATCCCCCTATGTTGAAAGGTCGGCTGTGTTGAATTTTGCTTCCCATTCGCTCTCAAAGGCTCAGCGCGTTGAACTCATCAGCCTGACGGCTTTTGGGCTGGCGCTGCGCGTGTTCTTCGCGCTGTACAGCGGCTATGTAGAAGAGGATGCCTATATCACCTTTCAATTTGCGCGCAATCTGGCAGCGGGGCAGGGCTTTGTGTATAACCCCGGCGAAGCAATTTACGGCTCCACCACGCCGCTGCTCACGCTGCTGTTGGCGGGATGGATGGCTTTGGGGGGTGAGCCTGCCTTGGGTGCGCGAATTTTGGGTCTGGCGGGGGCAGCCGTTTACCTGAGCCTGACCTGGGCCGCGCTGCTGCGGTTGGGCGTGCCGCGGGTGGGGCGTGTGTGTGCGGTGGGGCTGCTGGCTTGCGCGCCGCGTTTGGCGGCCTTCGATATGGGGGGCATGGAGCAGCCGCTGGTGTTGGCTTTTATGGCGGCTTCAGCCTGGGCGGGGCTGCGCGGCCGCTGGGGTTGGGCGGGGGTGTGGGGGGGGCTGCTGCTGTGGACGCGCCTGGATACGGGGCTGTGGCTGGTATTGTTGGGGGCCGCGGCGTTGTGGCAGCGGCGCGCGGCGGGAGGACTGCGGTTTGCTGTGGCAGCCGTGGGGGTCTATTTACCTTGGTTGGTGTACGCCAGCGCGGTGTTTGGTTCGCCCATCCCTCACACGGTGACGGCCAAATGGGTGGCGTATGCGCACAGCGGCGCGGTGCCTATTCACACCGGCTGGCAGCCGGCTTTTGACGCGTTTTTCTTGTTCCGCACCACCCACCCATTTCTGTATGTCAGCCTGGCGCTTTCAGCGGGGTTGTTCGTTTTGACAATTTGGGGGGCGCTGCGCACCGGGCGCTGGCGGGCGGTGGGGATTTTGCCGGTTTTCATTGTGCTGGAGGTGCTGCGGCTGGTATTGGCTCGTGCGACCTTCTTCAACCGCTATTTCATCCCTGCCAACGCGGCTTTTTTGATTTTGGCCGGGCTGGGGGTGGGGGCGCTTTGGGAGGCTGTGCGGGGGGACGGGCGGCGTGCGCCGCGTTGGGGCATGGCCCTGGCGCTGGGCTGGGGGGCGGCGGCTTTGGCAGGGGGGCTGCTGTTTGCTGCGTACGGCGAAGCCGCGCTGGGAGTGGAGCGCAGGCTGGCACTGGCGGCTGCGGCAGTGGGGGGGCTGGCTTTTTGGGTGGGACGGCGGCCCTGGCTGGCGGTGGTGCGTTGGGCGGCGCTGGGCTGGCTGACGCTGGTGTTTGCGAGCACGGCGGGCTTCACTTTGCGCACGACGGCGGTGACACTGCGCGATGTGCAGACTGTGCGGCATGAGGCTTCTTTAAAGGCGGTGGGATTGTGGCTGAATCACCATACCCCGCCAAATGCGCGTGTTTTATTGGAGCCTTTGGGTTACGCGGGTTATTACGCCCAACGGGTGATGCTGGATGAGGTCGGGTTGGTGACTCCGGCGGTGGTGGCGCTTAAGCGCAGCGGGGTGACGGATACCTATGAGGCGTTGGATGCCCTCCGGCCGGATTATGTGCTGCTGCATTGCGACGATGCTTTGCGCTGGGTTGAGCGAGACTCTGGGCCGCAGAACCGGCTGACGCGGGCGTTTTATCCGGCGGTGGAAATTAACCCTTTGGGGTTTGACCCGCGGGACACGGAGACGCGCGGGCGCAATTCGTGTTACCAGATATGGGCGCGCTATCCGTGATATAATCGATTGCGCCAGGGGGACATTTGGCTTGCGCGGGCCCGTAGCTCAACGGCAGAGCAGGCGGCTCATAACCGCTTGGTTGATGGTTCGAACCCATCCGGGCCCACTTCATGTCCGAAAAAGGTTGGTTGAGTGGCCCCATTGAGGGGTCATATTCGAACCCATCCGGGCCCACAATAAACTTGATCAAATCATTTATCATACAAAGACGTATGCCTGTCCGGCGTCGGGGCACGGCTGTCCCGTCGCGGATTCTGGGTTGGGACGGTGCTGCCGTGCCCAATTTGCCTGGGCCGGGGTCGGGGGGCACGGCGAGGCCGCTGCGGGCTGCGATTTGGGTGGAAACCGCCGTGCCCCTACGGGGGCGCCGGGGTTGGGGGGCGGGGAGGTAAATTCAGGCCTGAACGGCCGCGTGCCGCTTTTCCAGCCAGCCGCTGAAGAAGGTGAAGAAGATCATGCCGGCCAGGCCGAGCCATCCCACCCAGTCGCCCAGCAGGGTGGTGAGGGTGCCGCGGCCGTCGCCCAGCGGCACTTCGGCCATCAGGGTTGCGCCGCCGCCCTGCGGTTCGACGGCCAGAGCCAGGATCTCGCCGTTGGGGGCGATGATGGCCGAGTCATAGCCGCCGTCGGCCTTAACCATGGCGACGTTATTCTCCACTGCGCGAAAGACCACATGGGCATAATGAGTGGCGGCGATGGTGCTCCAGTCGTTGGAGGGCACAGCGATGAGCTGCGCACCCTGGCGCACCAGTTTGCGGGTGGTGTCGGTGTAATCGGCGTCGTAGCAAATGATGGTGCCCAGCTTGCCCAGGGGGGTGTCATACACCGGGTACGTCCCGCGGGTCAGGCTGGTTTCGCCGCCAAAGACCACGGGGTGATCCTTGCCAAATACGCCCAGGAATTCGCCCTGGGGATTGATGACCGTGGCTTCATTTCGGAAGCCCTGCTCTTCGATCACCAGGTAGCCGATGGCCAGATGGGCGTTAGTTTCCGCAGCCAAAGCGCGCAGATTCAGGCGGTCTTCCACCTGGGGATCCCACAGGAAGGAACCCTCCGGCCAGACGATGAACTGCGCCCCCTGGGCGGCGGCCTGGCGGGTTTGGGCGATCATCTCTTCGTGCAGGACCTTGAGCTGTTCGGTTTGGTCGGCGTTGGCGGTCATCACCGGCGAGATCTCCGGCTGAATGGCGGCAGCGGTCACACGGGCCGCGGCTGTAGGGCGGGCGGCCCCCAACACGCCGCTGATCACCAGCCACAGGGCGCACACCGCGCCGGCGCTGATGAGCGCAGTGCGGGCCGGGCGGGCGGGCACGCTGACCCCATCCGCATCGAACTGCCAGCGGCGGTCGGCCCAGCGCAGCAGGCCCAGGGCCAAAGCATTGTTGACCCACAGGATGAGCACCCCCAGGCCGATGATCCCAAAGATGCTCACCGGCGCCAGCATCCACGTCTGGCGGAAGAGCGGGTAGGCGATGAACGCCCAGGTTCCGGCGATGGGGATGAACAGGCGGATCATTTCGCCTCCGGCCCAACTGGCTAACCCGGCCAGCAGGAAATAACGATAGCCGGTTTTTTGGTGGAAACTGCGCAGACCTCCGTCTGTGAAGAAGGTGATGGCGGACACAATGAGGGGCAGCCACACCATGAAGGTGCCCACGGGTTTAAACACCGGTCCCAGGTAGCCTTGCAGCCACACGCCGATGGCCAGGGCCGGGGCCAGACCGGAGAGCTTGGGCGGCATCAGGCGGTATTGGGCAAAGAGCATGGGAACCCAACCGAAGAAGACCAGCGGCCAGATTTCATAGGGAGGAAAAGCCAGCATGAAGGCCAGACCGCTGAGGGCGCTGAGCAGCAGGCCAACGATCACACGCAGGGTGAAGGATAAAGACAGGGGGGAAGGGGTTTGCATGGGGGCACTCACTCGGGAAGATACGGGGATAGGGAGGGCAATTGATAGGACTTGCGGCGGATGCGGTCGATAACTTGTTCCAGCCAGGCTAATTGCGAGCGGGCCTGAGCCAGGCCGTAATCACTGGTCAGCATCCAATAAAAGTATTCGCGAGGGTCTTCGTCCTCCTCCATCTCATCTTGAACCGCAGTGGGGATGGACATGTAGCGCTGGATGCGCCCGCGCTGGATGGCGGCCTGATGTTCCAGCACGCGCAGAACGCTTTCATCGGAAACGCGTCCGGCAAAAAAGATCTGGATGAGCCAGGCCAGGCGGGTTTCGTCCGGCGGTAAAGGGTTTGAGAGCCAGCGGGTCAATTCATCGCGTCCGGCGGGGGTCAGGTGATAGACCTTACGCGGCGGGCGCGAATCCTGGGGGATGACCTCCAGTTTCAGCCAACCGTCGTGCTCCATGCGCGTGAGGGTGCGGTAGATCTGGCTTTGATCCGCGGGCCAAAAATGAGCCACAGACTGGTCAAACAGCTTTTTCAGATCGTAGCCGCTCATCGGTTCGTAGCTGAGAAAGCCTAAAATCGCGTGATCTAAAGACATTGATCCCTCCTATATAATATAAGTCCTATAATAGTTGAAGCAGATAATATTGTCAAGACCTGGAAGCCAGTTTTGCCGCTGGAATTTGATGATACAATCCCTCTAACGACTCCAAGGGCTGCCCCTGAGCTCTGTTTTGGCGGATGCGGACCGACAACGGATCCATGCCGCGCACGGCGGGATCGCCGCGCGGTGCAGGCCGGATGCCCACCATGGGAGGCGGCCCTGCACACCCAATCGGGGTGCGTGTTTGCTGCGGTGCATCTGGAGGCTAACGTGGGGCGGGCGGCGGTGTGTGCTGAGACGGTAGCCGGACTGCCGTGTGATTTTGGGCGAGAAACGGGTAGTGGAAATTGCTGGGAGGCTGCCGGAAAAGTGTCAGCGGCAGAATGAGCCACCCTCAGGAGAGATGCCAGATGCCAGCTTCGATTGAACGTTTGTTTGCGAACCGCGATCTGCACGGAATGGTGCGCGCTTTGCGCAGCTTCAGCGACCCGCAGCGCCGCGAGGAGGCCGCCCGTGCCTTGGGACGTTGGGGGGACAGCGAGGTGTACCCCTGGCTGTTGAAGGCGGTACTGTACGATGACGACGCTTTGGTGCGCCAGGCAGCCAGGCAGGTGCTGCACGAACATTTGGGCGCCGCGCTGGATTTGGCCTTGCAGGTGGAATCCTCCGGCGGACCGGAGGAACAGCCCTGGCTGGTGGATGAAGAAGTGGGCAGCGAAGACCTGACAGATACGGAAGAGGGCCTTTCGGCGCAGGAAGCCGAAGATCTGCGCGGGCTGATCCTGGTGGCGCGCGAAGAGCCTAACCCCGCGGTGCGCATTCGGGCCATTCAGTCCCTGGGCAAGATCAGCAATCTGCAGGCCATCCGCACCCTGGCTTCCCTGGCCCTGCATGAGGCGGATGACCGCGTGCAGCGGGCGGCTTACGATGCGCTGGAGGGCACCTTTGGCGAGGATTTACCCGCCTTTTTGGCCAGCCTGGAGGACGAAGCGGAGCCAGATCAGGCTGAGGATGCGGAGCCGCTCCCGCTGGACCCAACCGACCCCTCGCAGGCCTGGGACAGTCCGGCCGGAGTGGTGAATGAGGAGAAAGCGCACACAGTGGTGTGGGTTTTGATGGGCGTGTCTTTGTTGGTGGTGGTGTTTCTGTTGATTTTGGGCTTGAGCGGCTAGGGGGAGAAACGCTCTGGAACGAAGCTTGCCTTGGGGGAGGGGAAAAGCTGGCAAGAGTCTTGCATCATAGGCCTCAGGCGCGCGATGATTGAACCCGCTGCGGCTGCACCCTTCACCTGGGGGCAATTTGCCAGGCTCATTCCCTTTTGGCATGTGGAGACCATGGTCACCACCGATACCCTTACCCACCTGTATACCCGCCAGGGATTCCTGGCCACAGCGAAACGCTACCTGGGTCCCCAGGCCGACCACACCCTCGTGGCTGCCCTGATGGTGGACGTGGATCATTTGCAGCAGATCAACGACCAGTTTGGATGGACCACCGGAGATTTTGTCCTGCTGCGTCTGGCCGAGGTGTTTCGGGCCGCCCTGCGCAAAGAGGACCTTTTGGCGCGCTATGGAGGGGAAGAATTTATCCTGCTGATGCCTGGGGCGGGGCCGGAGCCGGCCTTTCGAGTGGCGGAGCGGCTTCGGCGGGCGGCAGAACAGCTGGAGATTACCTCTGGAGAAGGACCGGTGTCGGTGACCGTATCGGTGGGGATTGCCTGCTCGCCCACGGCCCATCTCAGCCTGTCGCGCCTGGTGAACCAGGCCAGTCAGGCCCTGCGGCGGGCCAAGCAAAACGGCTGCAATCAGGTATGCGCCCTGGAAGATGAGAGCTTGCGCTGGCAGGAGAAAACCACCCCTTGCACCTGTCCCAGCTGCACCCTGGGGGTGGCGCGGCGGCAAAAACCGGATGAGGAGGGCATGATCCGCATTTTGCTGGATGCCATGTCTTTGCGCGACCCGGATTTTGTTGGCCACGCGCGGCGCACGGCCACCATGGCGGTGCAGTTTGCCGAGGCCCTGCAGTTGGACCCGCCCACGGTGGAAGCCGTGCGCCAGGGGGCGCTGCTGCACGACATCGGCAAAGTGTGCATCCCTGACGCGGTTTTGTTGAAGCCCGGCTTGCTGAACGAGGAAGAGCGCGGGATGGTGCGAGTACATCCGGAATACGGCAGCCGCTTTTTATCCGTCTGGCACGGTTTTCAGGGCTGCATGGAGATTCCGCGTTTTCACCATGAATGGTGGGACGGCAGCGGTTATCCGTACCGCCTGAGCGGAACGCAGATCCCACTGGCGGCGCGCATGTTCACCATTGTGGACGTGTGGGACGCGCTGGGGATGGAACGCAGTTACCGGCCCGCCTGGACGGGGGATGAGATTGTGGAATTTCTATACCGCGAACGCGGAACGCATTTTGACCCGCAGCTGGTGGATGTGTTTCTGGATCTGCTGATCCGCAGCCGCGCTTCAGGCGGGCGTTTGCTTTGAGGGAGGGCTGAGGAAAAAGAACGGCCGCCGGAAATCCCGGCGGCCGTTTTCATGCGCCTGCGGCGGGGTCATTCGTATCGATTCATGATTTCAATTGCCAGGCATTCATAGGGGGGATGAACTCGATCGAGGGGGATTTGTTGTTATAATTAGTTTATCCAGAAGCGTGTTCAGGGAGGGCTTTTGTCAACGGAAATCAACACACTCATTATTCAAATCCCTTGCTACAATGAAGCCCAAACGTTGGGCAAAACGATTGCCGATTTGCCGAAATCGTTACCGGGCGTAGGGCGGATTGTTGTTTTGGTAGTTGATGATGGCTCACAAGATGGAACTGCGCAGGTGGCGCTGAAGAGTGGCGCAGACTACGTTGTCCGCCACCGCCGCAACCGCGGGTTGGCGCAGGCATTTATGACGGGTTTGAATACGGCGCTGGCACTTGGGGCAGACGTCATTGTGAACACTGACGCTGATAACCAGTACCCGGGCCGATATATTCTCGATCTGGTTGCGCCTATCCTTTCCAAACAGGCTGACATGGTGATTGGCGACCGCCAACCGGGAAAGAACATTCATTTTTCACCCGTCAAGCGGCTGTTGGAGGTGATGGGGAGTTGGGTTATTCGCCAGCTTTCTCAAACAGACGCTTCAGATGCGCCAAGCGGATTTCGCGCTTATTCCCGCTATGCTGCTTTGCGTATGCAGGTTTATAACGAGTACTCTTATACATTGGAGACTTTGATCCAGGGGGGGAGAGACCGCCTGGCGATCGTCCATGTCCCAATAGAGACCAATGCGCCCACGCGGCCCTCACGTTTGCATAGGGGCATCCTGAATTTTATTTGGCGGCAAAGCGGAACGATTATGCGTTCTTATGTGCTGTATCAACCATTAAAGTCCTTTACCTTGCTGGGGGGCCTTTTCTGTTGGTTGGTGCGTTCTTCCTGCTGCGTTTTGTTTACTATTATTTGATGGGTGCTTCAGGTATTGCCCGCTATGTACAGTCTGTTTCAATTGGCGGAACCTTGTTCATTTTTGGGTTTCTGTTAATTTTCATGGGGCTTTTGGGCGATGCGATTCGCGCTAATCGCATGATGCTGGCGGAGATATTGGTGCGGCTGCGAGAGAATAAAGCCTCAAATGGCGAAACCCCTTCAGAAATTAACGGATGCCCATTGCTTGCGAAGGAGGATTATGCCTCTGAAAACAAAACTTAGCCGTTTGTTTGCCAAATCCATCCGCAAGAAATGGACTTCTGAGCAGGTAAATCAATATATCGGGCACTATCAGCAATGTTATTTTACCTATGCTGCCGATGAAAACCTGCGCCAGACGGCCGCTTCTGGGGGCAGTGTTACCGCGTTGTTGTCATACCTGCTTCAGAATGGGAAAATTGACGGCGCATTGGTCTGCCGTAGTGTTATCAATGCTGAAGGAAAGCTGCGGCCAGAATTTTTTATCGCACGCAGCTTGGAGGATTTAAAGTCTG
This sequence comes from Levilinea sp., assembly GCA_029975215.1. Taxonomy (GTDB): domain Bacteria; phylum Chloroflexota; class Anaerolineae; order Anaerolineales; family Anaerolineaceae; genus Levilinea. Next base: position 23,494 of record JARKPO010000046.1, read on the forward strand.
CGCAGGGTAGTAAGTATATAGCGGTGCGGTTTGCGTCACAGGCATTCCCGCTGATCCGAGCATTTGATGGAAGACTGGCAGTGGTAGCATTACCCTGTGATATCAGCATCCTTCAGCGCGCCCGCCTCACAGATGCTGAAATTGGGCGAAAGGTGATCCTGACCATTGGTCTATTTTGCGGCCATAATTCCGAGCCGATCTTAACGGATTCTATTGTGGAGAAGCTGCGCCCTCAACAGCAGCCGCTATCCAGGTATTATTACCGACTGGGGCACTGGCGCGGGCATCTTCAAGCAGAGTTTGGCAGCGATCACGTGGTGACCAGACCATTTGCATATTTCTCTGATTATCAGAATCTGTACTTTTTCTGTCAGCGGAAATGTCATCACTGCTTTGATCATACCTCTTATGAAGCCGACCTTTCTGCGGGGGATATCTGGTCGCTGCGCATGAAGGAAGAACCTATCAAGCATACAGCGCTGATTACCCGCAGCGATTATGCCACCCAGGTGGTGCAGGAAGCACTTCACCATAATTATCTGGTTGGGCGTGCAGAACCGATTGATGAAGTCTGTGAAGGTCAGGCGCGCACCCTTCCCTTTCACTATAACATTTCCGCACGGGCCAAAGCAGGCCGTTTGTTGGGGGAGAAAGTTAACGATAAGCTGCAGACGAAGGTGTATTGGTGGGAGTACCTTACAGCTTTGTTGATTATGTTCAATGAGAAGGTTTCCAGGACAAATCGAGGCAGAAAAATGATCCTCGCGCTTCCACGGCCATTGATGAAGCTTTACCTTTATTTCATTAAGCTGCTTGAGAGCATTCCCACACCGCAGCCCGAGTTGCCTGAAACACAACCTGTGATTGGGGTCATCGGCGGCACGATCTGGGGGAACCGTGGCGCTGAGTCCATGTTGGTTACCACGATTGGGAAAATGCGTGAGAAATATCCAAACGCACAATTCAGAGTTTTTTCATATTCCCCCAAGAAAGACCGCTTGCTTGTCAATCAACCGGATGTAACCATTTTGAGCTGCAAGCCCGCTTCATTGGTAACGCGCTTTTTCCCTTTTTCTATCTTGTGTTGGCTTTTCAGAAAGGTTGGGGTGCGCCTTTCGGATCGTTTTGTGCCTCGGGTTGTCCGAGAGTTAAGGAAATGCTGCATTTTACTGGATGTCAGCGGCATCTCATTTGTGGATGGGCGGGAGTTATTCCTGCCGTTTAACATCCTGGTGAATTTTCCTGCCATGCTGTTAGGGGTACCAGTGGTCAAAATGGCACAAGCACTGGGCCCTTTTCGCAACCCTTTCAACCGCATGGCTTCCCGCCTCTTTTTGCCCCGTTGTGAACAGATCTTTGCCCGTGGAGATACAACGCTGAAGCACCTGTTGGACCTTGGGCTTTTGAATGTAACGCGCGCGGCCGATATAGCCTTTCTTTATCAGCCGGAATACAGCCTCTCAGCTGAGAATGAATCACTGGTTTCTGAGCTGGAAGCCCGATTGGCCGCCGTCAAAGCTGAGAATCAGCGCATTGTTGCCATTGCGCCAAGCTCATTGGTCTACGAGAAATCGGGCCAGGTTTATATCCAACAATTAATTGAGCTGGTACAGAAGTTGGTGGAAGACGATATTCACTTTTTGTTTTTTGCAAATTCCACACGTGAAGGGTCAGATACGCCCCGTAACAATGATATTTACGTGTTAAATATTTTGAAACAGCAGGCAGAAACCAGCCTGCCGCCGCAGGTTTTTGCCCGTATGAATTGGGTTATGTGGGATGTCAACACTCGTTCACTGAGACGGCTGATCGGCTTGGCGGATTTATTAGTCACTTCGCGCTTTCACGCAATGGTCTCTGGGCTTGCATTGAAGATCCCGACCCTGGTGATTGGCTGGAGCCACAAATACGTGGAGACATTGGCTGATTTTGGAATGCAATCCTGCGCTGCTGATTTTGAAGATAAGGACAAGAATCTGTTTCAGCTGGCACAGGATCTCCTCAGGAACGCCAGCGAGGTGCGCGCCCAACTGGCCGATGCGCTGCCGCATGTACAGGCTTTATCTGCTGCGCAATTTGATTATGTTGAGAGGATTCTGAAGTAGAAAAGAATCTCCACCTGCGAGTTGTCCGCAGGCACAACGCGACAAGTGTGGCAGATCAACAGCAACTTTTTTGGTGAGTCATGGAGATATCCCCCTGACTCACCATTTTTTTATCCCCTGGATATTTCAGAAAGGCTGGTACATCCACACGCCGTCAAGCCGGATGGGATGTTTTTTCTTTGTTATCTTCTGCCAAAGGAAGAAACAGACAAACGATGCAAAAGAGCGCTATCAGGGTGGCTGGATACATGAAACGAAACGACGGCGCTACATTGAACACAAAGATGAGCAACGCCTGACTGATTGGGGGGAGCAGCAGCAAAGGAGAACATTTCCGTCGTAAGACGACCAGAGGGATGCAAAACAACAGGAGCAGCAGGTAGAAAGCGGGTCTCCACAAGGGTGCGTTTAAGAAAGTCCAGCGGTAGAACTCATGCAGCGGTGCCACTTGTTTTGGAAGAAGTGAGGCTTCGGTGAGGCCGAATGAATTCTCCTGTACCCAGGTAGAGGCACCTTCACTGTTGTAGTATAAGGGCACCTGCCGAATTCGGATCTCAAGCGGCAGTGCCCAAACGAGCTGCCCATTACAAATCATGTGTTCAATATCTACCCATGGGTCACGCAGGAATAAGTCGAGGCTCAACTTGCGCAGCGGCCAGGGCGATTGTTCAAAAACTGAGCGCGAAAAGTTGGGACTGTACGTTGTTTCACCTGCGTACGTGCAGTCATACGGCCAGTTGGGTAAGGGGTGGATGGTGTTCAAGTATGCTTGCTCTTGCGCGTCTAATGGTGTGCCCGCATGGATATGGGCAGCGACATGATGCACAAGCACAAGGGAACTTTGCCCCGGGTGTCGAGTAACTTTCAGAGCGTCGTAGATGGGGCCTCGAATGAGAGAGCGAAGGCCGACCAACAGAATAACCGCAATGAGCAGCGGCTTCCATTGGCGGCGAAAGAGAAAAAATAACGGTATAACCGCAATCATGACAGTCAAAAAACCGTTATGGCGGAATAGGCTGACAATGAGCATGATGGCGGTCATACCTGCAAGGCGGCCTCGATGATTTAACCAATCACCCCGTGTGAGAATCAGTTGGAGATAGACAATGAAAAAAGCCAAGAGGGCAGTGGAATAGAGGATATCTTTCCAGTAGGTGATGACCATGAAGCCGTTGACAGGCAAGAGAGCAAAGAGGGCTGCACCCACCCAAAGAAAGCCTCGCCGAACACCGAAATCTCCCAAGGTTTTCAATCCCCAGGCGGCCGTGAGGCTGAGAGCCAGGATCTGGAAAATCCCCTCCACAGCGGGATGATTCCAGAACCGGGTCAAGAGCCAAATCAGCATGGTATGGATGGCTGGATGCCAATCGTTGAAGCTGCGATCCTGTACCTGCTGCCATTGGTTAATCGAATCTGCGCTGATCATGCCGGGCCAGTAGGTGAGCAGGAAAATGCCCCATACCAAGATCATGGGCAACGTGTAAAGCAGCCATTCCGCACGTTTGGGGGCATTTTGGGGAGGTCGGTATGATTGCGTGGCCAGAAAAACGCCCAGGGCAAAGAACAGAAATACGCCGAACAACCAGACTGCTCCTAACAAAAGGATCCGGCTGGGCAGCGCATCCTCTGGAAACGATACAGCATAGTTGACTTCTGCGTTCAGGTCAGGGCGCTGGAGGTTAATATTCTCAAGATTCCCATCCCAATTAATCTGCACGATGAAGCTTTCAGCAGTGGGTTTAAAAACAAGCTGCGCCTCTGTGCCCACTTTTCCCTGCCAACTCAAGGATACGGCCTCACCGGGCTTTCCTATGGCATGTGACTTACCTGGGAAACTCCAATTCCCGCTGGCATTCAGGGTGCGCAGGTTGATTTCTCGAAAGGAGGTTTTAAACCAGATCAATTCGGCCTGGTCGTTGGTGGATTGTTGGGGGAGGGTGATGGTTAAAGTGTGCTGGGGTGCAAGAGCGTAAATGCAGAAATTTTTTGCCAGAAATCCTTGCATCAACAGAAACAAAGAAGGTATTGCCAGCGCAAGTCCAATCAGGGTGGCTTTTTGACCAGGAGCCATGCGGTTAAATCGGGGCTGCAGCACTCGTAGATTTATCAAGTATGCCCCGGCTGAGGCCGCTGCAACCACCACACCCATCAAACCCATTCTGCGGTAGCCAAGTAACGACAGCTGGAAATAATCCTGGAACAGCACCAATGCCGTGCAGCAGCCAAAGAACAGTACCCAGATTTTTTTCATCAAAAATTCCCGAACAGCAGTATGATTTTGCAGGGCAATTATACTATGCGTTCCCCCCAGACATAACGACGAAGCGTTGGCAAGACATCGCTCAGGCAGTCTCGTTTCAACGGAACACCATGGGTGAATCGCTGCGCGGCAACAAATCCCCCACCGATCAATTCGCTTGAGAATACCTCTCTGCTATTATTGCCGCCCGCCTCATAGCCATGCCTATTGACTGGAAAAAAGAACGGCCGCCGGTGCTTCCGGCGGCCTTTTTGCTTTTCTATTTCTCTTCTTCCATAATACCAACCTGAGCAGCATTCGTTGGATAGAAGAAGCGGACTTACTCAAGCCTGTACCACTTACAGGTGGCCATCTCGGCAGCATGGCCTTGGTCATTCTTCACAGAAGCTGAGGGCAGCTTCGTAAACGCGCCGGTGGTGCGCGCAACACCTTTCAACTGCTACTACTCATTGTCTGGTGACGAATGACTGCTCAGGCAGATTCACTATAGCAAAAAAGGGTGTGGATTACAAGTACCTGGGAGCGATTTAAGAATCGCGTAGGGTGAGGGTTGGGCTGATACTTGAAACCCGTTTCGTTTATGAATCGAATTTCTCTTCTTGATTTTAATGAAAATATATGTTTTAATAGTCATTAAAAGAGGTTTTTATGATAAAAGAAGCGGACATTTCTAAGAAAGGGCTGCTGGCATTCAGAGACTGCCTTGCGGCTGTGCCGTCTCTTGTGATCGATTCCATTGAAGAAAATGCCGGTAGAGACGGGCCGGGTTACCGCGCCTGCATATGCTCGGAGGGGGGGCCACAGCAAATTGTTTATCTGGAAATAAAGACCCTTGGCACGCCCAAGAGCGCCAGAGAAGCGGTTAATTTGCTCTTGAGGAAGCTCCAGGTTGAGACGTGGGCTTACGGTGTCTTTGTGGCCCCCTATATCTCGCCTTCGTCCGCTGCTTTGTGTCAGGAAGCTGGAATCGGCTATGTTGATCTTTCTGGAAATTGCCGCATTGCCTTTCAGCGGGTCTTTATCAGCCGCGAGAAAATGGGAAACCAATACTCGCTGAACACCGGGTTGAAATCTATCTATTCGCCAAAATCAGAGCGTATCTTGCGGGTGCTTCTTGATTCCCCCTATCAACCCTGGAAGGCGATTGACCTGGCGGAAGAATCCCAGGTCAGCCTGGGGATGATCACGCAGGTGAGTAAAAAGTTGATTGAGGAAGAGTGGCTCAAGAAAACGCCGCAGGGGATTGTATTGACGCAGCCTGAGAGTTTATTGGCTGATTGGGTGAATAACTACACCCTGAAGCGCAGCGTTCAACACAATTTCTATACCTTAAAACCTCTTCGTGAGGTAGAAAGCGAGATTGCGAAAGTATGCGATCGACTGAACATCCCCTATGCTTTGACCGGCTTTTCAGCCAGCAATCGCCTGGCCCCCATGGTCCGGGGTCAACGGGCGATGATCTACATCCAGCGTGATGTGCATCTGATTGCGGAACCAGTGGGCCTGAAGCCCGTCGAAAGTGGGGCGAATATCACTCTGATCCAGCCGTATGATCACGGCGTCTTTTGGAATGCTCAACCTATGGATGATCTGCAGGTGGCCAATCCGATTCAGGTTTATCTTGATCTGAAACGGCATCCAGGCCGTGGCGAAGAAGCCGCCGATTTTCTATATCGAGAGGTGATAGATCCCAGATGGCAACAACAAAAAATGAATACGACCACCTCTTCGTAGAGGCTGCCCGCCGGGTACTTCTGGAAATTGCACGATTGTTATATGACTATCGAGACGGAATTGTGATCGTTGGTGGTTCTGTGCCGGGCTTGATTTTTGATCAGCACGTGCCCGAACACATCGGAACCACAGATGTGGATATCGCTCTGGATCAGAACAGGATTCAGGAAGTTGGCTACCGCTCCATCATGCAGCTGCTTTCCAAACGAGGCTATGTTCAAGGAGACCAGCCGTTCATTTTCTACCGCACGGTACAGGTGGACGGCCAGACGATTAAAGTGGAAGTGGATTTCTTAGCGGGCGAGTACGGCGGAACGAGCCAGAAGCACCGAACGCAAATCGTTCAGGATATGCACCCCCGAAAGGCACGCGCATGTGACCTGGCGTTCCACCAGCCTGTTCAGACTATAATTGAAGGGGTTCTGCCGGAGGGGGGAAGAGACCGCGCTAAGATTCAGGTAGCTTCCATCGTCCCCTTTCTCATGATGAAGGCGCAGGCCCTGAGAAGCCGTCTTAAAGAAAAGGATGCTTACGATATTTATTACTGTGTTTCCAATGTTCCAGGCGGCCTGGATGCTTTGATTGAAGCCTTTCGTTCGTTTCCCGATCATCCTTTGATTCACGAAGGGCTGGCCATTCTAAGTGAAAAATATGCCTCGGTAGATGCAGTGGGGCCGGTGTTTATTGTGAATTTCCTGAATGAAACTGACCCAGAAAGTCGGGCGTTTATTCAGAGAGATGCCTATGAACGGGTGCAGTATTTCTTAAAAGCGTTAGGCTTTTGAGCTATCCATGCGCTGGATTACCGGTTTTTTGGCGCGGGAGAGCACCTCTTTGTGCGGTGGGAGTCTTGAGCGGTGGCTTGTGGAGGGGACTAGTTGGGAGATTCACTGGGTGACGTCCATGAATTACCGCTCTGGATGAGAAAATCGCCGTCCAGGATCGAAAATTCTAGTATAATAAGCGCACAATGCGGGAGTCGCCAAGCGGTAAGGCATCAGCCTTCCAAGCTGACATTCGCGGGTTCGAATCCCGTCTCCCGCTCTACCTTAATCAGAAAACAGGCCGCCAGATCTCAGCGGCCTGCTCTGTTTAATCATGCTACACACGGATCAATCGTTGTTCAGCTGCAAATAGAAATTCAGCAGCTTGGCGTATTCCAGCAGGGTGGTTTTCCAGCCGCGCGAACTGAGATACCAGGTGGTTGCGCGGTACCAGTGGCCGCGGGCGGGGCGCACGATGATGCGGATGTCGCGGCTTTGGAAAGCGGTTTTAAAGATCTGCCGGGTGCGAAAGGTGTGATAGGGGTCGGTGACGATGATACAGGTCTTGAAATTTTTCTCCACCAGGAGCTTGCGCAGCGCCTGGGCTTCTTCGATGGTGGTCTGGGCGTGTTTTTCCGTCTCCAAAATGGCGCCGTTGGGGATGCCGCGGTCCATCAGCTCCAGCTTGAGGACCATATTATAGGCTGAGCCGTCGGAGAGGGTGGCGCCGGTTTCGGTAAGGATGATGTACTGCGCATAGCCTTCTTCGTATAAACGCGCGCCCTCTTCCAGGCGCACATTTCCGCCACCGCTCAGCACAGCCACGGCGTCGGCTTTTTCCAGCGGGTCGGCGGCGATGAGCAGCCCCCCGGCCCCCACCAAAACTGCCTCGATCACCGCCAGGACGATCAACACGATAACGCCCAGCGATAAGGCCCCCCCAGCCGCCCGCAGACAGCCGCCTTTTGGCGCGGGTGGGTTCACCTGAGTCATTTTTCCTCCTTCGCGCGGCAGATTCAGCGGGCCGCGCGGTGTTCGTCCAGGGCGGCTTTCATCCGCCGCAGACCTTCCTGCAGGGTGGCGCGCGGGCAGGCGAAGTTCAGGCGCACAAAGCCCTCGCCGCCCGGCCCAAAGGTGGCCCCTTCGTTCAGCCCCACGCGGGCTTTTTGCAGGAAGAACTCACTGGGGCTCAACGGCAGGTTGGCCTCGCGGCAGTCCAGCCAGGCCAGATAGGTGCCTTCGGGGGGCGCCATGTGAATTTCGGGCATCTCGCGTCGCACAAAGTCCACCAGATAATCGCGATTGCCCTGCAAATATACCAGGGCCTCATCCAGCCAGGGCTGGCCGTGGCGGTAGGCCGCGTGGGCGGCCACCTGACCCATCAAATTAACCCAGCCCACCAGGCCCTTATCGGCGGCCTGATACTGCCGGCGCAGTTCTGGGTTCTGGATAATCGCCAGGGAACATTCCAGACCAGCGATGTTGAAGGTTTTGCTGGGGGCCATGAGGGTCATCGAGCGCTGGGCGATTTCGGGAGAGAGCGAGGCGATGGGGGTATGCGGATGGCCCTCGAAGACCAGGTCGCAGTGAATTTCATCCGAGCAGATGAGTACGTTGTGCCGCAGGCAAATTTCGGCCATGCGTTCCAGCTCATCTTTGCGGAAGACGCGCCCGACCGGGTTGTGCGGGTTGCACAGGATGAACAGGCGGGTCGAATCGGTGAGGCCAGCTTCAAAGGCGTCAAAATCAATGGAATAGGAGCCGTCCTTCTCGCGGGTCAGCTGCATGGTCTGCATTTCCAATTGGGCGTGCTTGGGCGCGCCGAAGAAGGGGAAGTAGACCGGGGTCTGCATGAAAACCCCTTCGCCGGGCCTGGCAAAGGCATGGCAGGCCAGGTTGAAACCGGTGACAACCCCAGGGATAAGCACGATGTCTTCGGTTTTGATCTCCCACTGGTAGTGCTGGGCCATGCGCTCCACCAGCAGCTCAAAAAATTCGGGTGGGGTGGAGGGGTAACCAAACACGCCGTGTTCCACACGGCTGCGCAGTGCGTCCACGATGGCCGGGGCGGAGACAAAATCCATATCCGCCACCCACATGGGCAGGACGTCTTCGTCATAGCGGCGCCATTTGATGCTTTCGGTGCTGCGGCGGTCAGGGCAGGTATCAAAATTATAGGTCATGGGTTCCCTCGGTGTTGCGGCGAAAAGGTAGATTATGGTGATTATAACCCAATCCTCCCGCCGGTTTCGCGGCTGCAGAATGGGGGTCGCGAGGAAGGGGCGGTGCTGGTATACTACCCATAGACCTCATAAGGAAGTGAGCCAATGGCCATTCAGCCCCCCCCTTTAACCGTACTCACCAGCCCCGGCTGGCAGGATTATGAACTTTTAGACAGCGGCCGCGGTCAAAAACTGGAACGTTACGGCCGTTACCGCTTTGTACGCCCCGAACCGGAGGCGGTTTGGCGCCCGGCACTGAACGAGCGTGCCTGGACTCAGGTGGATGCGGTGTTTGAGCCCTCTGCTGAGGAAAACGGTGGGCATTGGAAAAAACTGCGCACGCTGCCGGAACATTGGATCATGGCCTACAAAGGAATGCGCTTTGCGGCGCGGCTTTCGGCCTCACGCCATGTGGGCGTGTTCCCCGAGCAAGCCAGCCAGTGGGATTGGATTGACGCCCAGGTGACCCAGGCCAAACGCCCGCTGAAGGTCTTGAACCTGTTCGGGTACACCGGCATTGCTTCGTTGGCCGCGGCCCGCGCAGGGGCCGACGTGACCCATGTGGACGCTTCGCGCAAGGTGATCACCTGGGCGCGCGAAAACCAGACCTATTCCGGCCTGGAAGCGGCCTCGCTGCGCTGGATCATGGACGACGCACTTAAGTTCGTGCAGCGCGAGGTGCGGCGCGGAGCGCATTATGACGGCTTTATCCTGGACCCCCCCAAGTTTGGCCGCGGGCCCAAAGGGGAGGTATGGGAGTTTTACAAATTGATCCCCAATTTGCTGGAAACCTGCCGTACGCTGTTCAGCCCGTCGCCGGCTTTTCTGGTGCTGACAGCCTATGCGGTGAAGGCCTCTGCGCTGACCTTATACCAGGCCCTGGGCGAGATGACCGCTGGGCTGGGTGGGCAGTGTGAGGCGGGCGAGGTGACGCTGACCGAAACCGGCGGCGGACGGCTGCTGCCTTTGGCTATTTTTGCGCGCTGGAGCGCGGCCCAAATCAAGGAGAAATGAACATGGATGCCCCCAAAATTTCTGTGATTGGCCCCGGTGCGATGGGCGAAGCCATCATCGCGGGGCTGCTGCGCGATGGGTTGACCCCTGCACAGCATGTGACTGCTTCCGGCCCAGATGCGGAACGGGTGGAGGAACTGCGCTCGGTGTACGGTGTGCGCCCCATGACGGATAATGCCGCAGCCGTGGCGGATGCGGATGTGGTGATTTTATCGGTCAAACCGCAGCGCCTGGAACGGGTGTTGGGCGGTTTGCGCGGCAAGGTGCCGCCCCAGGCACTGGTGCTCTCGATTGTGGCGGGCGCGGCCCTGCCGTCCATCAGCGAATCCCTCCAGCACAAGGCCCTGGTGCGGGCCATGCCCAACACACCGGCGCAGATCGGCGAGGGCATCACCGTTTGGACGGCTTCGGCGGCGGTCAGCCCCGAACAGCACGAGCTGGCCCGACGCATATTGGGGGCGTTAGGATCCGAGATCTTTGTGGAAGAAGAAAACTATCTGGATATGGCCACAGCCTTATCCGGTTCAGGCCCGGCCTATGTGTTCCTGTTCATGGAAGCTATGGTAGATGCGGGGGTGCATTTGGGCTTTCCGCGCCGCATTGCCGAGCAGCTGGTGACGCAGACGGTGCGCGGATCGGCGGATTATTTCGCCGGGCGCAAGTCGCATCCGGCGGCGCTGCGCAATGAGGTCACTTCCCCAGGGGGCACCTCGGCCGCCGCGCTGTATTATCTGGAGAAGGCGGGTTTTCGCACGGCCATTTCACGCGCCATCTGGGCGGCCTATGAGCGTTCGCAGGAGCTGGGCAAGGATAAGCACCGCAAGTCGCCGGAGAACAGCGCCGACCGCGATTAAAGATGTGCAACCGCAGGGGTGGTTGGCCGTATATTAAGATGTGAGGATGGTTATCTGGAGGAAGCCGCTGGACAAAGGAGGCGTGGGATGGATCGGCTGAAAAATTCTTGGGAACTGGTCAAGGCCAGCGCGCGCGTTCTGGCGCAGGATAAGGAACTGATGGTTTTCCCCTTCATCTCCAGCCTGGGGGTGATTTTGGTCAGTTTGACCTTTGCTCTGCCCCTGTTTCTGGCGGGGCGGGTGGAAAACCTGATCGAAGGCGGCGGGCAGATCGCGGGGCTGGCGGTGCTGTTCCTGTTTTATCTGGTGCAGTACTCCGTCATCTTCTTTGCCAACACCGCCCTGGTGGGCGCAGCTCTCATCCGCCTGCGCGGCGGCGACCCCACCCTGGGGGATGGTTTTCGCATCGCCTTCAGCCGCATCGGCCCCATTCTGGGCTATGCCCTGGTATCCGCCACGGTGGGTATGATCCTGAAAGCCCTGTCACGCAAGCGCAGCGGTCTGGTGCGCACGGCCTCCTCTCTGCTGGGCCTGGGGTGGAGCATCGCCACCTTCCTGGTGGTTCCCGTGCTGGCGGTGGAAAACCTCGGCCCGCTGCAGGCCATTCAGCGCAGTGTGAGCCTGCTCAAGAAAACCTGGGGTGAGCAGATCGCCGGAAATTTAGGCCTGGGGGCCTTCTTTGGAATTTTGACTCTGGCAGTGGTGTTGGCTTCGCTGGCTTTGGGGGTTGGCTCCATCATGCTGCTGGAAACGCCCTGGGTGGCCGTGGCCCTGGCAGTGCTGCTGGTTGTCTTCCTGCTGGTGTCTGGGCTGGTGCAGTCCACCCTCAACGGCATTTACACCGCTGCGGTGTACACCTACGCAGTGGATGGGCGCAGCGGCTTCTTTGATGAAACCCTGGTGCGCGAGGCTTTCCAATCCGGCTTTTAAGCGCGCCCCGATCCTTGGAATGACAGCGGCCTGCCCACAGCAGGCCGCTGTTTAATGATTACAACGATCAGGTTAGACATTTTCTACCGGGCGCGGCGGGGAAGGGCATATAATTAACCATATGAAGACCCAGGATTGGCTGCAATTGATGGCGCGCCTCCTTCTGGTGGTGGTTGTGGCGGTGCTGCTTCGCCTGCAGCCGCTGCCCGTAGGGCTGCGCGAGGCCTGGGGCACGGCCCAGCAAGGCAGCCTGGAAGCGCTGCAAACCACGCTGGCCTGGCAGCCCTGGCGCGGCGATCTGTGGGAATCCCTGGGGCAGGCATTGGGCACGCAGGGACAGGCTGAAGAGGCCGCCGCGGCCCTGGAAGAAGCCTACCGCCTGGGCGCGCTTTCGGCCGAGGGGCAGGTGCGGCTGGGCGACCTGTACGCTGAACTGGGCCAAAACGAACGCGCCGAAGCCTGGTGGTTTGCTCTGCTGAAGCAAGACGCCCCGCCCGAAGCGGCTTATCTGCGGGCGGCACAGGTGCTGCGGGCGGGTCAGCGTTGGACGGAGCTGGAAGACACCCTGCGCAGCGGTCTGCGGGCACACCCCAACAGCGCAGAATTGTCCTGGCAATTGGGCGCGCTGTTGGCAGCGTCGTTGGACAGCGGCGCCGAGGGTTATCTGCGCAGCGCGGCCCAGGCCGAAGCTACCGCCGCCCAGGCCGAGGAACTGCGTCAGGCGCTGTTGGCCGCCGCGGCTTCGGGGGGACCGTCGGCCTATCAATTAGTATGGGTAGGGCGCGCCCTGGCCGGGCAGGGACAGTGGGATTTGGCCGAGCTGGCATTTGACCAGGCGGTGGCGGCCGACTCAACCTATGCGGAGGCCTGGGCGTTTCGCGGTGAGGCGCGTTATCAAACTGGCGAAGACGGTGGGGCCGATGTACGGCAGGCCCTGAAGCTGAACCCCCAATCTGTTTTAGCCCAGGCGCTGCAGGCCTTACAGTACCGCCGCGCGGGCGAGGGGGAGCGCGCGCTGGAGATTTTACGGCGGGTGGCGGCCCAAGAACCGCAGGAACCTGCCTGGCAGTTGGAAATGGGCTACGCTTTCATTGAAATGGGCGACAGCGCCGCTGCTTTGCAGTATTTCGAAAAAGCGGTCAATCTGGCCCCCGACCGTGCCGCCCTGTGGCGGGAACTGGCCCAATTTTGCATTCAGTATGATGCCGAGGCGCGGGCTTTGGGGCTGCCTGCCGCCCGCCAGGCGGTTTTGCTGGCCCCTCAGGATGCGCGCAACCAGGATGTGATGGGTTGGGTCTTGATGAACCTGGGGGATTATGCCAGCGCGGAACGCTTCTTGCAACAAGCCTTATCGTTAGAGGATCGCAGCGCCCAAATTCACCTTCATCTGGGGCAGTTATATTTGCAGATGGAGGACATGGAACGAGCTTTTCCCCATCTGACCCGTGCTCGCAGCCTGGGAAAAGGCACCGACACCGAAATTTTGGCACGGCGCTTGTTGGAACGTTTTTTTGATGGCGGTTAAAGACTCGTGCGGTTTTTAACGCAGGAGGCAGGGATGTTTCAACGTGGATGGCTTGTAGCAATGCTGCTGTGCGGGCTGCTGGTGGGCGGCTGCGCCGGGGATGAACCCGGGGGCACCCTTTCCGCTGCGCCCAAGGCGCAGTCGGGGGACGCGCTGTACTTTGATGATTTTTCCGACGACAGCTCTGGTTGGGATACCTGGGCAGATGAGAAATCACAGGCGGCTTACGACCAGGGCGGACTGCGCATGCGCGTTACCCAGGCGAATTACGACACCTGGTCGCGGCCAGGGCGGCGTTACAGCGACGCACGCATCGCCGTGGATACCACCCGCCTGGGCGGGCCGGACAACAACAATTACGGCATCCTCTGCCGCTACAGCAACCGCAGCAACTTTTACGCCCTGGTGATCTCCAGCGACGGGTACGCGGGCATATTGAAGGTGAAAGAGGGTAAATATCAAATCCTCAGCGGCGAAGCCCTTTCCTACCAAGAGGCGGTCCGTCAGGGAGGTGAGATGAACGTGATCGGGGCGGAGTGCGTGGGCGATCGGCTGGCGCTGTATGCCAACGGCAGCCTGCTGTTGGAAGCGCGCGATGCAGATTTTCCCACGGGCGAGGTGGGGCTGGTCGCGGGCAGCTTTGAGGAGGCAGGGGTGGATGTCCTTTTCGACAATTTTTACGTGCTTCAGCCCTAAGGCGCTGCAGCGCGGGCGGCTGGCCTCTTTCTGACCTTGCGGGTCGGAGAGGGGCTGTTTTTTTAATCGCACTTCTTGTTCAATCTGCCAGAATCGGGTAAGATGCACCCAGGTTCTTTCATCTTTGGCTTAACGGTGTGGAAAAAAGCATGAAAGTATTTTTAGACAGCATCGGCTGCCGCCTGAACCAGAGCGAAATAGAAGCCATGGCTGCCCAGTTCCGGGCGGCGGGGCATGTGGTGGTGGACAGCCCGCAAGGGGCCGATCTGGTGGTGGTGAACACCTGTGCGGTGACCAGTGAGGCCGCCTCCGATTCACGTCAGAAAATCCGCCAGGCGGCGCGCGCGGGCGCGGGGGAGATCGTGGCCACGGGCTGCTGGACCACCCTGGAACCGCAGGCGGCTTTACGGCTGCCGGGGGTGGCCCGCGCGGTGAGCAACGAGCAAAAAGATCAGCTGGTCAGCCAGGTGTTGGGGCTGCCCCAGGCGGTCTTTGACCTGGAGCCTTTGGCGCGCGAACCCCTGCCGGGGCTGCGTCAGCGCACGCGCGCGTTCATTAAAGTGCAGGACGGCTGCGACAATCACTGCACCTTCTGCATCACGCGCGTGGCCCGTGGGGCGGGGCGCAGCCGCACCCTGGCGGAAGTGCTGGGCGATGTGGAACGGGCGGTGCAGGGCGGCGCGCTGGAAGTGGTGCTGACAGGGGTACATTTGGGCTCCTGGGGGCAGGATTTTCAGCCGCGGCAGCACCTGGCCGACCTGGTGCGCGGGGTGCTGACCCACAGCTCGGCGGCGCGTCTGCGCCTGTCATCCCTGGAACCATGGGATTTGGATGACTCCTTTTTCCAACTGTGGCAGGATGCGCGCCTGTGCCGCCATCTGCATTTGCCTTTGCAGGCCGGTTCGGCGGCGGTGCTGCGGCATATGGCCCGCAAAACCACCCCCGACCAGTTCCGCGCCCTGGTGGCTCAGGCGCGGGCGGCGATCCCAGAGGTGGCCGTTACCACCGATCTGCTGGTGGGTTTTCCTGGTGAGACCGAAGCCGAGTTTGCCGAAGGGCTGGCCTTTGTGCGCGAGATGGCCTTTGCCGGAGGGCATGTGTTTGCCTTTTCGCCCCGCCCCGGCACGCCCGCGGCGGGCTACGCCGCCCAGGTGCCTGCGCCGGTGAAAAAGCAGCGCAGCGCCCTCATGCGCGCGGCGGTGGCCGAATCGGCGGTTGCCTATGCTCAGTCTTTTGTGGGGCGCACGGTGGAAGTGCTGTGGGAGGTGTGTTCTGCGCTGGGGCCGGAGGGTTGGCGCATGCAGGGCTGGACGGATCAATATGTGCGCGTGTCGGCGGCTGCGCCGCAGCCGCTGTGGAATCAAATTTCCACGGTGCGGCTGCTGCGCGCCCAGGGAGAGACCCTGGAAGGCGAAATTCTGGCGGTGCGCGAAGGCTGAGCGAGAGAGGTTGATGGGAGGAAAGATGGGGCTGGATTCGTTGAAGTGGTGGCAGACAGCGGTGTTTTATCAAATTTACCCACGCAGTTTCGCGGACGGCAACGGCGACGGCATTGGCGATCTGCACGGCATTCTCCAAAAGTTGGATTACTTGCAGTCTTTGGGGGTAGATGCCCTGTGGTTGTCGCCGCATTACCCCTCACCCCAGGTGGACTGCGGCTACGATGTGGCGGATTACACCGGCGTGGCCCCTGAATACGGCGATTTGGACACTTTCCGGCGCTTGCTGAAGGAAGTGCACGCGCGCGGAATGCGTCTGATTTTGGACCTGGTGCTTAACCACACCTCCGACCAGCACCCCTGGTTCCAGGAATCGCGCTCTTCGCTGGACAACCCCAAGCGCGACTGGTACGTGTGGCGCAAGGGGCGCGGCGGGCAGCCGCCCAACGGCTGGTATTCCACCTTTGGCGGGTCGGCCTGGGAACTGGACCCGCAAACGGGTGAATACTACTATCACTTCTTCTTTAAAGAACAGCCGGATTTAAACTGGCACAATCCCGAAGTGCGCGCGGCCATGTGGCAGGCGGTGCGTTTTTGGCTGGACATGGGCGTGGACGGTTTTCGGCTGGACGCTATCGGTACCATTTTTGAAGATCCGGCCCTGCCCGAATCGACCTGCCCTTTTTCGTTGGACGAGATGTACCGCCGCAGCCGCCTGGCGCGCACCGCGGAAGAACGCCTGGCCGTGCAGAAAGATTGGGTTGAGCTGTTCCGGCCGCAGGTGGATCAGCCGGGCATGGAAGACCTGCTGCGCGAACTGCGCCGCGTGGTGAATGAGTACGATGACCGCGTGCTGGTGGGCGAGAGCGAAGAAATCCGCTACTGCCGCGAGGATATGCTCCACCTGGTATTTAATTTCCCCCTGATGAAGACTGACCGGCTGTCCCCCGCCTGGGTGCTGGAAAACCAGCGCCAACGGCTGGGTGAACTGCCCCCCACGGCCTGGCCGTGCAACACCCTGGGCAATCACGATGTGCCGCGGGTGTACCCTCACTTTGACGACGGTCAGCACGGGCAGGCCCTGGCTCGCCAGAGCCTGGCGCTGATGCTGACTCTGCGCGGCACGCCCTTTCTCTACAACGGCGAAGAAATCGGCATGGGGGATTATTTCATCCAGGATCCCAGCCAGTTTCGCGACCCGCTCAGCCTGCGCTATTACGCGTTGGAACAAAGCCTGCTGGGGCATACACCGGCCGAGGCGCTGCGCTACGCGGCCGAAAATGGGCGCGACCGGGCGCGCACCCCGTTGGCCTGGAGCCATGCGCCCAACGGCGGCTTTTGCCCGGCGGATGTGACCCCCTGGCTGCCGGTGAACCCGGAGTATGCGCGCGGGGTGAACGTGGATGATCAGGTGGCAGATGAGGGTTCGCTGCTGAACTTCTACCGGCGCATGCTGGCCTTCCGGCGTGAGCATCCCGCGCTGATCGCGGGCGATTACCAGCCGCTTGAATCGGGCAGCCCGGACGTGTTGGCCTTTTTGCGCCAGGTTGAAAGGGAACGGCTGCTGGTCGTTTTCAATATGGGGCGGGAGGCGGTGTGTGTGAACCTCAGCGGGCTGGGCGAGGCGGCTGAGGGGCTGTTCAGCACGCAAAGCCCGCGCCGGCCCGCGGCGCTGGACCGCCTGGACGCTTTGGGATTGGCGCCCCTGGAGGTGTACATCGCCCGCGTGTGACCGGCGGCGGGGCAGGGGGAAAATTTACAGCTGGAGGCTTTCGATGGTCTGGCGCAGAATGCGCGCGGAGCGCTGCAGCCCGGCAATTTCATCTTCGGCCAGATCCAGGCGGATGACGTGGTTCACTCCGGCGGCGTCCAAAACGGTGGGCAGGCTGAAGTACACGTCACCCACGCCGTAGGTATCGTCCTGCAGGCTGGAGACGGACAGCACGCTGCCTTGATCGCGCAGGATGGCTTCCACGATGCGTACTAACCCCGTGGCGATGGCGTAATAGGTGGCGCCTTTGCGCTCGATGATGTGATAGGCGGCGTCGCGGGTTTGCGCAAAGATCTCATCCAGCGTGTCCAGACCGCATTGAAACCCATTGGAAGAACAGTACACCGGCAGGCGCATTCCGGCGATGTTGGCCAGCGACCACACCGGCACTTCACTGTCGCCGTGTTCGCCGATGATGAAGGCGTGCACGCTGCGCGGGTCCACGTCAAAGCGCTGACTGAGCAGGTAGCGGAAGCGGGCTGTATCCAGAATGGTGCCGGAGCCGATGACGCGCTGGCTGGGCAGGCCGGAGAATTTCCATGCGGCGTAGCTGAGCACATCCACCGGGTTGGTGGCGATGAGCAGCAGGCCGTTGGGGTTGGCGGCCACCACCTGGGGGATGATCTGCCGAAAGATTTGGGCGTTGCGCTGCACCAAATCCAGGCGGGTTTCGCCGGGGCGTTGGGCGCTTCCGGCGGTGACGACCGTAACGGCCGCTCCGGCGCAGTCGGCGTAGCTGCCAGCGAAGACGCGCGTGGGGTGGGCCAGGGGCACGGCATGGTTGAGGTCCATGGCCTCGCCTTCGGCTTTGGCGTGGTTGGCGTCAATCAAGACAATTTCGCTGGCCAGACCGCTGAGCAGCAGGCCGTAGGCAAAGCTGGCGCCGACGTTGCCCGCACCGACAACGGCGACGCGGCGGGGGTGATGGGTTTGATGAGACATCGAAATACTCCCTTGAATTAAAGATGGTAGTCGCGGGCCACGCGCTCGGCCAACAGGCGCGCAGAAAGCAGCACCATGGGCATGCCGATGCCGGGGTAAGTGCCCTGACCGACAAAATATAAGCCCTGGATATCGCGGGCTTTGTTGTGCGGGCGGAAATAGGCCGATTGAAACAGGCCGTGGGCCAGCGAACCAAAGGCTGTGCCGTGCACGGCGTTGATGCGCGTGGAGAAATCATCCGGGCGGTATTCGCGCTCCCACACGATGTGGCTGCGGATGTGGGGATCTACGATCTGCTCCAGGCGCGACAGCAGGATTTCGCGCACCTGGGGCGCGGCGCTGTTCCAGGAGACGCTGCCCTGCAAATTGGGCATGGGGGCCAGCATGTAGATGAGGCTGTGGCCGGGGGGAGCCAGGCTGGGGTCGGTTTGGGTGGGCACGTTGAGATGGAAGGAGGGATCGCCGGGCAGGGTGCGCGTGCGGAAGATGGCGTCCAGGTTAGCGCGGTAGTCGCCGCTGAAGTAGAGAGCCTGGTGCTGAAGCTGCGGGTAGGTGCGGTCTACGCCCAGGTACAGCAGGTAGCCGGAGCAGGCATATTCCATGCGCTCCAGACGGCGGTCGGGATAATCACGGCGGCTGGCGGCAGGGATGAGCTTTTGATAGGTGTAGGGCAGGTCGGCGTTGGAGACCACCAGATCCGCGCGGAGGGTTTCGCCGTTCTCCAGGCGCACGCCCACGGCGCGTCCATCTTGGATGAGGATTTCAGCGGCAGGGGTCTGGGTGCGCACTTCCACACCCATTTCCGCCGCCAGAGACAGCAGGTCTTCGATGATGCTGTAGATGCCGCCCGCGGGGTAGAACATGCCGCGGGCCATATCGGCGTAGGTGATCAGGCTGTAAATGGATAGGGCGTCGAAGGGCGAAAGCCCCAGGAACATGGAATGGAAAGAAAAGGCCTTGCGCAGCTTGTCGGATTGGAAGTAGCGCGACACCTGGGCGTACATGCGCTGGTGGGCCTGGGTTTCCAGCAGGCGCAATCCCGCCGCGGGGTTAGCCAGGTCGGTGATGTGGTCGTAGTTACGGGTGACGAACTCCATGGCCAGTTCATATTTACGCGCGTTGGCCCCCAGGAACTGGAACAGGCGTTCGCCACTGCCGGGTTCCACCCGATCCACCTCGGCGGCCAGGCGCGCCATGTTGGAATACAGGTCAATCGAATCGCCGTCGTGAAAATAGATGCGGTAGTTGGGGTCTAACTGGGTGAAGTGCAGGCGCTGGTTGATGTCGTGCCCCAAGGCGCGGTAGGTTTCATCAAAGGTGTCTTTCATCACCAGGATGGTGGGGCCGGTATCCATGCGGAAGCCGTTTTCCATGAGCACATTGCTGCGGCCGCCGGCGCGCTCCTGCTTTTCGATGACGGTGACGTTCAGTCCCATGTTTCGCAGACGTAAGGCTGCGGCCAAACCACCCAAACCCGATCCAATCACCAGCGCTGTCTTCATACGGCTTCACCTTTCCGATTCGATGCGTTTACCAGGATTGTGAAAATTATAACCACCGCTGCCAGGGTTTTCAATGCAAAGGTTGTAAATACCTGATACAATCCAAGAGCCAATTTGCAGATTCTTCACAGTTCCCCAACACCACTTGTATGCTCTTATCAACCCGATTATTATTTGATATAATTCTCCGCCTTGTAAAATGGAATGTGCTTGCCTTCAGATGAGGCGCGAATTTGAGAGAATCTATGAATATCGAAGAGAAGAACGGCACAACCGTGCTCAGGCGCACGCCTGAAAGAAAGCCGCAGAAGAATATTGGCACCTGGTTAATTGGCAGACCCCTGCCTACCGCGGACGCCCCGCACCAAACCATCGGCAAGGCCATTGGCCTGGCCGTTTTTGCTTCTGATGCGCTGTCTTCCACGGCCTATGCCACCCAGGAAATGATGGTGATCCTGGCCATCGCCGGGATGGGGGCGATGAATTATTCTCTGCCGATCGCGGTGGGGATTGTGGCCCTGTTGGGGATTCTGACTCTGTCGTACGAGCAGGTGATTCACGCTTATCCCAACGGTGGCGGGGCGTACATTGTGGCGCGCGACAACCTGGGCGATATGGCTGCTTTGGTGGCGGGGGCGGCGCTGCTGACCGATTACATTTTGACTGTGTCCGTCTCCATTTCCTCCGGTGTGGCTCAAATCGTCTCCGCCTTCCCAGCATTGTTCCCCTGGCGGGTCGAGGTGGGCGTTTTGGCGGTGGCATTCGTCACCCTTATCAATCTGCGCGGGGTACGAGAATCGGGCAAGGCTTTCGCCATTCCCACCTATTTCTTTGTGCTGATGATGGTGGCCACGGTGGGAACGGGGTTAATCCGCTACCTGACGGGCAGCTTGGGGGTGGTGCAGAACCCGCCGGAGATGGAGATGCTGCACGCCGCCCAGCCGGTGACGTTCTTCTTACTTCTGCGGGCCTTCTCCAACGGCACCTCAGCGGTGACGGGTGTGGAGGCCATTTCTAACGGCACCACCGCCTTTAAGGAGCCGCGCAGCCGCAATGCGGGCATCACCCTGATCTGGATGTCGGTCATTTTGGCAAGCTTGTTGATGGCCATCACTTTCCTGGCGGTACAGATACAGGCAGTGCCTTCGGAAACCGAGACGATCATCTCACAAATGGCTCGCACTGCCTTTGGCGGGCGCGGGATTTTGTACCTGGGGACGATTGTGGCCACCACGGTGATTTTGGTGATGGCAGCCAACACGGCTTTTGCAGGTTTTCCGCGTCTGAGCGCGCTGGTGGCCGAAGACAGTTATTTGCCGCGCCAGCTGACCTACCGCGGCAGCCGCCTGGTGTATTCGCGCGGGATTGTGGCCCTGGCGGTGATCGCCAGCCTGCTGATTGTGGTTTTCCAGGCCAGCGTGACCAACTTGATTCCGCTGTACGCCATCGGCGTATTTTTGTCTTTCACCCTGGCCCAGGCGGGCATGGCCCTGCGTTGGTGGAAATGCGGCCAGTTGAAGCCGGGGCAGGAGATTGTGGAACGCGGCTCTGTTTTGCGCGAGGACCGCGCATGGCAGTTTAAGATGATTTCCAACGGGCTGGGGGCCCTGACCACCTTTATCGTCATGATCGTGTTCGCGGTGACGAAATTTGCCGACGGCGCCTGGATTGTCATCATCCTGACCCCTCTGTTGGTCTTTGGCTTCTTATCCATTCACAAACACTACCGCCGTCTGGCGGAGAAGCTTTCGCTGGAGCATTTTGGTGCGCCCGGCCCCATTCAGCGCCACCGCGTGATTCTGCTCATCGGTGGGGTGCACCGCGGTTCGCTGGCAGCCCTGCGCTATGCGCGCACGCTGACGGATGACATCACCGCTGTTCACGTTTCCATTGACCCCGATGAGACGGCAAAATTGCAGCGGAAATGGGAAACCTGGGGCGACGGTGTGCGGCTGGTGATTCTCGATTCGCCTTACCGCACGTTTGTGGAACCGCTGATTGAGTATATTGAAGATTTAGACCAGCGGCGGCGCTCCAATGAGGTGGTGACGGTCATCGTGCCCCAGTTTATTGCCCGCCATTGGATGAGCAACGGGCTGCATGCCCGCACGGCCGATACCCTGCGCCGGGTGCTGATTAACCGCGAAGGTTTGGTGATTACCGAAGTTCCCTATCAAGTAGGCGACCTGGCTTCGGAGGAGAAAAAAGAATGAAAGCGATTATTGTGGGCTGCGGACGGTTGGGCACTGAGCTGGCACACCGTCTGTTTAAGAACGGCCACGAGGTGGTGGTGATTGATTTGGCGGAGGATTCCTTTAAGAACCTTCCCGATGATTTTAAAGGCCGCCCCTTACAGGGAGATGCGCTCAACCTGGATGTGCTCAACCGCGCTGGCATCGAAGACGCGGATGCGTTGGCCTGTGTGACCAATAACGATGCGCTCAATATGGTTATTTGCTACATCGCCCAGGAGACCTACCACATCCCGCGGGTGATTGCGCGCAATTACGACCCTTCCAGTCGCACCCTGTTTGAAGAATTTGGTGTGCAGGTGGTGGGGGCGGCTTCATGGGGGGCGCAGCGCATTGAAGAACTGCTCTATCATGAGGATATGCGCAGTGTGTTCTCGGCGGGCAACGGCGAGGTGGAAATTTATGAAATCGCCATCCCGGCGGCCTGCGAAGGCAAGCGGCTGGGCGATCTGATGACGACGGCCAACAGCGTGGCTGTCTCCATTTCGCGAGCGGGCCGCGCCCAGCTGCCCCAAGCGGATTTTGCGCTGGAAGCAGGGGATGTGCTGCATGTCAGCGCCACCTTTGAGGGTATCACGATGCTGCGCGATAAAATCTGCGGTTTTCGGAAGGAGGGTTAGGCCATGAAAGTACTCATCGCCGGAGGCGGCCGAACCGGGGCGCAGTTGGCCCGTTTCCTACTCAGCCAGAACCATGATGTGACGATTGTTGAGGACCGCAAAGAAGTGCTCTCTCGTATTCACCGCGAGCTGCCCACGGAAATGATCGTGGAAGGCAACCTGATATCCCCGCAGATTTTGGAAGACGCCGGGATTCAAAATGCTGATGTGGTGGCGGCGGTGACCACCAACGATGAGATCAACCTGGTGTTATGCTACATCGCCCGTAAACGCTACGGCGTTCGGCGCACGATTGCGCGCGTAAACAACCCGCGAGACTCCTGGCTGTTCACAGAGCAGTTTCATGTGGATGTAGCCGTGAACCAATCTGAGATTTTGGCACGGCTGATTGAAGAAGAGATGTCTATGGGCGATATGATGACCCTGCTCAAATTGCGGCGGGGCAACTTTTCGCTGGTGGAAGAGAAGGTTCCCCCGGGAGCGAAGGTGCTTGGGGTGGAGCTGCGCAACATGGACTTATCCCACTGTGTGATCGCGGCCATCATCCGCCACGGCGAAATGGTGATGCCGCGTGGCGTGACCACCTTTGAGGTGGGGGATGAGGTGCTGGCGGTAGCCGACCCGCAAGGCGCGCGCCTGCTGGCCGATTGGTTGTCTCCGGCGGGCAAATCCTGAACGCTGCAGACCTTTTTAAGAAGAAATGGGGAGAGCGTTTGCGGCGCTGGGACGCTCTCTTTGTTTGCCGCCCCAAACTCTCCGCAAAATATCCCGTGGGGTGTTTGACCTGTGGGGGAGGTTCGGGTATAATTTGAGCTTGCGAATTTTACGTTGATGCTGAGAAAGCAGCGAAAGGATTAGAATGGTCAAACGTACTTATCAACCCAAGATCCGCCGCCGCATGCGCGTGCACGGTTTCCGCGAACGCATGTCGACTGCCGACGGCCGTGAGGTTTTGAAGCGCCGCCGCATGAAGGGCCGCCACAAACTGACGGTTGTCATGAATAATCACGTTAAGAAGGTTCGCTGGTAAATCACCAGCCTGGGTTAGGCCTCAGCAGGCGTGCCTCGCGGACTCTATGCGGAGTTAGCCAGCAGGATCCGCTGTGAACAGAAACTTTCGCCTGTCCCGATCTTCCGATTTCTTGCGGGTGCGGCGTTCAGGAAAATCGTATGCCCATGCCCTTGTTGTGTTGATCGCTGATCCCAATCCGCAGGCAGAACTGCGGATTGGGATTGCGGCCAGCCATTCGGTCGGGAACGCCGTACAGCGAAACCGCGCAAAACGCCGAATTCGGGCATGTATGGACAGTTTTTTGCCCTACATCCCGGTGGGTTGGAATCTGGTTCTGATTGCTCGCCGTCCTTTGGTTGAAGCCCCATACGCGGCATTACAGGCAGCCCTGCATCAGCTGCTGCGAAGGGCGGGCTTGCTGAGCGAACCAACCGAAAATGGAACCTGAACAGGGTGTCGTGATCCCCGAGTTTGCCCCAGAGCCGCGCTTGCGGGATTTGCCGTTTAACCTCAAGAACCTGACGCGCTACCCGCTGCTGGCTTTGATCCGCGCTTATCAGGCGGTGATTTCCCCCGCCTTGCCCCCGGATACCTGCCGCTTTTACCCGTCCTGTTCCCATTACGGCTATCAGGCCATTTATAAGTATGGGGCCGTTCGCGGTTCAATCCTGGCAGTTTGGCGCGTGCTGCGCTGCAATCCGTTTAACCCGGGCGGCTTTGACCCTGTGCCTTAGCTGGGCGGGCGCAGATATATGATTTTGGAGACCAACGGTTGTTGTCCATGAAATCCAAAAGAATCCTTTCCATTACCTTTGTCCTTTTGGCTGCTTCTCTGCTGCTCAGCGCCTGCAGTGGGGGCCTGGCGGCCAGCTCCTGGCCGGGTGTCACGGTTGCGGGCGATGTGGCGTATGTGGCTTACGGCTCCGAGATTGGGGCTGTGAGCCTGACTACCGGCAATTTGACCTGGCGGTACCCTGAAAAAGTGGATGCGCGCACCACCTATTACGCCGCGCCGCAATTGGACGGCACGCAGCTTTTGGTGGGCGACTATGCCAACAAACTGCACAGCCTGGACGCCAACACCGGCACCGCACAGTGGACCTTTGAAGAGGCGTCCGGCCGTTATATTGCGCCGGTGAAAATCCTCCCCGACGCCATCCTGGCCGCCAACGCTGACCACCATCTGTATGTGTTGGACCGCCAGGGCAAACTGCGCTGGAAATTCGAAGCCCAGCAGGGTGTTTGGGCCCAGCCGGAAGCGGATGAGAAGAATGTGTACCTGGCGGGCATGGACCGCCAGCTCTATGCGCTGCCCCTGGCGGGCGGCGAACCGCGTTGGACGAAGGACCTGGGCGGTTCGGTGGTGTACGGGCTGACGCTGGATGCGGATGGGGTGCTGTACGTCTCCACCATGGCCAAAGAGGTCATCGCCCTGCGCGCCGAGAATGGGCAGGAACTGTGGCGCTTTGCCACGCAAGGCGCCATTTGGGCGCGCCCCGTGGTGAAGGACGGCAAGGTCTTTGTGGGCGACCTGACCGGCAAGTTCTACGCCATTGATGCGAACAACGGCCAGGCTGTGTGGTCGCTGGATACCGGCGCACCCGTGATCGCCGCGGCTGGCCAGACCCCAGAAAACCTGGTGGTGGTCAACGAAAAGGGCGATGTGGTATTTTTGACCCTGGACGGCTCGATTGTGTGGACGCGCACAGTTAATGGTAAACTGTATAGCAGCCCCGCGGTCGGTGAGAAACATATCGTCGTCGCCGCTCTGGAAGGCGACAACCTCCTGGTGGCGTTCGACTTCCAGGGGAATCAAACCTGGCAGTTCCAGTTCCCCAAAAAATAAGGTAGGTTGAACCATGTGGGATGCGTTTGTTGGAATTTTCATTAACGTCCTGCTCTACATCTATCAGTTGGTGGGCAATTTCGGGGTGGCGATCATCCTTTTCACCATTCTGATCCGCCTGTTGACCCACCCGCTGACGGTGAGCCAGCTGAAGGGCACGCAGAAGATGCAGGACTTACAGAAGGATAAGCGCTGGATTGAGATCCAGACCAAGTACAAGGCCGATAAGGAAAAACTTTCGCAGGAGCAGATGAAGCTGTATCAAGAACTGGGGATTAACCCCCTATCCTCCTGCCTGCCGACCCTCATCCAGTTTCCCATTATCATCGGTCTGTACCAGGCCGTGATTCAGGCGCTGGCATCCACGCCGGTGGAGCTGTTGAAGCTGACCGGGCATGTGTACCCCTGGCTGCTGAAGGTGGAATCCCTGATCCCGTTGAACAGCCGTTTTTTGTGGATGGATTTGGGCTCGCCGGAACGGCTGAACCTGCCGTTCCTGTCTTTCGGCATCCCTGTGCTGGCCATTGTGGTCACGGCGTCCACCTACATTCAGTCTAAGCTGATGACGCCCCCTTCCAGTAACCCCGGCGACCAGACGGCCATGATGTCGAACATGATGAACCTGTACATGCCGTTCTTGATGGGTTACCTGGCGCTGACGCTGGCTTCGGGCCTGTCGCTGTATTTCCTGGTATCCAACATCATCGGTATTGCCCAATACGCCATCCTGGGTAAGGTGAACTGGCGCAATTTGCTGCCAACCCGCAAGCCCGCAGCGGACACCCCGGCGGCCAAAGGGAAAAAATAAGACGGCTTGCTTTCAATCGAGGCGGACATGAGTGAAGAAAAAACGACGCTAGAAGTGATTGCCCCTACAGTTGATGAGGCCATCGCCAACGGTCTGGGCCAGTTGGGCCTGCCGCGCGAGATGGTGGATGTGGAAGTGTTGGATGCGGGCAGCCGCGGCCTGTTTGGGCTGGGCGGCCGCCAGGCGCGGGTGCGCCTGAGCATTCGCTGGGCGGGAGAGGGCCAAAGCAGCAGTCCAGCTGCCCCTCTGGCCGAAAACCCTGCGCCAAAGAAAGAGCAAGCCCCAGCGGCAGCCGCGCCTGTGGTCGCGCCCGCGCGTACTGAACCAGCGGGCGATGAAGAGACCCTGCGCATCGCCACCCAGGTAGTCTCTGACCTGCTGGAACGCATGAAGGTGCGCGCGCGGGTGACGGCCGATTATGTGCGGCCGGAAGAGGGCGGTGATCAGCCGACCGTGATGGTGGAGATTCAGGGCAACGATTTGAGCATCCTGATTGGCCGCCGCTCGGAAACCCTCAATGCCCTGCAGTACATTGCCAATTTGATCGTGGGCCGTGAGGCCGGGCGCTGGGTGCCGTTGATGATTGATGTGCAGGGCTACCGCCAGCGCCGTGAGCGCCAGTTGCGCCAGCTGGCCCGCCGCATGGCCGAGCAGGCTTTGCACACCGGCCGCCGTCAGGTGCTGGAACCTATGCCCGCCAACGAGCGGCGTGTCATTCACCTGGAGCTGCGCGAGCATGAAAATGTGAGCACCGAGAGCGTGGGCGATGAGCCCAACCGCAAGGTGACCATCGTCCCCAAGAAATAAGGTTGCCGCCTGACAGCCTGTCTGCGGGCTGCAGAGGGACAAACGAATGCAGCGCTGCCCCAGCCTTCCGGCTGCGGCAGCGCTGTGTTGATTATTCAGTATAATCAAATCAAGGTAGATTTCCCCGACGCGGACGAAACGCGCGGGGCGAGAAAGGGAGCTAACTATGCGTGCGGTGGATATCATCATCAAAAAACGCGATCACGGAGAATTGAGCACAGAGGAAATTCGCTATTTTGTCGAAGGCTTCACGCGCGGCGATATTCCAGATTACCAGGCTTCGGCCTGGGCGATGGCGGTGTTGTTAAACGGTATGAGCGACCGCGAGGTAACCGACCTGACCCTGGCGATGGCCGCTTCGGGTGAGGTGCTGGATCTCAGCCAGGTAGTGCCGATTGCGGTGGATAAACATTCCACCGGCGGGGTGGGGGATAAAGTCACCATGACGGTGGCCCCCTTGGTGGCGGCCTGCGGGCTGGCGGTGGGCAAGATGTCGGGGCGCGGGTTGGGGTTCAGCGGCGGGACGCTGGACAAGCTGGAATCGATCCCTGGCTACCGCGTGAACCTTTCCCGCGAGGAGTTTATGGCGCAGTTGGCCCGCATCGGCATTGTGCTCACCGGCCAAAGCGGCGATCTGGCCCCCGCGGACGGCAAGCTCTATGCCCTGCGGGATGTGACCGGCACGGTGCCCTCGATCCCTTTGATTGCCTCGTCGGTGATGAGCAAAAAAATTGCCGCGGGCGCCCAGGCGATTGTGCTGGACGTGAAGACCGGTAAGGGTGCCTTCATGGAAACCCTGGAAGACGCCCGCCATCTGGCGCGCCTGATGGCTGCCATTGGTCGCCTGAGCGGGCGCAAGGTGGTGGCGCTGATTTCGGACATGAACCAGCCCCTGGGTGATGCGGTGGGCAACGCATTGGAATTGCGGGAGGCCATCGCTGGGCTGCATGACGAGGGCCCGGCAGATTTTCGGGAACATTGCCTGGTAGTCGCCAGCCATATGCTGGTGCTGGGCGAAAAAGCCCCCGATTTAGTCAGCGCGCGCCGCATGGCCGAGGACGCCCTGGTTTCGGGCCGCGGCTGGGAAAAGTTCCGCCAATTGGTGGAGGCTCAGGGCGGTGATGTTTCTTACATTGACCACCCCGAAAAGCTGCCCGCGGCAACCCTGCGTCAACCCCTGCGTGCCGAGCGCGGCGGCTGGCTGGCTGCTTTGAACGCGCGCGAGGTGGGCGAGACAGCGGTGGATTTGGGCGCGGGGCGGGCCAAGAAAACCGATGCGATTGACTACGGTGTGGGCATGGTGCTGCACGCCAAGGTGGGCGACCGTGTGGAGGCCGGGCAGGAATTGGTGACGGTGCATGCCAACAGCCCCGAACGACTGCAGGCCGCCCTGCAGCGCCTGGCGGGGGCCTTTACCCTCAGCGATGCGCCCTGCGAGCCGCTGCCGCTGTTTTATGATGTGATTTCGTAACGCGGGAACAATCCGATCAGGCTTCGCGGACGGACACGCGCGTGCCCCACTGCGAAGCCTGCATCTGCTCCGGCGGCGCCCAGGGGATCGTCCAGCGGTAAATCCACAGGGCGTCGGCGTTGCGCAGGTTGATGCAGCCGTGGCTCATGCGCACACCGAAGTTGTCGTGCCAATAGCAGCCGTGCAGGCTGAGGCCGGATTCGTGAAAGAAGGACACCCAGGGGACCCCCAGCAGCGCCCCGGAAAGGAGTTCATCGCTGAGCTTCTTATCCCCCATCGGACGCGTGGGGGTCTTTACGGTGATATGGAAGTCGCCGATGAGGGTGTCGGTGGGGATTTCACCGGGGGGCGGGGGTTCTTTTTGCGGCATGCCGGAAGAGATGTCGGTCTTAAAGACAACTTGCCCCTCCTGGTAGGCGGTCAGAGTCTGCTGGCCGATGGAGATGAGGATGTATTTATCTTTGGAAGCCACCTGGGGGGCGATGGGGGTCAGTTCGTGGGCGGGCACAGGCCGCAGGTGCGCCGCGGCGGCCCAATAGACGCGCTCGTAGATGTCTTTTAACTGATACCAGGGACTGCCGTCCGGGCCTTCTTCCACAGCGACCGCCCAGTGGGTGCTGCCGTAATACAGGCGGTTGATGGGGAACCATTCGCCGCCGCGGGTGCGCTGGTAGGCGCGGGTGTAGGGCGTGCTGGTTTCCACCAGCTGGCCGCTGGCGGGGATGGAGGTGAGGCAGGGCCGCAGGAGGGTCTGCACGCGCTGGGTGCGGGCGGAATGCACATAGCCGCCCCACACGCGATACCACAGACGGTTGCGGCCGCTTTCCGTCTGAACGGTGTGATAGACGTGCAGGAGCTCGTCGCGGCGGCGGGTGGCCACAGCGCGGCCCTGGTAGGAGGGCTGGTCGTACACGGTGACCCAATCCCCGGCTACGCGGATGAGATCTTGACCCTCCAGGCCTTCCAGCCAGCGGCTGGCGGGCAGCAAAGCCAGACCCGCCAGGGCCGTCAGGCTGCGCTGGATGAAGGCTCGGCGGGTGATGCGTTCGGACATGGGCTAACGGTAGAAGAGGTAGTTGTGATCGTCCAGCGAGAAGACGCGGTACCCGGCGGCACGAATTTTTTCCACGGCGCGGCGCGTGTCTTCGATGCTGTAATGCGGCACGGCGTGGTGGTGAAATTCGATGAAAATTTGGTCAAAGGGAGCCAGATCGCGCGTATCCAACTGGGCGATGACCTCAAATTCGGCCCCTTCCAGGTCCAGCTTCAGGTAGTCCACCCGCTCTGCGCCCACCCGTCCGGCCAGGGCCGAGATGGGCAGGGTTTCCACATCATATTGCAGGGTGGAATCGCGGCGCACGTTGGTGTGGTCGGTGTGAATGGAGCCGCTTTCGAAATGCTCACTTTCGTAGAAAGTGATCGTTCCGGCGGCGGAGGTGACGGCCAGGGGCAGGTGGGTGAAGCGGCCGTTGGTCTGCTGTTCCAGGGTGTGCAGGGACGGGCGGTGCTTGAGGGTGGGGTCAATGCCGAAGGCGCGCACCCCAAAGATGTTGATCAGGTGGCGGGAAAATTCGGCTTCGTAGCCGCAGCCCGCGTCAATGATCACGCTCTGTTCCGAAAAGCGCGGGAAGTAGATGTAATTGGGGGGCGAAAAACGCAGCCCCAGGCGGCGGGCTTGCAGCTTGCGCCAGAAGATTTTCCAGGTACGGCGAGTGCGGCGCAAGGCGCGGGTGAAAAAAGACTTCATTTTCCCTCCAGGGGCAAACCAGCCAGGGCGCGCTGGGCGCGCGCCAGCCAGGTATACGGTTCAGAATCGGCGCGGGCCTGCCGGCTGAGGGCGGCGATGCGCTCGGGGTCTTCGATCAGCGCGCCCAGGGCCGCAGCCCAGCCGTCCACATCTTCGGGCGGGCAGAACACGGCATTACGCGGGTTGAGGACTTCGTGCAGCACGGGCAGGTCGCTGGTGAGGATGGCGCGTCCGGCGGCGAGATAATCGAACATTTTCATGGGAGAGCAGATGCTGGCGGAATCGCCGCCGCTGCTGCCCGCGATTTTGCGCTCGTAGGGCATGAGGAGGATATCGGCTGCGGCCTGGTAGAGGGGCAGGGCGCGCTGAGGGACGAAGCCGGTGAGGGTCACATGGCTCAGTTGGGCGGCGCTGAGGCGCTCGCGCCAGGCGTCCACATCCCGCGGGTTGCCGCCCACCCACAAAAAGTTCACCTGCGGAAAGCGCCGCGCCAGCTCGAAGAGCAGGTTCATGCCGCGCCCGGCGTAAAAATGGCCGGTGTAGCCCACGGTGAGGCCCTGGGGCAGCCCCAATTGGGCGCGGGCGGTAGGAGCATCCGGCAGCTGGGCGTACTGGGCGCGGTCGGTGGCGTTGGGGGCAATCTGCACTTCGCTGCTGTGCAGCGGCAGGCCGTAGGCGGCTTCCAGCTCCTGGCGCAGAGCCTGGGTGATGAGCAGCAGACGCTTGGGCCTGCGGCTGCGCATAAACCCGCGGAAGAGGCGCGGCCCCAGCTTGCCGGTGGGCGGGCCGTGCAGCTCCACCAACGTGGGCCAGCCCAGCCACAACCCGGGCAGGGCGGCCTGCAAGGCCCAGGTGTACAGGGCTTGGGCTCCCCAGGCGCGGGCCTGCAGTAGGGCGCGCAGGGTGAAATCGTAACGGCGGAAGACCAGGGGGGCGGGGATCCAGCGCACCTCAAAGCGCGTTTCCAGCCCGTAACGCTCCGCAAGGGCTTCCCAGGGGGCGGCAGCGTGCCCTGGAACCCACAGGCACACCTCATGCCCGGCCTGAGCCAGCGCCTGACAGGCTTTCATCACCTGGATGCTGTTGGCGGTGCTGGAGGGGACAAGGGAGGTAGCGATTGCGGCGATTTTCAAAATAGCGGCTCCACAGGTGAACTTGGGCTGATTGTACCATACCTGGCCTGGACTGGGCCTGAGGTGAAAGCCTGGCCAACTGGGTGATTGACCCCTCTGGCAAAATATGGTAGTATCGAGGCAGTTTCGTGTTAAAAAGCGATGATGGAAACGAGTAAGCCCAAAGCAGGCTGACAGCGAACCCGGAACAGGTGTAAGCCGGGGCGGCGCGCGGGGCTGAAAATCCTTCCGGAGCTGCGACCTGAACCCCCTTGGCCGGGTCAATAGGGAAGCCGGGCTCGCCCCCCGTTAGCTGCGGCGCTGGTGTTCACCGCCTTTTGGCGCGCGCACCGGGCAAAGGTGCTGGCAGCCCGCCTGCCAGAATCAGGGTGGTACCGCGGATTATCTTCCGTCCCTGTGTGGGATGGAAGTTTTTTTATTTTAACCCTGTGGGTTTGGAGGTTGGTTTGGCAGGTTTGCGCTCTATACGTCATTGGACTCTGCACTACATCTTCAGCCGCCTGGCTGAGAAGCTCGATCAGCGCGCCCACCCTGACCACCCCTGGCTGACGGCGGAGGCGGTGCGCTTTTTGGACGGCTATTTGCGCCCCACCGATACCGGCCTGGAATTTGGGTCAGGCCGTTCCACTCTGTGGTTTGCCCGGCATCTGGGGCACCTGACCAGCGTGGAGCATGATCTGGCCTGGTCAGAGCGCGTGCGCCAGATGCTGGCCGCGGCCGGGGTGAGCAATGTGGACTATGTGCATATACCCCTGGAGGCGCGCAGCGATCCCCACGCCGCGCCGGATTACGTGCGCACGGTGGAGTGCTTTGCCCCCGCCAGCCTGGATTTTGTGCTGGTGGACGGGAGGCTGCGGGACGAATGCGCCAACGCGGTGCTGCCCAAGATGCGCCCGGGGGGGCTTTTGGTGGTGGATAACGCGGATATCTATCTGCCCAGCGATGTGCGCACGCCCAACGCGCGCCGTCCCCAGCAGGGGCCGGAAAACGCGGGCTGGGGCCAATTTTTGGAGGCGGTCTCCGATTGGCGGCGGGTGTGGACCTGCAACGGCGTGTTTGCCACGGCTTTGTTCTTTGTGCCTTGCTAAGCTGGATTTTTCGATCTTTTTTGGGATGAGGTGAACAATGTTTAAACCGGTTTCAGCCAAGTTAAATGTGACTCAGATGGAAGAAGGGGTGCTGAATTTTTGGACCCAGGAGGATATCTTCCACCGTTCCATGCGCGAACGCCAGGGCGGGCCTGAATACGTGTTCTTCGAGGGGCCGCCCACCGCCAACGGCAAGCCGGGCGTGCACCACGTGTTGGCGCGCGCCTTTAAAGACATCTTCCCGCGCTACAAGACCATGCGCGGCTACCATGTGTCGCGGCGCGGGGGCTGGGATACTCACGGCCTGCCGGTGGAAATTGAGGTGGAGAAGAAGCTGGGCTTCACCAACAAACAGCAGATCGAAAATTACGGTATCGCCCAATTTAACCAGC
This sequence comes from Levilinea sp., assembly GCA_029975215.1. Taxonomy (GTDB): domain Bacteria; phylum Chloroflexota; class Anaerolineae; order Anaerolineales; family Anaerolineaceae; genus Levilinea. The sequence goes on from JARKPO010000046.1 coordinate 56,428, forward strand.
TGTGCCGCGAGTCGGCTTTCACCTACATTCAGGAATGGGAACGCCTGACCGACCGCATCGGCTATTGGGTGGACCTGGAAACCGCCTACGTCACCTATAAGAATGAGTACATCGAATCGACCTGGTGGATTCTGAAGAATTTCTGGGATAAAGGCTTGCTGTATCAGGGCTTTAAAGTGGTTCCATACTGTCCGCGCTGCGGCACGCCGCTTTCGGATCACGAGGTGGCTTTGGGCTACCGCGAAACCGGCGACCCCTCCATCTTTGTGCGCATGCCGCTGGTGGATCAGCCGGGCACGTCCCTGCTGGTGTGGACCACCACCCCCTGGACGCTGCCGGCCAACGTGGCTGTGGCGGCGGGGGCGGATGTGGAATATGTGGTGGTGGAACGCGCCCTGGCCGAAGGCGGCACGGAGCGCCTGATCCTGGCGGAGGCGTTGTTGGCTAAGGTGTTTGGCGAAGAGCCGGTGACGGTGGTGGAGCGCATGAAGGGTAAGCAGCTGAAGGGCAAGCGTTACCAGCCGCTGTTCACCTTTATGCCCACCGAGAAACCGGCGCATTTTGTGATTAACGGCGATTTCGTCACCACCGAAGACGGTTCGGGCCTGGTGCATATTGCCCCGGCCTTTGGTGCGGACGACATGCAGGTGGCGATGGATGCCGACCTGCCCATCCTGATGACGGTGGCCGGGGACGGCACCTTCCTGAGCGAGGTGCGCCCCTGGGCGGGCAAGTTCGTCAAGGACGCTGACCCCTTCATCACCCAGGACCTGGAAGCCCGCGGGCTGCTGTTCCGCGTGGAGACCTACACCCACACCTACCCATTCTGCTGGCGCTGCACCACGCCGCTGCTGTATTACGCTTTGCCCACCTGGTACATCCGCACCAGTCAATTTAAGGACCGCCTGGTGGAACTGAACGAGCGCATCAACTGGTATCCGGGGCACATCAAGAACGGGCGCTTTGGCAACTGGCTGGCCAACAATGTGGACTGGGCTTTGGGCCGCAACCGCTATTGGGGCACGCCCCTGCCGGTGTGGGAATGCGAGACCTGCCACACGCAAACCTGCGTGGGCTCGGTGAAAGAGCTTTCGGAACTGGCCCATAAGGACCTTTCCGGGCTGGATCTGCACCGCCCGCATGTGGACGAGGTGCGGCTGCACTGCCCCGACTGCGGCGGCGTGATGCAGCGGGTTCCGGAATTGATTGACGTGTGGTTCGATTCGGGCTCCATGCCGGTGTCGCAGTGGCATTACCCCTACGAGCATCAGGAGGAGTTCAAGAAATACTTCCCCGCCGATTTCATCTGCGAGGCGGTGGATCAAACTCGCGGCTGGTTCTATTCGCTGCACGCCATCAGCACCCTGCTCTTTGATCAGGAATGCTATAAAAACGTCATCTGCCTGGGGCTGATTTTGGACAAGGACGGCTACAAGATGTCCAAATCGCGCGGCAATATCGTCAGTCCGTGGGAGGTGCTGGAGGATAACGGGGCGGACGCCATGCGCTGGTATCTGTACACGGCCAGCCCGCCCGGACAGGAGCGCCGTTTCAGCAAGGAACTGGTGGCCGAGGTGGTGCGCAATTTCACCCTGACGTTGTGGAACACCTATTCTTTCTTCGTCACCTACGCCAATCTGGACGGGTGGAAGCCGGGAGAGGGCGCAGCGCCGGTATACAGCCCGCTGGACCGCTGGCTGCGCTCGGCCCTGCACACCCTGGTGCGGGATGTGACCCAGGCGCTGGAGACCTACGACGTGCTGGGCGCGACCCGGCCGATTGAGACTTTTGTGGATCAGCTTTCCAACTGGTATCTGCGCCGTTCGCGCCGCCGCTTCTGGAAGAGCGGCGCCGACGCCGACAAGCAGGCGGCCTACGCCACGCTGTACGAGGCGCTGACCACCCTCAGCAAGCTGCTGGCCCCCACCATGCCCTTCATCGCCGAAGAGTTGCACCAGAATCTGGTGCGGTCGGTGGACGAAAACGCGCCCCTTTCGGTACATCTGGCGCAGTGGCCGGTGTTTGACGCGGAGGTGATCGATGAGAAACTCAACCGCGATATGGCTTTGGTGATGCGCCTGGCCTCGCTGGGCCACGCCGCCCGCAACAAAGCCAACCGCAAAGTGCGCCAGCCCCTGGCCGAGGCAGCTTTCTCGGTGGGGTCGGCGGAGGAGTGCGGGGTGCTGGCCGGCTACGCGGATCTGCTGGCGGACGAACTGAACGTGAAGCAGGTGCGCGCCCTGGACGCGGCCGGTGAGGCGGTGGATTACGCCTTGAACCCGCTGCCCAAGCAGTTGGGCCAAAAGTACGGCAGCCGCTTCCCCGCCATCCGCAAGGCTGTGCTGGCCTTGCCCGCCGAGGCAGCGGCCAAGGCCCTGCTGGCGGGGCAGCCTGTGGTGGTTTCAGTGGATGGGGACACCCTGGAAATTCTGCCGGAGGAAGTGGAAGTGCGCGCCAACGCCCGCAGCGGTTTTGCGGTGGCCTCCGAAGGGGCCTACCTGGCGGCCCTGGTGACCGAGCTGACGCCGGAACTGGTGCAGGAAGGCCTGGCGCGCGAAGTGGTGCGCCGCCTGCAGGACCTGCGCAAGTCGGCCGAGCTGGATATCGCTGACCGCATCCGCGTGGTGTTCCAGGCCTCGGCGGGGCTGGAGACGGCTATTGCCGCCTTCCGCACCTACATCATGGGTGAAACCCTGGCGGTGGAGATGAGCGCGGGGGCGCTGGACGAGGGGCTGCCGCTGGTGGAAGACAGCTTTGACGGCGAGACCTTCCGCGCCACCCTGCAAAAAGCGGCTTGAGGCCGGGGAAAAGACCGGATTTCAGAAAGAGGAGGATCCAGATCTATGTGCGCGATTTCGGTTCAGGATTTTGTCCGTTCGAAGGCGCAGAATAACGCGGCCAACGCCTTGTTTGAGTGTGAGAACCCTTACCTGCTGGAGGTTAATTTGAACGGGCGGGTGTGGGCCAAGGTGGGCGCGATGGTGGCCTATACCGGGCGGGTCAAGTTCACCCGCGAGGGCATGATGGAGCACGGCCTGGAGAAAATGCTCAAGAAAATGGTCACCGGTGAGGGCACGGCGCTGATGAAGGCCGAGGGCCAGGGGCGCGTGTACCTGGCGGATAAGGGCAAGAAGGTGCAGGTGCTGCAGCTCAACAACGACGCGATCACGGTCAACGGCAACGACCTGCTGGCTTTTGAGGACAGCGTGCAGTGGGATATCACCATGATGCGCCGCGTGGCGGGCATGCTGGCGGGCGGGCTGTTTAATGTGCGCCTGTCGGGGACGGGCATGGTGGCGATCACCTCGCATTTTGACCCGCTGGCGCTGGAAGTGCTGCCGGGGCAGCCGGTGTTCACGGATCCCAACGCCACGGTGGCCTGGTCGGGCAATTTGAACCCGGATATTCACACGGATCTGTCTTTTAAGACCTTTTTGGGGCGGGGCAGCGGTGAATCGATCCAGCTCAAGTTTGAGGGGCAGGGCTGGGTGATGCTGCAGCCGTACGAAGAGACGGTGATGCAATCCAACCCGTCAGCGGCTGCCTGACGGGGCGATTGGAGGGAAACATGCACGGGGCCTGCGTTGGGGGGACGCAGGCTCTGTGGTTTTTAAGGGGGGAACCCAAAGACGCATTGGATGAAGTTAAACGCGACCTATGCGACTGAAAGGGATATCAAAGCCCACCCCGTATCTTTCTGCAGGCAGTTGTTAAGCTGCCGCAGCCGAGTACACGCTTCCTATGCTGCGCAATCTACTCGCCGCTCCGATAGTCTTTCAGCACACCAGCGCGATATTGGATCTCTGAAAACCGGGCCCTGCATTGCTGCCCCGTCGGCGATTGGGACGAAAAACCAACTTGCAGGCGTTCCATCTTCCCTAACGTGAAATAGCGAACCAAATTCCAGTAAGCCGCATCGAGTGAGTAATGAAAAGCGATTGTCTGTGATGTTACCGTCAGGCGAAGATAAACTTCCTGGCCTGTGATTTCCACCGAATTGCAGTCATCCGAAAAATCCCGAGTTACCACGGAAACGATCATGGGCCGTCTTTGAGGTGAATATTCAAAGCAGAGCTTGGCCCACCGGCTATCGCTTTCATAAAGGTGCAGAACGCCAGCATCAAACGTTGATGCGAAGTCAACCATCACCCGAGTGCTTAAAATAAAGCTCTCATCCGGCGGATGGAATAATGCCGTCGGCGCATTCGCCTGAACGCTGCTTCCGCCTGGATCGATAAACCAGTCGGTCTTCGCCCCCGCCAAGATGGATAGGCAGCCATCCGGTTCTATTTTCCAATCTAATGGCAAATTCTTCCATTCCAGTCCAACTGGAATGGCTGGCAAGGTAAATTGGGTCATTATGGCATCACTCCATCTTTCTGATCTATTGTGTGTGCACAATTTTTGCAGCCTGATCATTAACCATCCAGACGTCCGATATACCTTGTTTTCCAGGCTAGCCAGCAAAAAAAATGATCCTGCAATCATGCCTGGTTATCTTAAACCATCAGCAGGCTGCTGATCTTAAAAAATATATCCCCCGCTTAAGAAAGTCAAGCATCCAACACCGGTCAATTCCCCCCAAAACCAAAGATACAAGTCAGGGCCGCCTCTGACGCGCCGGCAGTGCCTGGCTATGGGGTGTGCTTGAGGAAGCCGAAAGCGCGCTGCTTTATGGTTTGAAAATGCCTATTTCAATGTAGTACCACTTTCTGCCATGCCTGGCAAAAAATGAAACCATATTTTCTGACTGAATGGGATTGATGCCGCCTGCACTGCAGCATCCATAGTGAGGGATATGATCATATTCAACCGGCAAAGATTGACCATCGTAGATGATTCCAATTTTATGGTTCTTCTTGAAAAAGTAAAAAGGCTTGCCTGCTAATGATTGAAAGCTAAAGGTTTCATCATAGCCATGCAGTGCATTCAGGGATTGCCCTGTCTGAAATACTTCACCTACACCGAATGGATTTTGTTGGCTCTCATTTGCCACAGTTTCAATGAACCACTCTGTGTCAAAAACCCATAACCCTCGCAAAGAAGATGAGGGCATAACCGCATGTTCAATTTTTAGCCTCAAAAGCTCACGATTGTCTGCTGTAACCAGGATTGTGCGGGTATCCACACTTCCAGCGTCTCGGAAATTTTCCTCTGCCCTGATTTCTTTTCCATCCCAGGTGCTTGTGAAGAATTGCGTGCCGTCTCCCAAAGACATGTAATCTGCGGTGTGAGACATTTGGGTGAAATGATCTTGTTCCACCCAATATTCCGCCAGGATTGCCGCTTCTGTCCCGTTGACGGGCTGAAAAGAGCGAGACTCGGAATCAGGAGGTTCTTTGAGTTCAAATTCGAGTATGCTCAATTCGCCAATATCCATTGCGAATGACGGCTTGATCGGGGGTATGGGGGTGGAACCTGGGGTTGGTGGAACAGGCGAAAAAGTGAGCGTGGGGATGGGTGCGCTGGAGGGTGACGCAGCGGTCATGGCGGGCGCACAAGACGCCGCGATCAACGCAACAAGCAAAACCATAAGAATGTTGTTGATTTTCATGGATCACCTTGTTTTGCAAAGGGCTGCCCACCGGTTTGTTGTTCGGATTTTGATAGGCAGCATCCTGATCTTAAAAATATATTTCCTACTTTGTAAAGTCAAGTAGTCAGTTCTGGCCAGTTTGCCCCAAGGCCTAAAACGCTTCACGGCGGGCGTCAAGGTCGGGGCTCATATCATCGAAAAACGCCAAATGCTCTACTTAACGATGTGCGGATACACCCTCGCAAATTGAGGGCGCGTCCCATCAGTACGAGGGCGTGCCCCTACCTGGCTCGCAGATTGCCTCACCCCTACTGCTCAGCGGCTGGCTTTTTACGGGTGCGCTCGTAGTGACGGCGGGCCTTTTCGCGGTTGCCGCAGATCTTCATATTGCACCAGCGGCGCTTGCCGTTGCGGCTGGTATCCAGGAACAGCCAGTAACAGCCGTCGCATTCGCGGATGCGCCCGGCCTGATCTGAGGTCAGCAATTCCGCGGCGGCCAGGGCCAGCGGGTAGCGCATCCAGTCCAACGAAGCGAGGGGCAGCTCCCATTCCCAACGCGCGCCTTCGGGTTCGGCGGCGGCCAGCCGGCGCTGCCCCAGGGCCTCGCGCAGGTGGCGGTTCAGCACCGCCAGGTGCTCCGCGCCCAGCGGCTTTTTGCGCGCCGCGGCGGTGAACAGGCCAAAGCAGGCATCGCGCAGATCATTGATCTGTTCCAGCGCGGCTTGCGCCAGGTCTGGATGCTCTTCGGCGGCCATCAGCAGGCTGCTGGCCTGCTCGTCATTCAGCACGTCCAGGTGGCGCAGCCAGTGAACCACATAGGGATACTCGGTGAAGAGGTCATGGGGCGCTGCCGCCCGGGTGATCTTGCTGTTGGCAAAATCGAGGATCATCAGCTCGCGGGGGATGAAGTCGTAGATATCGGCCATGGTGAATCTAATTATAACCAATATTCAGCCCTTGACAAGTTAGAAAATGCGGCGTATGATACTAACTAGTAAAACAAAAATACAGGTTAGAATTCCTCTTTATCCGTAACGCGACAATCGAATAGGCAAGCCTGTAACCAAGGCGCAGATCCGCTGCAAACTTGCGGCGCGGATGTTCCTATACGCGGATGTGTTTTCACTCTGCCGGCCGAGACCGGTGGAAAGACGGACCGCAGGGCAGACCAGCCCTTGCGCGGCCCGCCAACCGAATTTTCTGTTTTGTGAAGGAGATTGAAATGAAAGCGATGCAAAAAAACGCCCGCCTGGCCGGGGGACTGTACCTGGTCTACATCCTGGTCACGGTGCTTGCCAATGCCTTGGGCCGCAGCGCCATCATCGTCCCCAGCGACGCGGCACAGACAGCAGCGAATATCCTGGCACAGGAACCCCAGTTCCGCCTGGGGGTGGTGCTGGAGCTGGTTTCTTCCCTGCTCTTCATCCTGACCGCGCTGGCGCTCTACGCGCTGCTGCGGCCGGTGGGCAAGCACCTCAGCCTGTCATTTCTGGTTTTGAACCTGGTGGGCGGCGCGGTGGTGACGGTCAGCGCGGTATGCCTGTTCGCGGCGTTCCCCTTCGTGCATCAGGCGGCTTATTTGGCAGATTTCTCGGCCGGGCAGCTCACCGGGCTGGCTATGTATTGGATCAAGCTGCGCGACATGCTCTTCGGCAGCGCGCAGTTGTTTTACGCCGCATGGACTCTGCCGCTGGGGTACCTCATCTATAAATCCGGCTATCTGCCCCGTGCGCTGGGCATCCTCTTGATGGCGGATTGCTTCGCGGTGATGGGGTGGTTCCTGCAATCTTTCCTGGTGCCAAATTACGCCCTGAGCATGAGCTACGGCTTTTTTGCAGTCAGTTTTTTGGCGGAAGTGGCGCTGACTCTGTGGCTGCTGATCAAGGGCGTGAACGCTGCGGGGTGGGAAAAACGCGCCGCGGCGGCCGCATAGGCGGCGAAAAACGAAATGGATATGGAGTCAAAAGGAGCAAGAATGAAAGCAGTTGTGTATACCGATTACGGCACGCCCGACGTGCTGCACACGGCGGAGATCGAGAAGCCGGCTGTCAAAGAAAATGAAATCCTGGTGCGCGTGCGCGCCACCAGTGTCAACTTTGGGGACTTGATGGCGCGCAATTTTAAGGCCGTCACCCCCGGCCGGTTTAACATGATCGGGATGCTGTGGCTGGCGGCGCGAGTGATGATGGGCTGGAACCGGCCGCGCGCCCAGGTGCTGGGCAGCGAGTTTTCGGGGGTGGTGGCGGAAGTGGGCACGCAGGTGACGAAATTCAAGCCCGGCGATGCGGTCTTTGGCTATGTCGGCAGCACCTTTGGCGCCTATGCCGAATTCCTGTGCCTGCCCGAAAACGGCGCGGTGGCGCTGAAGCCTGAACAATTAACCTTTGAAGAGGCCGCGGCGATTCCCTACGGGGCGATCATGGCTTACAACCTGCTGAAACTGGTGGAGATTCAACCCGGCGATCAGGTGCTGATCAACGGCGCCAGCGGAGCGATTGGCTCGGCGGCGGTGCAGCTGGCCAGGCTGCGCGGGGCGGTGGTCACCGGCGTATGCAGCACGGGGCGCATGGAAGCCGTGCAGGCGCTGGGCGCGGAGCGTGTGGTGGATTACACCTGCGAGGATTTCACCCAAAGCGGCCAGCGCTACGACCTGATCTTTGATATCCTGCGCAAAGGCTCACCGGCCAAATTCAAAAGGGCGTTAACGCCGAAGGGTGTGCTGCTGTATGCCAGCTTCAAACAGCGGGAGCTGGTGGAGATGATGCGCACGCGTCGCAGCAGCGGCCAGCGGGTGATCTGTAAGCTGGTGCCGGAAAACCAGGAGACCTTAAACGCCGTGCGCGACCTGATCGCCGCCGGCAAGCTCAAGGTGCGCGTGGACCGGCGCTTCACCCTGGAACAGGCGGCCGAAGCGCACCGCTATGCTGAGAGCGGGCAGAAGAAAGGCCCTGTGGTCCTGACCCTCCCCCAGGCTGCGCCCGAAGGGGCAGGATAAAGCGAGGCGGTTCTGCATGAAGACAAAACGATGGGTCACTTGCTGGATGCTGTCGTTCGTGCTGGCGCTGGCGGCCTGCGCCGCCCCGCCGTCTGAAACCAACCTGGCCAACCCGGCCTCGGTTTACTGCCGGGAACAGGGCTACACCCTGGAGATACGCACGGCCGCAGACGGCAGCCAGAGCGGGGTGTGCATTTTCTCTGACGGCAGCAGCTGTGATGAGTGGGCCTATTTCCGCGGCGAATGCGGGCCGGCCGCCGCAACGCCCACCGCGTCCCCTGAACCGGCGGCCGTGCCCACCGCTGCTCCCAGTGACGGAGCGGGTGGGGCCATCCCGGCGGGCGCGTCTGAAGCGGTGACGGACTGGTGGGGAACCATCACCGCCAACCCGCCCGGCGCGCAGTTCGACGATGTCTTTGAGCGTCAGGACCTCGGCCAGGTGATCCTGTACGGCATTGACGCCAGCGACCCGGCGGTCAAGGCGCAGATCGAGGGGCTGCGCGGCAGCGGCAAGGTGGTTCACCTGTACGGCTGGCTGTTCAGCAACGTGCCTGACGCCAACGGCTCGCAGATCCAGGTGGAGCGCATCGAGGTGGAAGAATAACCGCTCACTTTTGGGAGGTAAAACGATGGAAGCGATCATGCACGCTTACTGCGGTCTGTACTGCGGAGCCTGCCCAGTTTTGCAGAAAACCCTGGCGGGGGAGGGGGAGCAGCGCTGCCTGGGCTGCAAGAGCGAGCTGAACGCCGGGTACTGCGCCGCCTGCGCGCTGAAGGCCTGTGCCGTGCAAAAGGGGGTGGCTTTTTGCGGTGAATGCGGCGAGCTGCGTGGCTGCGCGTTGATGGCGAAGTTCGCCGCGGATACCACCTGGCTCAACCAGCGCGGGGTGCTGCTGAATCTGGAAACGATTCAGCGCAGCGGCCTGACGCACTGGCTGGAGGAGCAGGCTGGGCGTTGGCGCTGCGCCGGCTGCGGGCAGGCGCACACCTGGTGGGATGAAGTTTGTCCGCAGTGCGGGCAGCCGGTGATGAGCTGTCGGGCAGAGATGCAAGCCAACGAGGGTGAATGAACGCAGTTAAAGTTTTGGTCACCTTCGGCAGCAGCTCCTCGATTGCTTTTGGCATCTGGCATTTCTTCGTGCCAAAGGCGTGGAAGTGGTACAGCTATATCCACCCCAGCGCGGCGGAGCTGGTCACCGCGGTGCGGGCGGTTAATGTGTTTTTCTCGCTTTCACTGGTGCTTTTTGGGGTGATGAACCTGCTGTTTATCTTCGGGGGGCGCGCCAACCGCTACGCGGTGTTGGTGCTGCTGGCGGCCACCTGCATCCTATGGCTGACGAGGGTGGTCATGCAGGCGGTTTACCCGCAGGGCAGTCTGTACCCCGGCCTGCAGTACGGCATGCTGGCGGCCTTCCTGCTGGTTTGGCTGGCCTACACCGCCGCCCTGGTGGTGGAAATGCTGCGGGTGCCGACTCTGATGTAGTGAAAGGGGCGGCAGTGAGCGTTCGATGAAGTCGAACGGAACCCCCACCCATCTTTGCGTCCTTAGCGCCTCCGCGGTTCAAACACAATGTGGGGATGAGCACATGGGGCACGGGCGGTTTTAGGCCCGTGCCCTCGAACTTCGAGGGCGTGCCCCTACATTGCGCCCTTCGCGCCTTGGCGTCTTGGCGGTTCATACCCCACAGCGCAATTTGGGTACGCCGCTGTGCTGGATGAAACGGGGCATCAAACCCAGGGGTCAAAGCGGCGGCGCTGCCCGTGATTTTGACCTATACTTAACCCATCCACCTGCGTGTGGGGGGGCAGGAATCACGGCCAACGAGGTGCGCGGATGCGTGTGGGATTGGTGATCTACGGAAGCCTGAACACCCTCTCCGGCGGATATCTGTATGACCGGCTGCTGGTGGAGAATCTGGCCCGCGCGGGGCACAGTGTGGAGATCGTCTCTCTGCCCTGGCGCGGCTACGCGGCCCATCTGACGGACAATTTTTCCAACGAGGTGCGCCGCCTGCTCACGCGTAAACGGGTGGACGTCTGGCTGCAGGACGAAATGAACCACCCCTCCCTGTTCCGGCTAAACCGCGAACTGCGCCGATTGGGCGGGCCGCCGCTGCTGTCCATTGTGCACCATCTGCGCAGCAGTGAAAATCATCCCGCGGTGTGGATGCCCCTCTACCGCGCCGTGGAGCGCGCCTACCTGCGCTCGGTGGACGGCTGCCTCTTCAACAGCCGCACCACGCGCCAGACGGTGGAAGCCCTCACCGGTCAGCGCGGCCCGGCGGCGGTGGCCACCCCCGGCGGCGACCGGCTGATGGGGGCCGTGCCTGTGGGGGAATCCGAAATTTCTTCGCGCTGCTATCAGGACGGGCCGCTGCGCGTGCTCTTCGTGGGCAATTTGACCCCGCGCAAGGGCCTGCATTTCCTGCTGGATGCCCTGGGGCGCATCCCCAGCGCCAACTGGCAGCTGGACGTGGTGGGGCGCATGAACATGAAGCCCGCCTACACGCGCAGCCTGATGAAAACCCTGCAGGCCAACCCGTGGAAAGATCAGGTGCGCTTTCACGGGGCGCTGGATCAGGATGAGCTGAAGGCCGTGTACCGCAGCAGCCAGGTGCTGGCGGTGCCCTCTTCGTATGAAGGCTTTGGGATTGTGTATCTGGAGGGCTTTTCCTTCGGCCTGCCCGCGGTGGGCACCACCTACGGCGCGGCGGGGGAGGTGATCGGCAGCGGCGACAGCGGCCTGCTGATTCCCCCGGGGGATACCCAGGGGCTGGCGGCGGGGCTGGCGCGCCTGGCCAACGACCGCGGACACCTCTTGACCCTCAGCCTGGGGGCGCGCCGCCGTTACCTGACCTTTCCGGGCTGGGAAGCCAGCATGAACAGCGCCCGCCAGTGGATCGAGAGCATGGCGGCGGGCGGCGGGGCTTAGGCCGGGTGGAAGCCGACCTTTTTCCGACCTGCGCCGGCAGCTACGCGCTGTGGTTCACCCTGGCGCAGCCCGCGGAGGGGCATGTGGGGCGGCTGGGCTGGTGCGTTTTTCCGGCGGGCGGCTACGTATATCTGGGCAGCGCCCTGGGGCCGGGGGGCCTGCGCGGACGCCTGGGGCGGCATCTGCGCCCGGTGCTGCGCCCGCACTGGCATATTGACGCGTTCCGCGCCTGGGCTGCGCTGAGCGGGGTATCCTACCGCTGCGCTCCGCAGCGACTGGAATGTGCGTGGGTGGGGCAGCTGCTCGCCCAGGGGGCCGAGGTGGCGGTGCGCGGGTTTGGGGCCAGCGACTGCACGGCGGGTTGCCCGGCGCATTTGCTGCGCTTGCCGCCAGGATTGCCGCCGGAGGCAGGCGCGCGTATGTTGGGCGCGGCCTGGGTGGGGGGCTAAGGCGGATTTGCGCCGGGGACTATTGACAATTCCCCGCCGCGCTCTTATACTGACATTGACAACTGAACACGGGGAGCCTGGTAGCCCAGGCTGAGAGGAAGGCGCCAGCCTTCGACCCAATGTACCTGATCCGGGTAATGCCGGCGGAGGGAAAGGATCTTATCATCATGCGCAATCACCTTCGCCAGCGGAGGTGGTTTTTTTATGTGTGCTCAATTCAAACGCGCGCTGATATTTGTCAACGGCAGCCTGCCAGACCCGGAAAAAGTGCGTTTTTTACTGGAGCCCAACGACTGGCTGGTGGCTGTGGACGGGGGATGGTATTACCTCAAGGCCCTGGGGCTGCGGCCGCATCTGCTGATCGGCGACCTGGATTCGGTGGCGGCCGAGGACATGGCCGCGCTGGAGGCAGAGGGGGTTGAAATTCGCCGTTATCCGGTGCATAAAGACGAAACTGATCTGGAACTGGCCCTTCTCACCGTTCGCGCCGCGGGCGTGACCACCCTGCGGGTGGCAGCGGCCCTGGGCGGGCGGCTGGATCAGACCCTGGCCAACCTGTTTCTGCTGCTGCTGCCGGAGTTGGAAGACTGCGACGTGCGTCTGGATGACGGCCTGGAAGAGGTCTTCCTCATCCGCGAGCAGGCCGAAATTCACGGCCAGCCGGGGGATGGCGTTTCCCTTTTGCCCATTTTAGGTCCGGCGCGCGGTGTGACCACCGCCCAGTTAGAATACCCGCTGCGGGGTGAGACGCTCTTCCCCCAGCGCACTCGCGGCATCAGCAACGTGATGGAGAGCACCTGCGCCTCGGTCAGCGTGCAGTACGGCGTGCTGCTGTGCATCCACACGCGCAAATCTCAATCCGATCTACATCAGGAGTAGGCATGAAACGCTTTGCATGGATGTTTGTTTTGGTGAGCCTGGTTCTTGCGGGCTGTGCCCCCGCGGCCGCACCTGCGCCAACTGCCTCGCCCGCGGAACCGGCAGTGCTGACCGTGATGACTCACGATTCGTTTGCTGTCAGCGAAGAGGTGGTGGCGGCTTTTGAAGAGGCCAACCAGGTGAAGGTGATCTTTTTAAAGAGCGGCGATTCCGGCTCGGCCCTCAACCGTGCCATCCTGACCAAGAGCAACCCCCAGGCGGATGTGTTCTACGGGGTGGACAACACTTTCCTCTCGCGTGCGCTGAAAGAGGACATCTTTGAGCCGTATTCCTCGCCCCTGTTGGAAAAAATCCCCGCCGAGTTCCGCGCGGATGCGCAAAACCGCGCCCTGCCGGTGGATTTTGGGGATGTGTGCCTGAATTACGATATCGCTGCCCTGGAGGCCAAGGGGCTAGCCGTGCCGCATAGCCTCGACGATCTGACCCGACCCGAATACCGCGGCTTGCTGGTAGTGGAAAATCCGGCGGTGTCTTCGCCGGGGCTGGCTTTCCTGCTGGCCACCGTGGCGCAGTACGGCGAGGAGGGGTATCTGGATTACTGGAAGAAGCTGCGTGCTAACGAGACGGCGGTGGTATCCGATTGGACCACGGCCTATTACACCAATTTCAGCGGCTCTTCGGGCAAAGGCCCCCAACCGCTGGTGGTTTCGTATGCCAGCAGCCCGGCGGCCGAAGTGGTGTTTGCTGACCCGCCTGTAGATCAGGCCATCACCGGTTCGGTGACGGCCCCCGGCACCTGCTTCCGGCAGATCGAGTTTGTGGGCATCCTCAAGGGCACGCCCAACCGCGCCCTGGCGGAGAAATTTGTGGACTATATGCTCAGCGTGCCCTTCCAGGAGGATATGCCCCTGCAAATGTTCGTCTACCCGGTGAACAGCGAGGCCAAACTGCCCGAAGTGTACCAAAAATACGCCCAGCAGGCCCAGCAGCCAGCCCAGTTGGACCCGGAGCGCATCGCCGCTAACCGCGACGCCTGGATTCAAGCCTGGGATGAGGCGGTTCTGCGTTGAGAGCTGCTCAGCACACGCTAAATGGGGCGGCCCGCTGGCCCAGGGGGGTGCTGTGGGCCGTTCCGTTTGCCTTTTTGGCCTTGTTTTTCTTTTACCCGCTGCTGACGATCTTCGGCATCGCCGGAGAATCCCTGCTGCAAAACGGCGTGGGGGCGGCGGGTTGGGCGCGCCTGACCCGCGCGCTGGGCTTCACCTTTTGGCAGGCGGGGCTTTCCACTCTGCTGACCCTGGCGGTGGGGCTGCCCGCGGCGGCCGTGTTTGGACGCTACACCTTCCCCGGCAAGCGCCTGGTGGGTATTTTGAGCACCCTGCCTTTCATTTTGCCCACGGTGGTGGTGGCGGCGGCCTTCAATGCCCTGGTGGGACCGCGCGGCTGGCTGAACGTGGGCTTGATGGATCTGATGGGCCTGAAAGATCCGCCCATCCAACTGCTCAACAGTCTGGCGGCCATCGTGCTGGTGCACGTGTTTTATAACGCCACCATCGTCATCCGCGTGGTGGGCAGCGCCTGGGCGCAGCTGGATCCGCGCCTGGAACAGGCCGCGCGTGTGTTGGGAGCTTCGCCGCTGCGCGCCTGGCGCGAGGTGACCTTTCCGCTGCTGCGCCCGGCCCTGTGGGCGGCGGTGGTGTTGGTATTTTTGTTTGATTTCACCAGCTTTGGCGTGGTCTTGCTGTTGGGCGGGCCGCGCTACGCCACCCTGGAGGTGGAGATCTACATCCAGGCCATGCAGATGCTGAACATCCCGCTGGCGGGGCTGCTGTCGCTGATTCAGATGGGCTGCACGCTGGCCATCACCGCGCTGTACACGCGCCTGAGCCGCCAGCAGGGGGATATCCCCCTGACCCCGCGCGTACATGGTGAGGGTCTGCGTCCGCCCCGCAGCCGCACGGCGCGCTGGTTTGTGTTTGGGGTGGTGGCGGCTCTGCTGCTGCTCCTGGCGGCACCTTTGGGCGCGCTGGGGGCGCGTTCGGTCACGCGTCTGGCGGGGGACCGCGAGGGGCGCACAAGCCTGGAGAGCGGCCTGACTCTGGATTATTACCGCGAGTTGTTTGTCAACCGCCGCGAAGTGTATTTTTACGTGCCTCCGGCGGCGGCACTGCGCAATTCGCTGGTATACGCCGCCGAGACGGTGGCCATTTCGCTCACGCTGGGCTTTTTGGCGGCCTACGCCGTCAACCGCAAGGGGGGCTGGGGGCGGGCGCTGAACCTGGCGCTGATGCTGCCACTGGGGACCTCGGCGGTGACGCTGGGGCTGGGCTATCTGGTGACTTTTAACCGCCCGCCGTTGGAGATCGCCCGTCTGCCGTTTCTGATCCCCGCCGCCCACAGCCTGGTGGCCCTGCCCTTTGTGGTGCGCACCCTGCAGCCCGCCCTGGCTTCCATCCCGGTGCGGCTGCGTCAGGCGGCGGCCACCCTGGGTGCGTCGCCTTGGCAGGTGTGGAAATGGGTAGATCTGCCCATCGTGGGGCGGGCGGCCCTGGTGGGGGCGATTTTCTCGTTCACCATCTCGCTGGGCGAGTTCGGCGCCACCTCTTTTCTGGCTCGTCCCGAATACCCTACTTTGCCGGTGGCCATTTACCGTTTCTTGAGCCAGCCGGGAGCCTATAACTACGGGCAGGCCCTGGCCATGTCCACCATTCTGATGCTGGTGTGCGCGCTGAGTATCTTTTTGATGGAAAAGCTGGAAGTGTAGGCGCGGCTGAAAGATGTGATAGCATTGAAACCCGTTGGAAGGACGGAGCGAGGTCTTATGCTGGAAGTGCGAGCGATCACCAAAACCTATGAGGGCAAACCGCTGCTGCGCGGGATCTCCCTGACCGTGGGGGCAGGCGAGACCGTCTGCCTGCTGGGGGCCTCCGGCAGCGGCAAGAGCACTCTGCTGCGCATCATCGCCGGGTTGGAAGAGGCTGAAGGCGGCCAGATTCTATGGGACGGTGTGGATCAGGCCCCCATTCCCGTGCATCAACGCGGTTTTGGCCTGATGTTTCAGGATTACGCCTTGTTTCCGCACCGCACAGTGGTCGAGAACGTGGCCTTTGGGCTAAAAATGCAGGGGATCAGCGGCCCCCTGGCCGAGCGGCGCGTGGGCGAGGCTTTGGAAAAGGTGCATATGAGCGGGTTCGCCCAACGGCGGGTAACCGACCTTTCCGGCGGCGAACAGCAGCGCGTGGCCCTGGCGCGGGCTTTGGTGCCGCAGCCGCGCTTGCTGATGTTGGACGAGCCGCTGGGGGCGCTGGACCGCGGGCTGCGCGAACAGCTTTTGGAAGAGCTGCGCCGTGTGCTGGCCGAAACGGCCATCCCCGCCATTTATGTGACTCACGATCAGGAAGAGGGCTTTGCCATCGCCGATCGGTTGGCCCTGCTGCGCGAGGGGCAGGTGGTGCAGACCGGCGCCCCGCCGGAGGTGTACCGCTACCCGGCGGACGCGGAGGCAGCGCGCTTTTTGGGACTGACCAATTTGCTGGCGGGCGAGGTGGCGGCTTTGCAGCCCCTCACGGTGCGCACTGCGCTGGGCGATTTCCACGCCGAGGTTGACCCGCGGCGTTCGTTTAGCCTGGGTCAGCGGGTGCAGGTGCTGCTGCGGCCTCTGCACGCCCAGCTTTTGCCCGGCGCAGACGCGGCGGGGGCAGGGCGAGTGGATGGGCGCGTGGCGGATGTGCTCTTCCGCCCGGAGGGCTTTCGCGTGACGTTGGACTGTGCGGGTCAGCGCCTGCAATTCCTGTTAACCCAGCCGGTGAAGGCAGGGGAGACGATATCCTTATCTTTGCCGTTGGGAGGTGTTTTGTGTCTGTGATGGAGACCGACTGGGTGGATGTGATCAAACTGAATCCGCGGGGCGAAGAAAAATGGCGCTACCCCGGTAAGATCCTGGCGCGGGGTGAGAAGGCCGTGCTGCTGGAGGCCTTTTTTAACCGTGAGGACCGCATGTTTCACGGAATTTTTCTGCGGTTGGGGGACCGCTTTGTGGAGGCCTATTTCAGCCAGCGCGGTTACAACATCTTTGCCATGTACGATGTGGACGACGGACATCTGAAGGGCTGGTACTGCAACGTCACGCGCCCGGCGGTGTTTCAGGACGGCCAAATATCTTATGTGGATCTAGCCCTGGATTTGCTGGTGTACCCGGATGGGAGCAGCCTGGTGCTGGATGAGGATGAGTTTGCGGAGCTGACGCTTTCACCAGAAGAATCCCAGTTCGCCTGGGACAGTCTGGCGGAGCTGAAAGCTCTGTTTGCCAGCGGCGCGGTGCAGGATTTGGAGCAGTTGGTGCGGGAGGGATAACACCCCAAAGGGGGAGAGGCGCGGCAGTCGCGG
Organism: Levilinea sp.; assembly: GCA_029975215.1. Taxonomy (GTDB): domain Bacteria; phylum Chloroflexota; class Anaerolineae; order Anaerolineales; family Anaerolineaceae; genus Levilinea. The sequence continues at coordinate 73,605 of JARKPO010000046.1, forward strand.
GCACAAAACAGCCCTGAGAACTGTATAATGAAATTGGAGGGACAAGACCCCCCGCTGAAAGGAGGCTGAGATGTATGTGTCCATTTTGAGCGGGCAGGTGGTGAAAGACAATTGGGCGCGCCTGGAGGAGGCCTATGCCAAAGCGATCCGGCATCCCCCCGAAGGCCTTTTGGAATCCTTTCTGATTCAAGACAGCGAGAGCCGCACGCAGTGGAAGATTATTTCCGTCTGGCGCAGCCAGGAAGCCTATGAGCTGAGCCACGAAATGAAAGTGACGGAAACCTGCACACAGTTGTTCTGCGACGCGGGCAGCACCCCCGTGCGCACGGCACACCGCGTCAGCCGGCATTACTCGCGCGTCTAACGAGTGGGTGAGGTTGGCCCCTTGAGCCACATGGGCAGGCCTGCCACCAAAAAAGCCACCTGATCGGCGGCCTGTGCCAGGCGTTGGTTGGCGCGGCCAAGCACATCGCGGTACATGCGCCCCAGGGGGTAAGGAGGAACCAGTCCCAGGCCTACCTCGTTGGAGACCACAATCCATTCCGCAGAAAGCAGCGCATAGGCGTTCAAAAGACCCTGGACTTCATCGTCCAGGGTTTGCTGCACCTGGGTCTCGTCTGCTCCTTCGGGCAGGTCCATGAGCACATTGTTGGCCAGCAGGGTCAGGCAGTCCACCAGGATGACCTCGGCGGGGTAGGGGCAGGCCAGCACGGCGCTGCCCACCTGACGGCGGGCTTCCAATGTGCCCCAGTGGGGCGGGCGTTCGGCGCGGTGGGCGGCGATGCGGCGGCGCATTTCGTCATCTCCGGCGGTGGCGGTGGCCACGTAGAGCACGCGAGAGCTGCGTTGGGCGGCCAGGGTTTGCGCCAGGGTACTTTTGCCGCTGCGCGCCCCGCCCAGAATCAGGGTCAGGCTTTTGCCCATTGGTCTCCTCCGGCGGCCAACCGTTGGCGGCTGGCCTTCAGGGCTTGCAGGGAGGTGTGAAAATCCTCCTCGCCAAAGATTTCCAGGGTCAGCACCCCGCGGTAATCGGCGCGCAGCAGGGCCGCCAGGACGGCGTCCAGAGCGTCGGGGTCGGCGTGGCGCAGAGATTGGTGATCGCGCGTGCCGATGCCGTGCAGGTGGATGACGCGCGTGTGCGGTAGGGTGCGCTGAAGATAGGCACACGGGTCGCGCCCGTCGAGCCACAGGTGGCCGATATCCACGCAGCGGCTGACAGGGATCTGGGCGAAAACCGGCTCCCAGAAGTCCAGGGGGTAGCCCTCCAGGTTTTCCACCGCCAAAAGGGCGGGGCTGCCAGCCCAGGCGGCGGCCTGCCGCAGGGCGCGGACGGAATTCTGCTGCCAGCGGGCCAGCACCTGCGGGTCGGTCTGATCGCGCTCCTCGCAGCCGTCCAGGTGCAGCACGTAGGCGAAGGGAGTCAGGGCGCGGGTGCGCTCGATAACGCGCTCGGCCTTGACCAGCGAGGGGTGGCGCAGGTCCTCGTCTGCGCCCAGGCGCAGATCCAGGGGCAGATGTACGGTGTAGCTCAGCCCGTGGGCAGCGGCCAGGGCCTGCATTTCTGCCACGGTTTCGGCGCTGGGCAAATTGCTGCTGCCGTCGTCCACCTCGAACAGCACCAGCTCAATATCCTGCACCTTGTCCGCCAGAAAGCGTACATTGGGCAGGATCTCATCGGGGACGATGTAAGAAGTCGTGCCGAGGCGAAACGGAAAGGGGGGAAGGGTCATGGAGGGATGCCTACAAAGGGGGGATGCGGGCCGCGAAGGTCAGCAGCGTGACCAGTTCGACCATCTCGATGCACAGGCCCATCACGTCGCCGGTGATGCCGCCCAGGCGGGTTTGGGCTGTGCGCTGGATGAGCCAGGCGGCGGCTGCACCCAGCAGCAGAGCAGCGGCCCCACGCCAACCGCCCAGCGCCGCGGCCAGCACCACGTGGAGAAAGGCCGCCAGCAGGGCCGGTTTTTGCAGGCCTTCGGCCAGGGCAGCCCCCAGGCCCGCGGGACGCGCCTGGGGCTGCAAGGCCAGCCAGAGTACCAGCCAGCGCGCCAGGGTTGGGGCCAGGAGCAGGGCCGCCCAGCCGCCCGCGCCGGGCGGCAGAGACAGCAGCGCAAAGACCTTCAGCAGCAGAAACAAGACCAGGCCGATGCCCGCAAAGCTGCCCATGCGCGGGTCTTTCATGATCTCCAGCCGCCGCTGCGCGGAGACGGGAGCCAGCAGACCGTCGCAGCAGTCGGCCAGCCCGTCCAGGTGCAGCCCACCGGTGAGGGCCGCCCACAGGGCGGTGAGCAGCACGGCGGCCAGCAGTGGTGGGAAGAGCGTGCCCAGGGCGGCGGCTGCGCCTGTCAGCAGCCCGCCCAGGAGCAGGCCCACCAGCGGAAACCAGGGGGCCGCGCGGCCGAGCGGGGCGGGTTGTGCGCCGGCGCGGGGGCGCACCGGCAGGGTGGTGAGGAACATGAGGGCGGTTATAAAGGGGTGCATAGGTTCTCCGTGAGTGCGAGGTTCTATTGTAACGCAAGGCAGGCTCAGGGGCAAACCGGGAGAAAGCCTTGCCGGATTGGCGGGTTTGGATTATGTTAACCCCATGCAGCCAGATCTGACCCCACCCGCGCGCGCGTTGTTCATTCTCAATCCTGTTTCGGGTGTCACCTCCGCCGAAACGGTGCTGGCCCTGGTGCAGCAGCGTTTCAGCGTGGCGGGCTGGGAACTGCGCACCTACACCACTCGCGGGGATGAATCGCTGAAGCCGGTGGTGGCCGAGGCGCTGGACTGGGGGGCGCAGTTGGTGGTGGTTTCGGGCGGGGACGGCACAGTTTCGGCCGCGGCGGATGGGCTGGTGGGCAGTTCGGTGCCCTTGGGGGTGCTGCCCGCGGGGACCTGGAACGCGCTCTCGCGCAATCTGGGCATCCCCCTGCATCTGGAAGACGCCCTGGATCTGATTTTGGGGGAACACAACCTGCGCCGATTGGATGGGCTAAGCATCGCTGGCCGCCTGTATCTGCTCAACGCCGGTGCGGGGATCAGCTCCACGCTGATTCAAAGCACCGACCGCCAGCAAAAGCGCCGCCTGGGCTTTTTGGCCTATTTATTGAACTTCTTCCGCTCGCTGTTCGGCCTGCAGCCGCACGCTTTCACCCTGCAAATTGACGATCTGCCCGTGCGCACGCGCGCTTCGGAGATTATGATTGTGAACAGCAGCGTGATTGGCCTGGGAGAACTGCCCACGCCGCTGAACATTTATCCCGATGACGGGCTGATGGAAGTGTGCGTGCTGCGCTCGCGCACGCTGGTGGACCTGCTGCGGGTGGCCTGGGACGTGGTGGTTTCGCGGCGCGACCGTTCGCCGCGGCTGCGCACCTATCGGGCGACGCGCCGCATTTGGGTCAGCGCCAGCAAGCCGCTGGTGGCTCAGGCGGATGGGGAGATCATTGGCCAGACGCCTTTTGAAGCCTTTGTGGTTCCGGGGGCGGTGTACCTGATTGTGCCCAGCGCGGCCTCCCGTCAGGGAATTGAGCTGTTCCGCGAGCAGATCCGCGCTCTGGCAGAACGCAGCTTCACCGTACGATCCATTCGGTCTGCGGTCGGCTCAGGAAACGCGCGCCCTGAGGCGTGACGATTACATCTTCTTCCAACCCCACATACCCATGTTCGGGGAGCATCAGCCCCGGTTCAATGGTGAACACCTGCCCGATCTCCAACGTTCCCAGGGGACGGCGGCCGTAGCGTTCCCATAGGGGGCCCATGAGCGCGCCGCCGTCGTGAACGCGGCGGCCCACCTGGTGACCTAAGCCGTAGGGGAATTCGGGGTAGCCCGCCGCTGTCAGGCGCTGGCGCGCCAGACGATCCAATTCGTGGCCGGGGGTGCCGGGGAGCATGGCCTGGGCCACGGCCTGGATGGTATCGGCCACAGCGCGGAAACCGCGCTGCACGGTTTCGGGCGGCTGGGTTTCGCCGGGGCGCAGCATATACACCACCCGCTGTAAATCGGAGCAATAGCCCTGATAGCGCACGCCAAAATCGAGGTGCAGGATGTGCCCTGGTTCCAGGGGGATATCGCCGGGCAGGCCGTGACCCACCGCTGAAAGGGGGCCGTGGTTCACCGCCGGGCAGCCCGCCCGCGCCCAGGCGGTTTCCAGGCCGCGCCGGTCCACCTCAGCGTGCATGCGCGCGGCCACCTCGCGTTCGGTGAGGCCGGGGCGCAGCTCGGCGAACAGGCTGGCGGAGATTTCTTCGGCAATATCCACCGCGGTTTGAATCCGCTGCAATTCCTGGGCGGTTTTGCGCCCGTTGAGGGCGGCGATCACCTCGGCCGAGGAGGTGAGGCGGTCGAGATAGGGCGTGTTGGACAGCATATGGGTGAGCAGCGAATACATGCCGTGGGTCAGGCCGTCGGCCAGTTCGTCATCGGGGCAGGTGTTGATGGCGATTTGCTGAGGGTTGAGATGTTCCAGGGTGTCCAGCAGCACGGGCTGAATGGATTGGTCATAGGTCAGCACCTGGGTGTATGCGCCGGTGGCCTGGGCAGCTTCGCGCTCCAGGCGGCCGACAATAGCGATGCGCTGACCCTGACGGGTGAGGATCAGCGCGCTGTGCCAGGTGAGGCCGGTTTCGCCGTAGATGAGCGGCAGCATGGGGTCGGCCAGCACGGAGGTTTCGCGCACGAAGGTCAGCCAAAGGTCAATCTTTTTTTCCTGCAAAATCTCGACAGCCTGCTCCACTTTTTCGAGCACGATGGGATTCATGCGGCCTCCGGAGGGGTTATTCTTTGGATGAAGGGACTTTGATCAGCTGGACGGTTTTGGGCTTGGATTGCGGAATGAACAGACGTGCAGCCCAGGGACCGATGCTGCAGGCCGCCAGCCCTACGAACAGCCCCGCGGCCAGATCTAAGAGATAATGCTGGTGGGTGAAGAGGGTGGAAAGCAGAATGACCACCACCAGCGCCGGGAACAGCCCGCGCACCTTGGGGAACCAGCGCCGCCCGTAGTAGGCCAGCACGGTGGTCATGTACACATGGCCGGAGGGCAGGGCGTTGTAGGTTCCGTCGTTGGCGTAAATCCAGCGCAGCAGATCCGCAGCCCAGCCCTGGGCGGTGATTTCGGGGCGGATGACATAGGTGGGGAAGAGGATGAAGGTCAGGATGCCGGCCAGGGAGGCGGTGAGGATGGAGACCACCAGGGCTACCAGCTCTTCATCTTTGGCGAAGAACACCGCCCAGGCGATGGCCACAGGCCAGCAGGCCACAATCAACAGGTACGGCACGGCCCACACCGGCCAGAGGGGGATATAGGCGTCCAGGGGGATCAAGGGGGCAATGCCGCCGTTGGACAGGCGGTTCAAGGGGAAGTAAAGCAGTTGGATGCCGGTCAGGCACCCCAAGAGAATGCGGGTAGTTGTTTTCATCATATGCTCCTATGCAACCATAACGATATACGTCCAAAGGGGCGCACAGGTTGCAAAATTATACCCGGCTTTGCAGCGGTAAGCGAAGGCAGCCCAAAGACTGGTCAACTGTCCAGGCGGCCAAGCCCTGCGGTGGGTTGACCTGGGTGCTATAATGGGAGTAGACGCGCTCCTGTGAGTGAAAGAGAATTCTTATGTATGCGCAAAATAAGATGTTAACGCGTTTGTACTGGATCCTGTTGGCCACCGTTCGACCTGACCGGACCGACCGGCGTTTTGGCGCACACCGCTTTACCTGACGGCTCCCATCCGATTGACTCACAATTGAATGAAAACGGACAGCCTCTGATTCCCAGCAGGCTGGTTTGGTTTTCTGGCAGGAATCGAAATTCTTCGTTGATGAGAGACGTGAGGAATCTCATGGTTACCAGCTGGTTGGTTTTGTTTGTGGGGATCGTCTTTGAAGTGGGCGCATCGATTTGCTTGAAATTGTCACAAGGTTTTACCCGGCCGCTGCCTTCGGTGCTGATCTTTGTTCTGATGGGACTGAGCCTGGCTTGCGATGCCGTGGCGGTGAAAAAACTGGATGTGAGCGTGGCCTATGCGGTTTGGGCCTCGGTGGGCACGGCGCTGGTCACCTTGATCGGCATCTTCCTTTTCAAGGAACCGGTGCACTGGCTGAAATTTGCTTCTCTGGCGTTGATTGTGCTGGGCGTGGTGGGGCTGGCCCTTTCCAGCGGTCAGCATTAGACTGCGCTTTTGCTCCCGGCCTTCGCCCCTCCTCTAAGCCTGGAGGAGGGGCGGGCTGGGCTGTGTGCGTTTGGAAGGGGCTTGACGACCTTTTATAATTAAGGTGAAGGCGCACGCACAGCCAGGAGGCGGCGAAATGGAAGATAAGATCGTCACGCTGCACCCGCAGGGCTTAAAGGGTGTTCATATCAGCCGGGCCAAGTATGAACAGATGCGCGCGGTCATGCTGCAGTCCCTGGCGGACCTGGGCCCGCAGACTTTCCGCCAGCTGGGCACGGTGGTGGAACAGAAGCTGCGCGGGCGCTTTGGGGGTTCCATCACCTGGTATTACACCGCTGTTAAGCTGGACCTGGAAACCCGCGGGGAGATCCTGTGCACACGTAAGGGGAGCGGCGAGCAGCTGATCCGGTTGGGCGCGCGCCACGTCTCGGTGCAGTAAATAAAAAGCGCCGCGGGCAGCGGCGCCTGGTTTGCGTGCAGGGGGAAATTTTAGGGCACCGACAGCAGAGCCTGGTTGATGGTGGAGATCAGCTGATCTTTGTAGACGACTTTGCCGCCAATGATGAAGGCGGGCGTGCCTTCAACACCACCCGAACGTGCTTCGGCGAAGTTCTGAGTGGCCTTTTTATCATAGGTGCGGTTCTTCAGGCAGGTTTCAAAGGTTTTGCGCTCCAAACCCAGGGCTTCGGCGTAATCGGCCAGGCGGGTGGCGGAATAAGTTTCGCTGCGGTTGCCGTCCAGGTTGAGGAAGATCACATCGCGGTATTCAAAGAATTTGCCCTGATCCGCAGCGCAGTAGGCAGCCTCAGAGACGGTTTCTGAAATGGGCCCGAACATATCCACGGGAATGTAGGTGAAGTACACCTTGCCTTCTTCCACGTACTGCAGCAGGGTGGCTTCTTCTTTCAGGGCGAAGTCTTTGCAGTGAATACATTGGAAATCCGAATATTCCACCACTTTGACGGGGGCGTTAGGATCGCCCAGAGAATTTTGATTTGAGGCGGTATAGGCGATGCCGTGGGTGGTGATTTGAGCGCGGGTGTTGTTTTGACGTTGGATTTGGGGGATGATCAGCGCGGCGGCTACAATCACCACCAAGAAAGTGATGATGGCAATCAGGGTGAGCCTTTCGCGCATTTGCTGGCGGCGGCGTTCGATTTGGGCTTGCTGGCGTTTATCTTTGGTGCGGCTCATCTCTTGGTTTCTCCTTGTCGAACAGTGACGATGTCCCGAATTGTGCCATAGCGGAGGGGTTTTGTAAAGAAAGTGTTTTTTAACCTTCGGGCTGGGGCTCGGCATACACGAAGACGGGGAAACGATCGCCCGTTTCGCGGAAGCCCGCGCGGTGATACAACGACAGAGAGGCGTGGTTGTCCGATTGGGTGTTCACTGTCAGCCGCCAAACGCCGCGGCTCTGATAATGGGTTTGCAGCTCACCTAAGATGGCCGCGCCGAGGCCTTGCCGTTGGAGGTCTGGGCGCACGGCCAGGCGTGCCAAATGGGCGGCGTAGGAGGAATGCGTGCTGATCTGGTAGCCCACCGGCTGTCCATTCAGCCAGGCCAGGGTGGCGTAGCCGGACTGACGGAAGCAGCGTTCCAGCGAATCGGCCGAAAGCTGCCACAAACTGCCGAAGGCCTGCTGATCCAGCTCCAGCACGGCGGGCAGGTCCGTCCAGCGCATGACCTCCACCTGCACTTCGCTCTGCGCTGCGGCGATGGGGGGGATGCGCTGGTCCCATTCCAGCACGACGATATCCTGGGTTTTGCGCAGGCCCACCCAAGGGGCCAGGTCTGCTACCCATTCATACAGGGCCAGCAGGGCCAGGGTGGGGCGCGGTTCGGGCAGGGCTTGCCGGGCGGCTGTGAATAACTGCTCCCAGGCCGGGCGAAGGTGGTTTTCATCCGCGCAGGCGAAGACCCGCACCCAGGCAACGCCGGGGGGGTCCTGGGGACAGCCCAAAACGGCCCGGATGCCGGCGGCGTCTTCCAGCAGGTAAAAAGGCTGGAAGCCCAGCCAATCCAGGGTGGGGCGCCAGTCCAGGTGGCGGTGGACATAGGGCTGCAGCTGAAGAAAGCGCGCCAGGGCGGGGTAATCCGCCAGGGTGGCTTGCCGCAAGCTCCAGGTGTCCATCACAGCCTTTATTAGGATTTCAGCATTCGGAAGGGGACCTTCAGCAGCGACTTGAGCAGGCGTTCGCGCAGGCTGAGGTGTTTTTGGTTTTCCAGGGCAATCTGCATGGAAGCCATGGCCTCCATGCGCTTGCCGGTGCGCATTTGCAGGGCGGATAGGCTTTTTAACACCACCGCGCGCAGCTCCGGCTGCCCGGCTTCTTTGAGGGCGTCGCTGGAACGCTGGTAGCGGGCCAGGGCCTCGTCCACCTGACCCAGGGCTTCTAACGCAGCGGCCTGGTTGCCCAGGGCCAAACCCTGGCGGCGGGCGTCTTGATGGGCGGCGAAGACGGCGTCGCTGCCCTCGGCGCTGCGCAGGGCGCGGGCGGCATCACCGGCCTGCAGGCTGGCCACGCTGACGTTGTTCCACATCTCCGCCGCGTCCAGCACCTGACCTTGCGCATCCAGGGCCTGGGCGGCCTGTTCAAACAAATCTGCGGCCAGGGAAAACTGGCCTTCGCGGTAAGCTTTTTGGGCCTGATCGTTCAAAACGGCAGGAGGGAGATTTTCGCTCATGGGTTAGTAGGTGATTTCCAACAGGCTTTCGGCCACGGTGCGCAGTTTTTCCACAGAAAGTTCGCTCAGGCGCATGGCCAGTTCCAGATAGGGCCGATTGACGGGTTTGCTGACAAAATCTTTCATCCTGGCGGGCAATTGGGCGAACTTTTCGCTCAGCTCGCGCTCGGTGCGCCATTCTCCAATGGGGCCGTGCTGGTCGAACAGCTCCTGAATGGGCAGGCCCAGGGCTTCGGCGATCAGCTCCAACTGGGGCAGGGGGATGGCGTTTTGGCCGGTTTCAAAGGTGTCCACCTGCTCAACCGGCAGAGACAGCTTTTCGGCCAGGGTTTCGGTGCCCATTTCTAACTGGGTGCGGCGTTGGCGCAGGCGTGCGCCGATGGCGCGGTTGCGCAGGCTGCGCAGTTTGCGCACCTGGTCGGAGGGGGCGGCAGCCTGGGCGCTGAGAGTGGTTTGGCTCCAGAAATGTTCCAGCGGCAGGTTCAGGTAAAAGGCCAGAGCTTCCAACGCGGGCAGCGAAGGGGCTGCCTGGGCAGCTTCATAGGATTGGTACTCCTCCACACTCACCCCCATCGCCTGGGCGCATTCTTCCAAGGTACGGCGGTAGGCCTGGCGCGCGTCAATGAGCAGGACGGCCAGCCGGTGCGTGCGGAGTTTGAGGATAGTCTGTTGTCGGTTCATGCTTTGCCCTTTCCCCTGGTTGGAGTCCGGTTGGTTCCGGCGCGGCAAATCAGGCGGCGCATTGGCCGGTTGTAGGTGCGGTTGATGTTCTGATTATAGCACCCACCCGCCGCGCGAGGCGGATTTGAGCGCAGTGGATTGCCGCAGCTAACGGCGGCGCGAATTGAGCATTTCCGACAGGTTGGCCCCAAAGACTTCGGGTCCCAGGTGGAAACCGGAGGCTTCCAGGCGAGGCGAGAACAGGGGGCGGATGCCGGTGGGCTTCAGCTCGCCGATGATGCGGCCGTCTTTTTCTACCTTGGTTTGTTCGTAGCGGAAAATTTCGGTCATGACCACCGTGTCACCTTCCATACCGGCCACCTCGGTGATGGAGGTGACTTTGCGGGTTCCGTCGCGCAGGCGCGACTGCTGGATGATGAGGTCAATGGCAGAGGCGATTTGCTCGCGGATGACTTTTACAGGCAGATCCATGCCCGCCATCATGCACATGGTTTCCAGACGCGAGATGGCATCGCGGGGAGAGTTGGCGTGCAGGGTGGTGAGCGACCCATCATGGCCGGTGTTCATGGCTTGCAGCATGTCGAGGGCTTCACCGCCGCGCACCTCACCCACCACAATCCGGTCGGGGCGCATACGCAGAGAGTTGCGCACCAGTTCGCGAATGGTGACCGCGTTTTGACCGTCGGAATTGGCCGGTTTGGTCTCTAACCGCACAATGTGATCCTGCTGAAGTTTCAGTTCGGCGGCGTCTTCAATGGTGACGATGCGTTCATCTTCGGGGATGAAACTGGACAGCACATTCAGCAGGGTGGTTTTACCGGAGCCGGTGCCGCCGGAGATGAGGATGTTTAGGCGCGAAACCACGCAGGCGCGCACGAAATCGGCCATATTGCGGGTGATCGAGCCGAATTCAATCAGCTGATCCACGCTGAGCTTGTTTTTCATGAATTTGCGGATGGTGATGGTGGGGCCGTCAATGGCAACCGGACCAATCACCGCGTTCACGCGCGAGCCGTCGGGCAGGCGCGCGTCCACCGTGGGGCTGTCGCGGTCAATGCGGCGCCCCAGGGGTAATATGATGCGGTCAATCAGACGCAGCACCTGCTCTTCGCTGTCGAAGGTGACGTTGGTTTTCACCAGCTTGCCCTTGCGTTCGATGTAGACCTTGTTGACACCGTTGACCATCACTTCGGAGATGTCGGGGTCATCCAGCAGGGGCTGGAGGGGGCCAAAGCCCAGTAGTTCATCCAAAATTTCATGGAAGATTTGATCCCGCAGGGTGTTGGGAAGCTGAAGCTTGGTGCTCTGGTAGGCCTGCTGCAATACTTGTAAGATCATTTCACGGCGGTCAGTATCCGGAATATTTTGTGATTCAATTTCGCGGATGACCATATTGGAAAGATAGGCTTTTAGCTTGCCTATTTCTGGGCTGCGCCCGGTGGATTGTCCAGATAGGTTCATACGATACTCTCAGACTTACAGGTTGTGCAGTTCTTGGGTGGGGGCCATCCAAACGATTTGATTGCGCTGCACGACCATAAAACGCAGGGTGTACAGGGTTTCGCCGCCGGTCAGATCCATGACGGTCACATCGGTGAGGGCCAGGAAGGCGTCGGCGTGGTTAAGCTGATCAATCAGGCGCTCATCGGGCCGAACGTGAAATTTACCGGTGATGCGGTGCACGGTGGTCTGCAGGATGACATCCACCGGCTCTTTGGAGACGACGGGTGTAAAAATCTTGCCTTTATCTTCAAAATTTGCATACATGGCGGCTGCTCCGTTAGGAATTCTCTTTGTCTTCGGGTGGCATCAAATAGCCCAGGCCAGCACGGGTAACGATGTGCTGCGGGGAGTGGGGGTTATCTTCCAGCTTTTGGCGCAGCCGGGCGATGCTGACCCACAGGATTTCTTTATCTTCGCGGTACTGCGGCCCCCAGATGGCTACCAGCAGATCTTCGGCGGTGAGTACTTCGCCGACGTGGTGGGCGAACTGGATAAGGAGGCGGTATTCGGTGGCGGAGAGGAAGACGGGCTTGTTGTCTTTCCACACCTCGGCGCGGGCAAAATCAATGCGCAGGTTGCCGTGGATGAAATAGCGGGTCTGGGTCACCTGTTCGGCGTTGCTGGCCCGCCGCAGCACAGCCCGCACGCGCGCCACCAGTTCGATGGCGGAGAAGGGTTTGACCACGTAATCATCCGCGCCGACGTTCAGGCCCTGCACGCGGTCTTGTTCCTCGCCGCGGGCGGTGAGCATGATGATGGGGATGTTGGAAAACTGCCGGACGCGCTCGCAGGTGCTCAGGCCGTCCAGGCGCGGCATCATGATGTCCAGGATGAGGAGGTCTGGGCCGCGGCTGGCCACCAGCTCCAGGGCGTCTTCACCATTCGAAGCGGTGATGACTTCATAGCCTTCTTTTTCCAGGTTGACTTTCAGCAAGTGCTGGTAGAGGGTTTCATCATCCACAGCCAGAATGAGTGTCATTTCCCTTCCCTTTCCTATTTCTGCGCTGCGGAGGGGCTATCTGTCGCCCGCGGCAGCCCGATCTTAAAGGTCGTACCTTGATTCAGCTCCGATTCGACGGTGATGCTCCCGGCATGGGCGGTGATGATTTGTCTGCAAATGTACAGCCCCAGGCCGGAGCCGCGCACGTTGGGCGGCTGGTTGGGCACACGGAAAAACCGGTTGAACAGAAACGTTGTGTATTCGGGGTCAATGCCAGGGCCAAAGTCCTGCACGCGAATCCACATGGTTTCAGGCTCCTCATCCACACGGATTAAAATATCGGATCCTGGTGCATATTTTACAGCATTACTGATTAAGTTTTCAAATACTTGTGCAAGGCGGCGGGGGTTGGCCTGAATGGGCTGGCCCTGGCTGTGATCTTCGAGGCGAATTTTTAATTCGGGGTAATGCAGGTGGGCGCGCAAAATGATATCGTTGATGAGGGCATCCAGGCGCACCGGCTGGAATTTCAGATCCAGCAGTCCGGCCTGCAGCCGGGCGGAATCGAGCAGGTTTTCAATCAGCTCCTGCAGGTGGTCGGTTTCGCGGTCAATGATCTCCAGAAATTCGCGCTGGGTTTCGGCGTCCCAGGAGGTGTCGGAGCGCAGCAGGGTGGTGGTGTAGCCTTTGATGAAGCCCAACGGGTTGCGAATCTCGTGGGTGATGGTGGAGACGAAGTCTTCCTGGAGCAGGGCCTGCTGGTGGCGGTCTTGCAGCATACGATATTCCTGCTGCAATTTCTGGCGCTCTACCAGCAGCGCCACCTGATTGGCGATGAATTCGGCCAGGGCTACATCTTCCTGGACGAAAGCCGGCCCGCCAAAGCGGATGAAGACCAGCGCCCCCAGATATTTTTCACCGACGTGCAAGGGAAAGGCTAATAGATAGGGCCTTTGCAGACGGTCATCGGGGCCGTCGGGCGGGGGCTCCTGCAGAATGTATTGGTGCTCTTCCAACACGCGGTTGGCGATGGCCTCGCCCCACGAAAGTTCGGCGGCGGCATTGCGCCCGCGGCCCACGGCGCGGGCAAAGAGCACGTCCAGACCTGGATCCGGTTCATTGGAAAGGTAGACAGCGATGTTATCGAAGATAAAGCAGCTGCGAACCTGGTGAGCAATGCGGTCGAAGGCGGTTTTCCAGTCGGGGGCCTGAATGACAACTCGGCTGATCGCAAATAGCTTTTCCGGGTCGCTGCAGGTGGACACTTTTGACATTTTTTCCATCCGCCTTGCTCCTCCCTTAAATTTCAACTCCGCCGGAGCTTAATCTTGCTCAATTTCCGGTGAGGGCAGTAAGAATTCAAAGCGGCTGCCTTCGCCGACCTTGGAATTCACGTGTATGACCGAACCGTGCGCTTCGAGGATGCGGCGCACCAGAGCCAGCCCTAACCCCGTTCCTGCGTAGCGGCGGGTTGAGGAGCCGTCCAATTGGTGGAACGGCTCAAAAATTTCTTCCACGCGGTCCGAAGGGATGCCGATGCCGGTATCGGCCACGCACACACGCACAAATTTGCTCTCTTGCTCCAACTCCAGGGTAACTTTCCCCCCAGGAGGGGTGAATTTGACGGCGTTGTCCAGCAGCTGCAAGATGACCCAGGAGATCTTCTCTTCATCGCCGCGCGCATCGGTCAGCATGGCGGGTGGGTTCATGACCAATTCCACCTGATGGGCTTTGGCTTTCGCCTGCATGCGGCTGATCTGGTTCAAGCACAGGTGCAGGATGGAAAAATCATGCACGCGCAGCTGGATATCGCCGCGTTCCAAAGTGGAAAATTGGATCATATCCTCAATCAGGCGTTCCAGGCGGTCTCCGGAGCGCTGCATGACTTCCAGGGCCTGGGCTTGGGCGGCGTTGATGGGGCCTAAATCTCCGTTGATGAGCAGCTCCAGGTAGCCTTTCAGGTGGGTGAGGGGGGTGCGCAGTTCGTGGGAGATGTTATCTACAAATTCCGATTTGAGCTGGTTCAGCTCGGACAATTTGCGCAGGGCCTGTTCCAGCTCTGCGGTGCGCTCGCGGACGCGCTGTTCCAGGCGCTGGTTGGCGTCGGTCAGAGCGTTTTTGAGGGCCAGAATCTGCTCGGTGATCGCTTCGTCCAGCAAGGCCCGATCTACCAACCCCATTTCGTCCAAAATTTGACCCAGGAGCGGGGCGGCTTGATTGGTTTTTCGCAGTTCGGCCTGATAGGCCAGGGCGCGCTCCAGGTCCTCGCTGCTGAGCAGTTTCTTTTCAACGAGGTAATCTCCCAGGCGGGTGGTTAGGATTTCGGGGGTGAGTTTGGGCGGTTTTGACATTCCCATCTCTCCTTGCAGGTTGGACGCTTAGGCGTGCCAGACCCATTCGCCAGCCACCATGGTGGCCTGCGGTAAAACGGCATAGAGGGCAGAAGGATCCATTTGGAAGGGATCATTCTTGAGTACGATCAGATCCGCGGCGTATCCACTGGCCAGTTTGCCCAGGAAATGTTCGCGCCCCGCGGCAAAGGCTGGGCCGAGGGTATAAGCGTTGAGGGCTTCCTGCAGGCTGAGGCGCTGCTGTGGGTACCAACCCTGGGCGTCCGGCTGGCCGTTGGGCCGCTGGCGGGTGACGGCGGCGTGGATGCCGACAAAGGGGTTGGGCACTTCCACCGGCGCATCGGAGCCGAAAGCCAGGGCTGCACCCGATTCCAGCAAGGTTTTAAACACGTAGGCGTTGGCGGCGCGCGGCCCCCAGTATTGATCAGCGGCAAACATGTCGGAGGTGGCGTGGATGGGCTGCATGGAGGCGATGATGTTCATCTCCGCCAGGCGTTTTTGATCCATGGGGTGCAGATTCTGCACGTGTTCAATGCGGTGGCGCAGGGCGGGCAGGTGGTTCGCGGCTTCGTAGGTGCGCAGCTGCTGGTAGGCTTCCAACACTTCGTGGTTGGCGCGGTCGCCGATGGCATGGACGGCCAGGCCCAGGCCCGCCTGGGCGGCCTGCTGGCCGTATTCAAAGAACTGCTCGGCGTCCAGAAAGAGCATGCCGGTGTTGTCGGGTTCATTTTCGTAGGGCTGAAGCATGGCGGCGGTGTGGGGGCCCAGGGCTCCATCGGCAAACAGCTTGACTGAGCCGATCCACAGGAAGTCGTTGCCAAACCCGCCGCGCAGACCCACCGCGGCGGCCTCCTGCAGATTTTCCAGAGGGATGCTCTTGACCACGCGCATTTTCAGACGTTTTTCGGCATTGAGGATTTGCAGCGCGCTGAAGGAGCGGGCGCGGTCGAAATCGTGCACGCCGGTGAGGCCCATGCCCCACAGGTTCTGCTGGGCGCGCTCGATGGCCTCGCTGAGGATCTGGACGCTGGGCATGGGGATGATCTTTTCCACCAGTTCCATGGCCGATTCAAAGAGAAAGCCGGTGGGCTGGCCGTGCGCGTCGCGTTCGATGCGCCCGCCTTGCGGGTCGGGGGTGTTAGCGGTGATGCCCGCGGCCTGCAGGGCTAACGCATTGGCCCAACTGGCGTGGACAGATTTGGAGGTGAGGTGCACGGGGTGGTGGGGGGCGGCGCGGTCCAGATCGCGTCCGTCGCCAAAGCCCTCGGCCCATTCGTTTTGGTTCCAGCCGTGTCCCAAAACCCATTCGCCTGCCGGGGTTTGGCTGGCGCGTTCGGCCACGCGGCGCAGGCATTCGGCCCGGGTGGAGGTTTCGCAATCCACACGCGTCAGCCCCAGGGAGTAATATTCCAGATGCAGGTGAGCATCGGTCAGCCCCGGCCAAATCACGGCCCCGCCCATGTCTTCTTTCTGATCCCCAGCCTGGGCCAGGTGGAGGATTTCGTCGTCGCTGCCCGCGGCTGCCACCACACCGCGGTCAACGGCTAGAGCAGAAACTACCGGACGGCGGGGATCCTGTGTGTAAATTCGGGCGTTGTAGAGCAGGCGCATGGGTTTACTCCTTGGTGAGGCGGCTGATGAGGGACTCTAACTCCTCATTGGAAAAGTAATGGATGACTACCCGTCCGCCTTTTTTGCCGTGCTGTAAAACCACGCGCGTTCCCAAAGCGGAGCGCAGGCGTTCTTCTACCGCGGTGACCTCCGGCGAGACCGGCGGCGCGGCTTTGGGAGCGGGCTTTTCGCCTTGCAGGCGCGCCACCAACTGTTCGGTTTGCCGCACGGACAGGCCGTGCGCCAGGATGCTTTCCAGCGCGGCGGCCTGGGCCTGGGGGCTGCTGAGCGACAGCAGGGCGCGGGCGTGTCCTTCGGTGATTCGTTGGTCAATCAGTGCCTGGCGGGCGTGATCCGACAGGTCCAGCAGACGCAGGGTGTTGGTGACGGTGGTGCGGTGTTTACCGACCTTAAGGCCAATTTCCTCGTGGGTCAGGCCAAAATCGGCGCTCAACTGGCGGTACGCTTCGGCGGTTTCCAGGGGGGAGAGGTCGGCGCGCTGCACATTTTCAATCAGCGCCAGTTCCAACATCTCCTGGGGGGTGGCCTGGCGCACGATGACGGGCACGGTATCTAGCCCGGCGCGCGCAGCGGCCCGCCAGCGCCGTTCACCAGCGATGAGGGTGTAGCCGTTCTCGTTTTGGGCCACCAGGAGGGGCTGAAGGATGCCGTGTTCGCGGATGGAATCGGCCAATTCCTGAAGCTCATCCTCGGCCATGCTCAGACGGGGCTGGTGAGGGTTGGGCTGGATGCGGTCCAGGGGCACATAGAGGGCGCTGCCTGCGCTGCGCGCAGGTTCGCTGGGGATGAGCGCATCTAAACCTTTGCCAAGTCCGCCTTTATGAGCCATGGGTTAATCTCCCTGTTCGGGTAAATCGGGGATGTGAATGCCGTCCTGTTCCAGGATTTCGCGCGCCAGAGCTGCATACGCGCGAGCCGCGGAGGATTCAGGGGCGTAGGTGGAAATGGGCTGGCCAAAGGAAGGTGCCTCGGCCAGGCGAATGCTGCGCGGGATGATGGCCTGGAAGACTTTGTTGGGGAAATGGCGGCGCACTTCGTTGACCACATCCACGGCCAGACGCGTGCGGCCGTCGAACATGGTTAACACCACGCCGCGCACAGTGAGATCAGGGTGCAGTGAGACGCGCACGCGGTTGATGGTGGCGGTGATTTGTCCCAGACCTTCCAGGGCCAGGAATTCGCACTGCACGGGGATGATGACCCCATCGCGTGCAGCGGCCAGCCCGTTGACCGTGAGCACGCCCAATGAGGGGGGACAGTCAATCAGCACATAATCGTAGCGGTCGCTGACCGGTTCTAAAGCGTTGCGCAGACGCAGGCCCTGATCGGGCAGGTTGGGCAGCTCAATTTCAGCTCCGGCCAGGGCGGATGAGGAGGGCAGCAGCGAAATTTTGAAGCGCGGGTTGTGCAGCACATTTTGCCCAATGGGAGCCGCACCGATGAGCACCTCGTAGGTTCCGCGCATGCCTTTTTTGTCGATGGGCTTTTCTACACCCAGGGATAAGGTGGCGTTGGCTTGCGGGTCAAGATCAATTAGCAGCACGCGCTGGCCGTAATAACCCAGGTAGGCCCCCAGGTTGATGGCGGAGGTGGTTTTGCCGACCCCACCTTTTTGATTGACGAGAGTGTAGATACGCGTCATGGCTTAGACCTTGGGTAAGATTTCCACCAGCCCCGCCTGAACTTCCTGATAGGTGGGGATGCCGGCCAGACCGCGGCGGGTGACGGACTGCGATGCCAGCAGGGTGGCGAAGCGGGCAGCCTCCCACGGGTTGCGGGTGGTGCTGAAGCGGTAGAAGAAGGCAGCGGCGAAGATATCCCCGGCGCCGGTGGCATCGATTTCTTGTTTTTCAGGGGCGCGGAAGCGGCGCAGATCGCCGTTCCAATACACGCGGCATCCAGCATCTCCTTCGGTAACCACCAGAACGCGGATGGAAGCCAGCATTTCTTCGATCAGCAGCTCGTTGTGCTGGATGTCTTCAATGCTGAGCACGGCAGCGGCCGCGGGGCGCAGGACAAAATCCGCTTCGGGCCATTCGGTAAAATGCACCCGGCCTCTGGCATCCCAGGAGCGGAACCAGCCCTGGGGAGTGAGGCACACGGTGGATTGGGGGAAGGCCCGCGCCAGGTTGGGGTCCACTTCGTGCGCAACGGGGCCCAGGTGAACGATGGGGGCGCTGCGCCAGGTTTCAGGAACCAGGCTGAGATCCAGGCTGGGGGCCACCTGATGGACAATTTGGATGCGCCCTTCAGGGGTGTTGATGTTTTCGAAGGTGGAGGTGCGGTCCCCGCGGATACCGAAGATGGGAATGCCTTGCAGCTCGGGTAGAGCCAGTTCGGCGGAGATGGCAGTGACGATGCCCACGCGCAGCCCCAGGGCGCGCGCGGTGAGAGAAGCGTAGGAGGCGGTGCCTCCCAGCATGGGGCCAGAGGGGGTCAGGTCTTGAGTCAGGTGACCAATAATCAGGTAGTCAATCGGTTCGATGGGCAGCAGTTCGGTCATAAAATCTCTTTTCAGCACTATGAATAAGGGTTCTCCGGGTCGCCGGACGCCGCAGCTTCGCTGGCGTCGGAGGGCAGGCCGCGCAGGGCTTCATCCAGGGTCAAATTTTCGCGGCGCATGCCAGGGGCAGCGGTGCCGCAGTAAGGGCATAAGTTCCAGGGGAGTTCCATGAGCCGACCGCACTGGTGGCAAGGCTTCTTCAAGCGGGTGTGGCAGTTGGGGCACACCACCCAATCTGCGGCGATGCGCCGTCCACAGCCGGGGCAGAGGGGGTTATCTTCAATGGATTGCAGTAAGGCTTCTTCTTCCAACGCGCTTTGATATTCATCTTCCAGGCGTTGAGGCGGCCGCAGGATGAGATACACCAATACCCCCGGCAGGAAGAGCACCGCCACCACCAGGGTGGCCAGGATGCGCAGCAGGGGATCGCGGGAACGTCCGCGCACATCGCGGTAGGTCCAGAAGATCAGGCTGAGCCACAACGCGGCCAGGAAGGCGGCCCCAAAAGCGGTGGCAATGAGCACGGTGCTGCTGAGAGTGGTTGGATCGAAGGCCATACGGAATCTCCAATGTGGAAATTATAGCATGGATGCTGGGGGGGAATGTTGGTAAAGCCCCGCAGCTTTGGAGATTGGTGGCGGGGACGTGCTTGATGAGAATGGGAAGGTTGGCTATAGTAGTAGGGAGTTTTGTTCATTATTTAGCGAGATCGTTGGTTTTCCGGTAGCGGTAGGGCGCCGTTCGGGTTCATTGAACGCACCGGACGGCTGCGCTACCCCGAAAGGTGCAGATCGCTTCGGGGAAAAACGCTCTTGTGATGACATACAATGTACATGTCACTGCCTGCCCTCGCCTTTTGAGGGCCTGCCCTCGCTTTTTGAGGGCCTGCCCTCGCTTTTTGAGGGCGAGACCGGTGGTTTTCCGGTCGAAGCAGTCTCTACTCTGAAAGGTGCAGATCGCTTCGGGCAAAAAGCGCCCTCGCGATGATATGATGGGCGTGGGTGTGTCTCAGACACGCCCCACTTCATTTGTAAGGACAGCAGGAGGGACTTTTGGGCAAAGAGATTTCGGCAAGCTACCGCATCACCGACCTGGCGTCTACTGACCGTCCGCGCGAACGCCTGGCAGAAGTGGGTGCGCAGGCCCTGAGCAACGCGGAACTGTTGGCTATCTTGCTGCGCACCGGCCTGCCAGGGGAAAACGCCGTGCAGATGGGGCAGCGACTGCTGCTGCACTTCGGCGGTATCAGCGGCCTGCAGCGTGCCAGCTTTCAGCAGGTGAGTACCCAGCGCGGGGTCGGCCCGGCCAAGGCAGCCCAAATTCAGGCGGCGATTGAATTGGGCCGCCGCCTGAAATCCGCTGAACGTGCCGACCGCCCGGTGATCCACAGCCCGCGCGATGCCGCTGATTTGGTGATGTATGAGATGGGCGCGCTTAGCCAGGAAGAGTTGTGGGTGATGCAGCTGGACACTCGCAATCAGCTGCTGTACATCGAACATCTGTACAAAGGTTCGCTGAACGCCTCGATGGTGCGGGTGGGTGAGCTTTTTCGCAAGGCCCTGCAAATAAACGCCGCTTCCATATTGTTAATTCATAATCATCCCTCCGGCGACCCATCTCCCAGCCCAGAGGATGTGAACCTGACGCGCGCGGCGGTGCAGGCGGGCAAATTGTTGGATGTGGAGGTGCTGGATCATCTGGTGGTGGGACAGGGCCGTTTTGTTTCAATGAAAGAGAGAAATCTGGGCTTTGGTTAGATGCCTGGGGTTGCCCAAAAAATCTTAATTTTGCAATTTTGCAAGCCTCACAAGAACGCAATATTGCTAGATTGACAGGTTTTCGACTTGTGCTACAATAAATCGCAAGAAAGCGCAGTTCGCGGTACGAATATACTGGATCCTTGTTCCGGTTGGCCGACCAGGCGGAAAGGGGCTGCACCAAGGGGGACAAGTATGCATTCTCAAGTGGGCTGAGCTTCAGCGTGATTTTCCAGTTCACTGGGATGCAAAAAAATATCGATTTGTTCTTCAAAAAAGTGTATGATAGAGAATAAGCGTATTCTCGCCTGTAACCGGCATCCCCGCTTCGGGATGCTTTCCACGAACTAAGGTTCAGCCGCACGAGCGGCCGGAATAACGCCTATGTTAAGCAGCACTTCACTTAATAATGGTCTTGATACTCTTTTACGCCGGACATTGGATATTTTTGCCGGCTTTTTTGGTTTACTGCTGCTCTCACCCCTATTCCTGTGGGTGGCCGTGCTCCTGCGGCGCGATTCACCCGGCCCGCTGTTTTATCACGGCCCGCGGGTGGGCAAAGACAGCAAACCTTTCCACATCTTGAAATTCCGCACCATGTACGAAAGGCCCGAAAGCTACCAGGGCGCACGCCTGACCGGGCAGGGCGATACACGCATAACGCCGTTTGGGGCCTGGCTGCGCAACACCAAGCTGAACGAACTGCCGCAGCTTTGGAACGTGCTCATTGGGGATATGAGCCTGGTGGGGCCGCGTCCCGAAGACCCGCTGATCATCCAATCCTGGCCGGAAGACATGCGCCAAAAATTGCTGCGCACCCGCCCCGGCATGACCAGCCCGGCTTCAGTGGTGTACCGCGATGAAGAAAAAATGCTGAGCAGCGCCAGCCTGATGGAAGACTACTATCAGCATGTGCTGCCCGCCAAGCTGCGCCTGGACGCAGTGTACCTGCGCAACCGCACTATCCTTTCCGATCTGGATGTGATCTTTTGGACCCTGGTGGTGCTGCTGCCGATGGCTAAAACGCAGCCCATCCCGCGCCATCTGCTGTATTGGGGGCCGATCTCGCGGGTGTTCAACCGCTACGTGGCCTGGTTGGTAGTCGATTCAGTTGTTGCCTTTGCGGCTTTAGGCCTGGCGGGGGTGATCTGGCGCACGGCCGGCCCGTTGGATATTGGCCTGGGCCGTGCGGCTGGCATTGCCCTGGCTTTTGCGTGGCTGTTCAGCATCTCCAACTGGATGCTGGGCCTGGCTCGGGTGGAATGGTCGCGGGCTGCGGCCAGCGAAGTGTTTACCCTGTCTTTCTCCACCGGCGTTGCTTTCGTTCTAATGTACGGTTTCAACCGGATCTTTGAGCTGCGCCTGCCGGGAGCCCTGCAGGTGATGGCGGCCTTATTTGCCGTGGCCGGATTTACCGCAGCACGCTATCGCGAACGCCTGATCACCGGGTTGGCCACGCGCTGGCTGAACCTGCGCGGCGGGGTGCGGGCGGTGGGGGAGCGCGTGCTGGTGGTGGGCGCGGGCGAAAACGGGGCCCTGGCGGCCTGGCTGTTTGGGCACGGCTATTTTAACGGGTCGTTTGAAGTCGTGGGCATGGTGGATGATGACCCGCGCAAATTGGGGATGCAGATGGAGCGCTACCGCGTTTTGGGCACCACCGAGCGCATCCCCGAACTGGTGGACCAGTACCGGGTGAACGTGGTCTTCTTTACCATTGACCATATCTCAGCCACGGAGCGCGAACGGATTCTGGCCGTCTGCCGCAGCACCCCGGCGCGAGTGGTATGCATGCCAGATGCCCTGCGCCCGCTGATGGACGGCCTGCTGCGCCCAGGGGTACCTGCCGCGGCAGTTGCACCCCAGGACGTGCCGGCCAAAAAGAACGGCCATGATGTGAACGCAGGCTGGATTCATGAATTAAACCAACTGGCGGAGGATGGAAAATGGGATCATCTGCGCGAGCGGCTCTCCGAGATGAGCCGTTTGACCACCGCCCAGGATGAAACTCAAAGTTGACAAGGCAGCCAATGACGAATTCGTTTTGGAATGGAAAAAAAGTACTGGTGACGGGGGCGGGCGGTTTCATCGGCAGCCAACTCACCGAAACCCTGGCCCAGAGTGGGGCAGCGGTGCGCGCGTTTGTGCGCTACAATTCGCGCCGCGACCCGGGGCTGCTGCGCCTGGCGGATGAGCGCGTTCTGCGCGAGATGGAGATCATTTTTGGCGATATTCGCGATGCCGATGCGGTGACGCAGGCGGTGCGCGGCTGCGACCTGGTGTTTCACCTGGGCGCGCTGATTTCGATCCCCTATTCCTACGTGCACCCGCGCGAGGTGGCCGAGGTGAACTGGATGGGGACGCTCAATGTGCTGACGGCCAGCCGCGAATGCGGCGTGGGGCGGGTGCTGCACACCTCCACCAGCGAAGTCTACGGCACGGCGCTGCGCGTTCCCATTGACGAAGATCACCCTCTGCAGGGTCAATCGCCCTATTCCGCCAGCAAAATTGGGGCGGATAAGATGGCGGAGAGTTTTTACTGCGCTTTTCAGCTGCCGGTGGTCACCGTGCGCCCGTTTAACACCTACGGCCCGCGCCAATCGGCCCGCGCGGTCATCCCCACCATCATCACCCAGGCCCTGGCGCTGGATGAAATTCACCTGGGCAACCTGGATACGCGCCGCGATTTCACCTTCGTCAGCGACACGGTGCGCGGCTTCCTGTGTGCGGCGCAGGCTGAGAAAGTGGAGGGAGAGACATTTAACCTGGGAACTGGCCAGGAAGTGACCATTCGGGAATTGCTGGAGCGCATTATCAAGATTGTGGGGCGGGATGTACGCGTGCGTGTGGATGACCAGCGTTTGCGGCCTGAAAATTCCGAGGTGATGCGCCTGCTTTCCAACAATCAAAAAGCGCGCCAGCGGCTGCACTGGCAGCCGGAGGTGAGCCTGGAGGACGGTTTGGAACAAACCGTGGCATGGATCCGCCAGCACCAAAGCTTATATCGCCCGGGCGTGTACGAATTTTAGAGGGGGAAGCATGAAAGCTGTGATTTTAGCCGGAGGCAAAGGGGCGCGTCTGGCGCCCTATACCAAAATTTTACCCAAGCCCTTGATGCCGATTGGGAATATGCCCATTCTGGAAGTGCTTCTGCGTCAGATGCAGCGGGCTGGTGTGGACGAGGCGGTTTTGACCGTCGGCCACCTGGCACATCTGCTGTGCGCCTTTTTTCAAGACGGCAGTCAGTGGAATATGAAGATTTCTTACAGTTATGAAAAGGAACCTTTGGGAACCGCTGGACCCATCGCTCTGGTGGATGGGCTGGACGAGACCTTTTTGGTGTCGAACGGGGATGTGCTCACCACCCTGGATCTGCGCGAGCTGCTGGCGTTTCACCGTGCCCAGGGGGCCGCGGCCACGATTGCCATGCACCGGCGTGAGGTGAAAATTGACCTGGGGGTGATTGAGACCCTGGACGGTGGGGTGCAGGTGAGCGGTTACATTGAAAAGCCGGTGATCCCCTATCAGGTGAGCATGGGCATTTATGTGTTTGAACCGCACGTGCGCAGCTACATCCCCTCGGGCCAGTATTTAGACTTCCCCGATTTGGTGCTGCGCCTGTTGGCGGCGGGGGAGAAGGTGGTGGGCTTTCCGTTCAGCGGCTACTGGCAAGATTTGGGGCGGCCGGACGATTATGCGCAGGCCTCGGAAGATTTTGAGACCATGTGCGGCCAATTTTTACCGGAGGCAGACGCATGAATTGGCGAATTCCGCTGGCGGATTTAGACCTGGGCGCGGAAGAGATGTCGGCGGTGCAGGAGGTGCTGCAAAGCCGCTGGCTGACGATGGGGGAAAAGACGCAGATTTTTGAGCGCGATTTTGCGCAGTTCAGCGGGGCGAAACACGCCATCGCGGTCAGCAACTGCACGGTGGGCCTCCATATGGCCTGCGCGGCGGCAGGTTTGGGGCCGGGGGATGAGGTGATTGTGCCGTCTCTGAGCTTTGTAGCCACCTCGAATGCGGTGCGCTACACGGGGGCCACACCGGTCTTTGCGGATGTGACCTCGCTGGACGAGTTGACCCTTTCGCCTCAGGCGGCAGCCGCCTGCATCACCCCGCGCACCCGCGCGATCATCATCATGCATTACGGGGGCTACGCCTGCCGTATGGAAGAATTCTTTCGCCTGGCGGAAGAACACCACCTGACGCTGATTGAAGACGCCGCCCACGCGGTGGGGGCAGACTGGCAAGGCCGCGCCCTGGGAACCCTGGGGCACATCGGCTGCTACAGCTTCTTCTCAAATAAAAATATGACCACGGGCGAAGGCGGCATGGTGGTGACGCAGGACGACGCCCTGGCTGAACGGCTGCGGCTGCTGCGTTCGCACGGCATGACCAGCCTGACCTGGGACCGCCACCGCGGCCACGCCTGGAGCTACGACGTGGTGGAATTGGGATTCAACTACCGCATTGATGAGCTGCGCGCGGCTATCGGCGTGGTGCAGCTTGGCAAGCTGCCGGCGAATAACCACAAGCGGCGCGAACGCACCCGGGAATATCACCAGCGCTTGCAGGCACGCCTGCCGCAGGTGGGGCTGCCGTTTTTGGGGCGGGAAGAACATTCCTCCTGCCACCTCCTGCCGGTGATCCTGCCGGAGGGCACCCAGCGAGTGCGCGTGATGGAAGCCATGAAAGCCGCGGGCATTCAAACCAGCATCCATTACCCACCTTCGCATATGTTCTCTTATTACCGCCGGATCCACCCGGAAAGCGTGCCGCTGCCGGTGACCGAGGCCGCGGCGGAACGGGAGCTGACCCTGCCCCTGTATCCGGGAATGACCCCAGAAGATGTGAATCTGGTGGTGGATACCCTGGCCGAGGCGCTGCGCGCCTAGCGCGGACGGCAAACGGCCCAAAATTCGCAGGTGCAAAATTTTGCGTTGGTGGTATGATGATTAAAGCGTTGTTTTTCAGCAAGAAAAGGAGGGCGAAATGAAGAAAGTCATTGGACAAATCATCGTGATCACGCTGTTGGTGGTTTTGCTGGCAGGTGGAACTTTGGCCGTGCGGGCATTCCGCGCACCGTTGGCCCCCGCGATGAAACTGGATCTGGCCCAGGCTGAACCGACGGCCACACCGGCTGCTGGGGCTGAGAAAACCTGCGGCATGTCGGGCCATTTCACTGTTTTGGTGATTGGGCGAGATGACAACGTGTGGGAAGTTCCGGCGGGTGCGGATGCCATTCGCGTGGTGCAGGCGGATTTTGACAACCGTTCGCTCTCGGTGCTCTCCTTGCCGCGGGATTTGTGGCTGAAGACGGATGCGCTGGCCAAGCCCTATGACATCGCCGAAGCCCGCCTGGGGCCAGCGTATGCGAAGGTGCTAAAGCAAGCTGGCGACACGCAGGAAGGCAATATCACCGCGACCAACGCCATCGGTCAGGTGCTGGTGGATAACTTTGGCCTGACCCTCAATCACTACGCCACGGTGAAGGAAAAAGCGATGTCCAACATGGTGAACACCCTGGGCGGGATTGAGGTGGATGTGGCCCAGACGGTTACTGTCAGCGGTGTGGAGATTAAAGCTGGCAAGCAGACCATGGACGGCAAGACGGCCGAGCTGTACACCCGCTATTTTGGGACGGGCGAAAGCGAAGCGGCCCGCTTCGACCGGCAGAACCGCGTGATGAGCGGTCTGCTGGCCAAGCTGGCGGATCCGGCAGTGTTTGCCAAGGTGCCCGACCTGTACACGCAGTTTAAGGACCTGCTGATCACCGATCTGAGCCCAGAGCAAATCACCGCTCTGACCTGCCTGACGCGCGAAGTGGGCACGGGAAAGATCCAATTGGGTTCGCTTCCCGCGGATCAGCTTACTACCGGGGCGGACGGCGTTGTGCAGTTGAAAGACCTGGCAGTCACCAAGAAATCGGTTCTGGAATTTTTGAGGAAGTAGAGGGAAACCAATATTTCGCCAGGCCAGCCGCGTCTTATCGAAAAAGACGCGGCTGGCAGACTTTATCCACGCTTTTTGGACTCGCGAGTTGAGAAAACAGGTATAATTTTTATCATCTTGAGATCGAATCTCACCGCGGGAGTATCCAAAACGGGACAATGGCACAAACATCCAATTCGAAGCAAAACATCTTAGGGTTGAAGCGCGTGCAGTTGTATTGGACGCTGGCTGCCGTAGCTGTGTACCTGCTCATCAATTTGCTGTACTGGGGCAGTGCACAGGCGCTGATTATAACGAACAGCTTCATCCTCCTGCCGCAGGTGCTGGTCACCTCGGTGCTGGCTGTTCAGGCGTGGCGCTGGATGAAAGAAAGCCTGCGAGACCGCGCCATATGGCTGAATATGATGGTGGGCCTGGGCTTGTGGATGGTGGCTGAGATCTGGTGGGTGGTGGCCAGCCTGACCCAGGAAGAGATCCCCTATCCTTCTGGGGCGGATGTTTTTTGGCTGGTGGGCTATCTGCCCTTTTTTGGAGTTTTGATCCTTCGTATCCGTCAGCTGCCGTCCCTGGTGGAGACCCGCCATAAGGTGATGCTTTGGACGGCGATCATTCTGGTGTACCTGTTCACGGTGGTGTTCATTTTGGCGCCTATCCTGCAGGAAAGCACCCCTAAGAGCCGTGTGGCAGACGTGCTGAACATTTTGTACCCCATTATGGAAGGTACCTCCCTGGCGTTGGCTTTGCGCATTTTGTTCGAACCACCCAAGGGCCGTTACGGATCGACCTGGGTTTTCTTTTCGCTGGGTTTCATTTTCCATGCAGTGTCTAACCTGGTTTTTTCCATCGTGGACGCTAACGGGTGGTATTACGCCAATAATCAAAACAACATCCTCAGCTCGGTGGGCGTAGACGGTATGCTGACCTTGAGCTACGCCTGTTGGATTTTGGGGATCTTTGTGCTCTTGCAGATGTTTAAAGAGCTGAACCCGGTGCGTACCAAAGAGCTGGCCTTGCCGGTGGTCCCCAACACACATATTCTGGTCTTCACTGACGCGCAGGGGAAAGTGATTGAGGTCTCCAAGAACTATGCCGATGTGTTTGGCCCGCGCGAGACGAGCGGCAAAGAGCTGAGCGAGGTGCTGGGGATCTCAGAAGAAAAAGCCCAAGAGATCCTTACTGAAGCCCAAACTCAGCCGGTGCTGAAGGAACGCCCCATCTTTTCCATCGCGGGTCTTTCGGGGCGAAACGGATGGCTTTCGGGCGTTTCAATGATGACCTCCGCCGGAGCGAGCAGCGGAGCCAATTTGCTGATGCGCTTTTGGAATTCAGAAGGTTCGCTGGATGGGGCTTTGACCGATTATGAAAACTCGGTGGTTCGCTTCCTGGTGAGCAGCGCTGAGACGAAACGCGAAGAGGGCGAGATTCCGCAGCTGCTGCGCAGTTATTACCTGCCGTTTTTGCGGGAGCTGTACAACCGTGTGCTGCTGGCGGAAGGGGCAGTGAGCGCGGACGCCCTGTATGCTGAGCTGGAGAAACTGGCCGACAGACACCCCGAGTGGGGGGTGACGATGGAGCCGCGTTCGCTGGTGTCCTTCTCCTCCGAAGCGCCCGCCCATTTTACTGCCTCGCTGCCGGCGATGGTGGCCCTGGCGCGCGAATTTGCTGAACAGACCCTGGGGGTGGATGTGACCAACAGCGTGCTGCGCTCGGTGTCGAACCAGTGGGATGAATCGGTGCACCGCGGCGTGGGCATGTACGCCCCGCCGGTGCTGCTCCCATCTGCGCCGTAAGCTTGGCGTGCCCTTAAACAAGTCGGGGCTGTCTGTGTTTTGCAGACAGCCCCGTTTTTGTTTTTCTGTGAAGGTGAAGCCTTAGCGCACGGGCGCAGCCTGGAAGGAGGCGCCTTTTTCGATGGCCTGCATGTTGGCCGGGATGAGTTTCTGATGGCGCGCGGGCAAGTGTTCCTTCAGCGCTTTGCTGATGGCGGCCAGGGGCAGGATGGGCAGGTTGGAGACCAGGCAGCCCAGCAGCACCATGTTGGTCAGGCGGCGGTCGCCGATTTCTTCGGCGATCTCATTGGCGGGCACTTCCACCACGCGGATATCGGTGCGGGTGGCTTTGCGGTCAATGATGGAGGTGTTGACCACCAACAATCCGCCCGGCTTGACCAGCGGTTCATATTTATCCAGCGAGGGCAGGTTCATGACGATGACGGCGTCGGGGAAGCGCACCATCGGCGAGCCAATTTCTTCGTCTGAGACGACCACGGTGCAGTTGGCTGTGCCGCCGCGCATTTCTGGCCCGTAGGAGGGGATCCAGGTGACGTTTTTGCCTTCGTCCATGGCGGCGTAGCTGAGCAGCTGCCCGGCGAAGAGCACGCCCTGCCCGCCAAAACCAGAGATGATAATATCGGTCTGCATGCGTTCCTCCGCCTAGATCTTAATTTCCGCGACGATCGGGTTGATTTTGTAATCGCCCACGGGGTAATAGGGCAGCATATTGCTTTCCAACCAGTGGAGCGAATCGACCGGGGTCATGCCCCAGTTGGTCGGGCAAATGGAGAGCAGTTCGACCATCGAGAAGCCCAGGCCGCGGATTTGCACTTCAAAGGCGGTGCGCAGGGCTTTTTTGGCCAGGCGGATGCTCTTGGGATCGTGCAGGCTGCGGCGGACGACATAGCTGGCGCCGTCCAGGGTGCTGAGCAGTTCTGAGGCGCGGATGGGAAAACCGGCGGTTTCCACGTCGCGGCCGCTGGGCGAGGTGCTGGTCTTCTGCCCCGGCAGGGTGGTGGGGGCCATCTGGCCGCCGGTCATGCCGTAATTGGCATTATTCAGGAAAATCACGGTGATATTTTCGCCGCGGGCAGCTGCGTGGACGATTTCGCCCATGCCGATGGAAGCTAGATCGCCGTCCCCCTGGTAGGTGAGCACCACACGGTCGGGCAGCGTGCGCTTGACGCCGGTGGCCATCGCCGGGGCGCGGCCGTGAGGGGCCTGCACGAAGTCAAAATCGAAGTAGTTATAGGCAAAAACAGAGCAGCCCACAGAGGCCACGCCGATGGTGCGGTCGCGCAGGTCCATTTCTTCGATCACTTCCGCGATCAGGCGGTGGGCCACACCATGCGTACAGCCGGGGCAGTAATGGGTGGTGGTTTCGACCAGGGTGTCGGGCCGTTCGTAAACTAATTTTTCCAAATCCTGTTCTAAGGTGTTCATTCGGTCCGCTCCTCTTAATTCATCTTGATCATGCGGTCCAACCAGCGGTCGCGCGGGTGGCCGTCGACGGCGGGCTTTTCCTCAACCAGCCGGTGGATCTCGGTGAGGATTTCATCCGGCAGCGGCACAATCCCGCCCACACGGCCGTAAAATTCAACCGGGGTGCGCCCTTGCGTGGCTTTGAGCACGTCTTCCAGCATTTGGCCGGTGTTCATTTCCACCACCAGCATGCCGTCAACCTTCTTGCTCAGTTCTTCATAGACTTTGTAGGGGAAGGGGCTGACGGTGATGGGGCGCAGCAAGCCGACCGGAATGCCTTCGGCCCGCGCGGCGCGCACCGCGGAGAGGGCTACGCGCCCAGAGGAGCCAAAGCCAGTCACGACGTATTTGGCGTCTTCCATGTAGTATTCTTTGTAGCGGATCTCGTTGGCTTCCACCTCTTTCCAACGGCGCAGCATGCGCAGGTTGGCTTTTTCTTCTTCCGGAGGGCTGAGGTAGATGGAGCTGAGGAAGCGACGTTCGCGCCCGCCTTCTGCTCCGCGCACGGCCCATTCGGGGAATTGGGTGGCCAGGGGTTTGAAGGGCGGCAGCTCGGCCGGTTCCATCATCTGACCCAGCGAGCCGTCAATCAGCACTACGGCGATGGAGCGGTATTTTTCAGCCAGATCAAAGGCCAGTACGGTCATGTCAATGGCTTCCTGCACATTGGCCGGGGCCAGGGCGATGACGTGATAATCGCCGTGCCCGCCGCCGTGCACGATCTGGTTGTAATCCGCTTGGGCCGGGGCAATGTTGCCCAGGCCAGGACCGCCGCGCATGACATCCACCAGCACCATGGGCACTTCGGTTCCGGCGATATACGATAAACCTTCCAGCATCAGGCTGATACCCGGGCTGGAAGAAGAGGTCATCACGCGCGCGCCGGTGCAGGCCGCGCCGTATACCATGTTAATCGCGCCCAGCTCACTTTCGGCTTGCACAAAAGCCCGGCCTTCTTCGGGCATGCGCGCAGAAAGGTATTCCAGCAGTTCGGTCTGAGGAGTGATGGGATACCCAAAATAAGATGTTAATCCGGCCCGAATGGCCGCTTCGGCGATGGCTACATTGCCTTTAAGCAGTTCGCGTGCCATGCTGGCCTCCTTATTGATTGCCCTGAGCTTTGGTGACTTCACGATACACAGTAATGGCTGCTTCGGGGCAGACAATGGTGCAAATGCCGCAGCCCGTGCACCCCGCTTCGATCATTTCCGCCGGGTGGTACCCCTTGGCGTTTATCCGTTCCGCAGCCAACCCCAGGACATCTTGCGGGCAGGCATCCACGCACAGCTCGCAGCCTTTGCAATACTTTTCATCGACTTCGATTCGACCCTTTGGGGGCATGAGTCCTCCTTACAAACTGACCCTGGAAGATGGATTCCCGAGAACCGGACAATTTCGGTAATATTCTCGGATCATCTTTCATTATGGGTATCTTTTCCGAATCCGCATAGTGTCAACCGTCATTGTCTGCAAGCGACTTATCACATCCTCAAGGCGAGGCTATTTTGGCTCTGACGTGCCGGTTTACCGGGTCTACAGGTATAATCGGGGGCATGATGGACTCGATTCGGGAACTTTACCGCATTGGACACGGCCCCTCCAGCAGCCACACCATGGGGCCGCAGTGGGCCGCCGAGCAGTTTTTGGCGCGCTGCCCCCAGGCACAGACGTTTCGCGTCACCTTGTTTTCCAGCCTGGCAGCCACCGGCCGCGGGCACATGACCGACGCCGCCATTTTGCAGGCGCTGGCTCCCAGGCCGGTGGAGATGATCTGGCTGCCGGAGGAGAGCCTGCCGCTGCACCCCAACGGGATGCGCTTTGAGGGGCTTACGGCGGAGGGAACGGTTTTGGACTCGTGGGAGGTGTATTCGGTGGGGGGTGGGGCTTTGATGGATGCGCAGCATCCTCAGACGCAAAGCTCTGTCTACGACCTGGACACCATGCGCGCCATTCTGAAGTACTGCACGCAAAAAGGCCTCTCCTTTTGGGAATATGTGGAAGCGCGGGAGGGGCCGGAGATTTGGGACTATTTGCGCCGGGTGTGGGCGGCCATGCAGGATTCCATCCAGCGCGGTCTGCGCACCGAAGGCGTGCTGCCTGGGGGGCTGGGGGTGGCGCGCAAGGCCTGGGCGCTGCACCGTAAAATGGCCATGATGGGCCAAAATTTTTTGAAAGAGGGCTTTCTGCCGGCTTATGCGCTGGCGGTGGCCGAGGAGAACGCGGCAGGCGGAGTCATCGTCACCGCCCCCACCTGCGGCTCCAGCGGGGTGCTTCCGGCGGTGCTGCATCACCTGGCCGAGAGTCTGCACCTGCACGAAGAAAGCCTGCTGCGCGCCCTGGCCACGGCCGGGCTGGTGGGCAACTTGATCAAGCACAACGCCTCCATTTCGGGGGCGCGGGTGGGGTGTCAGGGGGAGATCGGGGCAGCCTGCGCGATGGCGGCGGCGGCAGCTACCCAGCTGATGGGCGGCACGCTGCGCCAGATTGAATACGCCGCTGAGATGGGCCTGGAACATCACCTGGGGTTGACCTGCGACCCGGTGGACGGCCTGGTTCAGATCCCGTGCATTGAGCGCAATGTCTTTGCGGCGGCGCGCGCCTTGACCTGCGCCCATTACGCGGGGTATTCGGACGGCAGCCACCGCGTGTCTTTTGACGAGGTAGTGGAAGTCATGGAACAGACCGGCCACGATCTGCCCTCGCTGTACCGCGAGACGGCCAACGGCGGCCTGGCCAAGGCTTACCGCTTTCCCCCGCAGGACGGGCAGGGGCTGAATGAGGAGGGTGAGACGTGAATTGGGTGTTTTGGGGCAATTCGTTGGCTCAATGGCTGACGGCTTTGGGGCTGTGGGTGGGGGTGAGCGCGGGGCTGTTTTTGCTGCGCTGGCTGCTGACGCGGCGGGAGTCACCGATGGCTTTTTTGACGGTCCTGGCGCAGCGCACGCGCGGCTATTTCATCCTGGCCGCGGGCGCCTATGCCGCTTCGCTGGCCCTGCACCTTTCCGCAGCGTGGCGTGAAGGGCTGCGCGTGGGGGCGGTGCTGGCGGCTTTGCTGCAAGTGGGCCTGTGGATTTCGGGCGGGATTCAGCTGTGGCTTCAGCGCCGCATGCGCGAACAGGCCGAGAAAGACCCCGCCCAGGCCACCAACCTGAACGCGCTGGGCATTTTGCTGAAATCGGGCGTTTGGGTAGTGGTGGCGGTGCTGATGTTGGATAACCTGCCCAATGTGGAGATCACCACTCTGATCGCCAGCCTGGGTATCACCGGAATTGCCGTGGGCCTGGCGGTGCAGAACATTTTGAGCGATCTGTTTTCGTCGCTGTCCATCACTCTGGATAAGCCGTTTGTGATCGGCGACGTCATTGCGGTGGGCGAGTTCACCGGCACAGTGGAGCATATCGGCCTGAAGAGCACACGTCTGCGCGGGCTGCCGGGCGAAGAGGTGATCTTCTCCAATTCAGACTTGCTCAACAGCCGTATCCGCAATTATCAAAAGATGGAACGGCGGCGGGTGGGTTTTGAGGTGACCGCTGCCTACACCACCCCTCATGCCGTGCTTCAGCGCATCCCCGAACTGCTGCGTGAATGTGTGGTGGGGCGGGAACAGGTGACCTTTGCACGCGCGCACCTGAAGTCTCTGGGCGAGTTTGGGGCGGTGTTTGAATGCGTTTACTTTGTGGAGAAGCCAGAGTACGATTTATTTATGGACATCCAACAGGCGGTGCTGCTGGCCATTTACCAGCGGTTTGAGGCCGAGGGTATCACCCTGGCGCAGCGCATCCGCCCGTAAACTGGCGGACGCGGGTTACTTGACCCTGCGGTGCTTTTCGTGTACACTGGCCGTATTCCAGTTCTTGAAGAAAGGAGGCACGAAAACCGAATGACAGTCTTGGTTCAACGCTCTTCGTGTTTGCTGCGCGTGCCTCGGGTGGTTTCCCCGCAATAGCTGGTTTGCGATGGGTTTAAACCGCAGGCGCGCAATTGGCCTGCGGTTTTTTTGATTCTCCCCCTCGGACAGCCGCAGGCAAAGGACATTTTTCAACCGATTCTCTGTAAAAGGGTATGAAAACGAAACCGCAGTCTTACTTTGATGAAGAATTTGAAGAATTGGTAGACACCTTCGGCCACGTGGCCGGGGTGCACAGCCTGACCGGCCGTCAAAAAGCGAAAAAGCTGCCCGCTGCGCCTGCCCCAGGTGTGCGCGACCGCGCCGCTCAAGATGCGCTGAGCCGCCTGGGCACGGAGGATGAGAGCCGTGAGAACCTGAACTTTTCTTATCAAGCCTCGCGGCACGAGGCCGGCTGGCTGCGCGATTCGTTGGGCGAGTTTTTTGAGCACCGCTGGTTTGACGATGTGCTGCGCCTGGTGAAAGGCGGCAAAGAAGCCAATGTGTACCTGTGCGCCGCCAACCCCACCAGCGGCGTGCCCTGGCTGGCCGCTAAGGTGTACCGACCGCGGCGGCTGCGCAATTTGCGCAAGGATCACATCTACCGCGAGGGCCGCACCGATCTAGACTCGAGCGGGCGGGTGATTGAGGACGACGGGCTGCTGCACGCCATGCGTAAGCGCAGCACCCTGGGGTTGGAATTGCTGCACGCATCGTGGATTGAACATGAATACCAAACCTTGCTGAAGCTGCACGCTGCCGGAGTCGATTCACCGCGGCCCTTTGCCCGCGGCCACAACGCCATCCTGATGGGCTACGTGGGCGATGCGGCCGCGGCGGCCCCCACGCTGAACAGCGTGGATTTGCCCCGCCGCCTGGTGCGGCCGCTGTTTGACCGCGTGGTGCACAACCTGGAAATTATGCTGGCCTGCCGCCGCGTTCACGGCGACCTTTCGGCTTTCAATATTTTGTACTGGGACGAAGCGATCACCCTGATTGATTTTCCCCAGGCAATTGACCCCGAACAGAACCCTTCGGCCTACGGCATTTTTGTGCGCGATGTGACCCGCATCTGCCAATATTTCGGCGAACAGGGCTTGCGGGTGGATGCGCGCGTTTTGGCGGGCGATTTGTGGCGCAAGGCAGGCTACCGCCGCGGCCCGCAAGTGGATTTGCGCTACCTGAACGCGGAGGATGCCGCCGACCGCGGTTTTTGGGAACAGGTACGGCGTGAGGAAGAAAAACCTGGCTAAGTGGCCAGGGACGAAACAGTCCATGAGGTGGATGAATGTGGGGCTGGGATCGGGTATAAAAGGATTATCGGGCAGAACATAAGCAGCTTTTTCCTTT
Organism: Levilinea sp.; assembly: GCA_029975215.1. Lineage (GTDB taxonomy): Bacteria > Chloroflexota > Anaerolineae > Anaerolineales > Anaerolineaceae > Levilinea. Next base: position 108,249 of record JARKPO010000046.1, read on the forward strand.
GGTTTTCCCCGCCGGTGTTCTGGAGCATCGGCGGGGTTTTTTTATGCCTGTGGGGCGAGGATATGCTATGATGGATCAGATCAATTTAAATGAGGAGCGTGTATCGATGACATCTAAAGAACGGCAAGGCAATCTTTCGGGCGGGCTGCTGCTGGTGCTGCTCGGCGTATTTTTCCTCTTATGGCAGCTTTCGCCTGCCTGGTTTACGCGCATTTTTGGGGAGCGCTTCCCCTGGCCGGTGTTTGTGATTGGCCTGGGAGGCGTTTTTTTGCTGGCGGCCATTTTGGGGCGCAGCGGCGGACTGGCCATTCCCGGCACTATCCTGGCGGGCATCGGCGGCATTCTGTACTATCAGAACCTCACTGGCGATTGGGGCAGTTGGGCCTACATCTGGTCGTTGATTCCCAGCTTTGTGGGGTTGGGGATGGTCATCTCCAGCTTTTTAAACGGAGGTGAAAGGGGCGCGCGCCGGGTGGGGGCCTTCATGTTTGTCATCTCGGTGCTGGCTTTTGTGGTGATCTGGTCGCTGTTTACGGCCAACCTGAACTTTAACCTGGTGTGGCCGGCGGTGATGATCCTGGCGGGGCTGGCCTTGTTGGTGCGTTCGCTGATGCGGGGGCGCTAATCCCTGGCGGAGGGCGGGGCGTTGCGCGCGGCGCGCAGAGTTTCCAGGGCCTGAATCACGCGCAACAGTTCCTGTTCCAGGGCAGGTAGGCGCAAGCGAGCCTGATCCAGGGCTTCGCTGCGCCCCAGAATTTCGATCTCTTTGCAGAGCTGTTCCAGAGGGCCGGCATGAAAGACAGATGCCGACCCTTTTAATTTGTGTGCATACAGAAATACCTGGCGGGCGTCGCCGCGCTCTAAACCGGCGGCAACAGCCTGCAGATCGGCGGGACTGGTCTGGATGAACAGCTCCATCAGTTCATCCGCCAGAGCGGCAGACTGGGGATCTTCCTGGAGGTTGAACGGTACTATGGGCGCCGCCCCCAGAAGGCTGGGGGTTTCACCTGCGGGCGGAAGGGCAGCCTGGGTGTGTGTTGGGGGCAGCTCAACATCCTCACTCAGGACGCGCTGCAAATCCTGCGGCCGCAGGGGTTTGCTGAGGTAGTCGTCCATGCCCAGACTCACATAGCGCTGGCGGTCGTCTGACACCACGTTGGCGGTCAGGGCGATAATGCGCGGCTGGCGGTCAAGAGGAAAAGAGGCGCGGATCTTGCGCGTGGTCTCAATGCCGTCCATTCCTGGCATCTGCACATCCATGAAGATCACATCATAGGCATTGTTTTGCAGGGCGAGCAAGGCTTCCTGTCCGTTGCCCGCCAAATCAGCGACGTAACCCAGGTGGCTCAACATGCTGTGGGCCACTTTTTGGTTGATGGGGTTGTCTTCCACCACCAGGATGCGCAGGGGCCGCGGGGTGCTGCGCGGCTGTGAGGGGCTGGGGTGGCTGGCGCGGCGGTGGATGCGCGGGGAAAGCAGCTGGCTGAGGGCATGGTGCAGGGCGCGGGGTTTGATGGGGCGGGCCAGTATGGCGGTGCCGACGGCCAGAGTCCGGGCCTTGGCTAACCGCACAGAGGTCATGAACAGGGTAGGCAGGTGAGTGCGGCCCAGGGCAGCTTCCAGCGCGGTTTTAAAGCGGCCCTCCGGCCATCCAGGCAGGTCCATATCGGTGATGAGGACATCCACACGTGGAGGTGGATATTTTAGTGCCTGTTCGCCCTGGTGGAAGACGTGAACCTGCGCTCCCCAGGCCGTCAACCATTCGTTCAGGGCCGCAGCGGTGGATTGGCGGGCGGTGACGATCATCAGATGGCTGTCGGGGGAGAAGGAGGCAGCCTTGTTGTCCGGATCGGTCGAGATGGCCTCCAAAGGCAGGGTAAAACGGAAGGTGGATCCCCGGCCGGGCTGGCTTTCTACCGTGATCTGGCCGCCCATGATCTCTACCAGCCGTTTACTGATGGCTAAGCCCAGGCCGGTGCCGCTGTACTGGCGGCGGGGGGAGGAATCCAGCTGGCTGAAAGATTCGAACAGGTGTTTCATCTGCTGCGGAGGGATGCCGATGCCGGTGTCCTGAACGATAAATTCCACCTGCCAGGCGCTGCCCTTCAGGGGCTGGCTTTGCACGCGCAGACAAACCTCTCCCTTTTCAGTAAACTTGACGGCGTTGCCGAGCAGGTTCACCAACACCTGCCGCAGGCGGGTCAGGTCGCCGGTGACGCTGGCGGGGGTTTGGGGGGAAATTTGGTACACCAGGTCCAGGCCTTTTTCGGCGGCGGCGGGGGCCATCAAGTCCACCACAGCCTCAATGCCTGTGCTCAAGTCAAAGAGCTGAGATTCCAGTTCCATCTTTCCGGCTTCAATCTTGGAAAAGTCCAGCACTTGATTGATGATGTTGAGCAGCAGATCACCGCTGTCTTGAATGGTGCGCAGGTAATCCCACTGTTCGGGAGAAAGCGGGGTTTGGGCCATCAGGCCGGTCATGCCCAGGATGCCGTTGAGGGGGGTGCGAATTTCGTGGCTCATGTTGGCCAGAAATTCGCTTTTTGCCTGGCTGGCCGCGCTGGCAGCCCGCGCCAGACGGTCGGTTTGCTGCACGGTGCGGCGCAATTCCTCGTTGGCCGCTTCTAACTGTTGGGTTGAACGTTTGAGGGCGGTGATGTTTTCCAGGTTGGCCAGGACAAATTCCGGCTTGCCCGCCGCATTGCGCACCAGATTCACGCTCAAATTGACCCACACGATTTGACCGTTTTTATGCACCAACCGTTTTTCCAAGCGGTATTGGCTGCGCTTTCCTGTGATCAATTCTTGATACAGGTCCAGGTCGGGGGAAAGGTCGTCGGGGTGCGAGAGCCTGGCAAAGGGCATGCCGGAGAGCTCTTCGGCGGTGTAACCCACCAGATGTTGATAGGCGGGGTTGGTATCCAGGATGACGCCGTTTAGATCGCTGATGCCGATGCCGGTGCTGGCATTTTCAAAGATGCTGCGCAAGCGCACTTCACTGGAGCGCAGAGCGGCTTCGACCATTTTTTGGTTGGTGATGTCGTTGGAGATGCACAACAGACCGATGAGCGCGCCTTTGCTGTCGGTGAGGCGTGTTTTGATCGTGTGCATGTGGCGCAATTCGCCGCCGTCAATGTGGATGGTCTCTTCGATTTCAAGGCGTTTCTGTTCGCCGCTCAACACACTGCGATTTTCGTTTTGCCAGTTTTCAAGCTTCTGCGGGTTGATGATAAATTCGTCATCTTTATGCCCCACCAGGTGTTCCGCCGTCAGGCCATAATGGCCTGCAAACTGCTGGTTCACCACCAGGTAGCGGTCTTCCAGGTCTTTCACGAAGATGGAAAGCGGGGCGGTGTTGAGAATGTTATCCAGCAGATCCTTCTGCGCACGCAGTTTCTCCTGGGCTTCGAGACGTTCTTGAATGTTGCGGCTGAAGAATATAAAAACATCTTTTTCTTTCCATTTTCCTCGCGATACCCGCGTTTCGGCCATCACCGCCTCTCCGCTGCACTTGCGCAAGGGCAGTTCAAAGAGAGTGCGTTGGCCGGTGAAGATTTCTTCCCAATATTGGCGCATAGCCGCTTGTTCCGCCCCGGCGAAGAGGTCAAACAGATGCATGCTCCGCAGGTCTGAATCCGAGCAGCCCAATTCGCGTTCCACGACATCGTTGAAATCAACTACCTGCCCATCCAGACTGATGATGTACACCAGGTCGCTGATGGAATCAAACATAGCTTCGAGATTGACCCGTTTTTCCTGCAGCTCTTGTTCGGAGCGGATCGATTCCAACAGGCCGGAAAGATGGGCGGGGATCATCTCCAGGAATTCTCGCGAGCGGCTGGAAAAGACGTCGACGGTGTGGGACCCCAAAGTCACGATGGATAAAAGCTGCCCTTGGTTCATCACCGGCAAACTGGCATAGGCGCGCATGCCTTCTTGACGGAAAGCTTTCAATTGATGGTTGAAGGGCAGGTCTTGAAACTGGCCAAAATAGCAGTGGGGAGCACCCCTCAGGAGCACCTCTGGCTGTTGATCGAGAATCTGATCAGCGGTGCGGACGAACGAATCAGAGACGCCGCGGCTGGCGACCAGTTTCAACTTTTGGCTATCGGTATCCACCAGATAAAACCCGCCGCAGTCCACCCCCTCAATTTCTGTGAGGCGCTCCAATAGCGTTGTCACAGTTTTGCGCAAATCGCGGGTCAGGCCAAAGGTCAGAGTCAGCTCATTTTGCAGCCGCAGCGTTTGCTCGGCCATTTTGCGCTGGCTGATGTCGCGGTTGATGATGCGCCGCCCCATGAAGAATCCGTTTTTGTCATACAGCGGCTGGCAGGAGTGCTCAATCCACAGCAGTTCGCCCCGGGCGTCTTTCATGCGGAATTCGATCTGCATGAAATCCTGGGTGTTCTGGTGACTGTCTACCCGGTGTTGATACACGGCTGGCCAATCGGGAGGGTAGATCAGCGATGCCAGTAAATCCCGTGGATCCCTCATTTCTTCGGCGGTGTAGCCGATGATTTGATGGCAAGCGCGCGAGACGGCCAGGCTCGCGCCGCCTGCATCCACCCAGATTTCCCAATCCAGGGATTGTTCCACCAGTGATGCGACCGTCTCCAGATTGGAGAGTTCGCGTGAGAGCTCCACCCACCACAGCGGTTCCCCTTGCACAGCGGTAGGCAGGCTGGTGTAGCGCAGCTTGCCGTGGGGCAAGAGCAGACAGCCCACCGAAGGGGTTTCCAGGCACGCGGCGGCCAGTTCATGCGGCAGCTCAGGAGAAAATTCGCGCAGCAGGGCGCTGGCCGCTGGGTTCAGATGCGCGATCTGGCCGTTCTGGCGGAGCAGCAGCGCGGGCTGGGCCAGCTGATCCAACGCCTGGGGCAGGTTTTCAGGAGCCTGGGGGACTGTGTTCATACGGGTAGTATATCTTGATTTTCCGGCGGATGGTCAATTGGACGGGGACGGGATTTCTGCTACAATCGTCAAAATCCATTTGTCATAGGTGGCACATGAACGAATTTTTCGCGTTGGATTATCACGGTGAACCTTTTGAACTGTTTGGCACGGCCCATCTGGCGGCCCTGGCGGTGGTCGTTTTGGTGAACGTGTTCATCTTTCTTTTTCGCCGTCGTTTCAGCCCGGCTGGACGCCGCACGCTGCGCTATGTGTTGGCGGGGGTGCTGTTGGTGGTGGAATTGAGCTGGCACGGCTGGAACGCGGCCACAGGACAGTGGACGCTGCAAACCATGCTGCCGCTGCATCTGTGCAGCGCGCTGGTGTGGCTTTCCATTTTCATGCTGATCACGGGCAACCAGAGAATTTACGAGTTTGCCTATCTGCTGGGCATTCCAGGGGCGCTGCAAGCTCTGCTGACGCCGGACGCGGGGATGTACGGCTTTCCGCATTTTCGCTTTTTTCAGGTGATCCTCAGCCATGGGACGCTGGTAACGGCTGCCCTGGCCCTCACCTGGGTGGAGGGCTTCCGCCCCACCCTGGCCTCGCTGAAGCGGGTGTTCATCACCGGAAATATCTATCTGGCGGCGGTGTTTGTGTTTAATTTGCTGATCGGCAGCAACTATCTGTTCATTGCCCACAAACCGGAAACCGCCAGCCTGCTGGACGTGCTGCCGCCCTGGCCGTGGTATATCGCGGTGATTGAACTGCTGGGGCTGGTGTTTGTGCTGGTGATGTACACGCCCTTCTTTGTACGCGATCTGCGCGCCCGGCGCAAAACCGTTCAGGCGGCCGGGCTTAGCTCCAAATAGATGCGCTTGTTGATCTTGCCCTTGCTTTTGTAATCGGCAATGCGCACCGGGCCAACTTCGGCGGTGCTGCGCACATGGGTGCCGCCGTCGGCCTGCAGGTCGAGGCCGACCAGTTCCACCGTGCGCACCTCAGGGATGCCGGGGGGCAGCAGGTTGATCTTGGTGCGGATGAGGTCGGGGATTTGGAAAGCCTCTTCTCGCGGCAGGATTTGCACACGGACGGGGTGAGCGGCGGCCACTTCGGCGTTGACGGCAGCTTCAATCAGGCCGACCAGGTCTTTGCTGAGGGCTTCGAATTCAAAATCCATGCGTCCCTGCAGGGATTCCATGTCGCCGCCGGTGACCTGAGCGCCGTAATCGCGGAAGACCACGCCGCACAGGATGTGCATGGCGGTGTGGGTGCGCATCAGGGCGTAGCGGCGCTCCCAATCCAACTCGCCGCGCAGGACGGTTCCCACCGCTGGCAGGGGGCAGTCTGCGCTGAGGATGTGCAGGGCGCCTTCGGGGCCTTTTTTCACCTTTTCCACGGGTAGTTTTTCGCCGCCTGCCCACAGCCAGCCCTGGTCGCAGGGCTGCCCGCCGCCGCCGGGGTAGAAGGCGCTTTGATCCAGGAGCACGGCGTGGGCGGCTTCGTCCACCGCGGTGACCGCGGCAGTAAACTCGCGCAGGTAGCTGTCGGTTTGATAGAGGGGTAGGGTCATGGGGGCTCTCTTTCTGAACTTTGTTTTGATTATACCCGCGCTTTCTTTTTTGGCTGAGGGGCGTTTCCGATTGTATAATAAGGGAGGTTGAACAGCAGGATCTGTCATTCCGGTGCGTTCGATGAAGCCGAAATCAACCTGCGCTGATTTTGCGGTTCATTTACAATGCGTAGAGGCTTTCTTTACCGCCAAGACGCCAAGGACGCAAAGGTTTTTATCTGAATTTTCCTCGTGCCCCTCGCGGTTCAATCCCCTGCCGCTTTTCAGCGGCCGTGATGACAGGGTTGTTGCAATCGTAGATCACAGTTAGGACAGCTTACCCGTATGGGACAATCACCTCTGCCCGCTGGGCAAATGGATTTGCTAAAGCGACTGGGTTTGCAGGGCGGCTTCATTGAAGCCCTGTTTGACCGCATTCCCATGGGCATCTTCGTGCTCAACCGGGATGCGTGCCTGTGCCGCTTTAACCCTACCTGGCTGGAACAGATGGAACGCTATGCGGCTTTTCCCGTTCAAGAGGCTGCTGCCGGAGCCAACCTGTTTGCGCTTTCGCCCAGTCTGGCCGACGACCTGGGGCCGCTGGTGAAACAGGCCCTGGGCGGCGAGCCGGTTTCGGCCCAATCCCTGCCGTTGGCCTCGCGCGGACTGCGCTCCTATTGGGATGTGGCCCTCACGCCGCTCTTCACCCCCGAAGGGCAGGTGGATGGGGTGCTGTGTATGATGTCGGACGCCACCCAACAGGTGGTGGGCAGCGAGGCCTTGCAGCGCACTTTGCAGGCCCTGCGCGAGCGCGAAGAACGCTTCGATCTGGTAGTGCGCGGGACCAACGACGGCATTTGGGACTGGAATTTGCAGACACAATCGGTGTATTACTCGCCGCGCTGGAAAGCCATGATCGGCTATGATGAGAATGAGCTGGATGATTCCCCCGAAGTGTGGAGCAGCCGCGTTCATCCCGAGGATCTGCCTCTGGTGGAGCGCGAAATTCAGCGCCATCTCAACGGCGAAACGGAGATGATGCAGGCCGAGACCCGCTTTTTGCACCGTGACGGCAGTTACCGCTGGATTTTGACGCGCGGGGTGTGCGTGCGCGATGCCAACGGGAAGCCGCTGCGCCTGGTGGGTTCGCACGCGGACGTGACCGAGAAAAAACAGGCCGATGAAGCCTTGCGCTACCGGGCCGCCTTTGAAAACCTGATTGCCAACACCTCCACCCAGTTCATCAACCTTCCGGTGGAAGAGGTGGACGAGGGCATCCGCCGCACCCTGGAGGGCATCGCGAGCTTTACCGGCGTAGACCGCGGCTACATCTTCCTGTTTTCGGACGATTATCGGCATTTGACCTGCGTTTCGGAATGGGTGCGCCCGGGCGTGCCTCTGCGGTCCGCCGCGGTGCACCAGATCCCTGTGGAACAAATGCGTTGGTCCAGCCGCATTTTGCTGGACGGCAGTGTGCTGCTGGTGAGCGATGTGGATACTTTGCCTGCGGAGGCCGAACAGGAACGGCTGGCGCTGAAAGCGCAGGGCGTGCGTTCGCTGGCAGCCGTGCCCATGTCGTACCAGGGGCGCATCTTGGGCTACCTGGGCTTTGATTCCCTCACCGCGGCCAAAACCTGGGATGACGACAGCCTGTCCATGCTCAATATGGTGGGCGAGATCATTGCCAATGCCATGGAACATAAGCGCGCTCAGGCCATTCAAGACGGCCAGCGCCAGTTCCTGGAACTGCTGGCCCGTGGGGGCAGCCTGAATGAAACCCTGAATGCATTGGTGCAGGTGGTGGAAGAGCAGTGGCCGGGGATGATGTGCCTGGTGCTCATTTTGGACGAAACCGGCCGCTATCTGCACGTGGGCGGTGCTGTCAGCCTGCCGCAGGCCTATCTGGATGAGATCGAGGGTATCGAGGTCGGCCCGCTGGTGGGTTCCTGCGGTACAGCTTGCTACACCGGTCAGCGCGTGCTGGTGGAGGATATCCGCACGGACCCGCGCTGGGAGGGGCTGCGCGAGACGGCTCTGCGCTACGGTTTACTGTCCTGTTGGTCTGAACCGGTGATCGATTCCGGCGGGACGGTGATTGCCACCTTTGCGGTCTACTCGCAAAGCCCGCGCCTGCCCACCCCGGCGGAGCTGCAAATCATCGAAACCGGCGCGCATTTGGTGAACGTAGCGGTGGAACATTACCGCGCCAAAAGCATGCAGGAGATGGCTTTCCAGACCCTGGAAGAGCGCGTGAAGGCGCGTACCCGCGAACTGGCCACCTTGCTGGAAGTTTCGCAGAATCTGACCTCCACTCTGGACTTGGATTTGCTCCTCGGCCTGATTTTGGATCAGCTGCGTTCAGTGGTGGATTTTACCGGCGCTTCCATCCTGACCCTGGAGGGCGGCTACCTGACTGTGCAGGCTTACCGCGGGCCGATCCCGCAGGAAGATGTGCTGTGGTTGCATTTCCCCGAATCAGAAGGCATCAACCATCTGGTCATCAGCCGCCGCGACGTGGTCATCGTTCCCGATGTACAAAGCGACACTCTGCATGGGCAGGCTTTTCAAACCTCGGCACGCGCGATTGACGACACCATGTTTGCCTATGTGCGCTGCTGGATGGGCATCCCCCTGGTCATTCAAGACCGGGTGATCGGCATGCTGACCCTGGATCACAGCCAACCCGGATATTACCGCGCAGAACACGGGCGGCTGGCGCTGGCCTTCGCCAGCCATGTGGCTGTGGCGGTGGAGAACGCGCGCCTTTATGGGCACGCCCGCCAGCTGGCGGACGAAGCCCGCACCCTGCTGAACGTGCAGGCGGCCATCTCCAGCCGTTTGGATGTGGACGCCACCCTGCAAATGATCGCGGATGAGGCCCGCCGCCTGACCAATACCGCCATGAGTTCGGTGTACCTGCTGGAAGGTGACGACCTGGTGGTGTCGGTGGTTTCAGGCGAGATCAGCCGCAGCCTGTTGGGCTTTCGCGTGCCGATGGAGGCCTCGGTGGCGGGTATGGCCCTGAAGAGCGGGCAGCCGGTACGCGTGGTAGATGCGGGCGATGATGAACGTGTGCTCAATGACCTCACCAGCCGGGTGGGGGCCAGCGCGTTCTTAATTGTGCCGCTGATCTCGGGGCGCGGGCCGGTGGGCACCATCACCGTGTCGAACAAGCTGGATGGGCAATTGGGACTGGAGGATGAGCGCATTTTGATGCTGATGGCCTCCAGCGCGATTGTGGCCTTGGAAAACGCGCGCATGTATAAAGAAGAGCAGGAGCGCCGCCTGGAGACGGAACGCCGCCGCAAGGTGGCCGAAGGACTGCGCGACATTCTGCGCGTGCTGAACTCCAACCGTCTCCTGGACGATGTGCTCAACTATGTGGCAGAACAGGCCAACCGCATGATGGGTTCCACAGCCACGATGATCCGGCAGGGCATGCCGGAGCTGAACAAGGTTCGTACGGTGGCCAGTTTTAACTTGCCGCCCGATTTTGAAGCCATCCGCGAAACGCGCTTCTATAATAGCGAGGGCGATAAGATCCTCATGGCTCACCGTCCCATCGTCATTCGCGACCATGCATCGGTGCTGGGGGCACGGCTGGCCAACGACCGGAATTTGGACGATTTTCAGCGGGCAGGCATTCACGCCGAGCTGAAGTATTACCGCAGCCAGCTGGCAGTGCCCCTCTTTAACCGCAACAAGATTTACGGCGCGCTGCGCTTCTATTTTGCCGAATCGCGCGATTTCAGCGATGAAGATATCCGCCTGGCGATGACCCTGGGGGATCAGGCGGCCCTGGCGGTGGAAAACGCCGAGATGCGCGCGCAGATGCAGGAACATGCCGCGGCCATGGAACGCAGCCGCCTGGCGCGCGATTTGCACGACGCGGTAACGCAGACTCTGTTCTCGGCCAGTCTGATTGCCGAGGTGCTGCCGCGCATTTGGGAAAAGAACGCCGAAGAGGGCCATAAGCGCCTGGCCGAACTGCGCCAGCTGACCCGCGGGGCGCTGGCAGAGATGCGCACGCTGCTGTTGGAGCTGCGCCCAACGGCCCTTTTGGAAGCAGAACTGGGGGAACTCTTCCGTCAGTTGGCCGAAGCCTTCACCGGGCGCATGCGCCTGCCGGTGGCGGTGCGCATTGAGGCCGGGTGCGATCTGCCTTCGGATGTGCGCGTGGCTTTTTACCGCATTGCCCAAGAGGCGCTGAATAATATTGCCAAGCATGCCAAAGCCAGCCGGGTGGAGCTGGAAATTTGCTGTGAGGACAACAAAGTGTATCTTTCCATCACGGATGACGGCCAGGGCTTTGCCGCTGAGAATATTTCATCCAACCATCTGGGTTTAGGTATAATGAAAGAGCGCGCGGATGCCATTGGCGCAGACCTGGAAATCACCAGCCAGCCCGGGCAGGGAACCTGTGTGGAGGCTGTCTGGAGTAAAAAGAAGACCCCCTGAGAAGGATCCATCATGAGTGAGGCAAAACCAATTCGTGTCATGTTGGTAGACGACCACGCGGTGGTGCGCAGTGGTTTAGGCGCGTTTTTGATGGTGTTCGACGACCTGGAATTGGTCGGCGAGGCCAGCAACGGGAAAGAGGCCATGCGCCTGTGCGAACAGGTGCAGCCGGATGTCATTCTGATGGACCTGGTGATGCCGGAGATGGATGGGGCGGCGGCCACCCGCGCCATCCGCTCACGCTGGCCGCACATTCAGATTGTGGCCTTGACCAGCTTTAAAGAGGACGAACTGGTGCAGGGCGCTTTGCAGGCGGGGGCGATTGGCTATTTGTTGAAGAATGTCAGCGCTGATGAACTTTCCAGCGCCATCCGTTCAGCCTATTCGGGCCGTCCCACGCTGGCCCCTGAAGCCGCCCAGGCCCTCATCCACGCCACACGCCGCGCGCTGGATAACCCCAGTTATGACCTGACCGAGCGCGAGCTGGAGGTTTTGGGGCTGATGGTGGAAGGGTTGAGCAACCCCGATATCGCTGAACGGCTGGTGGTCAGCCGTTCTACGGTGAAATTTCACGTCAGCAGCATCCTTTCGAAACTGCAGGTGACCAGCCGCACCGAAGCGGTGGCCCTGGCGCTGAAGAACAAGCTGGTGAAGACTGCACGCTGAACTGGTCAAATGGCCAGCGCGAATCTCACCAATGGAAGATTGCCGCCCAGCGCGCGACCTTCTATGATCAAGGTGAGAAATGCAACGGCGCGCTCCGGCAGACCTTATAAGCTTGGTTCAGGCGGAGCAGCGTTAGAAAGAAAGGGCGATATTGTCTGGAAAGACAGCCGCTGGTGAGGCTTGTGATGAAGATTTTATTGGCAGATGACGATCAGAAGGTGTGCTCTGCATTGCGTTTGGTTTTGGAATTAGAACCCAATGCTGCGGTGATCGGGCAGGCGGCGGACACGGCACAGCTTTTGGATGCGGTGCGCCAGGACTGCCCCGATTTGCTCCTTTTGGATTGGGAACTGCCGGGTTTCGACGCGCAGCCGCAGGAAATTCTGCGCACGCTGCGGGCGTGCTGCCTGGATCTGCGCGTGATTCTGCTCAGCGGGTGTGCCAGGACGGTGCAGGAAGCCCTGGAGATTGGGGCGGACGCCTTTATCCGCAAGACTGATCCTCCCGAAGACCTCCTGAATCTGGTGTCGCAGTTTCACCGTTCCATGTACGGCCCTTCCTTTTTCCCCAGTAAAAACCATCTTGCCCGCCTGGCCTGAAGGACAGGCGGGTTTGCCCGAAGCCAGCGGAAGTTTGCTATAATGACAGCGTGATGCTTTTAAACCCTTTTGATTTTTCCAATCGAGTGGTATGGGTGACAGGGGCCTCGGGTGGGCTGGGGAAGGCCCTGGCGCGGCGCTTTGCACAGGCGGGAGCGCATTTGGCCCTGCATTACCGCGCCCAGTTGGAGCCGGTGCAGGCTTTGCAGGCCGAATTGAGCGAGTTGGGCTGCCAGACGCTGGCGGTAAAGGGGGATCTGACCGACGAGGACGCGGTGGAGGCTTGTTTGCAGGCGGTGTGGGAGCGCTTCGGCCGCCTGGATGTGCTGGTGAATAACGCCGGGCAGTACACCCACGCCCCGTTTCTCTCTATGCCGGCGCAGGAATGGGATCAGATCGTGCAGGCCAATCTGCGCAGCGTGTTCTTATGCACCCAGCGTTTTGCGCGCCGCGCGGCAGCCCAGGGCCAAACGGGGGCGGTGGTCAATATCGCTTCCATTGAGGGGTTGAGCCCGGCCTTTGGCCACGCACATTACAGCACAGCCAAGGCAGCGGTGCTGATGGCCACGCGGGCGGCGGCTTTGGAATTGGGGCCTTTGGGCGTGCGGGTGAACGCTGTTTCGCCGGGGTTGATCTGGCGCGAGGGTCTGGAAGAAGACTGGCCCGCCGGGGTCGAATCCTGGCACAAGGCAGCCCCTTTGGGGCGCGCCGGACAGCCGCAGGAGGTGGCAGACGCGGTGCTGTTTTTGGCTTCCACGGCGGCCAGTTGGATCAGCGGGGCCAATTTAGTGGTGGACGGAGGGGCGTCCTGCCGGCCCATTTTTGGTGAAGGAGTGTAGCGCATGGATGCGAAGGCGAGTGCCCTCATTGAATCTTTGCAGTTGACGCCCTTGACACATGAGGGAGGATATTACCGGCAAGTGTACGAAAGCGCGGAATGGATTCCCGCCGAGGGACTGCCAGAACGTTATCGGGGCGTGCCGCACCCTTTTTCCACAGCCATCTATTATCTGTATGTGGATGCTCCGGACGGCTTTTCGCACCTGCACCGCCTGCCGACGGATGAAATTTTTCATTTTTACCAGGGCGATCCGGTGGAGATGCTGATTTTGCACCCGGAGGGGCGGGTTGAATACCAGATCTTAGGTCCGCGGGTGTTGGAAGGTCAGCACATTCAAGTGCTGGTTCCGGCGGGCTGCTGGCAGGGGTCGCGGCTGTTGGCGGGGGGGCGCTATGCCCTGGCGGGCACCACCATGTCGCCCGGATATGTGGACAGCGATTTTGAATTGGGGGATGCGCAAGTCCTGGCAGAGGCCTATCCGCAGGCAGCGGAATTGATCCGCGCGCTGTGCGGGCCGTTCTGATCAGTGGCAGATCATCACGGCTTGTTTGACCAGGGGTAGAATCCGATCCACGGTGCTGCCGAAGAACAGTTCGCGCAGCACAGCCCCGCCGTACCCGCCCATCAAAATTAAGCCGGGGTCTTTTTCCGCGGCGGCGCTCAGCAAGCTGGGGGCCGAAAAGCCGCGCAGCGGCAAGTAAGCGGCCTGAATTCCCCGTTCACTCAGATAAGCCCGCGCTTTTTGGGCGTGGGCACGGGCTGTTTCCAGGCGGTGGCTGGCGCACAGCACGGTCAGCTCGGAGCCGAAGCGCGCGGCCAGATAGGCAGCGATGTAGAGGGCTTCCTGGGCTTTGGGCGAAGCGTCATAGGCCAGCAGCACGCGGCTGAGGTCGAAGGGCTTTTCGCTCACCAGCAGCAGGGGGCAGGGGCAGCGGCGGATGATGGTGCGCAGGCCGGATTTGAGGCGCGGCACCAGGCGCAGCGGCGGGGCATGGGTGAGCCTGAGCACCACCAGGTCAGCCCATTGGGCGCGGTTGCAGATGGTGCGGGCCACGGGGCCGTCTTCAACAGCCAGCCGGGCGGGCACACCGGCCTGAGCGCAGGTCTCCATAAAGTGTTTTTCTACAGCCTGAGGATCGGACTGCGGCGAGCAGATATGCAGCCCGCTGAGGGCGGCGTTTTCAGCCTGAGCCACCCGCAGAGCGTATTCCAGGGCCTGCCACCCGGCGGGCTGCCCGGTGACGGCCACCAGAATGTGCCCCAGAAGGCGGTCGGGTTGGGGGGCTGCGCTGAGCAGGGTTTTGCGCCATTGACCGGCGGGCGGGCCGCTTTCCAACGGGTCAGGCAGAATCCAATCGTACAGGGCGCTGCGGACGCGCTGCCACCAGCGGCGCGGGCGGCGGCTGAAACGTTGGGCCAGGTCGCGCGCAGCAGTGGCGGGGCTGATCTCCCAGCCCAACTGATGCGAAAGCTCACTTTGGTGCTCGGTGAGCCACAGATACAGGTCGGTTTCGGTGCGGCCGGGGAATTCGCTGAGCAGGCGGTGGATGCGGATGGCGCGCACCACGGGCAGATAGTAACTGTGATACCAGTGAGTCAGGCCTTCTTCTGCGGTGATGGGGCGGCGCGCCTCGATGCCCATGTAGTAGCGGTGGACGGCGATGTGCTCGGCCAGGCGTGGGTAGCTGCCGGGGGCCGAGAGGGTGAGATCGGCTTCGGGCAGAATCTCGTCGGCGCGAGTAGCTTTGAGGAAGGCGGCCCGCTCGGCGCGCAGGATCACCTCGTCGGGGGAATCTTTGGGGGAGAAGGAGACGGGGACGTTGACGGGGGTGACATAAGCCTGGATATGGGTTCCGCCCGCTTCGCGTACGGCGGAGATGCGGTGGTGACCGTCGCGCACGAAATACACCTGATCTATCTGATAGACCTCAATGGGCGGCAGCCCGGTCATGGCTTCAATGCCCACGCGCACCTGTGCCCAGCGGTGCTGGTCGCTGGGGGTGCGCGGCAGAAAACTGCGGGTAAAATCGCTGTAGCGGTTGACCGACCCAACGATGGCGTCCAGGGGGATATCGCGCAGCTGCGCCCCGCCCGATTCGGTGGCCCCCAGGCGGGCGCGGATCTCCTGATAGGGGATCAGATCGGCAGATTTTCCGCGCAGGCGCGCCAAAGCCAGCTCCAAACCAGCTTTTCGGCGGGCTTGATGGAAATCCTGAATGGCTCGGTGGTAGGGATAGGGGCTGTATGTCATATTGGGATTCTACTATGAGGTGTGCCCACCTGGAAGTATTTTGCTGGGAGTACTGAAGTGGCAGAATCAAATCCGGCTGCCCCGCAGGACAGCCGGATAAGAAAGCGAACCGTGGGACTTAATAAGGGTTAAGCTCCGCCCCCCCGCACAGATTGTCTGGGAGGAATTGCACACCGCTGGAGGAGCTGACCAGGCGTCCAGGCCGCCAGGCTGTATCTGTGCTGGAGCAGGTTCCCGTGTGGGCAATGGATTGGATCATCTTCCCGTTGAAGAATACTCGCACTGTGGGCCGCACGGAGTTCATGACCGTGCCGGCGGCGTTGACGAGGAAATAATACTCCCCTGAATAGTAAGGATTTTTGCCGTTGTTGACGACCGTGGTGGAGGTGAGCGGAAAACCATCTCGAAGGTTGTCGCGGTTGTAGAAAGCAAAGGGGAATTCGTATAAATTCCCGAAGTTCGCCGCCGAAACAGCGGCGGGTGCGGCCGCGGGAAGGTAGAGGACTGTATCCACATCGCTGCTGCCGTCCTTGTAGGTTGTCACCAGGTTGATGTATTTTCCGGAAGGGATGGCATAATGCCCGCCTGTCAGGTTCGAATAGAGATACCCTGACTCCAGTTTTCTGGATTCGGCAAAGGTCTGAACGCCTTTCAGATAGCCTTTAGCGGAGATTTGCGTTTCGAAATAAACGAATCCTGGGATGTTGATGAGGTCCACTTCGGAGTTGATCGGGCTCTCCACGCGGGAGGTGTCAATCACCTTACCGCTGACCAAAACTCGCACCACGGCCCCTGTCAACGGCAGACCGGTCTGGGCGTCTGTGATCCGAAAGGTGACGCCGGCGCGGTTCATGGCTGCGGCCATGTCCAGATATCGGGCTGCGCTGTTGTCCTGGGCCGCGCCGTAAGGGGCGATGTTCCCCGGCCAGCAGTACGGAGCGCTTCCTGCGTAGCCGGTGGTATTGTAGCCGTTGGTGACGGAAGTGACGGTTGGGTCCACAGCAATATTTAACGGCCGCCCTGCGGCAACCAGATGGTCAGCCAGATCTGCGGGGGTGTTGAACACCGCCGTGCCCCAAACGCGCGCAGCCACTGCGGATACATAGGGCGCAGCCATAGATGTTCCGCTGATGTAATCGGCGTAACGGTCTAACCCGTTAAAGGTCGAACGGTAAAATGGGTAGCTGGTGGGCAGGGTGGAGTAGATACTTTCCCCCGGGGCGATGATTTCAACCCAGCTGCCGTAGTTGGTAAAATTGGCCGCGCAGCGTGTGAAGGTTTCGGTGCTGGGAGTGATGATATCATCCCCGTTCACGTCCACGGTCACCGAGTTTTGCCGCGCCGCGCCCACCGAAAGCAGCCCTGCCCCCAAGACGGCATCCTTTGCATAGGCTGCGGGGTAAGCGTTCGAGATGAGGGAAGTGCTGCTGTTTCCTGCGGCGGCAACCACCAATTTGCCTTTGGTGTTGATGGCATAATCCAGGGCGTTAAACTGCAGCGAAGAGGAAGGGCCTCCCAGACTCAGGTTAATGATGCGCGCAGGCGAATCGGCGCAGTGGATGATCCCTTGGGCGATATTGAAGCTGGTTCCAAAGCCTTGAGCTCCCAACACTTTGACGGCCAGGACTTTGCCGTTGGATAAACCCCACACACCCTGCTGGTTGTTGGCACGCGCGGCGATGATACCGGCCACGTGGGTGCCGTGACCGTTGTCATCATTGGCAATCTTGTCATCGTTGACATAATCGTAGCCATTCACCGCGCGCCCCTTCAGCTCGGGGTGGTTGACATCCACGCCGGTGTCTACCACACACACCATCGGGCTGATTTTCTTATCAGGCCAGGTCAGGTTTGCGCCAATGAGCCAATGCCCCCATAGGTAGAAGGATTCGGGGTCATTTGGATAGGTTGGAATGGCCAGCGTGCGGCCCCCTTTGCGCACCAGGGTGCGCAGGCTTTTCAGCGTTTCCACCGAGCGCAGCTGTTCCCCTTCGGGCGTGCGAAAGGGGACTTCGCTCATCTCCGCAATGGGCTGGGCCTCCACATCGGTGGGCAGGGAGTAGATGTAGTTCGGCTCGGCAAAGCGAACGCCGGGCTGCTGGCTGAGCACGTCGGCCATTGCCAACACATCTGCCTGCACATCAAAGCTCAGCAGGGCTGCGCCCATCGTGACGGCTGCCACCTGGGCTCCGACGCTATCGGCCAGGGCACTGGCCTGGCTGTGCGAATGGACAGGCGGCAGGTTGACGTCAAACCCCACTACCAATTCGCCGGGTACGAAATCTGCCCCCTGTGGATTGGGGGGCAGGTCTTGCAGCTGGGGCTGCGCGGAGGCGGGGCCAAGGGGGAACAGGGCCAGGGCCAACAAGGCCGCGGCCAGACTATGAATCAGGCGTTTGGACATGGGTTTCTCCTGGGTGTGCGTGTAAATGGCTAAACCAGCCTGTGGGGTTAACGCTGCACGCATTCACCGTTTTGTCAAAGCTGGCGCGGGTGAATAAAATTTGGATAACAACAATATAAATCATCACAGAATATCTGTAAATACAGTATATTCCTGCCGATTATCGGCCGTCCGGAGGAATCAAATCCGGCTGCCCCGCAGGACAGCCGGAATGAGGTTAAGCATGAGGATTGTGAGATGCTTAGGGCAGCAGTTCACTGCCGCCGCAAAGGTCATCCGCGATGAACTGGACGCCGCTGGCGCTGCTGGTGACCCTTCCGGCGCGCCAAATAGTTTCACCAGAGGCACAGACATCCGCTTTAAGCACGGTATTGATGATTTTGCCGTTGGAGAAAACGCGCACCACGGGGGCGCCGATGTTCAATACGCTGGTGCCGGCGCTAGCGATGACGTAGTATTCGCCCGGGTAGTAGGGGTTTTTTCCATTGGGTGTAATGGTAACGGAGGTCACAGGGTAGCCATCCGCAAAGTTATCCCGGTTATAGAATGCGAAGGGGGCTTCATAAAGGTTGCCAACATTCAGCGCCCAAACGGTGCCTCCCACCGCAGCAGGCAGGTACAGGTAGGACTCTATGGTTGATCCGGGCCGGTATACAGTGACCACGTTGATGAACTTGCCTGAGGGGATGGCGAGATAGGTGGAGGCTGTGCTGGAATACATCACGCCAGGGGGAACTGCCGCGCTGGGGTAGATGGTTTGAAACCCTGCCAGATAGCCTTTGGCCGCCGCCTGAATGCTGAAGCTGGGGCCAGACGGCAGGTTGATGAGGTCCACCACAGGAGAAATCATGGAATCCAGGCGAGATATATCCAACACCTTGCCGCCAAGCGTCGCTCGGATCACGGCGCCGGTGAGCGGCAGAGCGGTTTGGGCATCCATGACATTAAAGCTGATGCCGCTGCGCCCCATCGCCAGGGAGGCATCCACATAGCGGGCGTTGGTCATATTCTGGGCAGCGCCGTAAGGTGCGGTAGCGTTGGGCCAGCAGTAGGGCGATGTGCCAGCATAACCGGCAGCGTCAAACCCCAATGTTGCGTTGCTGACCGAAGGATCGACGGCAAAGTTGAGTAAGCGGCCGTTATTCACCAGGTGAGTTTCCAGATCCCCCGTAGAATAGCCGGGGAACAGGCTCCACACGCGCGCGGCGATCGCCGCCACATAGGGGGAGGCCATGGAGGTGCCGCTCATGGAATCCGCGCCGGGGAATAAACCAAAGCGGTAATTTTGATAGAAGGGGTAACTGAGCGGCAGGGTGGAGTAGATATTATCCCCTGGCGCTACCAGCTCGACCCAATTGCCGTAATTGCTAAAGCTGGCCGCGCAATATTCAAAGGTCTCTGAACCGGCGACGATGGCGTCATTTCCATTGGTGTCCACCGTCACCGGATTCTGCTGGGCGGCGGCCACAGAAACAAGGCCGTAACCAATGAGGGCATCTTTGGCATACGCGGCAGGGAAAGCAGAGAAGGTATCGGAAGTGGACGAATTCCCCGCGGCGGCGGCCACGAACTTATTTTTCGTGTTGATGGCGTAATCCAGGGCGTTGTAGGTGGCTGTGCTGGCTGAGCCTCCCAGGCTCATGTTGATCACGCGGGCAGGGGAGTTGGCGCAGTAGGTGATGCCCAGGGCGATGTTGAAGTTGGTGCCCCGGCCCTGCGCTCCCAGCACCTTGACAGCGATGACTTTGCCGTTGGAAATGCCCCAAATATCGCGGCCGTTGTTGGCGCGGGCGGCGATGATGCCCGCCACGTGCGTACCGTGGCCGTTGTCGTCATTGGGGATTTTGTCGTTGTTGACGAAGTCAAAGCCGTTGATCACGCGGCCTTTTAAGTCGGGGTGGTTGGCATCCACGCCGGTGTCAATGACGCACACCGTGGGGGAAACCTTCTTCTCAGGCCAAATGATATGGGCGCCGACCTTCCAATGGCCCCATTGTGCATAGGACAAGAGATCGGATGGGTAAGTGGGAATGGCGAGGGTCTTACCGCCCTTGCGAACCAGGGTGCGCAGGCTCTTCAGCTCCGACACGTCGCGCAGGACGGTGCCGTCTTCGCTTTCAAAGGGGATTTCCCGCAGTTCTTCGATGGGGTTGGAGGCAACGGGTTCGGGCAGGCTGAAGATGTAGTTCGGCTCGGCGAAGACCACGCCCGGCTGAGACTGCACCTCCTGGGCCAGGGCGGCCACATCGGCGCTTTCATCAAAACTGAGCAGGGCCATGCCCGCGCCGGTGGAGACCACCTGGGCGCCGATCTGCCCGGCCAGGGCGCTGGCCTGGGCGTCGGTGTCGGCGGCGGGCAGGTTCTTATCAAAACCGATGACCAACTCGCCGGGGACAAAATCACCCGCGGCCGGCAGGTCTTCCTGCAGCGCGGGTTGGGCCGCCGCGGGGGAGAGGGGAACGAGAGCCAAGGCGAGCATGGCGATAATCCAACTGTGCAAAAGGCGTGTGCGCATGATTTCCTCCTAATAGGTTATGGTCTGGTGAACGGATCGGGTGGTACGGGTTTGGCAGCTCTCCTCCCTGAAATATATAAGATAATATTGGTATAATTTATCATAAAAAAATCTCAAAATCAAGCAGCAAGTTTACAAAGTACAGCCCTTTCCGGTGGCGGCTGAATATGGGCCAATCGCTTGACAATCCGCCGCCACCTGGGATAAAATACACCCACTTCACCTGCCGAGATAGCTCAGTTGGTAGAGCACGCGACTGAAAATTGCGGTGTCCACAGTTCGATCCTGTGTCTCGGCACACCCAAAAACACCCCAAAACGGGTGTTTTTTGCTTTTAAGGGGTCTTTTTGCGGTTTTTTCTCTGTTACAATCGGATTTATGAAACGTTGGATGGGTTGGTTGAGCCTGGCGTGTGTGCTGGTGGGGCTGGGGCTGCTGTACGCAGGCAGCCTGCGGCCGGTGCGCCTGACGCTGGATGGACAGCCGTTAACCGTGCGCTCGCGGGCGCTGACGGCAGGCGGGGTGCTGCGTGGGGCGGGGCTGACCCTGCGCGCCGAAGACCGCCTGACCCCGCCGCCGCAGGCCTGGCTGGGCTGGCAGGGGCAGCTGCGGTTGGAGCGCGCCAGTTGGGTGCAGGTGTGGTCTGAGCAAGGGGGGCCCCCAGGGGGGTTCTGGAGCGTGGAGCGGCGGCCCGGCAATTTGCTGCTGCAGGCAGGGGTGAAGCTGTACCCTGGCGACGTTTTGCGCTGGAACGGCCGGGTGTGGGATGCGGGCGCACCGCTGCCGCCGGCCCCCAGCTATTTTTTGCAGGTGACCCCTGCGCACCGCTTTGTATTGGTGGAAAACGGGCGCGCCCAAACCCTGGCGGCGGGCGGGGCCACGTTGGGGGCGGGGTTGTGGGGGCTGGGGCGGCCTGTGACCCCAGGGGATTGGGCTTCGCTGCCCCTGGAAAGCGCCTTGCCCGCGGTCAGCGCCGTCACGGTGCGGCGGGCGGTCCCGGTGACCATCCGCGTGGGCGAAAAGACGGTGGAGGCACTCAGTGCGGCGGGCACGGTGGGCGAGGCTCTGGCGCAGGCTGGGGTGGCCCTTCAGGGGCTGGATTATGCCGTGCCCGCGGAGGACGCGCCCCTGCCAGCGGATGGAAACATCCGTGTGGTGCGGGTGCGCGAAGAAATTGTGCTGACGCAAAGCTCGCTGCCTTTTGAGAGCGAATACGTGCCGGATCCCGACCTGGAGCTGGATCAGCGGCGGGTGGTGGAGGCCGGGCAGTATGGGGTGGCCGTCACCCGCCAGCGGGTGCGCTTTGAAGATGGGCAGGAGGTTTCGCGTCAGGAGGAGCAGACCTGGACGGCGGCCGAGCCTGTGACGCAGAAAGTGGGCTACGGCACCAAGGTGGTGGTGCGCACCGTGCAGACCGAGGCAGGTACGCTGGAATATTGGCGGGCGGTGACAGTGTACGCCACGTCTTACTCGCCTTGCGGCCTGGGGAATGTGACCAAATGCTATTACGGCACCTCGTTGGGGTTGAAGGTGCAGCGCGGGGTGATTGGCGTGACCAATAAATGGTACCGCTGGATGGCCGGGCAGAGTGTGTATGTCCCTGGCTACGGCAAGGCGGTCATCGCCGATATCGGCGCGGGCATTCCCGGCCGCTATTGGATTGACCTGGGTTTCACCGACGCGGATTTGGAACTATGGCATCAGGATGTGATATTGTATTTCCTCACGCCGGTTCCGGATCAGATCCCTTACATTTTGCCCTGAAAGAACGGTATCCTGTGTCCATGCATGACCTTCCCCCTCTCGAAGTCGCTCGTTTGCTGCGCGCCCACCAACTTACTGCCAAGAAGGGCCTGGGGCAAAATTTCCTGATCGATTCCACGGCTTTGGAACGGATTGTGGCCGCGGCGGAGATCCCGCCGGAAGCCGAGGTGCTGGAGATCGGTCCTGGGCTGGGCAGCCTGACCCGCTATCTGGCCCGGGCAGCGCGGCAGGTGGTGGCGGTGGAGTTGGATACGGCCCTTATTCCGGTGCTGCATGAGGTGCTGGCGGGGCAGGAGAATGTGCGCGTGGTGCAGGGGGATATTTTGGAGCAGGACCCGGCGGCGCTCATGTCGGCGGGCGGCTATTGGGTGGTGGCCAACATTCCCTATTACATCACCTCGGCGGTGTTCCGCCATTTGCTAGAGGCGCGGGTGCGGCCCTGCCGCATGGTGCTGACGGTGCAGCGCGAGGTGGCGGAGCGCATCTGCGCCGCGCCGGGGGATATGAGCCTGCTGGCGCTGTCGGTGCAGGTATACGGGCAGCCGCGGGTGGCCGCGCGCATCCCGGCGGGGGCTTTTTACCCGCCGCCCAAGGTGGATTCGGCGGCGGTGCGGGTGGATTTGGGGGCCGAGCCGCGCATCCCTGCGGAGCAGCTGGAGGATTTCTTCCGGCTGGCCAAGGCGGGTTTCAGCCAAAAGCGTAAGACGCTGCGTAATTCGCTCAGCGGGGGGCTGGGGTGGGAGGCGGCGCGGGCCGAGGAGCTGCTGCGCGCGGCGGGGGTGGACCCCATGCGCCGGGCGGAGACGCTTTCGCTGGAGGAGTGGGGCACGCTGACGGCGGTGTACCGGCAGAACAGGGGGTAGGGGTGCGTATGTGCCCTTTCCCACAATGGGTTTGAACCGCGAAGGCGCTAAGGACGCGATGTAGGGGCACGGGCGTTTTTGGCCCGTGCCCTGTCACTCAAAATGCGAGGGTACACCCTCAAAATGCGAGGTTTTACCCTCGAAGTGAGAACCGCCAAGACGCCAAGGGCGCGATGTAGGGGCACGGGCGATTTTGGCCCGTGCCCTCTCACCTCGATGGTGAACCCGTGAATCAAAAAAACGAGCCTTCCTGGCCCGTTTTTGGTCTGACGCTGAGGCGACGACGGGATTTGCAGGCACCTCGATGGTGAACCCGTGAATCAAAAAAACGAGCCTTCCTGGCCCGTTTTTGGTCTGACGCTGAGGCGACGACGGGATTTGAACCCGTGATCAGGGTTTTGCAGACCCTTGCCTTGCCACTTGGCCACGTCGCCTGGGAAAATTACAAGCAACTCATCGTTGCTTGTAAGAATGAGAGCGGGCGATGGGACTCGAACCCACGACCTTCTCCTTGGCAAGGAGACATTCTACCAACTGAACCACGCCCGCAAGAACTATTGAATTACTTACAGGCCAAAGTATAGCATCCTTCGCGCAAATCGTCAACCCTCTAACCCTGAAAAATATTTCACTGCGGGAACGTTTCCCGCCTGCCCTGCGTCGGAAAAAGGGTACAATTCCTTTTGTTTGTTCATAGGAGCCTCAAGTATGACCTTTTCTCGAACCCTGCGCACCCTTGCCCTGACGGCCCTACTGCTGGCGGCCTGCGCCCCAACGCAGCCGCCCGTCCCGCCCCCAGCCACCCCCAACGCGCCCACCGCTCTGCCGACGGCGCTCAGCCCCACCCAGCCCGTTCCCACTCCGGAACCCGCTCCCGCGGCGGCGGCTCGCCGCCTGCTGGCCAGCCAACGCCACGCCCAGCCGGAACAGATCCGCGTGATCTCGGCTCAGGCGGTGGATTGGCCCAACTCCTGCCTGGGGGTCGAATGGCCGGACCTGGCCTGCGCTGAGGTGATCACCCCCGGCTGGCGGGTGATTTTGGAGTTGGAGGGGCTGCATTACACCTATCACACGGATGCAGCCGGCGCCCAGGTGGTTTTGGCCAGCGCGCCCCCCCCTCAAATCGGTGCGGTGCGTATCGAGTGGCGCGAGGCCGGCAGCCAACCCTGTTCACAGGCGCAGATTGGGGCCGACGGGGTGGCTTTTGGGGCTTGCGGCGGGGTGCTGATGGGCGCGGCCTTTGCCCACCCGCAGCGCGCGGCGGAGCTGGCCCATTTCTATCAAACCTATGCCCCATTTGAGGTAGATTCGGGCGTGATCCAGTTCGCTTTTTTGGGCGGCGGCACACAGACAGCCTCGGCGGTGGAACAGCGCGCCCTGGCAGAGTGGGTGCGGCGCACTATCTGGGAGCTGCAAGGTGGGCCGGAAGACCCCTTTGGGCTGGCCCTGGAATGGCGGCGGCAGGGCGGCATCGCCGGTTTTTGCGACCATCTGCGCGTGTACCTGAGCGGCATCGCCTATGCGGACTCCTGCCGCGGGGGGACGATGGAACCGGCGGGCAGCTATTTCCTCACCCTGAACGAGCTGAAGCAGCTGTATCAGTGGGTGGATCAATACGCGGCGGTGGAACGCGAAATTTCGGATTCCGCCACAGCCGACAGCCTGCAGATTCAGCTAAAGTTCCTGGGCAGCGGAACGCAGGACGCCAGTGCATCGGATGAGGACGACTGGCTCAACTTTGCCCAACACCTGTACGGCCTGATCCCATAAGCCAATCCTGACCGCTGGCGAGGGGTCAGGACAGCGGTCAGGGTCTATAATTAACCCATGCATACCCTGCGCAAATCACCGCTGCTGGCCGCTCTGGGCTTCCTGTGGGTCCTGGGCATCCTGGGCCTGTATTACGTTTCGCATAAACCCTTCACCCCCGAACTGGCTTTGCAAGTGGTCGGCCGGGCCTGGGTGTTGGCAGCCGTAGGGCTGCTGACGGCTCTGGCGGGCGGGCTGGGCTGGCGCCTGGCCCCGCGGCTGCCGCTGCCCCCCCTGGCCGCCCTCTCCCTGCAGGCGGCTCTGGGCTTTGGGCTGCTGGCTCTGGGTGTGTTGGCTGTGGGGCAGATTCCCGGGGTGCTGCGCTGGGCGCTGTGGGCGGTTTTGCCGGTGGGGGGCTGGCTGCTGCGCCGCGACCTGCGCGCCTGGCTGGCGCAGGCCGCGGGGATGAAGGCCTTGTGGCTGCGCAGTGGCCGCTGGAGCCGCTGGGCCGCGGGTCTTTTGGGCTTTCTTTTCTTCTGCGCGCTGCTGACGGCCCTGGCGCCGCCGCTGAAATATGACGCGTTGATGTACCACCTGACCCTGCCGCATATCTATCTGGAACAGGGGCGAGTGGGCTATGTGCCGGAATTGGTGATGAGCGGCATGCCGCAGACGGCGGAGATGCTGTACACCTGGGCAATGGCCCTGGCAGGAAACTCGGCCGGGCCGGTGCTGAGCGTGACCGCGGCCCTGCTGGCTGTGCTGGGGCTGGTGGGCTGGCTGGAAGAGCGTCTGGAGACGCGCGCGGCCTGGGCGGGGGCGGCGGCTTTGCTGGCAGGCTACACTCTGGCGGTTGCTCCGGCCTGGGGCTATGTGGACTGGCTGGCGCTGTGGTTCGGCGCGGCTGCGCTCATCGCTCTGGACGGCTGGCGGCGGTTGGGGGAGGCGCGCCTGCTGCGCCTGGCGGGGGCTTTTGCGGGGATGGTGCTGGGCACCAAATATCCGGCGGGGGTGCTGGGGCTGGTGTGCCTGCTGGCCCTGGGCTGGCAGATCCTCCGCGGAAGGGCGCGTTTTTGGCCGGTGCTGCGCCAGTTTGGCCTTCCGGCGGTTGGGCTGGCCCTGCCCTGGCTGGTGAAAAACGCCCTCACCACCGGCAACCCGCTGTACCCCTTCTTCTTTGGCGGCGGAGCCATGAACGCGGTGCGCATGAGCGTGTATCAGGGCATGAGCGCCTGGGGTAACTGGCAGGATTTTTGGCTGCTGCCGCTGCGCGCCACCTATCTCGGTGTGGACGGGGCGGGGGGCTATTCGGTCTCGGTGGGGCCGCTGCTCTTGGGGCTGGGGGCGCTGGCCTGGATGGGCCGAGGCAGCCTGCGCGCCGATCAGCGCACCACCCTGAGCAGCGCGGCCTTTCTCAGCCTGGCGGGATTGGTGGTGTGGGCGGCGGGCAACCGCCTGAGCGGTTATTTGATTCAGACCCGTTTCTATTTTGTCCTCTTTCCGGCCTTCGCGGCCCTGGCCGCCTTTGGCTTCGCGGGTCTCAGCCGCGCCAGGCTGGGGACGGTAGGACTGCGGCGGGTGGCGGGGGCGGTGGTGCTGTTGGCCCTGGGGCTGAACGCGGTGGAAGTGGGGCTGTACACCGTGAAGAGCGGCACGCTGCGTACCGTTTTGGGCCTGTACAGCGCCGAGGCGTATCTGGCCGATCATTTGGGCTGGTACGCGCCGGTGATGGCCGATGTGCGTCAACTAGGCCCGCAGACGCGCACGCTGCTGCTGTTTGAGCCGCGTAGTTTTTACTGTCGCCCGAACTGCGCGCCGGACGAGATTTTGGATCGTTGGAAGCGCAGCCTGACCGCGCACGGCAACCCCCAGGCGGTGCTGACAGCCTGGAAAGCCGAAGGTTTTACCCATCTATTGGTGTACCGCGCCGGGGTGGAATTTATGCGCGAGAGCGGCGACCCGCACGTTACCCCCGCGGAATGGGCGGCTCTGGATGCCTTTCTGGCAGACTTGCCGGAGCCTGTGAATTATGATAATGTGTATTGGATGTACGATTTGCGGCCGTGAGGGCTGAGGGCCGCAGCGGTATTATTTTGGATCGTTCGAGCTGAGAATTTCAAACGTTTGGAGGGATGCGTATGGCAGAAGCCAAAGAGTATTTCCTGGGGCGGCATTACGACCTGGAAGCCAAGAAAGTGACCGATCAGGCGGTGATGTTTGACCCGGCTGATCTGGTGACCCACGCGGTCATCCTGGGCATGACCGGCTCGGGCAAGACCGGCATGGGTGTGATCCTGCTGGAAGAAGCCGCTTTGCAGGGCACTCCGGCCATCATCGTGGATCCGAAGGGCGATCTGCCCAACCTGCTGCTGCATTTCCCCGATCAGACCCCACAGGATTTTGAGCCGTGGATTGACCCAGATGAGGCCCGCCGCAGCGGCAAGACTGTGGCCGAGGTGGCCGCAGAGACATCGGCGCGCTGGCAGAAGGGCCACGCGGAATGGGGCCTGACCCGCGAGCAGCGGGTGGCCTTGCAGACCTCCGTGCAGTACACCGTGTTCACGCCTGGTTCTTCGGCGGGGCGGCCGGTGAGCATTTTGTCGTCCTTTGCCGCGCCGCAGGTCTCGTGGGAAGAAAATCGCGAGGTGCTGCGGGAGAAAATTTCGTCCACCGTCACGGCCCTGCTGGGATTGGTGGGCATGAGCGACGTGGATCCGCTGCGCTCGCGCGAGCACATTTTGGTCTCTAACCTGCTGGAACACGCCTGGAGCCAGGGACGCTCGTTGGATCTGGTGGAATTGATCATGCAGGTGCAGACTCCGCCCTTTGAGCGCCTGGGGGCCTTCCCGCTGGATCATTTCTTCCCGCAAAAAGACCGCATGGATTTGGCCATGCTCTTGAACAATTTCCTGGCCTCGCCCTCTTTCCAGTCGTGGGTGGAAGGCGACCCGCTGGATGTGGCCGCCATGCTGTATATGCCGGACGGCCGGCCGCGCCACAGCATTTTCTACCTGGCGCACCTGACGGACAGCGAGCGCATGTTCTTTGTGACCCTGCTGTGTGCCGCAGTGGAAGCCTGGGCACGTTTGCAGCGCGGCACCAGCACCCTGCGGGCCATGTTCTATTTTGATGAAATCTTCGGCTACCTTCCGCCCATTTCCAACCCGCCTTCGCGCCCCATCCTGCTGCGCATGCTCAAGCAAATGCGCGCCTTTGGGTTGGGTATGGTGCTGGCCACCCAGAACCCGGTGGATCTGGATTACAAGGCCCTTTCCAACACCGGTACGTGGATGATCGGCCGGCTGCAGACCGAGCGCGACAAGATGCGCCTGTTGGAGGGGCTGCAATCCGCCAGCGGCCTGAGCGACCAGCAGGCCTACGACCGCATGATCTCAGGGCTGCAAAAGCGCGTGTTCCTGCTGCACAGCGTGCACATGAGCAAACCGGAGACCTTCTCCACCCGCTTCACGCTGAACTACCTGGCTGGGCCGATGACCCGCAGTCAGATTCCCGCCTTGCAGCGCCTGGCGGGTGGCCTTCCGGCGGCCAGTCCCAGCGTCCCCGCGGCGCCGGCGGCCGCCCCGGTTTCCAGCGCAGCCGCCGCTCCCATGCCCCCCGCGCCGGTTCCTGCGCCTGCGGCCGCTGCGGCCAACGCACAGAGCCCCTTGGGGGGCGTGCGCTACCTGTCCACGCGTCCGGCTCCGCCGGTGGGGGTGGAGGAGTTCTTCGCGCTGAACGAGATCAGCCCTGGGCAGGCTCTGGGCGGGCTGAACCTGCCCGCGCAGACGGCCGCCGAAGTGCAGGGGATGGTCTACCGCCCGGCGCTGCTGGGGCAGGCAGAGGTGCGCTATTTACAGCGTAAGTTCAACCTGGATACCACCCAGCAGATAGCTGTGGTGGTGGAGCAAATGGAAGGCATGTCGCCGCGCTGGGAACAGACCGTGTGGACGCCCTTTGAGGACGCCACCCTGTTCCGCCAGCCCACCCCCAACACCCAGTTTGCCCCCCTGCCGGTGTGGCTGAGCGACCCCAAGCGCGTCAAGGCTTTGCAGACCGATTTCCTGGATTGGGCCTACCGCACCGCTACGATCAACGTGCGTGCCAATGAGACCCTTAAGGTGTATGCCGGGCCGGAAGTGACCACGGCCGAATTTCGCGAGATGTGCGCCCAGGCGGCACGCGCCCTGATGGAAGCGGAGCTGACCAAGTTGGAAGCTGCCTATGAGAAAAAACTGGACGCAGTGGAACGCAAGGTGGCCCGCCAGAAGCTGGAAGTGGAAGAACAGCAGAACGAGGTGCAGCAGCGCACGATGGAAGAGTTGGGCACCCACGGCGAACTGCTGCTGAGCCTGTTTGCCAAACGCAAGCGCAGCGTATCCTCTTCGCTGACCAAGCGGCGTCTGACTGCGCAGGCCAAGGCCGCCTTGGAGCAGGAGCGCGAAGAGCTGAAACAATTGGAAGCCGAATTGGATCAGTTGGAAGAAATGCTGCAAAAGGAGATCAAGGCCGTGCAGGACCGTTGGGCGCAGACAGTCAACGATATCCGCGAGATTCCCCAGGCGGCACAAAAGAAAGATGTCTTCCTGCGCTGGTTTGGGGTGGTGTGGATGCCTTATTACCTGGTGAAGGTGGGCGCAGAAGTGCGCGAAGCCCCGGCCTTCAAGCCGCCGCAGCGCTGAGCAGGAGGACGCATGAAGGTTGAGCCTGCGAAGATGGACGCTTTCTTAAACGAAACCCGCCTGGCGCGTTTGGCCACGGCGGATACAGACGGGCAGCCGCATGTGGTTCCGGTATGGTACCTGTGGGACGGCGAGAGCCTGTGGATCAGCACCTTCCAATCCACGCACAAGGTGCGCGTGCTGCGCCAGAATCCGCGCTGCGCGGTGGTGGTGGATGATGAGCGCGAAGGGTTGGAATTGCGCGGGGTGATGATGCAGGGCGCAGCGGAACTGGTGCGTGCGCCGCGGAAATTTGTGGAAGAGATGAGCACGCGCATCTACACGCGCTACCTGGGCGAGCAGGGCGTGCTGGCGGCGGAACCGCAGTCGTGGATTCACGACGATGAGAATGCATTGATCCGGCTGAAGCCGGAACGGGTGACCACCTGGAAATAAGAGTGGCTTAAGGCCGGTCCCCCATCTCGCGCGCGGCGTTTTCAATGATGAAAAATCCGCGCGCGAGCAGATTCTGGAGGCGTTCTTCGGCCTGGGGGGCGGCGCCCGTGGGGTCTTCCAGCTCCTCCAGGCAGGCCATCAGCGCGCGGCGCAGCCCGCTGGCCTGATGCGCCCAGGCGGAATCGGCCGAAAGGCGCTCCAGCCGGTCAATGGTGCGCTGGGTCAGGCTGCGCTGTGCGGCGTCCAGGGGCATGGGGGGGGTCACAGCTCCTGCCGGCCGGCCAGGGCGCGCAGCAGGGTGTTTTGATCGGCGTATTCCAGATCACTGCCCACAGGCAGGCCGCGCGCCAAACGGGTGAGGCGCACCCCCAGGGGGGCCAATTGCTGGCGCAGATAACCAGCGGTGGCGTCGCCTTCCATGCTGGGGTTGGTGGCAATGATCACTTCGCGGATGGCACCAGAGCGCACACGTTCCACCAGCGGTTGGATTTTGAGCTTATCTGGGCCGATGCCCTCCACCGGCGAGAGCACACCGTGGAGCACGTGATAGCGGCCCTGGAATGCGCCGGTTTGCTCCAACACCAGCACATCCAGCGGGTCTTCCACCACGCACAGGCTGTCGGCGTCGCGGCGCGGGTCGGCGCAAATTTCACACAGTTCGCGGCTGGAGAGGGTGATGTTAAAGCACTGCGGGCACAGCGCGGTGGCGCTTTTGAGCTGTAAAAGAGCCTGAGCCAACTGTTCGGGGATTTCGCTGTCGGCGCGCAGCAGGTAAAACGCCAGGCGGGCTGCCGTTTTGGGGCCAATGCCCGGCAGACGCTGAAAGGCGTGGATGAGGTCAGAGATGGGTTCGGGCAGCAGGGGCATGGGGCAATCAGGGACTTAGAAACCCATGCCTGCCAGGCCGCCGGTGACAGCGCTCATGCGCTCTTCCGAGAGCTTGCGCGATTCGTCCAGGGCCATGTTGACGCCCGAGAGGATCAGGTCCTGAAGCATTTCGGCGTCGGCATCCTTGAGCAGCTCAGGGTCAATGGTGACCGATTTGCACACCTGAGCGCCGGTCATGACCACCTTGACCGCGCCGCCGCCCACCGAAGCGGTGACCGTCTCTTCGGCCAGTTGGGCCTGCACAGCGGCCATCTGTTCCTGCATTGCGCGCAGCTGATTCATCATACCCCCACCGCCGCCGAAGCGTCCGCCGGAGGGCCGGTTGAAACCTTTTGCCATGATTCATTCCTCCTCAAAATGACCGAGTAATCATCTTCCGGAAGCTTCCGGAAGGGTTATTCCTTGTGAACGATCTGCCCGCCGAGGTTGAGGGCGGTGTTGACCATGCCATCCCCGTCTACATCTAATTCGGCACTGCTGCCTTTGGTGTTGGCCACCACGCAGCTCACCGGCAGATCGGCCTTGAACATTTCCAGGAGCAGCTGCTGGGTGACGCCGATGTTTTCGGGGGTGTCCATCTTGGCGCGCAGCACCTCTGAGGCGAACCCCAGCACCAGACGGCCGTCTTTGATGGCTAGCGGACGGCAGGAATTGAGCAGGCCTTGCACCGCCGGGCTTTTGACGCGCATGGCCTGGCAAAAGGCCTTCCACTGCTGCACGATGATGTGCAGGCTGATGCCTGCCGGGGCAGCTTCGTCTGCGGGGGCAGAACGCGAGGGGCTGGGCTGTGATGGGGTCGGCCGCGAGGGGTTGGGTTGCGAGGGGGTGGGCCGCGCCGGGTCAGGCTGAGAAGGGGTAGGCTGAGAGGGAGTGGGGCGGGCTGGGGCAGGCTGGGAGGGCGTGGGGCGGGCCGGGTCTGGCTGGGCAGGGACGACCGGTCTTAACGCGGCGGCAGGCTGGGGAGCCGTGTACAGACACTCAGCCAGGGCCAGCTCCAACAGCAAGGCTGGCTGCCAGCCGGTGCGCGCCTCGGCGGCGGCATGGTTAAACTGCCGCACAGCTTCGACCAGCTCGGCGCTCTCAAAGTGGGCCGCCTGGGCGGCCATCTGCGCGCGCATTTCTTGGGTCACATCCAGCAGGTCAGCGTTGTTCAGGCGGATGAGGAGCAGCCCGCGCAGATAATCCACCACCTGACGGGCGAACTGGCGCGGGTCGGTGCCGGCGTCCAGGGCCTGGTGAATGGCGTTCAACCCCGCCTGGCTGTCTTTGGTTTGGATGGCGCCCACCAGATCCACCACCACCTGACTGGTGGCCGTGCCCAGCACCTGTTGAGCGTTGGCCAGGGTGATGCCCTCGCCGGTGGAGGCCAGCTGATCCAGCAGGGAGATGGCGTCGCGCATGGCGCCGGTGGATTGGCGCGCGATGAGGGTGAGCGCCTCTTTTTCGGCGGTAAAGCCTTCGCCGTCCACGATGTCCTGCAGCTGGGCGACAATATCGGGCACGGGGATGCGCCGGAATTCGTGCCGCTGGCAGCGCGAAAGCACCGTGGCGGGGATTTTGTGCACCTCGGTGGTGGCCAGAATGAAGATGGCGTGGGCAGGGGGCTCTTCCAGCGTTTTCAGCAAGGCATTGAAGGCCGCCGTGGAGAGCATGTGCACTTCATCAATGATGTAGACTTTGTAGCGCCCCTGCGAGGGGGAAAAATTGATCTTATCCCGCAGGTCGCGCATATCGTCCACGCTGGTGTTGGAGGCGGCGTCAATTTCGATCAGGTCCAGGAAATGGCCTTCGTTGACGGCCTTGCAGTGGGCGCACTGGTCGCAGGGGCGGGCTGCCGGGTCTTCGGCCAGGCAGTTGACCGCCTTGGCCAGCAGGCGCGCAGTGGTGGTTTTGCCGGTTCCGCGCGGCCCGGCCAGCAGGTAAGCATGGCCCACGCGCTCGGTGCGGACGGCGTTTTTGAACGTCTGGACAATGTGTTCCTGTCCGACGACCTTATCCCAAAGGCGCGGCCGCCATTTGCGGTACAGGGCTTGTGACATGCGGTTGGCTTCCCTTCGTCCAGAGGTGATTTCCAGGGCGCGGATCAGGCTTTGGGCAGCTGCAAGGCGGCCAGCAGTTCGGCCTGCCCATCCAGCAGGCGCCGTTGGAAGGTGGGGTGGGGCACGCGGATATTGTACTCCAGGATTTGCTGGTTGAGCGCGGCGATTTGGCGCAGAAAGTGGGCCTGAGCCGAGGGGCTGCCGCCCGCTTCACGCAAGGCCCGGCGCAGGGCCAGGCGTTCGCTTTCAATTTGCTGCCCAAACTCAATCCACGGCAGGCTGTAACCGCTGCTGCGCAGCAGGTGGTGGGCCAGGTGTGACTCTTCGGCCTCAAAGGGGTATTCTTCCAGGCGCAAAGGCTGACCTTTGCCGGGCAGATGGTCAAACACCCCGGCTTCCTGCGCGGCGCGGATCTTTTCTTCGGCGATTTTTTCCCAGGCGTCCATCCAACTCCTACGGGATCTTAAAGCTGGCGCGCAAATTGCCTTCGGTGTCGTACAGGCTGGCGGTCATGCCGCTGCCCCAGGCGGGCTGCTGTAAGTTCCAATGCAGTTCGATGACCGAATCAGCCCCAGGGCGGCTGTAGAGTTCAACCGCACCGTCGGCATACAGCAGCAGTTCGGGGAAGGTGTAGGTGAGGCCGTCGTCGTTCTTGAGGGTCCAGCCGGTCATTTGCAGTTCGCCGCTGCCCAGGCGGCGCAGGCGCACCACCTCGGTCTTCACATCCCCGGCGCCGAAGACGTTCTGGATCTCGATGACGGGGGTATCGGCAGAGGGCAGGGTGGCCGCAGGGGCGGCCGGGGCCTGCGCGGTGGGGGTGAGGACCGCTGCGGCAGCAGGGGCGGCGGGTGGGGCCGCGGGCGGGACGGCAGGAGCCTGGCGCCCACTCCACAGCATCAGCACGGCTAAGGTGGTCACCGCCGAAACGACCACGTTGAGTAGCAAGTAGGGCAGCAATTTTTTCAGTCTCATGGCTTCCTCGCTTGAATGATAGCACACTTTGGGGTAAATTTGTATTGGCTGGGCGGCTGACCCAGGCCCCCATCCTGTGAAAGGGCGCGCTGCGATGTACCTGATTGACGGGCACAATCTCATTCCCAATCTGCCGGGGTTGAACCTGGCGGTGCTGGAAGATGAGGACATTTTGATCCAATGGCTGCAAGTTTTTTGCCGCCAAACGCGCAAACGCGCCGAAGTGTATTTTGACGGCGCGCCGCCGGGACGAGCGGGCGTGCGGCGGGTGGGCGGCTCGCTGACCGCGCATTTTGTGCGCCAGGGCAGCACCGCGGATGACGCCATCGCCCGCCGCCTGCGCCAGTTGGGGCGGGATGCGCGCAATTGGAAGGTGGTCAGTTCGGACCGGCGCGTGCAGGCTGAGGCGGCATCCGCGGGGGCTGAGCGCATTCGTTCGGATGAGTTCGCGCGGCAATTGCAGCGCACCCTGTCCGAGGCTCCGGAGTCGGGCGCACCCGCGGCGGGCGGTGATATTGAGGAATGGCTGCGTTTGTTTGGGGCGGAGGACGAAAACTCTTAGGCCCTTTTAATGCAAATAGGACAAAATTAGTGTATATTACTGTCACGGCACCTTTTAACGGTAGTTTCGGTGCCTGCCACCGGAAAGTGTAAAGCCAGCCCATCCCCCCCGGGTTGGCTCCCAAAAGGAAGCTTCTGGTGGGATTCCCTCCCTGAAGATCGCCTGGCATGTCCCCCCCATGTCAGGCGATCGCTTTTAAGGTGCGCGGGGGGGGCGATTCACCAGATCTGCTTTGCGTCCTTGGCGGTTCAAAGACATATTTTTTACCGCCAAGGAACAAAGGACGCCAAGAAGGCGGGTAACCCAACGGTTGACCATGCGGTGCGTTCGATGAAACGGGGCGTTCTTCGGCCCGTGCCCCTACCTTGCGCCCTTGGCGTCTTGGCGGTTCAAACACATTGTTGGAATATGCACCGAGGGTGTGCCCCTACGATGGTCAATCGATCATTTGCGATGGCATACCCCCAAAAACGAGCCGCCCCGCTGAGGGGCGGCTCGGCAGCAGCATCCGAACAACCAACTCAGGCGATGACGCCCAGCTTGCGGCCTACCTTGGCGAAGGCCGCCAGACCCTGATCCAGATCCTCTTTTTGGTGCGCCGCGGAGATCATCACGCGGATGCGCGCCTTGCCGCGCGGCACGGTGGGGAAGCCGATGGACATGGCAAAGACGCCTTCTTCAAACAGCTCACGGCTGAACTGCTGGGCCAGAGGCGCCTCACCCAGCATCACCGGCGTGATGGGGGTGGTGGAAACGCCCGTGTCGAAGCCCAGTTTCTTCATTTCATCTTTAAAGTAGCGCGCGTTGGCCCACAGCCGGTCCACGCGTTCGGTGGAGGATTCGAGGATGTCCACCGCGGCGATGCAGGCGCCCACATCGGCGGGGGTGACAGCCGAGGAGAACAGGAAAGGCCGCCCGCGCTGGCGCAGCCATTCCACAATCACCGCGCTGCCGGCCACCACGCCGCCCACCACGCCAAAGGCCTTCGAGAGCGTGCCGACTTCCACATCCACTTTGCCGTGCAGGTGGAAATGATCCACAATGCCGCGCCCACCGGTTCCCAACACACCTTCACCGTGGGCGTCGTCCACCATCAGGAGGATATCGTATTTTTCGGCGATCTCGTAGATTTTGTCCAGCGGGGCGATATCGCCGTCCATGCTGAACACGCCGTCGGTCACGATCAGCCCGCGGCGGTAGCTGCCGGCGTTTTCCTGAATGACCTTTTCCAGCGAGGCAGGGTCGGCGTGGCCGTAGCGCACGATGCGCGCACCCGACAAACGGCTGCCGTCAATGATGCTGGCGTGGTTCAGCTCATCGGAGAAGATGACGTCTTCCTTGCCCACCAGGGCGGGCAGGGTGGCCAGGTTGGCGGTGAAGCCGGATTGGAAGGTGATGGCGGCCTCGACGCCCTTAAAGGCGGCCAGGCGGCGTTCCAGTTCCAGGTGAATGTCCATCGTGCCGGCGATGGAGCGCACCGCGGCCGGGCCGACGCCGAATTTTTGAGTGTATTCCTGGGCGGTCTTGACCAGCACGGGGTCGTTGGCCAACCCCAGATAGTTGTTGGAGCAAAAGTTGAGAACACGTTTGCCGTCCACCATCAGCCAGGCGCCTTGCGGCGAGCCCAGCGTGCGGATGCGGTTATAGAGACCGGCCTCTTTCAGGCTGTCCAGCTCTTGGTGGATCCAGGTAAGTCGTTCAGACATGTGGGGCTACTCCGGGGGGAATGGTTTGAGAATGCGCAGGGCGAGGCCTGCGTCTAAAAAAATTATACATCCAAATGAGCTTCGGCTAGATAGCCAATTTCGGTCAGGGCAGCGCGCACGGCGGCTTCGCCCCCGGGTTTAACCACCACCACGGTGGGGCTGAGGGCCGGCCCCAGGTGGCGGACAGCGCGGGTGCGGCGCAGAGCGGTGAGGATCTCCGGCGCGCCCACGGTGAGCAGGATAGGTCGGCTGAAGGAGGCCTGCACGCCCAGCTTTTCCCAGCGTTCCAGGGCTTCCACCAGGCTGGGCGGAAGCGGTGCGGCGCTGTGGCGTTTGAGCACGCTGAGCACATGCGTCACGCGCAGCCCCTGGCTCTGGGCCTGCTGGAGGGACTCAGGGGTCAGGCGGTAGATATATCGGTCGGCTTTTTCATCTTCCAGGGTGCAAAAGCGCGCCACCTGGTAACGGGCGGCCCGCGGGGTGAGGGCTTGAATCACCACCTGGCCGTCCTTGCTGACGATGAGCGGCTGGTTTTCGGCGGGGAGGCCTTCCGGCGGCTGGCCGTGCCACAGGGCTGCGGCCCAGGGGGAGGGACGAAAGGCGGTGTTGATCTCGTGGGAGTTGGCGGCCGCCAGATCCACCATGCCCAACCAATGTAGAATGGCGTGGATGAAATAGCGCAGCATGGCTCCATCCACCTTTTCCCACGAGGCAAAGCCGCGCAGATATTCGCTGCTGTTGTTCAGGCGGACAAACCAGGAGTCATAATCCCCGGCGGGGCGTTGAAAATCGGGGTGTTGTTCGCGCACGGCGTTGGTGAAGGCCGGCAGCGACCACCAGGTGTCTTGGGGCAGGCGGCTGAGCAGGTTGAGCAGGGTCTGGCGGGTCTGGCGGGGGTGATTCTGCCATTCGCCTTCAAACACCAGTCCCGGCGTCAGGCGCAACTCGTTGAGGGTGTCGCTTTGCATCCAGGCGCGCACCAGAAAAGCCAGCGCTTCGCCGCGGCTGGCTTCCAGGAAGGTGCGGGTCGGCTCCGGCAAGGGCTGGCCGTGGGCATCCAGCAGACCGGCGGTGTTGAGCAGGGCCTGCAGAAAGGCCGCGGAGACGCGGTCGGGGCGGTCGCTGTATTTTTGGCCCATGCGCCGCGCGGCCAAAAAGGTGGTGGCATCGTCCAGGATTTTATCTTTGGCGGGGCGGGCGAAGGCGCTTTCGCCGCGCGAGGCTGGGCGGCCCAGCGGGGGGCTTTCTTTGGGGGTCAGGCGGGGCAGCAGCTCCAGCAGGTCGTCGGGGATGTAGGCGTATTCCTGAGGCTCAGGGGGGCGGTTGAAGAAGCCCTTGGCCACCAGCCCGCGGTACCAGAGAATTTCGGTGGGGGATTGGGGGTTCAGGTCGGGGCGTTCGCGGTCGCGGCGGCCGGCGCCCATGATGCGCAGTTCACCAAAGCGGCGGGTGAAAAGCGCCCAGGGCTGCGAGCCTTCCGATTCCAGCAGGGCGTAGAGGGCACGGTAGGCTTCGGGGGGCAAGGTTTCCACCATCTCGCGGACGGCGGTGCGGTCGTGCAGGGCGCGGATGAGGCGCGGTAAAGCCGTGGGAGCGTCGGGAGCTTCCAGCTCGATGCCCCAACCCTGCGCCACCATTTTCAGAAAGCCTAAGTCGTGCCCTTGCAGGGCGTGTTCCAGGTCTGGCATACCGTATTGATTATACCCAAAGCCGCGTGCGGCAGCCCTGGTCTTTTTTTGCAGCTTTTCCGGTCAAAAAGTGGAAAAAAACTAACCGTTAGTCAATTGATAAGTCATATTAATTGACTTGACCTCAGGGGTCAGGTATAATCTGCCATAGTTGGATTTCGTCCACTCTAGAGGCGGCTATGGCGCTTAAAGGCAATCTGCGCGATTTTACCATCACCCAGCTTTTGAATCTTGTCAATTTAGCCAAGAAAACCGGCAACCTGGTGGTTGAAGGCCCAGGCGAAGTGGCTCAGATTAATTTTCGCGAGGGAAAACTGGCCTTTGCGCAGCTTTCGCATGAGGACAGCAGCCTGGCGGCCATTTTGCAGCGCAACAGCAAGATTTCAGTCAGCCAGTACAAGCTGCTTAAAGAGCGGGCAGCGCGTATGACGGATAAAGAACTGGGCATTCTGCTGATCAACGCGGGCTACGTGACCCAGGAAGATATCATCGCCAGCCTGCAGCAGTATTTCATCAGCGTGCTGCGCCGCCTGTTCACCTGGGTGGAGGGCATCTTCCATTTTGAACAGGATGCGCGCCCGCCGGATGATAAGATTGCCCTGCGCATCGACCTGGAAAACCTGATCATCGAAGGCTCGCGCCAGATGCGCGAGTGGGAACAGCTTCAGGAAGAAATCCCCAGCCTGGACATGGCCTTGAAGTTCACCGACCGGCCGGGGACCAATATTCGTAACGTAAACCTGAGCGTCGAAGAGTGGCGGGTGGTGCAGTATGTGAACCCGCAGAACAGTATGCGCCAGATTGCGAAAGCCTCAAAATTGAACGATTTGGAAATCCGCCGGGTGGTGTACAGTCTGCTGCAGGCAGGTCTGGTTGAGGTGGTGCGTGTGGGCGCGCCCAGTGTGACGATCTCAGGGCGCATGTTCCCCACCCAGGACCGCGAAGAGCAAAAGTCGCTGGTCAACCGTCTGATTACCCGTATTCGTTCGATGTAAATTCCCCGCTTCACAAGGATTCTGCCCATGCAAACGGTAAAAATCGTGGTCACTGGCCCCTTCAATTCTGGTAAAACGGAATTTATCCGCTGTGTCAGTGAAATTGATGTGGTTTCCACCGAGCGAAAGATTACCGCTGAGGCGGAGAAAGTAAAAGATTCCACCACGGTCGCGATGGACTTTGGCCGCATCACGGTGGATGACGACCTGGTGCTGTATCTGTTTGGCACGCCGGGGCAGAAACGCTTCGACTTCATGTGGGAAATTCTTTCGGAAGGCATGTTGGGGTTCATTGTGATGGTGGACAGCACCCGCCCCGAAACCTTCCGCGAAGCCCGCAGCATTTTGGAAACTTTCCGGGCCTATGCGCCCACCCCCTACGTAGTGGCGGCCAACAAGCAGGACCGCGATGACGCCTGGGAAGTGGACGACATGCGCGTGGCGCTGCGTCTGGATCCCAAGGTCAAATTCCTGCCCTGTGTGGCTACCGACAAGGAGTCGGTCAAAAAGGTTTTGCTGGAGTTGCTGTATTCGATCCTGGCGGAAATGGACGCGGGGGAAGCTTGAGGTTGAGGGGATGGTGACTGAGTGTCATCCATAACGACGGATCAAGGCATTCTGCATTACGAAGTGTTTGGGCGGGGGCGGCCGGTCATCTTGCTGCATGGATGGCTGGGTTCCTGGTCGTTGTGGCATGAGACCATGACCTACCTGGGGCAGTATTACCGCACCTACGCGCTGGATTTTTGGGGGTTTGGCGAATCAGACAACAAACGCAGCACCTACCGCGTGAAGGATTTTGTCAGCCTGGTAGATCAATTCATGGAGCAAATGGGCATCCTCTCGGCGCCGCTGGTGGGGCACAGCATGGGCGGCACGGTGAGCTTATCCGTGGCCCTGCAGCACCCCAACCGCGTGCAGAAGGTGACTATCATCGGCTCACCGATTGTGGGGTCCTCGCTGGCGTTTCCGCTGAAGCTGGCGGGGCGCAGGCCGATTGCTTTTCTGCTCTTCACCTTCTTCCCAGCCTTCCGGCTGGCCATGCGCTTTGCCTCTCCGTACATTTGCAGCGCTCCCAATTTCCCTGAGATGATGGACCGCGATCTTTCGCAGACCTCGCTGGAATCCTTCCTGCTCAGCATCGCCTCACTGCGCCGCACCGACTTGCGCCCCGATCTCAAACGGCTGCGCATTCCGGTGATGGGCATGTTCGGCGACCGCGACAACATTGTCAGCCCCAAGCAGTGGATGGCGCTGCAGGCGGGGGTGCCTTATGCGCGCATTGAGCGCTTCAAGAATGCCGGTCACTTCATTATGATGGATGAGCCTGAGGCCTGCCGCACAAAGCTGAAGGACTTTTTGGACATGCCGGTGAATACGCTATGAGCGGAGCTGTCTGCACATCGGGTTGTTTACAGCCAATTGGCCGGATGGTGCTGGACGGAGTGCAGGAGATTGTGGGGCGGGTGGGGCTGGTGGCGGTCTTAAACCTGGCAAACCTGAGCCACCTCTCTGATCCGGCGGCTGCGCTGAAAGAGGGTGACTTGCACGCGCTGAGGCGCGCTCTGGAAGATCTGTACGGCCGCCGCGGCGGGAGGGGGGTGCTGCTGCGCTCTGGACGGGCGGCTCTTCGTCCTTTCATAGATCAATTTGGTGAGGAACTTCATCTGACGCAAACTGAAGTCCGTTTGCAGCCGGCGCCGGTGCGCATTCAAGCCGGCCTACAGGCGATCACGGGCTTGCTGGCGCAGGTGGGCAGCGGCCCGCTGGACTTTACAGAAACGCCCGACGCCTGGGTGTGGACCCAGCACGGCTGTTTGTGGTGTCATCTGGCAGAAAGTCAGGAGCCGGTGTGTCAATTTGCGGTGGGGCTGCTGCAGGAATATCTCAATTGGACCAGCGGTAAGGTGTACCATGTGGAAGAAACCGCCTGCAAGGGCACCGGCGCCGAGGCGTGCGTCTTCCATATCTCCAAACACCCCCTGGATTGAGGCTGCGGATGCTGAAAATCATCTTACAAAGCAAACGTTCCATCCGCCCGTTCAACGAACCTGCACGCGATCTGCGCATTCAAAACAAGCCGCTGTGGCTGCTGCAGCGCGACGTACTCTATCCGTATGTGACCCGTGAGGTGGAACTGCCCGAAGGCTCGCCGTTGCCGCAGGTGAAAGAAGCCTGCCTGGTCTACCGCGACAACCTTTTTTTTGATGAATTTTATATTCAAGCCTTCTTAGAAGAGGCCCGCAAGCGCAAACGCCCTTCGCGGGCGGCTTTTTCGCTGGACGATCCCGCCTTTCGCGAACACTGCCTGCCGCTGTCGCTGTCATACACGCCGGCAGGCGGCCTGTATCTGGCGGACCTGTGGTACTACCCCAACGGTCCCGAGGCCGACGCTGCGCCTTTGGTGATTGATTTGCAGGCGCGCGAGATCGGTTATTATCACGTGCCCACCTACATGGCCACCGGCCAGGGCGATTTGGTGTATCAGGTTCCCCTGCGCAGTTTGATGGCGATTGACTCCTGGGTGCATATTTTTATCATTGACACCGTATTTGGCCTGTTTGGCCGCGGGGCGCGCTTTGAAAACCGCCTGAACACCGACCTGGGCTTCAAGCTGAGCGTGTTGGCGGCGGCGCTGTATGAGGGCAAGCAGCTGCTGGAATGTTCCAAGGTGGTCAAAATCGGCAAGAACTGCGTCATTGACCCCTCGGCAGTGATTCACGGCCCCACCACCATCGGCAATAACGTCACGGTGGGGGCCGGGGCGGTGATTGAGAACTGCATCATCGGCGATAACGTCAACGTTTCACAGGGCTGCCAGCTGATGCTATCGGTGGTGGGGGACGGCACATTTTTGCCCTTTCGCGCGGCGCTGTTTATGACTTCCATTATGGACAACAGCATGGTTGCGCAGAACACCTGTCTGCAAATGTGCGTGGTGGGGCGCAATTCCTTCATTGGGGCGGGCAGTACCTTCACCGATTTCAATCTGCTTTCGGCCGGGATCAAGGCCCGCGATGGGAATGGGGTTCTGAAAGATGCCAACCGGCCCGTGTTGGGCGGCTGTGTGGGGCATAACTGCCGCATTGGGGCGGGTATGATCATTTACCCTGCGCGCACGATTGAATCGGACGTGGTGCTGGCAGCCTCGGCGCAGCGCCGGGTGATTGACCGCGATGTGCATTACGAAGACAGCGATCACCACACCATGCGCGGGTCGGTCAACCATCCGCGCTTATACCCGCGCCCCGGCGAAAAAAGTATGGAATCGTGGTGATTGAGGCGCTTCATAACAAAGTTGTAAACCCATTTGACCTTGTCTCCAATAGGTAAGATTCCATTATGACGATATAATATTAACGGGCCGCCGTTTTTCCGCGGTCTGGCCAAAGGCCGCCTGGGAGCTGGCCGGCGGCAGTTGGTATCATACGTACATCCGTTTTTGAGGGAGGCCTTGATGAGTAAAGCCCGCCTAATGATCGTGGAAGACGACCCTGATATTTCAAACATGCTTCGAATTTACTTCAACGGCCAGGGCTACGATGTGGATATTGCCCAGCGCGGTTCGGAAGCGTTGGAAAAAACTCGACAGGTAATGCCGCACCTGATTGTCCTGGATATCATGCTCCCGGATATTGATGGTTATGAGGTGTGCCGCACCCTGCGCACCAATACGCGCACCAGCCACATTCCGGTCATCTTTTTGACTCAAAAAGATGAACGCAGCGATAAGCTGCAGGGCCTGGAACTGGGCGCGGATGATTACATCACCAAGCCCTTTGATATTGAAGAGCTGAAACTGCGCGTGCAAAACGCCATTGCCCGCGCGGAGCGCGAAAGCCTGACGGATCCGCAGTCGGGTTTGCCCGCGGGACGGCTGATCGAAGATCAGCTGCGCCGCCTGATTCGCCAAAAAGGCTGGGCATTTATGGATGTGCGCATCAACTATTTCGATGCGTTTAAGGATGTGTACGGTTTTATCGCCGCCAACGATGTGCTGCGCTTTGCGGGCATGCTTCTGGGTGAGGTGGTGGATACTCTGGGGACTCCCAACGATTTTATCGGCCATGCGGGCGGAGACAATTTTGTGATTATGACTTCTGAGGCCACGGCGGCCGAAATTCGCCAGCAGCTCAAGGCCCGCTTTAACGAGGAAGTGCAGTCGCATTACAACTTTATGGACCGCCAACAGGGCTTCATGATGGCTCCTGATGACAGCGGCAAAATGGAAAAAAACCCCCTGATGAGCCTGGCGGTGGGGTTGGTGAGCCCGTCCACCCACACCTTTGCCGACATTCGCGAAATCACCGAAATTGCCGCGGAGGAACGCCGCCTGGATGCGGCTGCTTCCAACGGCTAAGGATCGCTCATGCCTGGTTTCGATCCATTCAGCCTGGGGATCGTCGTCGGTCTTTTGGGTCTTGCCTTCTGGGTGTTAACGCGCCTGACCGCGCGTTCTATTCCCCGTCTGCGCCCCATGCTTCCCTCCGACGCCGCCCCGACGGTGGACGAGACCCTGTCTTCCCACACGGATCTGGTATTTGTGGTGCTGCCGGGGGGGCGGCTGGCTTCTTTTAACAGCGCGGCGCGCGAGGCCTTGCAGCTTGCGGAGGGTGAAACGCCCAGCCTGGAACGGGTGGCGCGCGCCATTCGCCCGCAGGATGCTTTTCTCAGTTTGTGCGGAGCCGAGGGACAATCGCCCCTGGTGGTGAATGGGCGCACCATGGTGGGTACGTCTTACCGGCTGCCCCTCCTGCCCGAGGCGGCTGTGGTGGTGACACTGCGCACCCCCGAAAGCGGCGCGGCCCTGACCGACGCCTCGCCCAATATCACTTCCGATACGCTGCAATCTTATATCGATCTGACCCGCGCGATGGCCTCCAGCCTGGACTTGCAGGAGACTCTTTTGTCCATTCTGGCGGGGGTTCGCCGCGTGCTGCCCGCCGATTTTGCAGAAGTGGCGGTGTGGGAGGCGGAGATGGAGGCTTTGCGCCCCTACCGCCTGACCGGGATTGTGCCGCAGGAATTTCAGTTGGAGCGGGTGGACGACTGCATTGCGGTGGGCGAGGGCCTGGCCGGGCAGGTGGCGCGCACCATGCAGGCGGTGGTAGGCCCAGAGATGGACGCGGCAGAAGGCCGCCTCTCCATGATGGAAGTGGGGGGCATTTTGGCGCGGGCCTGGATGAGCGTGCCGCTGATTGTGGGACAGGAATTTCTGGGCACGCTGACCCTGGCCAGCCTGAACGACGGCGAGTATCAAAAAGAAGACCTGGATCTGCTGCGCCTGCTGGGGGATCAGGCGGCGGTTGCGGTGCACAACGCCTTGCTTTATCAGATGGAACAGCGCCGCGCCAACGAACTGAACGGCCTGGCCCAACTGGCTCAGGCGTTTTCCTCGGCGCGCGACTCGCAGACCCTGTTTACCAATCTGGTGCAGAGCATCGCCCCGCTGGTGGCGGTGGATATCCTCGGTTTCTTGCTTTACAACGAGAGCCAACGCACCCTGGAGGGGCAGGTTCCCTTCTACGGCCTGCCGCCGCAGTTCCTGGAGTTGTATAAGGTGCGCGTAAACCCGGGCAGCCCCTTGGAAGCGGCCTTGCTGGCTCAAGACATCATTTTGAGTGAAAATGCAGCCGAAGACCCCAATTGGGCGCGGCTGGATCTGGAACGCCTGTCGCAGGGGGCCAGTCTGCGCGAGACGGCCCTGATTCCGTTGGTGACCGGCGGGCGCATGTTGGGCTATTTGCAGGCTTCCAACCACAGCGGGGGGCAGACGGTGTTCTCGCAGGATGAAATGCACCTGCTGACCATCATCGCCAATCAGGTGGCGCCGATTTTGGAAAACGCTGGTCTGATGCACCTGTCGCGTCAGCGCGCTCAGCGTGCTGAGGGTCTGCGGCGCATCGCCAGCCTGACTTCTTCGGCGGCTACGTTGGATGAAATCCTCAAGTTTTCCCTGCAGGAGTTGGCTCATCTGCTGCATGCACAGGTGGGTGTGGTCTTCCTGCTGAATGCAGACCGCACCAGCCTGCTGCTGCACAAGGATTCGGCTTATGGGACT
Organism: Levilinea sp.; assembly: GCA_029975215.1. Taxonomy (GTDB): domain Bacteria; phylum Chloroflexota; class Anaerolineae; order Anaerolineales; family Anaerolineaceae; genus Levilinea. The sequence goes on from JARKPO010000046.1 coordinate 152,826, forward strand.
CAAAACCGCCTGCAGGAACGCAGCATCAGCCTGACGGCGGACGACCCGCAGTTTCCTTTCACCGTTTCGGCCAGTCTGCATCCTACCCTTTTGGAGCTGATGGAAATCGGTCAAAAGCCCATCATCCCCTTTTACCGCCAGTTCTTTCAAACTCTGGATATCGTTTCGGCGGTGGTGGTGCCTTTGGTGGTGCGCGATGAGGGCATTGGTGAGCTGTGGCTGGGCAGCACCGCGGCCAATTTCTTTGACCGCAGCGATTTGCAAGTGGTCTCCACAGCTGCCGGGCAGCTGGCGGGGGTGGTGGAACAGAGTTATTTGGTGACGCAGACGGATGAAAGCCTGCGCCGCCGGGTGGAGCAGCTGACGGCGCTGATGCGCATCAGCCGCGAATTGAGCACCTCGCTGGACCTGGAATCAATTTTGCGGCTGGCGTTGGAAGAAGCCCTGCGTACTGCGCATGCCAATGCGGGCGGGGTGCTGCTGTTTGATCTGGAACGCAGCCCAGAGGCGGATGTGGTGCTGTACGCGGTGGGGGAACCCCCGCGGGCAGAAGACCCCCTGGTGCGGCGGGCTTTGGCCAGCGATCAGCCGGTGGTGGTGACCGATTGGGACGCGGCAGAGCTGCCCCCGGCACGCGAGGGCAGCGCCTCAGCCCTGGCTGTGCCGCTGCGTGTGAACCAGCAGCAGGCGGGGGTGATTGCCCTGTTTGCTCAGCAGGTGGGGTTCTTTGACCCTTCGGCTGTAGAAATTGTGCAGTCGCTGGCCGCCCAGGCTTCCATTGCTCTGAGCAACGCCTTCCAATTTGAATCGCAACTGCGGCGCGGCGAGCTGCTGAAGCGCGAAGTGGACACCCTGAACAAGCTCTTCCAGGTGTTCCAGGCGCTGCGCACCAACGGCTCGCTGGAAGAGAATTTGCGGGTGATTGCCACGGCCATCACCGAAACCACACCCTTTGAGGTGGTGTTAATCAGCGTGTACGATGCCGCCGCCCACGCCCTGCGGCGGGTGAGCGGGGTGGGCTTCACCGAAGAGGCCTGGCAGGATCTGACGGCTCAGCTTCAGCCCTGGGAGGGGCTGAGCGTGCTTTTAGACCCGCGCTACAAAATTGGCAACGCTTATTACATCCCTTCGGATCAGCGGCCGGTGATCCCTGAGGATGTGCACGTGCTGCGCGTTACTCCGGCGGTGGGGCAGCGCCAAAAGGGCGCGTGGAACCCGGAAGATTTTCTGCTGCTGCCCATGTACGACAACCGCGGCGAACCGCTGGGCTTGATCAGCCTGGATGCCCCACGCGACGGTTTGCAGCCTGACCAGCCCACCTTGCAGGCCCTGGAACTGTTCGCTTTGCAGGTGGCGCTGACTCTGGAGGCGTATTACACGGTGGAGAAGCTGCAAAACGAAGCCAACGCCCTGGAGATCGCCCGCAGCCGCGCCTCGCAGGCCGCGCAAGCCGCCCGCGCCAATTTACCCATGCTGCTGCGCCGTCAGCTTTCGCAAACGTTGTCCATTCAGAACCTGGAGCGCCAGATTCATCAGACACGCACAGGCATGGAATTGGCGGTGATGTCCAGCCGCCAACCCAATGCCCAGGCTGTGCTCAAGACGATGGCCCGCGAAATTTTGGCGCGCTTTAACCTGCAGACCGCTATGATCGCTGAGGCGGCTGCTGGCGGCCCGCGCCTGGCCGAGGTGATCGGCACTGTCCCGGCGGGGGTCAACCCCGATGCGCTTTTTGGGCAGCGCAACCCGCTGCGCCAAATCTTGGAAGACGGCCGCATTTTGCTGGTGGCCGACCGCAGCACCCACAACACCTGGAAAAACGCGCCGCTGCTGAACGCCCTGGAGGCGCGCAGCCTGATCGGCCTGCCCATTCGCTTGGGCGAAGGCCGTCAGGCGGCTTTGCTGGCGGTGGGAACCCAGCCGCTGCCGCCCTTTGGGCCAGAAGATCACCAGCTGTTCTCGCAGCTCACCAGTCAGGTAGAAATTGCCCTGCAGAATCTGCAGTATCTGGCCGATACGCGCCGGCGTGTGGACGAGCTGGACCGCCTGCTGGATTTCAGCCGCCGGTTGGGCAGCCTGGACCCCAATTCTATTTTGGACGTGCTGGCTGAGACGATTTTGCGCGTGCTGCCCAACGCCAACGCCGCCTGGGTGGGGCTGTGGGACGCGAAAGATCAAACGTTGAATGTCCGCGCGGCGCAGGGCTATGCGGACCCCAGCCGTTTAAAGATGCTGTGCTTTCCGGTGGATGCGGAGCAGCGCGAAAACGCGCCGCTGCCAGTGCGCGCCTTCCTTTCACGCCAGACCCAGCGCGCGGCGGAAATTCGCCTGGCCCAGGATTACAACCTGGGGCCGGAAGATCTGCTGACCTACCGCAAGGCCATCGGCGAGCGGCTGCCGCTTTCCAGCCTGGTGGTGCCGCTGCTGCGGGGTGATCAGGCTTTGGGTGTGTTGGTGATTGACAATTTTGCCCGTTCCGAGGCCTTCAGCGCGGACGATCAGGTCTTTACCGAGTCTCTGGGCCAACAGGCGGCCCTGGCGCTGGAAAACGCGCGCCTGTTTGTTTCGGCGGAAGAACGCGCTGCGCAGTTGATGGCCTTGAATCAGGTTTCGGGTGCGCTGGCCTCTAACCTGCAAAGCGAGGATCTCATCACCACCTTGTTGGGTCATTTGCGCAAGGTGCTGCCCTTTGACACGGCCACTTTGTGGCTGCGCAATGGGGAGCAGCTTGCAGTGGCGGCGGCGCAGGGCTTTGCGGATGATGCCCGTCAGGTGGGCCTTTCGGTGGACATTCAGGACAGCCGCTTGTTCCAGGAGATGATCGCCACCGGGCAGGCGTTGTGTGTGCCGGATGTGCGCCTGGATGAGCGCTTCCCCAGCCTGATTGAGCCGGATTATCTTTCCTGGGTGGGGATCCCGCTGGTGGCCAAAGGCCAGCTGGTGGGGGCAATTGCCCTGGAAAAAGCCGAGGCGGATTATTACAGCGCTGACCAGGTACGGGCGGCCACCACCTTTGCCAGCCAGGCGGCCATATCGTTGGAAAATGCGCGCCTGTTTGAAGAAAGCGAACGGCGCGCGGGTGAGCTGGATCAGCGTTCGCGGCGTCTGGCCATGCTGAACCGCTTCTCCTTTGATCTGGGGGGCGCGTTGGACCTGGACACGGTGCTGGAGGTGACGGCCCGTCAACTGCAGGACGCTTTGGGTGCGGAGTGGGTTTCGGCGGTGCTGCTGGGCGCCAAGGGCGAATTAAACCTGAGCATGGAGCTGCCCGGCGGGGTGGGCACGCTGCCGCTGACTCTGCCGCGTTTGCCTTTGTTCGAACGCCTGGCGGATTCGCGCGGCATTTTCACCTGCGCAGATGTGCACGCGGAGCGCGATTTGCAGCCGCTGACCGTCAGACACTTTGACCCGCGCAGCCTGAAGGCCCTCATGGCCCTGCCGCTGCTGGCGGGCAGCAACCTGTACGGGTGGATGTGGGTGCAGAAGCAGGAAGTGTACCGCTTCAGCCTGCCCGAAATTGATCTGGGGCGCACCATCACCAACCAGGCGGCTTTGGCCATGCAGAACGCGCGTTTGTTTGCTGAAACGCGCCGCCTGACCGAAGATTTGGAACGCCGGGTGGAAGAGCGTACCGCCGAAATGATGCGCGAGCACCAAAACACGCAGACCCTGCTGAGCATCATCACCGAGCTTTCCGCCAGCCTGGATCTGCGCCATGTACTCACGCGCACCCTGGGCGTTTTGAACGACTCGCTGGGCGCAGAACAAAGCCTGATTCTGCTGACTACCAGTCCCACCATTTACCGAGCCGGAGCCGACGGGATCAGTTCTGCCGACGGCGCGCTGGAAAAAGAATTATCCCGTTGGGTGATGCGCCACCGCGCACCTGCCCTGGTGGACGATTTGCCCAACGACGCCCGCTGGAGCAGTACGGGCGGCCCGCAGGCCCCATACCGCAGTGTGGTGGCCGTGCCGCTGATTTTGGGCGAAGAGATCTCCGGCACGCTGCTCATGCTGCACCGTCAGGAAGCCTTCTTCATGGTGGAACAGGTTTCGTTGGTAGAGGCGGTGGCCCGCCAGGTGGGTGTGACCCTGGGCAACGCCGAGCTGTTTAACCTCATTCGCGATCAGGCCGAGAACATGGGTTCGATGCTGCGCGATCAGCAGATTGCCGCCACGCGTTCCCGCGCCATTTTGGAAGCGGTGGCCGACGGTGTGCTGGTGACGGATGAGAGCGGCAAGATTTCGCTCTTTAACCTTTCGGCCCAGCGCATCTTGGGAATGGACAGCGCGCAGGTGGTGGGCAAGAGCCTGGATCAGTTCACCGGCCTGTTTGGCAAGGCGGCTCAGAGCTGGATGCAAACCATCCGCGCCTGGTCGGATCACCCCCACCAGTACCAAAACGAGATGTTCGCCGAGCAGATCGAACTGGATGACGGGCGGGTGGTGGCGGTGCACCTGGCGGCGGTCATTTACCGCGAGGAATTCCTGGGCACGGTGTCCATTTTCCGCGACATTACCCACGAGGTGCAGGTAGACCGCCTGAAATCGGAATTTGTAGCCAATGTCAGCCATGAACTGCGCACGCCCATGACCTCGATTAAGGGCTATGTGGACATCATGCTGATGGGCGCGGCGGGCGCGGTGAACGACAAGCAGCGCCACTTCCTGGAAATTGTGCGCAGCAACACCGAACGGCTGAGCGTACTGGTGAACGACCTGCTGGATATCTCGCGGATCGAATCTGGCCGGGTGACGCTGAATTTCCGGGCGGTGAATTTGCGCGAGGTGGCCGAGGACGTGGACGCCGACATCCGCCGCCGGTCGCGCGAAGAAAATAAGGCGATGGAATTTGTGTATGAGATCCCCGAAGACCTGCCGCCAGTGCGCGGGGATTTGGAGCGCGTGCGCCAGGTGTTGGGCAACCTGGTGACCAACGGTTACAACTACACCCCGGCGGGCGGTTTGGTGACGGTGCAGATGCGCGCGGTGGATCAAGGGGTGCAGGTGGATGTGACCGACAACGGCATTGGGATTGCCCCCAAAGATCAGGGGCGGATCTTTGAACGGTTCTACCGCGGCGAAGATCCGCTGGTTTTGGCCACAGCCGGAACGGGGCTGGGGCTGTCGCTTTCCAAAACGATCATCGAGATGCATCACGGACGCATTTGGTTTTCCAGTCAACCTGGAATCGGCAGCACTTTTAGCTTTATTCTGCCGGTGTACACGCAAGAGGAATAACGCATGGCAAAAATATTAATTGCAGAAGATGAACCCGATATTCGCGATTTGATCTCGTTTACCTTGCAGTTCGCCGGGCACGACGTGGTGGCGGTGGGTAACGGGGCCGAGGCTTTGGAAGCCGCACCCGGCGTGATGCCGGATTTGATTCTGATGGATGTGCGCATGCCGCGCATGACCGGCTACGAAGCCTGTGCGGCCATGAAGCTGGACGACCGCATTAAGCACATTCCAGTGGTGTTTTTATCGGCCAAGGGGCAGGACTCAGAAATTCAAAACGGCCTGGAAGTGGGCGCTTCGGAATATCTGCTCAAACCCTTTGCGCCGGATGAATTGACCCAGCGCGTGAGTGAATTGTTATCCATGTACGGCAAGTAAATGGGAGCGGCATGAGCGTTATCCTGGTGGACCGCGAAATCGTGCATTACGAGGTGCTGGGCAGGGGCCGGCCTTTGATCTTTTTGCACGGTTGGGTCGGCTCCTGGCGCTATTGGATGCCGGTGATGCAGGCAGCGGCCATTCAATACCGCGCCTATGCCCTGGACCTGTGGGGCTTTGGGGATTCGGCCAAAGCGGCCAGCCGTTACACCCTGGAAGGACAGGTTTCGCTGCTAGATAACTTCCTGTTGGAACTGGGCATTGGCCGCGTGGCTTTGGTGGGGCACGGGCTGGGGGCGTTTGTGGCCCTTTTGTATGCGGCGCGCTTCCCAGATGTGGTGGATCGGGTGATGGCGGTGAGTTACCCGATGGATGAGGCCAGTATCAACATACGCCTGCGCACCAGTCCTCCGCCAGCGCTGGCAGAGTGGCTTTTGGGGCGCACACCTGAAACCGAGCCTGCCCGTGCAGATGCCCCCAAGACCGACCCCCAGGCGCTGACCACCTCGTTTCAGGCGTTGGCCTCAGTCAATTTTCAAACGATGTGGGGACAATCCAACACGGCCTGCTTGCTGGTGCACGGCAGCAACGACGCGGCGGTGACTGCCCCATCTCTGGATCAATTGGCAGCTCTGCCGGAAAAGACCCACACGGTATTGTTTGACGAATCGGGTCATTTCCCCATGTTGGATGAGAGCAATAAGTTTAACCGCCTGATGGTGGACTTCTTGACCTTGAATTCGGGGGAAAGCCCGCGGCAGCTGCAATTGAAAGAAGAGTGGAAGCGGCGCGTACGCTGAGCGTGCGATACGGCCGTTGATGATCGGCGGGGGAGAATGCCTCCGCTATTTTTAATGCTCTGAGCAGGGCAGTCTCCCGAGCTTCTAAAAATCGAGTACAATCAGGGGCACATGCTGACCGCGGAGGATGGTTTTGAAACGATATTTCCGGGATTATGGTTTTTTGTTCGGGCTGGCGGGGGTGGTGATCGCCCTGGATCAGTGGACCAAATGGCTGGTGCGCAGTAATTTGGAGATGGGTGAGATCTGGATGCCGTGGAGCGCGCTGTCGCCGTATGCGCGTATCGTGCATTGGTACAACACCGGCGTGGCCCTGGGCATGTTTCAAGATCAGAACCCGCTGTTCGCTGCGTTAGCGGTGTTGGTGATTCTTGGCATCATTTATTACTTCCCGCAAATTCCAGCTAACGATTGGCCGCTGCGCCTGGCGCTGGGCCTGATGATGGGGGGGGCGGCTGGAAATATGATTGACCGTCTGACGGTAGGGCATGTGACCGATTTTCTCTCGGTGGGCAACTTTCCGGTGTTCAACGTGGCGGATTCCAGCATCACCGTGGGGGTGGTGGTGCTGATCATTGGGGTGTGGGCAGATGACCGCCGGGCGCGCCAGCGCGAAAAGCAGAAGCTGGCCGAAGAACAAAACGCTGTGCAAGCGGCTTCGGCTGAGCCAAATTCGCAAAATCCGGCTGAACAAGGCCCGGTGGTGTAAACATGGCCCTGCATACTTTCACCTGCCTGGCAGGCCAGGAAACCCGCCTGGATAAATTCTTAGCCGAACGGATGCCTGAACTGAGCCGCTCGCGCATTCAGGCGTTGATCCGCGAGGGGCTGGTGAGCGTGGATGAGGCCCCGGTGGGCAAGCCCGGCCTGGTGTTAGAAGCGGGGCAAACCGTGGGGATGTACGTGCCTGCGGCGGAGCCGAGCGGCCTGACCCCCGAAGACATCCCTTTAGACGTGGTATTTGAAAACGACGATTTGATGGTGATCAACAAGCCCGCGGGCATGGTGGTGCACCCGGCGGCCGGGCACAGCTCCGGCACGCTGGTGCACGCGGCTTTGGCGCACGCCCCCGGTATGGAAGGCATCGGCGGCGAGGTGCGCCCCGGGGTGGTTCACCGCCTGGATAAAGACACCTCCGGCCTGATCTTGATGGCCAAAAACGACCGCACCCACCAATGGCTGCAGAACCAGTTTCGCAGCCGCAAGGTGCAGAAGACCTATCTGGCGCTGACTGACGGCGCGCCGCCGACCCCCAGCGGGCGGGTGGATGCGCCCATCGGACGCGACCCCAGCCACCGCAAACGCATGGCGGTGGTGGCCCCGGGCAAGGGGCGCGAGGCTGTGACGGAATATTTTGTGCGCGAAACCCTGGGGGGGCACTGCCTGGTGGAAGCCCATCCGCTGACCGGCCGCACCCATCAGATCCGCCTGCACCTGGCCTTTTTGGGCTGCCCCATCGTGGGCGATACGGTGTACGGCCACCGCCACCCCACCTTGCCCTTGGAACGGCATTTTCTGCACGCTTACCGCTTGTCGGTGGTGCTGCCCGGCGAACGAAGCCCGCGGGTTTTTGAGGCTGCGCTGCCGCCCGAATTGGAGACGGTTTTACAATCTCTGCGGCGCGCCTGACCCCTCCCCATCCCCTACAATTGCATCAGGAGCTGCTATGGAAATCGTTGACCTGCGTTCGGATACTGTGACCCAACCCACTCCGGCCATGCGCGAAGCCATGGCCAAAGCTGAAGTGGGCGACGATGTGTTTGGCGAAGACCCCACCCTGAACCGCCTGGAAGCCCTGGCGGCCCAGCGCGTGGGTCACGAGGCAGGCCTGTTTGTGCCTTCAGGGACGATGGGCAATCTGGCGGCGGTGCTGACGCACTGTCAGCGCGGGGATGAGGCTGTGATGGGCCATTTGGCGCACACTTTTTTGTTTGAAGCGGGCGGCATTTCGGCCCTGGGGGGCGTGTTTGCGCATACCCTGCAAAATCAGCCCGACGGCACGCTGCGCCTGGAGGATATTCAGGCGGCGGTGCGGCCGGATGACCCCCACCACCCAATTTCGCGCCTGTTGATTTTGGAAAACACCCAAAACCGCTGCGGTGGGGCGGTGCTTTCGGCGGAATACACGCGTCAGGCGGCAGAACTGGCGCATGCCAACGGCATGAAACTGCACCTGGACGGGGCGCGCCTGTTTAACGCGGCGGCAGCCCTGGGCGTTCCGGCTTCGGATCTGGCCGCTCCGGCAGATTCGGTGACCTTCTGCCTGAGCAAAGGCCTGTGCGCGCCGGTGGGTTCGGTGCTGTGCGGTTCGGCGGAGTTCATCCGCAAGGCGCGCCGCATTCGCAAACAGTTGGGCGGCGGGATGCGCCAGGCGGGTGTGTTGGGGGCGGCGGGGCTGGTGGCGTTGGAGCAGATGACGGAGCGCTTGAGCGAAGATCACCGCCGGGCGCAGGCCCTGGCCGCCGGGCTCAGCCGCATCTCCGGCCTGGTGTTGGACACGGAACACCCCGCCAGCAACATGGTGTTTGCCAACCTGGCCGCGGGAGTCAAAGACACCGCCGCGCAGGTGGCGGAACGCCTGCGGCAGCAAGGTGTGCGCGTGGGGGCGGTGGGCGCGCGGCGCTTCCGCATGGTGACGCATTATTGGATTACGGATGAAGGGGTGGAACGGGCGATAAAGGCTTTCGGCGGCGCGCTTTAGTGCATGGGCTGCTGTTGCTGCGCGTTTTCCACATGAGCATGAATATGGGGCGGGGCCGCAACCTGGTCTCGCCCATTTTCTTTGGCCTGGTACAGGCGTTTATCGGCCAGATCAATCAGCGCGTACATTTCCTGGGTCTCTTCGGGGAAGACAGAGATGCCCTGACTGATGGTGGGCGGGGCCACCGGTTGGCCGGTACGGTCCAGCACCTGAATGGCGCGCAGCGAATTGCGCAGGCGGTGGGCCACCGCGTTGGCCTGAAAGCCCTGGGCGTTGGGCAGGGCGATGATGAACTCTTCGCCGCCCCAGCGGCCGACCAGATCGGTGGATTTGATGTTGGAGAGGATGGATTGGGCCAGCGAGGTGAGTACGCGGTCGCCCACCAGATGGCCGAACTGGTCGTTGTACTGCTTGAAATGATCAATATCCAGCATGATGATGCTCACCGGCTGGCGCAGGCTGCGCGCGGCTTGCAGCAGACCGCCCAGCTCAGATAGGAAGGTGTAGTGGTTTAAGGTGCCGGTGAGCGAATCGAGCCGGGACTGCTCTTCCACCTGGGAATGGTGGCGGGCGTTGTCAATGGCCATGGAAGCCTGTTGGGCGATGTTTTCCAGCAGTTCCAAATCTCTCTGAGTGAAGGCATTATCTGAGTAAGAGGCCACGGCCACCACGCCAAAGGCATCACCGTCGTGTTCCATCGGCGCTCCCATCCAGCTTTGGCTAAGGCGCGCCTTGCCCACGGTTTTCATGTGAACCCCGATATTTTTGGCGTCTGCGGCAACATGCTGCAGCAGGATGGAGCGGTTCTTGCGCACTACATAGCCGGAGAGGCTGTCCTGGATGGGAACATTGACGGGCGGGAAGAATTCACCGCCGTCGTAGAGCAGTTCCAGGCGAATTTCATCCTTTTGTTTCATGCCGATGTAATAGGTGTCGGCCTGCAGTGCGCTCTGGATGGCGGTGGACATCATCTCAAAGACTTCAGAAATTTCGATAGAGGAAGACAGGCTGCTGGCAACTTCGTTGAGAGTGCGCATGCGGCGCAAGTGGTGATTGATGATATTCACCATGCGCGAAACAGTTTCGATAATGATAATGCCCAGGATGGGCACAGAAAGGATCCAGCCCCACACGGTTAGCCCGCCCAGTTGATTGAGGTGACCGGAAAAGATGGACAGCAGCAGGGTGGAGGTGCAGACGAAGGCATAGCCGGGCAGGCGGCCAAACAAAATAGCCGTGCCCAGGGTGAAGGTGATGAGCACCAGGAGGGCAAACTCTTGGATATAAACTGGCCCCAACAAGACGGTGGTGGAAACCGCCGCGCCGTTGAGGATGGGCAGCAGCCAGCGCAGACTTTTGAAGTAGGGGATGACGGGGATGATCCAGAAATAAAAAACCAGGCTGTAAATGGACCCCAGCACCCCCAAGACAATGTTGAAGGTGCGCTGCTGGGCGCTGAGCGATGAGTCGAAACCCGTCATCAGGCACAGCATGAGCAGCCCTTCCGAAATGAGGATGACGGGCAGAATCAGCAGCCGCAGTTCATCTGTGCTTAATCGGAAAGGATCACCGCTGGTTTTTGACCCTGAAAGGGGTGATTGCTCAGCCTTTTGGGGAGTTTTTCCACTCATAGCCAAATTCTAACCTTTTTGGTGTAAAAATGTGCAAACAATATTGCAAAGTTCGTTGACATTGCTTGCAAAAAAGGCAAAAAGTCGTTCGATTGGCTTATAGAGGATTGCAACGATCGTGCCATCGCTGTTGGAAAGGGCCGGCGCAGGCCGGGCTGTGCGTATATCTGTTATAATTCCTATGCTCTTATTGACACGAACGGCTTTCTTTACCGTGTTTCAAATTGGATAAATTGGAGGAACCGCGCAGATGGAACTGTTTTTGACTCTGGACCAGATTGACGAGGCGGCGCAGGCCGTGCGCAGCCGCTTAAAAGAACTTCCCGAGGTGGGCATGATCCTGGGAACGGGCCTGGGGGAACTGGGCGATGCGGTGGAAGACGCGGTATATGTGCCGTATCCAGAAATTCCGCATTGGCCGACCAGCACCGTGCAGGGGCACAAGGGCCGTCTGGTCATTGGACGGTTGGCGGGTAAAAAGGTGATGGTTCTGCAGGGGCGGGCGCATTATTACGAAGGCTATTCCATGTCGCAGGTGACGCTGTGCGTACGCGTAATGCAGCGCCTGGGCGTGCGGACCCTGTTTGTCACCAACGCCGCCGGGGCGATTGACCCCAGTTATTTGCCGGGGGATCTGATGCTGATCAAAGATCATCTGTCTTTGATCGCCATGACCGGCCCCAACCCGCTGCGCGGCCCCAATTTGCCTGAGCTGGGCGAGCGTTTCCCGGATATGAGCCAGCCTTACGACCCGGCGCTGCGCAAGATCGCCCTGGAAGTGGCCAAAGAGAACAGCGTGCCCATGCATGAGGGCGTGTACGCTTCTCTGTCAGGGCCGTCCTTTGAGACCCCCGCGGACCTGCGTTTCCTGCACATCATCGGCGCGCACGCCGTGGGCATGTCCACCGTGCCGGAAGTGATTGTGGCGCGCCATAACCGCATGCGCGTGCTGGGCATTTCGGGCATCAGCAACAAAGCCAATTTGGACGGTACGACTGAGACCACCCACGAAGAGGTGCTGGAGGCCGGGCGGGTGCTGGTGCCGCGCTTGAAGGCGGTGGTTTTGGGCGTTTTGGAACGCATGTAATCCAGGGCCCCGTCCTTTTGTGGGCGGGGCAGATCGTCTCTTGCTGCCCTATGGATGATATTTTCAGTCTCCTCGAAAATTACGAGGTGGTCATTTACGTTGTGCTGGGCCTGGCAGCGTTATTTCCGCTGCGCCGGGCTTACCTGGTGTGGCAGGAGTACCGCGCGGCCCAGTTTGGCCTGGAGCGAGAGCTGGCCCAGCGGCGCATCACCGTGTCGCTGGCGATGGTTTTTATGCTGTCGCTGCTGATGGTGGCCGAGTTTTTGCTGGCGTCTTTCGTGATCCCGGCACGGCCCAAACCGGTGATACTGGCCACGCCCACCCTGGACTTGCTGATGACCCCGGAGGCTGCGGCGGCGGAAGGCACAACTGCCGATGCTCTGGCCGCCGCACCTGCGGGCGCAGCAACCCCCGCTGCCCCGGCGGCGCCGGCAGCTCCAGCGGAAGGCTGCATCCCCGGACAGTTGGAATGGACCCTGCCGCAGAATGGGGATGAGATCTCCGGCCAGGTAGAACTGCGCGGCACCATCACGGTGGGCAACCTGGGCTTTTATAAATATGAGTTCTCTCAGCCCGGCAGCGACAGTTGGGTGACGATTGCAGCGGGCAACCAACCTCTGCAGGATCAGCCCTTGGGCGGGATGTGGAACACCGCTGATCTGATTCCCGGCGATTACCTGCTGCGGCTGGTGGTGACGGACAACCAGAACCAACCTTTCCCCATTTGCCAGATCACCATCCGGGTGGTAGCCCCGGAGGAAAAATAAAGGAGCGCTATGCCCGAAATTGAAATTCGCCCAGCCGTTCCTGCGGATTTACCGGTGTTGGCGGGTCTGGGTCACAGCTATGAGACCCAATACGTATGGCAGATGGATCGAAATGTAGAGGACGGGCAAACGTTGATCAATTTCCGAGAAGTGCGTTTGCCGCGTTCGGTAAAGGTGGATTACCCCTACCCGCGCACGGTTTTGGCGGATGAGTGGGGCCAGCAGGCCGTGATTTTGGTGGCGGCGATTGGCTCGGAAGTCGTGGGTTATTTGCGCATTAAAGACCGGCTGATCCCCAACACCGCCTGGGTGACGGATTTGGTGGTGAAACCGCAAGTCCGCCGCCAGGGAATTGCCAGCGGATTAATCCTGGCCGGGCAAGATTGGTCGGCCCAGCGCGGGCTGCGGCGTTTTATGATTGAGATGCAGTCCAAGAATCACCCGGCCATCTGCATGGCACGCAAATTGCGCTTTGAATTCTCTGGTTACCACGATCATTTTTACGCCAACCAGGATATCGCCTTATTCTTCAGCCGCTTCCTGCGCTGACGGGAAGCGGAGGCAGGGCTTCGTTTTTGATTTTGACCGCCTGGCTACTTGCCTTTTTTCGCACCACCAGCCAAATTCTCACCGCTGGCATTGCCATCACTGCCTTTGCGCTGCTGCTGTATGCGCTGGCGTTTAACTTGCGCGACCGGGTGGCGCGCTCTTTTGCGGCAATTCTGGTGTGCGTCATTGTGGTGTTCACCGGTGAGGCCATCGGCTCTACCACCGGCCAGACCTCCTGGCTGAGCTTTTGGCTGCACTTCCAATGGGTGGGGATCATCTTCCTGCCGCCTGCCTATCTGCATTTTTCAGATGCGCTGCTGGCCACCACCGGCAAACCCAGCCGCTGGCGGCGCTTTTGGGCGGTGCGCATTTCGTACCTCATTTCGGCTGGTTTCCTGTTCTTTTTGGTGATCGGTGTACTGTTGGGCCCGGTGGTTAACACTGACCAGCCCGCGCCCCATTTGCAGCGCACGTTTTGGACGGATCTCTTTACCCTGTATTATCTGGGCATCACCGCCCTGTCGTGGGTCAACTTTATCCGTGCCTACCGCCGCACCACCACCCCCACCAGTCAGCGGCGAATGGGCTATCTGCTGTTGGGTGCGGTGGCGCCCACGGTGGGATCCTTTCCGTTTTTGCTGTTTGGCTCCGAATGGGTGGCCCGGCATCCGCTATTCTTCTGGTCTTTTTCGGCCCTCAGCAACCTGGTGTTGGGCGGGTTAGTGGTGGTGATGGCGTACGCGGTGGCCTTCTTTGGCGTGTCGTGGCCAGATCGGGCGGTGAAAAGCCGCCTGTTCAAGTGGATTTTGCGCGGGCCGGTGAGCGCCAGCCTGACCCTGGGGATCACCACGGTGGTGCGGCGGGCCGGGGAGCTGTTTGGACAGAATTACACCCCCTTTGTGCCCATCTTAATGGTGGTCACCATTTTGATCTTCCAGTATTTAATCACGGTGTTCAGCCCGTGGTGGGAGCGGGTGCTTTTTTCGGGCCAGGAGCGCGAAGATCTGAGTGTGCTGCGGCGCCTGGAAGACCATTTTATGACCCAAAATGACCTGACCCAGTTCTTAGAGATGATCCTGGCGGCGGTCTGCGACCGGCTGCAGGCCAGCGGGGCCATGCTGGCGGTGATGGAAGGCGGCGAACTGGATTGGCTGGTGCGGGTGGGCAACGCGCAGGACATGGCCACGCCGCCCGTGGAGGCTTTACAGGAGCGTTGGGGTCAAAACGGCGTACCGCTGGAGACTTTTCAATGGGGGCCGCATTTGATTGTGCCCCTGGAAAACGATACGCTGATGGGTCTGATGGTGGTGGCCAATACCGACCGCGCCAGCCTGGATCGGGATGAAGTCTTTGGGCTGAACCTGCTGGTGCAGCGCGCGGCGTTGGCCCTGCACGACCGGCGCAGTTTGCAGCAGATTTTGGGCAATTTGCAGACCCTGTCTTCGGATATGGACATGATCCAGCGCATGCGCGCGGTGGGGCGCTACGACGGCTCGGTGCTGCTGCAAGTGGACGTGCCGGAGGTGTCGCCCGACCTGGCGCAGTCGGTGAAGGAAGCCCTGACGCATTATTGGGGCGGACCAAAGCTGACCGAAAGCCCTCTGGTGAACCTGAAAGTGGTGCAGGACGCGCTGGATACCTATGAAGGCAACCGCGCCAACGCGGTACGAGGGGTGCTGCGCGAGGCCATTGAGCGCGTGCGTCCCGAAGGAGAACGGCGCTTTACGGGTGAATGGATCTTATATAATATCTTGGAGATGAAATTCCTGGAGGGCCGCAAAGTGCGCGAGGTGGCCATGCGCCTGGCCATGTCGGAGGCCGATTTGTACCGCAAACAGCGCGTGGCCATTGAGGCCGTGGCGCGGGCGGTGACCGAAATGGAAGCCCTGGCGCGGGTGGAGATGCCGGAAAAAGAAATTCACCCCCCCAAAACCGCCCCAGATTCAGAGTAGTTACAAAATTTACTGGCGTTTCATTGTAAAATTGTTATAAAATAGATCATAGGCGATTTGTTTTTTCCCATCCTTAGAGTTCTTTGCAGGCCTTCCCAGGGGAGGTGAATATATGTTGTTTAAGCGCACCGATGTCCGCGCTGAAGATCAAGCACCAGACTTAGATGAAGGTTGGTGGGCGTCAGTTTTAGCGGATGAGGACACATTTTCGGCAACCCGTACGGAAGCGCAGAGCCGTTCGCAGACGAATGGAATGGCTTCAGTAGATTGGGATCATGTTCAAACCCTTTTTGAACAGGATGAAATCATCACCCTTCAGGTGACCGGTTACAATCGCGGCGGCCTTTTGGTTCAGGGCGAATTGATGCAGGGCTTTGTGCCTGTATCGCACCTGATTGACGTGCCGACGACCCTATCGGAGGATGAGCGCCAGATTCGTCTGGCGAGCTATGTAGGCCGCACCCTGGATCTGAAAGTGATTGAATGTGAGCCTTCGCTGGAACGGATTGTGCTTTCGGAGCGGGCTGCTTTGGCCGGGGAAGGCCGCCGTAAGCAGCTGTTCCAATCCCTGCGGGTGGGCCAGCGCGTTCAGGGTCATGTGACCAACGTGACCGATTTCGGCGTGTTTGTGGATTTGGGCGGGGTGGAAGGTCTGATCCATGTATCCGAGCTTTCCTGGGGGCGCGTGCAGCATCCTGGGGATATCTGCACCATTGGCGACCCGGTGGAGACTCTGGTTTTGCAGGTGTGCGAGGAAACCTCGCGCGTGGCGCTCAGCCTGAAACAGCTCACCGCTAACCCGTGGGAGCACATGAACGAAGTTCACCATCCTGGCGAGGTCGTCCCTGCAGAGGTGACCGCCATCATGCGCTTTGGGGCTTTTGCCCGTCTGCCCGAAGGGGTGGAGGGTCTGATCCACATTTCTTCCATCACGCTCCCCGAAGGGGTGAAAAATCTGGAATACTATCTGCACGTCGGCCAGCCGGTGCAAGTGCGTATCCTGCATGTGGATGCCAACCGCCGCCGCCTGGGGCTGGGACTGGTGGGCCTTTTGGAATGAGAGCGCCCGCGCCAGAAGAATCCCGCACGCCGCGAAAGAAGCGCGGCGGCGAACCTGCCGCAGTGCCTGAACCGCAAGGCCGCTGGCTGGACCGGGCCGCGGGCTTTTGGCTACGCCTGGACCGCTTTGGCAGCGACCTGGCGGGGGTGGGGCTGCTGCTGCTGGCCCTGCTGACCCTGTTGGGATTGGTCGGTTTCACCCACGGGGTGGTGATTGATTTTTGGACCGGGCTGCTGCGCCGCTGGCTAGGATGGGGCGCGTACCTGGTCATTTTGGCCGCCGGTTTCGGCGGCGTTTTGCTGTTGTGGCGCGGCGACCCACCCCTGCGGCGGCTTTCTTTGGGACGCGTGCTTTCGCTGGAGGGACTGGTTTTCACCCTGCTGGCGCTGGCGGCGTTGGTGGGGGGGCGTTCTTTAGAGCGCGCGGATTTGGGGTTGGACGGCGGCCTGGTGGGCTGGGGGCTGGCCGAGCTGGCGGGCCTTGCGCTGCCGGGACCGTTGGACGCGGTGGTGCTGGTGCTGCTGGCGCTGCTGTTTGCGGCGCATGCCCTGGGAGGGCTAGCCTGGCTGAGCCGCCGCATTGAAAGCTGGCTGGCTCAGGACGCGCCGGAGGAATTCCTGGCGGCCGAGGAACCCATCCAAGCCGCCCCGACTCTGGAGCCTGTGCCCGATGCGCCGGATAAGCCGCAGCGCGGCAAGCGCGGCGGGCCGAAACCGGTGACGGTGAAGCCTGTAGCTCGGGTGGAGCGCAGCCCCAATTTGCCCCCGCTGGATTTGCTGATTCCTGATCAAGATTCGCGCCCGGATGAAAGCCAGATTCACCATTCAGCTCAATTGATTGAGCAGACTCTGGCTGAGTTTGGCATTCCGGCACGGGTGGTGGGCTTTCGCGTCGGCCCCACCGTGACGCAGTACGCGGTGGAACCCGGATTTGTGGATAAGATCGGCCCGGACGGCGCGCCCCAGCGGCAGAAGGTGCGCGTTTCGCAGATTTCGGGGCTGGCCAAAGATCTGGCCCTGCGCCTTTCGGCGGAGCGTCTGCGCATTGAGGCCCCTGTGCCGGGGCAGTCTTTCGTGGGGGTGGAAGTGCCCAACGCCCACAGCGCCATGGTGCGCCTGCGTTCCCTGTTGGAAACGCCTGCCATGCAGCGCATGACCGCCCCGCTGGCGCTGGCCCTGGGGCGGGATGTATCGGGGCAGCCGGTGTTGGCGGACCTGGCGCGTATGCCGCATATGTTGGTGGCGGGGACGACCGGTTCGGGCAAATCGGTGTGCATCGCCGCCATCGCCACCTGTTTGGTGATGAACAACTCGCCGGAGCAGCTGCGTCTGGCTATGCTGGACCCCAAGATGGTGGAGTTGATCCGCTTTAAGGGCCTGCCGCACCTGTTAGGGTCGGTGGAGACCGAGACCGAGCGCATGTTGGGGGTGCTGCGTTGGGCGCTGCAAGAAATGGACGCACGCTACCGCCTGTTAGAGGCCAACCGCGTGCGTGATTTAGAGGGGTACAACCAGCGCGCCCTGCGTTACAAGGAACCTACCCTGCCGCGGATTGTGATTTTGATTGACGAACTGGCTGATTTGATGATGTCGGCCCCGGAACAGACCGAAGGGGCCATTGTGCGGCTGGCGCAGTTGGCCCGCGCGGTGGGCATTCACCTGGTGGTGGCCACCCAGCGTCCCAGCACGGATGTGGTGACGGGGCTGATCAAAGCCAATTTCCCAGCGCGCATCGCCTTCACCGTGGCCTCGGCGGTGGATTCCCGTGTGATTTTGGATGTGAACGGCGCCGAGACGCTGCTGGGTCACGGCGATATGCTCTTTCTGAACCCCGAAGTGGGCACGCCCATCCGCGCGCAGGGGGTCATTTTAACCGATGCGGAGATGGATCAGGTGATTGCCTTTTGGCAGCGCAGCATTCCACCTTCAGAGGAGGCTGCCCCGTGGGAAGAGCTGCTGCAGGAGGCCGAGGAGGAGGGGGGCGACGCTCTGGTGAAACAGGCCATCGAAGTCATCCGCCGCTCGCAGCATGCCAGCACTTCCATGCTCCAGCGCCGACTGCGCATCGGCTATCCGCGCGCGGCGCGGTTGATGGAAGAACTGGAAGCGTTGGGGGTGGTGGGACCGGCTCAACCCGGCGGGCGCGAGCGCGAGGTCTTGATGAGCCCCGATGATGAAATTGACCTGGACGGCTCAGGACGGGATGGGTATGAAGAGGATGAGGATTGAGCAGGGCAAGGTTAAGCCTCTCGCTTGACAGTTTGCCTGGGGTAAGATAGCATAAGAAAGCTGGTTTCGGCCGGCTTTTAACCTTTTTGCAATGGAGTCACCCTTGGAACAGGCAGTGAAGAAAGAAGAGCCGAAGACTGTAACCGATTACGCGCGGGCAATTTTTAAGGGGGCATTTTTGCCGATTGCGGTGTTTTTGAACCGTCTGGGGATCAGACCGAATACCATCACCATTTTGGGCCTGGTGGGGCACGTGGGCGGGGCTATTTTGGCGGCGCTGGGGTATATGACCTGGGCGGGCTTACTGCTCCTGGTGATGGCCCCCTTTGATTTCTTAGACGGTACGATGGCGCGGCTGCGCGGCGAATCTTCCAACTTTGGCGCCTTTGTCGATTCGGTGACCGACCGCTATTCGGAATTCTTCATTCTGGGCGGTCTGTTGGTGTTTTTCCTGGATCACGCGAACCGCGAAGGGGCCATGTTAGTCTACCTGGCGGCGGCGGGGTCTCTTTTGGTTTCTTATATTCGCGGGCGGGCCGAAGCCCTGGGCTATGACGCCAAGATCGGCATCCTATCCCGCCTGGAGCGCTACATCGTCCTCATCCCGGGTCTGGTCTTTAATATTCCGGTGGCGGCCTTGTGGGTCATTGCGGTGCTGTCGAATGTGACTGCCATTCAACGCATCCTGCATGTCCGCCGTCAGGCGCACACTGCGCGCGCGAAATAATTCTTTGTCTTTGAGGGTAGCCCTGTGACTCGTGAAGGTTTTCATATCGGCCCGTTGTTTGTCCATTTTTACGGCGTGATCATTATGTTGGGGGCGTTGGCGGCAGCGTGGATGGCTGCCTGGCGCGCTAAGAAAGCTGGCGTGGATTCAGAAAAAGTGTGGGATATGTTCCCCTGGGCGCTGCTGGGCGGCGTTTTGGGGGCGCGTATCTGGCATATTCTCACTCCCCCGGCCTCAATGGTGGAACGCGGTTATACCACCTGGTATTACCTGACGCACCCGTTGGATATGCTCATGATCTGGAACGGCGGTTTGGGGATCCCCGGCGCAGTCATCGGCGGGGCCATCGCGGTGTATATTTTCTGCCGCCGCAACAAGCTGAGCTTTTTGCAGTGGACCGATTTCATCGCCCCGGGGCTGGCCCTGGCGCAGGCCATCGGCCGTTGGGGGAACTTTGTGAACCAGGAAGTGTACGGCGGACCTTCCAATCTGCCGTGGGCAATCTTCATCGAGCCGCGCTACCGCCTGCCAGCCTTTGCCAATGTTGAGTACTACCACCCGTTGTTTTTGTATGAATCCCTCTGGAATTTGCTCAATATGGGCGTGCTGTTGTGGGTGGGGGCGCGCTTTGCGCAGCGCCTGCGCAAGGGTGAGATTTTCTTCCTTTACTTGATCATCTACCCTGTGGGGCGCTTTTTCCTGGAGTATTTGCGGCTGGATCCTTCTCCGGTCGCTGGCTTAAACGCCAACCAAACCCTGATGGCTATCACGGCCCTGTCTTCGCTGGCCTTTATCCTGTTAAGACGGCGCCTGTTTCCGGTTGAGCCGGAAGAGATTCAGGACGAGGCGGGCGATGACGAACCGTTGGAGCCGAACACGGAGGCAGACGTTTAGATCGTTTGCGCTCTGGGACGGCACAAGAAAGAGGGTTATCGGATGATCCTGGCAGAGGATCTTACCAAGCATTTTGACGATTTTGTGGCCGTTAATGGTATCTCGTTAGACGTACCTGCCGGGCGGGTGATGGTGGTTTTAGGCCCCAACGGGGCTGGGAAAACCACCACTGTGCGCATGTTGACCAGTATCCTGACCCCTACCCGCGGAAGAGCGCTGGTAGCGGGTTTTGATGTGGTGCGGCAGGCCCACGAGGTGCGGCGGGTGGTGGGGGTGCTGACCGAACACCACGGCCTGTATGGGCGCATGAATGCGCATGAATATCTGGAGTTTTACGGCAATCTATACGGCCTGAGCAGCCGTGAGGCTCGCCGCCGCAGCGATGCGCTGCTGGAGCAGTTTGGCCTGGCATCGGCGGGCAAGAAACGCCTGGGGGAATATTCCAAAGGGATGCGCCAAAAGCTGGCGTTGGTACGCGCCCTGCTGCACGAGCCGCCGGTTTTGCTGTTGGATGAACCCACTTCGGCGATGGACCCTGAGAGCGCGCGCATGGTGCGCGACGCCATTCACACTCTGCGCTCCAGCGAGCGCACCATTCTGCTGTGTACCCACAACCTGTTGGAAGCCGAAGAGCTGGCCGATCAGGTGGCCATCATCCGCGCCGGGCGCATCATCCGCACCGGCACGCCGGAGAACCTGAAGCGCGAACTGCTGGGCGCACCGGAATTTGAGGCGCGCCTGGGCAGCAGCTTGAACGGCTGGACGCCGGATGGCCTGCCGGAGGGGGTGCGCCTGACCGGGCAGGGCGAAAACTGGCTGCGCTTTGGCGTGGAAGCGCCGCAAGCGGCCAACCCCATGCTGCTGCGCCGCCTGTTGGAGGAACGTCTGGCGGTGGTGGCCTTCTTTGAAGTGCCGCGCAGCCTGGAACAGGCCTATTTGGAGGCCGTTGCCCAAGAAAACCGGCAGGAGGCCGCCCGTGCTTAAGCGTTTATACCCTGCTCTGGTGATCACCCGCCGTGAGGTGCGCGACCAGCTGCGCGACTGGCGCATCATCTTCCCGGTGTTGGGGCTGACGGTCTTTTTCCCCTTCCTGATGAACTTCACCGCCCAGCAGATGTTGGGCTTTGTCAACCGCTACGGGGCCACCATCATCGGCGAGCGACTGGTGCCTTTCCTGCTGATGATCGTGGGCTTCTTCCCCATCTCCGTCTCGCTGGTGATCGCCCTGGAAACCTTTGTGGGCGAAAAAGAGCGCGGCAGCATTGAACCCCTGCTCAACACGCCCCTGGAAGATTGGCAGCTGTATTTGGGCAAGCTGCTGGCGGCCACCATCCCGCCGCTGATGTCCAGCTTTTTGGGCATGTCGGTGTATCTGGTGGGTCTGGTGATTGGGAATGTACCCCTGCCTCCGCTGCAAGTGCTTTTCCAGATTTTCTCGCTGACGGTGGTGCAGGCGGTGATGATGGTGGCGGGGGCGGTGGTGGTCTCCTCCCAGGCCACCTCGGTGCGCTCGGCTAACCTGCTGTCCAGCTTTATCATCATTCCCGTGGCGCTGCTGATTCAGGGCGAGTCGGTGGTGATGTTTTGGGGCGATTACACCACCCTGTGGTGGGCGGTGGGGGGGCTGCTGGTGCTGACGGTGCTGCTGGTGCGGGTGGGTACGGCTCATTTTCAGCGCGAGGAGCTTTTGGGCCGCGAAATTGACGTGCTCAATGTGAAATGGATGTGGCGCGTCTTCCGACGGGAATTTTCCGGCGGGGCGGCTCATTTTGGCACCTGGCTGACGCGCAGCCTGCCGCGTGCCCTGCGCGATATGCGCGTGGGCATCTGGGTGGCGGCTGGGCTGGCGGTGGCGGGGGTGGTCATTGGCCTCAGTATTGTGCCGCGCTTCTTCCTGGCGCTGAACGTTTCGGATATGGACAAGATGGGCGGCCGGCTGAAAGACCTGCTGGATTTGTGGTCGCTGGCGGGGGCGGCGCCGGTGATGGCCATTTTCTGGCAGAATATGCGCGTGCTGCTGCTGGCTTCGGTGGTGGGGGCTTTTACCCTGGGCATCTTGGGGGTTCTGCCCCTCATGGCTTCCACTGCGGCGGTGGGGTATCTTTACGGGCTGCTGGTTTCCAACGGCTTTCCGCCGCTGACCTTTGTGATGCTGATTCTGCCGCATGCCGTGCTGGAAATCCCCGCGGCGGTGCTGGCCACGGCGGCGGTGATTCACGCCGGTGCGCGCCTGGCCACGCCGGATTCGTCCAAAACCGTGGGCGAGGTGGGTTTGGCGGCTTTTGCAAATTGGTGTAAGATCATGGTAGGGGTGGTCATTCCGCTGCTGATCATCGCTGCGGGGATTGAATCCTGGCTTACCCCGCGTCTGGCGCTCTTATTCTTCCGCTAAGAGGAGAGGGTATGGGTAAGATCATCGTTCTGGGGTCAGCGAATGCGGTGGCGGGGGCAGAGCAGGAGAACACGCACCTGCTGTTCACTGCGGGCGAACGCATGGTGCTGGTGGACTGCGGCGGCAGCCCCATTTCGCGCCTGCGCCGGTTGGGGGTAGACCCGCTGCGGCTGACCGACTTGATTTTGACCCATTTTCACCCCGACCATGTGGCGGGCGCACCGCTGCTCTTGATGGATCTATGGCTGCTGGGGCGCAGCGAACCGCTGCATGTGTACGGGCTGGCGGATGTGACCGACCGCCTGCAGGCCATGATGGAGCTGTACAACTGGAAACGCTGGCCGGATTTCTACCCGGTGGTGTTCCACGCCCTGCCTGCAGAGGAGATGACCCCGGTGGTGGCAGATGCGGCCCTGTCCGTTTGGGCTTCGCCGGTGCGCCACCTGATCCCCACGGTGGGGCTGCGGGTGCAGTTTCATGCCAGCGGCCAGGCGGCGGCCTATTCCTGCGACACCGAGCCGTGCCCGGCAGTGGTGGGGTTGGCCCGCGGGGCGCAGCTGCTGCTGCACGAATCGGCAGGCCAGCAGACCGGCCATTCTTCCCCTGCGCAGGCTGGCGAGACCGCCCGTCAGGCCGGGGTGGAAAGGCTGTATTTGATCCATTACGATACGAACCTGGAAGAATCCGAGCTGACCGAGGCGGCTTCCGAAGCCTTCGGCAAGCCGGTGCAGTTGGCGAAAGATTTTATGGAGTTTGAGCTGTAATCTGGGGGCGGTTACCAGCCGTTCAAGTAGGGTTCCCACTCGAAATATTCTTTTAAATGCCTGCCAAAGATGTACAGGGCAGAGGCTGGCGGCTCCTTCGGCGGGCGCAGCAGGGTCATGCCCGATTCTTCCAGGGTGCGGCCCCCTTTGCGGTGGTTGCAGGCGGCGCAGGCGGTGACCACGTTGGTCCACGTCTGGCGGCCGCCCAAACGGCGCGGGAAGATGTGGTCAATGGTCATTTCGCCGCCGGTGCGCCCGCAGTACTGGCAAGTGTAGGCGTCGCGCCGAAAGACCTCGCGCCGCGTCAGCTTGACGGTGGGGCGGGGGCGGTGGATCATCTTATCCAGGCGGATAATGGAGGGGCGGGGGAAGGCGCTGCGCGCAGTTTTAATACTCCCGCGGCCGTCTACCACCAGTGAGGCTTTGTTGGCCAGGAGAAGCCCGACCGCGCGCCGCATATCGCAGACGTTGATCGGTTCGTAATTGGCGTTCAGTACCAATACTGCTTCATCCATCGCAGCACCCTTGGAAGGATTATAGCACGTCTTGAGACGAGCGCAATTTGCTGCCGCGCGGCAACCTTACACAAAGCGTTGAGCCGTTTCTGCTTTTGGGGATACAATCAAGGCAGATGGGCAAACTTGTTGAACGGCTGAAGGAGCCTGAAAGCGGAGGGTGTGAACATGCGTGTGTTGATCCTGGGTGGGAGCGGCCTGATTGGACAGGCCTTCGTGCGGCGGCTGGTGGAACGCGGCGATGCGGTGACGGTGCTGAGCCGCAATCCGGAGCGAGTGCGGCTTCCGGCGGGCGCACAGGCCGCCGCCTGGGACGGACGCACACCGCAGGGATGGGTGCATTTGCTGGAAGAGGCGGATGCGCTGGTGAACCTGGCGGGCGAAAACATCGGCGCGGGCCGCTGGAACGCGGAGCGCAAAGTGCGCATCCGGCAAAGCCGTGTAGACAGCGGCCAGGCGGTGGTGCGCGCGTTGGAACAGGCCCAAAAGCGCCCTGGGCTGCTGCTGCAGGCCTCAGCGGTGGGCTACTACGGGGTGGAAAGCCAGGAGGTGCTGACTGAGGAAGCCCCCGCAGGACAGGATTATCTTGCGTCGGTGTGCGTGGATTGGGAGCATTCCACCCAGGCGGCGGAGGCTTTGGGCGTGCGTCGGGTGCTGCTGCGCACCGGGCTGGTGCTGACTCGCACGGGCGGGGCGCTGGAACGGCTGCTGCTGCCCTTCCGCCTGTTCATCGGCGGCCCGCTGGGCAGCGGCCAGCAGTGGTGGCCGTGGATTTCGCTGCGCGATCAGGTGGAAGCCATGCTCTTTCTGCTGGATCATCCCCAGGCCAGCGGTCCGTTTAACCTGACTGCCCCGCAGCCGGTGACCATGAACGATTTTGGCCGCACCCTGGCGCGCGTGTTGGGGCGGCCCTATTGGCTGCCGGTGCCTGCCTTTGCCCTGCGGCTGCTGTTGGGTGAGATGAGCACCCTGGTGCTGGACGGGCAGCGGGCGGTTCCCGCGCGGCTGCTGCAATTAGGTTACACCTTCCGCCAGCCGGATTTGAGCGCGGCCCTGCGCGAAGCCCTGGGCTAATCCCCTTTTATCGGTTCGTCTTCCGGCCCAAGCCTGTACGGTTAAGGTACAATTGGGCCGGATGATTTTTAACCGAAAGGGACGACCCGCATGAAAAAAACGACCGTACAGGCGCTGACCGCGCTGGCTCTGGCGCTGCTGATCCTTCTGGCTTTAGACCGCCTGACCAACCGGCTGGATGTGGTGAAAGGCCACGCCTGGGACTTTGTGTATTACATTGATATGGCTGAGAACGGCGTGTGGGGCAACCCCAACCTGGCCGCGCCCTACGCTTACCGTTTTATCACCCCGCTGCTGGCCCGCGGGCTGAACCAGCTCCTGGGCACACCCACCTTTGTGGGCTTCAAGCTGCTGGCCTACGGCGGGCTGCTGATGGCTTTGTGGGGGGTGTACCTGGCGGCGCGCAAATTGGGGGCGGGCTTTTTTGCGGCCCTGGTGGTCATGTCAGTTCCGGCAGGGGCCTTGTTTAACGTCAAATTCCTGCTGTTTGATTTTTACCGCCCCGACCAGCTGGCCTACCCGCTGCTGGTGTTTGCCATTCTGGCCCTGATGTACCGCAAACCGGCCCTGGCGGTGCCCTTGGGCGTGCTGGGACTGCTTATCCGCGAGTATTTGATCATCCCCATCGCCATCGCCATGTTCTTGTGGGCGCGGGAATGGTGGGCGAACCGCAAGGATGTGCGCCCGCTGGTGTGGATGGGTCTGACTGCGGCGGGGACGCTTTTGGTGCTGGCGCTGCCGCGCTGGCTGATCCCCATCACCATGACCCAGCAAATTCTGGACCCCTTCAACGACCCCCAATTTCTGAAGACTCTGTTCGGTATGCCGCTGAACTGGAAGCGCAACTATAACTACGTCTTCAACCTGGCGGCTTACTGGATGCCGCTGCTGATTTTGGCCACCCCGGGACGGCTGCGGCGCGCCTGGCAGGGGCTGGGCGCCTACCGTCCGTGGATCTGGATTTACCTGGGGGTCAATTTACTGGGGATGATGTACGGCGGCACGGACATGATGCGCTACGCGACCTTCTTTTTCATCCCGCAGGCGTTTTTTATCAGTCTGATTTTGCAGGACCGCGAGCAGCCGGTGCATGTGTATGAGGTGCTGTATCTGTGGGGCGCGCTGGTAATCTTTAACCGCCTGCTGTTCCAGTTTCCCATCTGGGATTTTAACGCCTATCTGGATTTCTACGCCGGTTATGGCGACGTGATCACGCGCGGTTCGGCCTTGCGCTGGGCCGAATGGCTGGGGCTGACCGGCCTGGGGGTCGCGCTGCGCGAGGTGTGGCTGCGCTCTGCCAGCTTGCGCGAGATGACGCTGACGGCCCTGGCGGAACGGCTGCCCGCCTGGACGCGCTGAAAGCTGCGGCTGGAAATTAAGGCTGGGCTGGGCTGCCGTTGGGGGCGGTGGGGTTCAGCGTGGTCTGAAGCATCTCGCGCACAATGCGCGCCGCGGCGGCGGGGTCATCTTCTTCAATTACCACGGCCAGGGCCAGGGGAGATCCCTGCCAGCGAGCCACAGTTCCGCCCAGACCCCAGGTGATGGTTTGCTCTGCGTTGGCGGCGCGGGCCACGCTCATCCACAGGGGCAGATCGGAGAGGGCCAGACGGGCGGAGATATCCTGAACGGCCAAAGAGGGCAGGGCTTCGCGGATGGGGCCGCTGGGCAAAATCACCCAACCTTCGGCGGGGGTGTTCACCGCCACCGCCAGGCGCGGGGCTGGCGTGCGCCCATCGGCGCTCAGGCTAGCCGCTGCCAGGGCCATTTGCAGGGGGGAAACGCGCAAGGAAGCGGTCTGCAGGGGCTGCGCCGCGTCCTGCACCGGCGGGACGGCCACATCCAGGGGCAGATCGGGGGCTTCGGCCCATCCCAGGCCGCGGTACAGGTTGCTGACTGCGGTGGGGGTGAGCAGCTCTTCGAGGGCAGCGGCGGCTTCGGGGCAGCCCGCAGCCGCCACATGTTCCCAGGTAAGATCACCCGCAGGGGGCAGGGCACATTCCAACACTGCCGAATTGGAGCGGTTGGCAAAGGACCCCGGTAGGGCAGGCAGCGGCCCGCGCCCTGCCGCAGCGGTGAGCAGGAAGGGGCTTACGGCGGCCCCCGGAGGATAGGTCCCTTGCACAGCGCGGTTAAAGAGGGGGGCTGAAGGGTCCTGCAGCCAGGTATCCCAATCGCTGTCCAGGCGGTTGAAATCGGCGTAGGGGTGTGAAGCCATCGCCAAAATTTCACCGGTCTGCGCGTTCATCAGCACCAGCGCGCCGCGGTATTCGCCCAGGAGACGGTCGGCCTCGGCCTGCAAGG
This sequence comes from Levilinea sp., assembly GCA_029975215.1. GTDB lineage: Bacteria > Chloroflexota > Anaerolineae > Anaerolineales > Anaerolineaceae > Levilinea. The sequence continues at coordinate 179,887 of JARKPO010000046.1, forward strand.
TTTGGTCCAGGCTCAGGCGCACATCCAAACCTGGGGGGCGCTGGGCATAGAGCATCTGGTTGGTTTGAATTTCAGAAGTGGGGACGCCCTGCAGACCGCGCAGATAGGGGTTGAGCGCGGCTTCCAGGCCGGAAAGGCCGTAGAGTGGGTGCGCATAGCCGGTGACGAGGCTCAGGGCAGGCACGGTGATTTGACGGCGGTAGCTGCCGGGGCTGCCCACATCTTCCACCAAAACCTGCCCGGCACGGTCTAAGAGCCGTCCGCGGCCCACAAAGCGGTCCAAAATGGCCTGGCGGGGGTTATCGGCGCGGGTGCTGAGGGGGGCGGCGCGCACCAATGCCCACCAGCCCGCGCTTAGGGCCAGCGCAGTGAGCGCGCCCACCATGCCCAGGGCCAGCAGGCGGTATGGGGCGGGTTTGGGCAGCGGCGCGGGTTCAAGTTCGGCCGGGCTGCTGATGAGGATGAGGATCAGCAGGATGATGAACGAAGTCAACAGGGAAGAGCCGCCGTAGGAGACATACGGCAGGGTGACGCCGGTGAGGGGCAAAGCGCGCAGGTTGCCGCCGATGATCAGGATGGATTGGCCCCCGATGTAAGCGCTGAGGCCGGCCGCCAGATAGCGCTGGTAATTAGAGGGCGCGTGCAGCGCGGCGCGCAGGCCGCGGGAGACGAACAGCCCTACCACCGCCAGCAGACCCAAACTGCCCGCCAGGCCCATCTCCTCGGCGATGGCAGCGAAGATAAAATCGGAATGGGCCACCGGAACCAGGCCCGGACTGCCCAGACCGGGGCCGCTTCCCATCAGGCTGCCCGCGGCGACGGCCATGATGGACTGCACGATCTGGAAGGAGCGCCCAGAGGGGTCGGCCCAGGGGTTAAGCCAGGCGGCCACGCGCGATTGGATGACATCAAACAGCAGTACACCCAAGGCGGCCGCTGCCAACACCACTCCCACCGCGGCGGCCATCACCCGCGCGCGGCCGGAGGCCAGATAGAGGATCAGGAAATACAGGGTCAGGAAGAGGATGGCGGTGCCCAGGTCGCGCTGCGCCAGGAGCAGGACCAGCGCGGTGCCGGTGAGCACGAGAGTGGGGGACAGCAGCGACACCCAATTAAATTTGAGCCATAGGGCGTCCGCCAGATACGCCGAAAGGTAGACTACCAGAAGCAGCTTGAGCGGTTCGGAGGGCTGCAAATATACCCCGCAGCAGCCCAGCCACAGCTCCGGCCCTACCCCCGCAGGGTACACACCGATGAAGAAGGTCAGCGCGGTGAGCACCAGACCGCTGGTCAGCCACAGATATTTATAACGGCGCAGCAGGCGCAGCGGGTCGGGGATGCGCAGGCCGAGGGCAAACACCCCGCCGGAGACCGCCAGCCAAAGGGTCTGCCGCAAGCCGAATTGAGGTTCCAACCGCCAGATGGTCATCAGCCCCCAGCCGGTCAGCAGGGCGGCGGCCGGCAGCAGGTAGGGGTCGCGGTCGGGGAGCTGACGCAGCAGCAGACGGTGGAGCAGGGCAAAGGTGGACACCCACACGGCCACCCCCAGCCAGTGAGCCCAGCGCAGTTCGGCCTGCCAGGTGTGCAGGCGCACAGCGGGGGCCAGGGTGAGGGCGGCGGCGTAGAGGAACACAAAACTGGCCGCCAGAAGCATCAGGCGGCTTTGGGTTTGGTCTCGCGGCGAGACGCTTTGCGGAAAGAGGTGGTTCACGGCTCCAGGTATTTGCCCACCAGCAGGTTCAGACGCTGGCGCGTTTCCGGAGGGATGTGGCTGGGGTTGGTGATGAGGGCTTTTTCCAGGCTGCTTTCACACCCGCAAGTTGGTTCGGCGTCCAGGGACTCCAGCAGGGAAAGGATGGCTTCCTGAACGATGTGCAGACTGCGGTGCAGGGTTTGAATGACCATTTCCACCGAGACAGGCTCTTCGCTCTGGTGCCAAACATCGTAATCGGTGACGTGGGCGATGGTGGCGTAGCACAGCCCGGCTTCGCGCGCCAGAAAGGCTTCGGGGCAGGCGGTCATGCCGATGAGGGCCACACCCCAGGAGCGGAAGAGGTGCGATTCGGCGCGGGTGGAAAAGCGCGGCCCTTCGATGGTGATCAGCGTGCCGCCCTGGTGGGTCATGGCCTCGGTGCTGGAGATGGCTTTGTAAGTCAGGCTGGAGAAATCGGGGCAGAAGGGGTCCGGCACGCCCACATGGGCCACCAGACCCTCGCCAAAGAAGCTGTTGGCGCGTTTGCGGGTGAAATCAATCAGTTGGTCGGGGACGATGAGGTGGCCGGGGGCGTAATCTTCGCGCAGCGAGCCAACGGCGCTGACGCCCAACACGCGGCGCACCCCCAGGGATTTGAGGGCGTAGATATTGGCGCGGTAATTGACCTCGGTGGGGGTGAGGGTGTGCCCCAGGCCGTGGCGAGCCAAAAAGGCCACGCGCTTGCCTGCCAGGGTTCCGGTAATGATGGGGGCGCTGGGCGCGCCAAAGGGGGTTTCGATCTCCACCTGGGCGGTGTTGGTGAGGCCGGGGAACTGGTATAAACCAGAACCGCCAATAATGCCTAAGACTGGGATGTTTTCTGACATGCGTGTCCTCCTTGGGTGCATATGCGCGAATCATAGCACAGAGGAAAATGATCCGCCAGAGCGTGAATTCTGCCGGCGGTTTTCCTCCAGCTGAAAACAGTCAAGATCGAGGGCGCAGCTTCAGACCGCGCGCCCGCCTTTTAAATTGTCCTGGTAGGCCTTCAGCGCTTCCAGGTCGCCCGCGGCAGCCAGGCGGGCCTGTTCGGGCCAGGTGGCTGGATTGGCGATGTGCAGCCTGGCCTCGTCCAGAATGGCCTGCAGACGGCTGACATCGGCCTGGGCCAGATCGGCGAAGGTATGGATGCCGGCAGCTTGGAAGAGCTGGTTGATCTTAGGGCCGATACCTTCGATGAGCGTCAAGTCATCTTCGACGGGGGCAGATTCCGCTTCTACGCTGAGGGGGGCAGCGCTGCGCGCGGGCACGGCGGGCAGGGTGGGCGGTTCGACGGGAGGCTGCTGCGGTCTTTCGCGGAAAAACCACCACAGGAACACCAGGATGAGGGCCAGCAAACCTAACCAAAAGAACAGCATAGGAGACCTCCTGAGCCTGTACGAGTGCGATGATTCTATTATAGTGAGATTGCGGGAAAATGAGGCCAGTTTTTGCAGCGGCTAGTGGGCGGCAATAGTGACCAGCAGGCGCAGCTGACCGGCGCGCAGCTCGTCGCCGGAGATCATCACTGTGGGGGTGGTGATTCTTTCGTCGTTGAGGAAGGAGCCGTTGGTGGAATGGAGGTCCTCAGCCCACCACTGGTTGTGATGGTAGCTGAGGCGCAGGTGGTGGGCCGAGACGGTGTCGTCCAGCAGGGGCACGTCGCAGGTGGGATCGCGCCCCAGGGTGACTTCCATGACGGTGAAGGTGTAGGTTTTACCCTCGCCGAATTGTTCCTGCAGGGTCAGTTCGGGGATTTTACGCACGGCCACGATCTGGCTGGTGAGGCGCAGTTCGCGCCAGAGGGTGATGAAAGCCCAGCCCAGGAAGGCGTATAAGGCCAGGGCCAACAGGACGCGCAGGATTAAGACCACCACAGCCGCCATAATGATCACTCCGTGATTGGGCGGGGCAGGACAGGCAGTTCCCCGGTATCGCCTTTGTGCTGGGGCACGTCCTCACCATAGATCACCGGCACACCCGCCAGTGAGATGACATCCCCCGGTTTGAGGGTGTACTGGGTGATGCGGTTGCTGTTGACATAGGTGCCGCCGGTGGAGTTGAGGTCAAACAACACGTAGTGGCCGCGCACGGCGCGCAGTTGGGCGTGGCTGCGTGAGACGCGCGGGTCGTCAATGACCAGATGGTTGTCCAGGCGGCGGCCAATATTGATCACCGGCAGGCGCAGGGGGAAGGTGCGCGTTCCGTCAATGATCAGAAAGGCGTTGGCGGGACGAGGATCCTGGGTTTCGGGTTCAGCGGCGGCAGGGGTGATGGAGATGACCGCGGTGGAGCCGGTGGCCTCTTGGGGATAGGCGGCTTCTACGCGGAAATCACCGCTGGCCAGCTGCGGGTCGGCTTGCAGGCGCAGGTTGGGGGCCGCCGGAAAGAACAAATCCGTCTGGCTGACAGCCTCTTGCAGTGCCCCGCTAAGGGCATCCAGCAGCTCCTGACGTTCCTGCCAGTAGGGCAGGTCTTCAGGGGGCAGGTGCAGGGTGAAGAGGTTGGGGGCGGCCTCCGGTTGGGCTTTAGAAGCCTGCATGGCGTTCTGAATGGCCTCGGCCAGGCGGTTGGCCAGCGAGATTTCGCGGCGGTTCCCCGGCAGAAGCACAGCGCTGCTGCCTTCGATGAACTCGCGCAAACGATTTTCAATGAGATCCAAGGAAGTTTTCATACTGGTTTGCGTTACCTGCTGGGTCGGGAACCAGGAAAAATTCGGGCGCAGAAAATGTCTGAGAACGCCGCAGAAATCCCCAACATTCGGTGCGCGCCTGATTGGATGGGGTGCTGACTTAAAACAGCTCGTCTAACCAAATGTAATAACTTATTTTATCCCAATCTGGTTCGATTTCAAGCAAATTAAAAAACAGATCCAGGGGCTTGCGGCAGCCGCAAAAGGTGTGCTGAAGGGAACGCACGCACAGGGCAATATCATTCCAGGGATCGGCGATGCCGCTTCGACCGACGTCAATGAAACCGCTGACGCGCCCGGCGCGCACAAAAACATTGTCACCGCCCAGGTCACCGTGGGTGAACCCCCATTCCTCTGGCGGCCTGTGAGTATGCAGGTACGCGATCAGGGTTTGGGCATCCGCAAAGGGGTTGTCGGCTTCCCAGTTCTCGCGCTCCACATCTGACAGTTGTCGCGCCAGCAGAACGTCCAGTTCCTGCAGTCGCTGATCCAGGCCGTATGGAAAGGGGCAATCTGATACCGGGACGGAGCGCAAAAGCTGCACAGCCTCAGCGTAGATCCGCGCCAATCGTTCTGGGTCAGGCTGCTGCAGGTGATCCTCGTGGGCGGGAATGCCGCTTACCGCGCTCATCAGCAGGAACTTTGTGCCGTCGTGTTCTTCATAATGCAGCACCTCCGGCACGGGCAGCTGGCCCTGCAGCCACAGCAGCAGGTCTTTCTCGTGCCCCACATCGTAGGAGGTGCCCTGGCAGCGCTGGTCGGAGGTTTTAAGGTACAAAATTTGCTGGCGGCCGGTGAGGGCATAGACGCGGGCAGGGGACTGGCCGTACGAGTCCTGCGTCCACTGGTACCCGCGCAGAAGCGTGCTCAATTGTTGGGATACTTTCAAGTCGGACACGGCAGACGGCTCTTTGCGGACGGGATGGGCGCATGATCGCGGAGGGAAACGCACAGCGTATAATTATACTGATGATCCATGCGAATGATGAAGGCTTTGAAGAGATAACGCATACGGCTGACTTGAGCCTGCACGTGTGGGCGGCAGATCTGGGTGGGCTGCTGCGCGCTGCGGCCCGAGGCCTGTACGCACTGATGGGCGTGCGCTGGGCGGCGGAGCCGCGTCTGCAAGCGGAGCTGGTTCTGCAGGCGGAGGACGCCGAAAGCCTGCTGGTGCAGTTCCTGGCCGAGCTGCTCTACCGCTGTGAGATGGAAGGCGCGGTGTTTGACGACCTGGCGCTGATTGTGGAGGGCTGCACGCTGCGGGCGGTGCTGGGGGGCAGCCCGGCAACTGCGGTGGGCAGGATGGTCAAGGCGGTGACGTACCACGCCCTGGAGGTACGCCCTACCCCGCGCGGGCTGGAGGCGACCCTGGTTCTGGACGTTTAAAGAAAAAAGGAGGCGGTCGTGGTCACAATTCACGATTTGACGCCGGTGAGCGAATTTGAATGGGAAATTCCGGCGGATGCCCGCAAGGGCATGCGCGTGGGGGTGCGCCTGTTTGCCACACGGCGATTGCTGGAGGCTGCCCTGAAGGATAACGCCGTCCAGCAGGCCGTCAACGCGGCCTCTTTGCCTGGGCTGGCTGGGTCGGTGGTGGTGATGCCCGACATGCATCAAGGCTACGGCTTCCCCATCGGCGGGGTGGCGGCCACCACCCTGCCGGATGGGGTCATCTCACCGGGGGGGATTGGCTACGACATCAACTGCGGGGTGCGGCTGATGGCTTCGGAGGTGCCGTTGGAGGCGGCCCAACCCTACCTGGAGCGGCTGGTCACGGCTTTGGATCAGCACTGCCCCAGCGGCGTGGGCACCGCGGGCAGCCTGCGGCTGAGCGACGCTGATTTGGAAAAGGTGTGCCGTTTGGGGGCGGGTTGGGCGCAGCAGCGCGGCTGGGCCACCGAGATGGACTTGCGGCGCTGTGAGGACAGCGGCTGTTTGTCGGACGCCGACCCTGCGCCCATCAGCCCGCGGGCGCGTGAACGGGGCCGCGCCCAACTGGGCACGCTGGGAGCGGGCAACCATTTCATCGAAGTGGGGGTGGTGGAAGATGTGTACGATCTGGAAGCCGCCCAGGCGATGGGGTTGGAGCCGGGCTGTTTGACCCTCATGATTCACTGCGGATCGCGCGGCTTTGGCCACCAGATCTGCACCGATGCCGTGCAGTCCTTGCAAGGGGCAGTGCGCCGCTACGGCATTTCCATCCCCGACCGCGAACTGGTGTGCGCCCCGTTGGATTCGCCGGAAGGCCGGGCCTATTTGGGGGCAATGCGTTCAGCGGCGAATTACGCCTTTGCCAACCGCCAAATTCTGACTCACCAGGCGCGGCTGGCGTTTGAAGCCGCTTTGGCGGGGGTGGTGCGCAATTTTCACCTGCACCTGGTGTACGACGTCACTCACAATATCGCCAAGCTGGAGACGCACACCCTGGGCGGGCGGGCGCAGCGTGTGTGCGTGCACCGTAAAGGGGCCACGCGCGCCTTTGGCCCCGCCAGCCCGGAGCTGCCGCCGGAATATGCTCACACTGGTCAGCCGGTTCTGGTCCCCGGCAGCATGGGTACGGGGTCGTGGGTGCTGGCGGGCACGGCGGAGAGCATGACGCGTTCATATGCCTCCAGCTGCCACGGGGCCGGGCGGGTTTTTAGCCGCAGCCAGGCCAAGCGCGAAATTCGCGGAGAGACTCTGCTGCATGCTCTGGAAAAACAGGGCATTCAGGTGCGGGCCGGCTCATTGGGCGGGCTGGCCGAAGAAGCCCCCCAGGCCTATAAGGATGTAGACGAAGTGGTGCGCACGGTTTGCGGCGCCGGCATCGCGCGTAAGGTGGCGCGGCTGCGGCCTGTGGCGGTGGTCAAGGGCTAGTCTGCGGGGGGGCGGGTGCTGATGGGGGCCAGGCGGGCGCGGGTCAGGCTGACCAGGGCGTCTACCGGCAGACGCAGATTCAGCCCGCGCTGCCCGCCGGAGATGTGAATCTGGCCGTGAGTCTGGGCGGATTCGTCCAACAGCACCGTGAAGCCTTTTTGGAGCAGGGCCAGGGGGGAGATGCCGCCTGCCTGCAGGCCGGTGATTTGCTCTGCCTCACGCTGGGTGGGGATGTGCACCTTCTTTTCGCCCACCAGGGCGGCGATGGCTTTCAGATCGACTTCAGCATCCCCAGGGATCACCGCCAGGATGGGCTTGGCGGGTTTGGCCCGTACCACCACAATAGTTTTAAAGACGATCTGCGGGGGAACACCCAGCAGAGCAGCGGTTTCCAGCGCACCGATCTTTTCGGGGGGCAATTCAAAGGCGGTGTAGACGATCTTGCGGCTGTCCAGCAGGCGGGTGACGTTATTGGTGATCATGAAACCCTCGCGCGGGGGTGCGGGGCGCGCACGTAGATGGGGTTGCTGAAGATCCAGCCGCGGCGTTTGCCCAGATACTCCAGATAGGCTTCCACGCGGTAGGCCCCCGGCTGGCTGGCGATGAAGGAGCAAATCTCCTGCCCCCGCCAGGCTTTGACGGGTTTGCCGTTGCACAGCAGGCGGCAGTAGGCAGGGGCGGGCAGGCGAATTTGGAAGGTGATGCTGTTTTGCAGGGGGATTTCTTCGCCCAATGTGGCGACTGCGTTAAGCCCCTGGGCGGTGAAGCGGAAGCCGTGAGTGGGGTGGGGCAGGTCGTAGCCGATGAAGGAACGCCCAGCGCGCAGGGCGTCGTAGATCATGCGCCGGTCTTCGAGCAAATTTTCGCCCAGGGGGCGGGGGGTGAGCAGGTGGTTGTTGATGGCGCGGAAGTGGAACTCGTAGGGATAGATGACGCGGTGCAGGGGGCCCATGTGCATGTGCAGGGCATGCGCGTCCGAGCCGCCCACGGCGGTCAGCCGACGGCCCTGGCTGAGGAGTTCATCATATTTGGCCAGGGTCTGGGGCAGGGGGGCATGGGCCAGATATTGGGGGAACAGGGCATAAAAGACGGCTTGCAGACGCGAATGCGCCACGCTTTTCAGCTCGCTCAGTCCATTCCACAGCTCAAAACCGGTGTAGCCTTCCACATCCCAGGCCACCCAAGAGATATCATCCTCGCCAAACATCGGCATGTCTGGATCCCAGGGGTGGGCGATGAACGACAGCCCCCCGGCTTGCTCCACCTGGCGGACCAGATTTTGAGGGTCAGGAGCAAAGGTGGTCATCTCGCGGTTGGCGCCAAACACTAGCAGGTGGTTCTTTTGGGGCTGGCGAGTGCGGTCGTGAACTTCTTCCCCCACGATGAGCAGCATACGCCGGCCGTTGGCCGAGCGGTAGCCGTCCATGCCGTTGACCCAAACATTGTGATCGGTGACGATGACGGCGTCAATGCCGGCGCGCAAGGCTGCCTGGGCAATATCCTCATGGCTGCCGGAGCCGTCGGAATAGGTGGTGTGCATGTGGAGGTTGAGGGTGAGTTCGTGCATACGCGGTTGACGATTCCCATAGAAAGACGGTATAATCAGCCCTGCGGTTTGAACCTCAGGAGGCTATCTGTGAATATTTCGGGATACTTTGATGTCGCATTGATTATAACGTCAATCGCCCTGATCGTCAGCGTGATCTTGCAGAACAAGGGTGTGGGTCTGGGTTCGTTGGCGGGCGGCGATTCGGGCACCGTGTTCACGGCCCGGCGCGGGATTGAAAAGACGCTCTTCTACATCACCATTGGCTTGAGCGCGCTGTTCTTCATTCTGACGCTGGTCACGGTGATCCTCAGTAAATAACTTGATTGTCCGATTGAATCACACAGGGAGACTCGACGAGGGCTTCTCACCCGCAGGGGGGACAGCCCTCTTTCGTATTCCGCTATGAAAAAGCTACGCTGGCAACTGATCATCATATTCCTGACCGGCCTGCTGGTCGGTATTTTGCTGTTGGCAGACCAGCCCGGCGGCCCAGTCACCAGTCTGACCCCGCAGCCTGCCCGCGGCGGTGTGTATACTGAGGCGTTGATTGGTTCGCTGCAGCGTCTGAACCCGGTGTTGGATTACGCCAATCCGGTGGACCGCGAGGTGAACCGGCTGATCTTCAGCGGGTTGGTGCGCTTTGATGCGCGCGGCGTGCCTGTGCCGGACCTGGCAGAGACCTATGGGATTGCTAAAGACGGCACGGTGTACAATTTCGCCCTTAAGCCGAACTTGCGCTGGCACGACGGCGAGCCGGTCACCGCGGATGATGTGGTTTTCACCATTGATCTGATCCGCACGGGCGGCGAATGGGTTCCGGAGGATATCCGCAGCTTCTGGGAAGAGATTGATGTCATTGTGCTCAGCGACACGGATTTGCAGTTCCGTCTGCCGGAGCCGTTTGCGCCCTTCCTGGACTACCTGGCCTTTGGCATTTTGCCACAGCACATTTTGGGCGGCAAAACGCTGGAGCAGGTGGTCAACGACCCCTTCAATTTGCAGCCCGTCGGCACTGGCCCCTACCGCTTTGACCAGCTGGTGGTGGAGGACGGCAAGATCACCGGGGTGATGCTGAAGGCCAACGAACTGTATTATCAACAGCCCCCCTTCATTGAGCAGTTCATCTTCCGCTACTACCCCGATTCTGCAGCGGCCTTGCAGGCCTACCGCAATGAGGTGGTGCAGGGAATCGGCTACGTCTCGCCGGATGTGCTGCCGCAGGTGTTGGCCGAGCCGGATTTGGCGGTGTATTCCGGCCGCCAGCCGCAGCTTTCGATGGTGCTGTTTAACCTCAAAGACCCGGAAGTGGGCTTTTTTGAGGATAAAGAAGTGCGCCAGGCTCTGCTGAAGGGCACCAACCGCCAGTGGATTGTGGACCGCCTGTTAGGCTCACAGGCCATTGTGGCCGACGGGCCGATCATGCCGGGCACCTGGGCATATTACGATAACCTGCCGCGCGTTGCTTTTGATTTGGAGGCGGCGCGCGCCCAGCTGAAACGGGCCGGGTATGTGGAACCGGCAGAAGGCGACCCCATCCGCCAGAAAGACGGTCGCGCGCTCAGCTTCACTTTACTGTACCCCGACACCCAACTGCACCGCCAGATCGCCGAAGTGATTCAGAAGAACTGGAGCGATTTGCAGGTGGAGGTGAAGTTGGAGGCCGTGCCTTACGATACATTGGTGAATGAACGCCTGGCCAACCGTGAATTTCAGGCGGCGCTGGTGGATTTGAACCTGACCCGCTCGCCCGACCCCGACCCCTATCCCTTTTGGGATCAGGCACAGGCCACTGGCGGGCAGAATTATTCCCAGTGGGATAACCGCAATGCCAGTGAATACCTGGAACAGGCGCGCGTGACCGCCGATTTGGGCGAGCGCGCCCGTCTGTACCGCAATTTTCAGGTGGTATTCAGCGATGAAACCCCTGCGCTGACCCTGTACTACCCGGTGTACACCTACGCGGTGGACCGCGGGGTGCAGGGGGTGCAGATGGGGCCGCTGTTTGACAGCAGCGACCGCTTTGCCACCGCCGCACAGTGGTTCATGCAGGCTACGGTGGGCGGGCAATAATCCGCAGCGGGTGAGATGAGAGGGGAGGGGATGCATGGCGGCATGGTGGGATCAAGACTTGCTCATGGTGCGCGCGGCGGCGTATGAGCTGAAAGAGTACTTGCTCGGGCGCACCTTGTATTGGCCGCTGTACGGCGCAAAAGCTCCCGACGGCCTCCCCAGCCGCATCCAACGGCTGACCCCCGGCACGCTGCTGTTTAGTCAGCGGCGGTTGTTGGCAGCCCCCCTGCCAGCTGCGGAACAGGCCCAGGCAGCCGCCTGGAACGAGATGGTGGCTGCCACGCGCGAGGCCTGGAAAAGCCATTGGGTGCAGAAATCCACCCAGGAATTTGCAGCCCGCTTACGGCTGTGGCAGGCGGAGCTGCAAGAATTGTTAGCCGAACCGCCGCGTTCGCCCAAGGCTTATGCCTTCGCGGCCCAATGGCGCTGTTTGCTGGGCCTGCTGGCCGAGGAAATCCCTACGGATACGCCCAACCGGACGGTGCTGGCGGGGTTGGATCACCGACTGCGGTCGGCTGGCCAGCCCGGCGACTTTGTTTGGGATGCAGCCTTGCAGCCAGCCTTTGACCCGCAGCGCTTTTGGTATCTCTATTTTCAAATGCATCAGGCGGCAAAACCCTCATGACCAGTTTTTACACACGCAAAGGCGATGACGGCACCACGGGCGTTTTGGGCCCGGGACGGGTTTCGAAAACGGATGCGCGCATGGAAGCCCTGGGCAGCGTGGACGAGGCTTCGGCGGCCCTGGGGCTGGTGCGCAGCTTTGCCCTGGGGCAGGATACCGCCGAGCTGGTGGTGCAGGCGCAGCGCGACCTGTACGGGCTGATGGGCGAGGTGGCCGCCACCCCCGAAAATGCCGAAACCTTCCGGGTCATTACCCCCCAGCGGGTGGCCTGGCTGGAGGCGCAAGTGGATGCGCTCAGCGCGCAGGTGAACCTGCCGCGTGAATTTATCGTGCCGGGGGATACGCGCCCCGGGGCTTTTTTGGCTTTGGCGCGCACCATTGTGCGCCGGGCCGAGCGGCGCGTGGCGGTGCTGGTGGAAGCCGGAGAGGTGCAAAACCCCGAACTGCTGCGCTATTTGAACCGTTTGTCTTCATTATGCTTTGTGTTGGAGCTGTACGAATCTCAGGCGGCGGGCCGCGCTGGACCGACGCTGGCCAAAGATTAAGGATAGTATGACGGGTACTTTATTAAATACGGCTGCGGTGGTGGTGGGGGGCGTTTTGGGCACAGTGTTGGGCGACCGGCTTCCTGTGCGTTTTCGGCAAACGGTGATCTCGGGTTTGGGCCTTTTTACGCTGTTATACGGCGTGCAGATGTTCCTGAAAACACAAAATTCAATGTTGGTGCTCGCCAGTGTGCTGGTAGGGGCGGTGTTGGGCGAATGGTGGCAGATTGAAAAGGGGCTGGAATGGATCGGCAAGGCCCTGGAGCGGCGCTTTATGCCCGCTGAAGATGCCTCCGGCGCCCCGTCGGGACAATCGCGCTTCCTGCGCGGGTTCATGACCGCCTCGCTGGTCTTCTGCGTGGGGCCGGTGGCCATTTTAGGCTCGATTCAAGACGGCCTGACCGGCGATATCAGCCTGCTGGCGATTAAATCGGCCCTAGACCTGGTGATGGCGCTGGCTTTTTCGGCCTCGTTGGGGGTGGGCGTGGCGTTCTCTGCGCTGATCATCCTGGCCTATCAGGGCGGGTTAAGCCTGCTGGCAGCCCAGGCCCAAACGCTGGTGACGGCGCCGATGATGACCGAGATGACGGCAGTGGGGGGTGTGCTGTTGGTGGCGGTGGCGGTGAGCGGGATTTTGGAACTGCGGCCGGTGCGCACGGGAAATATGCTGCCCGCGCTGATTGTGGCTCCGCTGGCTGTGGCAGTGATGGCGCTGTTGGGGGTGACGCTGCCTTAAGCTGGCAAAATTGCCGGGAACAATCCGGCCAGGGTCATGATATAATGGATGTATCGTATACCATATATCTTTGACCTGGCCGGACTTTTTTACTCCCCTTTCTCCCCGGAGGATCCATGACAACTGAAAAGACTGTAACCGTTGATGCCAATGAGGCAACTGCTTACGTTGCCTACCGCACAAACGAGGTCATCGCTATTTATCCCATTACGCCCTCCTCCGGGATGGGCGAGCTTTCGGATGAATGGGCGGCGGCGAATATTCCCAATGTGTGGGGCAGCGTGCCCCTGGTGGCCGAGATGCAGGCCGAGGGTGGGGCGGCGGGCGCGGTGCACGGCTCGCTGCAGACCGGCGCGCTGACCACCACCTTCACCGCCTCGCAGGGCCTGCTTTTGATGATCCCCAATATGTACAAAATCGCCGGTGAATTGACCTCGACGGTCTTCCATGTTTCGGCGCGGGCGCTTTCGTATCAAGCCATTTCCATCTACGGCGACCATTCAGATGTGATGGCCACGCGGGCCACGGGCTTTGCCCTGATGGCTTCGCGCTCGGTGCAAGAGGCCCACGACATGGCCCTGATCTGCCAGGCGGCTACCCTCCGGGCGCGGGTTCCTTTCCTGCACTTTTTTGACGGCTTCCGCACCTCACATGAGGTCAACAAAATCACCCTGATCCCTGAAGATGTGATGCGCACGATGATGGATCCGGCCTTGGTGGCGGCGCACCGCGCGCGGGCTTTAAACCCGGAGCGGGCGTTCATCCGCGGTACGCTGCAAAATCAGGATGTGTACTTCCAGGGGCGCGAGTCGGTCAACCCGTTTTACGCCGCCTGCCCGGCGCACGTGCAGGCGGTCATGGATCAGTTTGCTGCGCTCACAGGCCGTTCCTACCACCTGTTTGATTACGCTGGTGCGCCGGACGCGGAGCGGGTGATCGTGATGATGGGTTCGGGGGCCGAGACGGCCGAAGAGACGGCGCGGGTTCTGGCGGCGCGGGGCGAGAAAGTGGGCGTGGTGACGGTGCATCTGTACCGGCCTTTCTCCATCGCACATTTTGTTCAGGCCCTGCCGCCTACGGTGCGCACCCTGGCGGTGTTGGACCGCACCAAAGAGGCCGGTTCCAGCGGCGAGCCGCTGTATCTGGACGTGGTGGCGGCGGTGCAGGAAGCCGCAGCCGACGGCATGACGCCCTTTGCCAGCCCCCCGCGGATTTTGGGCGGGCGCTACGGCCTGGCTTCGAAAGAATTTACGCCGGGCATGGTGCAGGGCATTTTTACCGAGATGGCCAAGGCCAAACCCAAGAACCATTTCACCGTGGGCATTCACGACGATGTCAGCCACACCAGCCTGAGCTACGATCCCAGCTTCTCCATCGAAGCGGATGAGACCGTGCGCTGTGTGTTCTTTGGCCTGGGCGCGGACGGCACCGTGGGCGCTAACAAGAATTCGATCAAAATCATCAGTGAAGAGGGCGGCAACTTTGGCCAGGGCTACTTTGTGTACGATTCTAAGAAGTCCGGCTCGGTGACGGTGTCGCACCTGCGCTTTGGCCCCAAACCCATTCGCGCCCCGTATTTGATCGGTGAGGGCGATGCCAACTTCGTGGCCTGCCACAACTTCTCCTTCCTGGAACGCTTTGACATGCTCAAGTACTCCCGCCCGGGCAGCGTCTTTTTGCTGAACAGTCTGTACGGGCCGGATGAGGTGTGGGATCACCTGCCGCGCGAAGTGCAGCAGGCGCTGGTGGAAAAGAACCTGAAATTCTACGTGATTGACGCGCACCACGTGGCCGAGGCTTCGGGCATGGGCAGCCGCATCAACACCATCATGCAGACCTGCTTCTTCGCCATCAGCGGTGTGCTGCCGCGGGATGAAGCCATCGCCCAGATCAAGAAATCCATCAAGAAGACCTACGGCAAGCGCGGTGAAACGGTGGTACGGCAGAACTTTGAGGCGGTGGACAACACCCTCTCGAACCTCAAGGAAGTGGTCGTTCCGGCGCAGGTGAACAGCGCATTTGGTATGCGCGCGTCCATGTCTGAATCGGCCCCGGCTTACGTGCGCGAGGTGCTGGGCGAAATTTTGATCAACAACGGCGACGCGCTGCCGGTGAGCAAGATGTCGGCGGACGGAACCTACCCCTCCGGGACGGCCCAGTACGAGAAGCGCAACATCGCGCTGGAAATCCCCACCTGGGCTTCGGAGCTGTGCATTCAATGCGGCAAGTGCGCCCTGGTGTGCCCGCATGCCAGCATCCGCATGAAGGTGTACGCACCGGAGGCTTTGGCGGGTGCGCCGGAGACCTTCCGCTCGATGGATGCCAATTTCAAAGAATTCCCAGGGATGCGCCTCACCATTCAGGTGGCGCCCGAAGACTGCACGGGCTGCAGCCTGTGCGTGGAAGTCTGCCCGGCCAAAGACAAGGCCCAGACGGGGCGCAAGGCCCTGAATATGGCCCCGCAGCCGCCCCTGCGCGAGACGGAGCGGGCGAATTGGGAATTCTTCCTGGAGCTGTCCGAAGCAGACCGCACGGCTTTCCAGCCCACCACGGTAAAAAATTCTCAGCTGCTCCAGCCGCTGTTTGAGTTCTCAGGGGCCTGCGCAGGCTGCGGCGAAACGCCGTATGTCAAGCTGGTGTCGCAGCTCTTCGGCGACCGCGCCATCATCGCCAACGCCACGGGCTGCTCCTCGGTGTACGGCGGGAGCCTGCCCACCACGCCGTGGTCAGCCAACCGCGACGGGCGCGGCCCGGCCTGGTCGAACTCGCTGTTTGAGGATAACGCTGAATTTGGCCTGG
This sequence comes from Levilinea sp., assembly GCA_029975215.1. Classification (GTDB taxonomy): domain Bacteria; phylum Chloroflexota; class Anaerolineae; order Anaerolineales; family Anaerolineaceae; genus Levilinea. The sequence goes on from JARKPO010000046.1 coordinate 195,491, forward strand.
GTATGCGCCTTTCGGTGGAAAAGCAGAACGGTTTTGCCCGCGAGCTGGTGAAGCAGCTGGCTGGTGAAATCGGTAGTGTGCTGGCCGACGGCCTTTTGGGGGCGGAGCAGAGCACGGAAAGCGGTCTGCGCGCTCAGCGGGAACGTGTGGCGGCCCTGAAAGAGCGGCTGTCTACGATGCAGGACCCGCGGGCAGGGATGCTGATGAGCGTGGCGGATGCGTTGATCCGCAAGAGCGTGTGGCTCATCGGCGGCGACGGCTGGGCGTACGACATCGGCTACGGCGGTTTGGATCATGTGTTGGCCAGCCCCTACAACATCAACGCCCTGGTGCTGGATACGGAAGTCTATTCCAATACCGGCGGGCAGGCTTCCAAAGCCACCCCGCGCGCGGCGGTGGCCAAATTTGCCGCCAGCGGCAAGGGCATGGGCAAGAAAGACCTGGGCATGATTGCCATGTCTTACGGACATATTTATGTGGCGCGGGTGGCGCTGGGGGCCAACGACGCCCAGGCGCTACGGGCTTTTTTGGAGGCGGATGCTTATGACGGTCCGTCGCTGATCATTGCCTATTCGCACTGCATCGCCCACGGCATTGACATGAAAGAGGGCCTCCAGCAGCAAAAACTGGCCGTGCAGGCGGGGGTTTGGCCGCTGTACCGCTTTAACCCGGCCCTGGCGCATGAAGGCAAGCCGCCGTTGGTGATTGACTCCAAGGCGCCGACCATTCCGGTAGAAGAGTACGCCTATCGCGAGACGCGTTACCGCATGCTGACCATCAGCAATGAGGCCCGCGCCGAAGAGCTGATGCAGGCGGCCAATGAGGACGCGCGCTTCCGCTGGGAGCGGCTGCAAAAACTGGCGGCTGCTTACGCTGAGCTGAGCGCGCTGACCAGTGAATCGTAGGTTTCGGTTTGACATCGAATTCCTGCCCCGTTTCGGTTGAGGCGGGGCAGGTTCTCAAGAACGGCACAGGATTATTCTCATAAATTGGTTGCATAATGGGCGTTTTCGAGTTAATATAATATATCCCCTATACGGGATGCGGTTGTTTTCGGGAGAGGTCCGTACAAACGGACGAACCCTATTCTCTGGAGATATCCTTGAACCATTCAAGGAGGTGATTCCCCGAAGCCGAAACATTAGCCGTTTTCTGCTCAAGCAGCCTGCTGCGGCTGCGCCTTCACTGTTCAACCTTTAGATTCGTTCGGAAAGAGAAGAGAAGATTATGAAAAAGAATTTGTTGGTCACGCTGAGTTTGCTGGTGATGGTGGCGATGGTCCTGGCTGCCTGCACCCCCGCTGCAACCCCCGCTCCGGCTGAACCCGTCGCTCCGGCTGCCCCGGCTGAACCGGCTGCCCCTGCCGAACCGGCTGCCCCGGCTGCTGAAGCCACCGGCATGGAAGCTCTGATCGCTGCGGCCAAAGCCGAAGGCGAGCTGACCGTCATCGCTCTGCCCCGCGACTGGGCGAACTATGGCGAAATGATTGACACCTTCTCCAAGAAATACGGGATCAAGGTTAATGAACTGGACCCCAACGCCGGCTCCGGTGATGAACTCCAGGCCATTCGCGCCAACAAAGACAACAAAGGCCCCCAGGCTCCGGACGTGATTGACGTGGGTCTGTCCTTTGGCCCCATCGCCAAAGAAGAAGGGTTGATCACCCCCTACAAAGTGGCCACCTGGGATTCGATCCCCGAGAATTTGAAAGACGCTGAAGGCTACTGGTACGGCGATTATTACGGCGTGCTGGCGTTTGAAATCAACAAAAGCGCGGTCACCGATCTGCCCAAAGACTGGGCCGACCTGCTGGACCCCAAATACAACGGCCAGGTAGCCCTGGGCGGCGACCCCCGCACCTCCAACATGGCGATCCTGTCCATTGCGGCTGCGGCGATTGCCAACGGCGGCAAGATCGAAGAACCCCAGGCTGGTCTGGATTACTTTGATAAGATGAACAAAGCCGGCAATTTCGTCCCGGTCATCGCCAAACCCGGCACGATCGCTTCTGGCGAAACCCCCATCGCCATGATGTGGGACTACCTGGCCCTGGCCGACCGCGACAGCTTTGCGGCCAACCCGGAAATCGAAGTGGTGATCCCCAAGAGCGGCGTGGTAGCGGGCGTGTACGTTCAAGCTATCAGCGCTTACGCTCCGCACCCGAATGCGGCCAAGTTGTGGATGGAATTCCTCTATTCGGATGAAGGTCAGAATATCTGGCTGAAGGGCTATGTGCACCCCATTCGCTACAACGACATGGTTGCGCGCAATGTGGTCCCGGCTGAACTGGCCGCCAAACTGCCTCCGGCGGAATACTACGCTACGGCCGTGTTCCCCACCCTGGAACAGCAGGATAAGCTGAAAGCTGCTGTGGCTGAAGGCTGGGATAAGGTTGTGGGCGTTGAAGTCAAAGCCGCCCCGTAATGGGATCCGGAATGAAAACAAAGCAGCAAGGGGACGCGCCTCTGGCGCGTCCCTCCCTTCCCAAAATCAACTGGAACTGGCTGGGGGTTATGCCGTTTTTTATTTTCGCGCTGCTGTTCCTCATTCTGCCTGCCAGTTCCCTTTTTGTCGGTAGTTTTCAGGATAATCAGGGTCAGTTTACGTTTAACAACATCAAGAACCTGTTCACGCCCTATATTCTGAATTCTTACAAGTTGACCATTCAGGTCAGCCTGGTGACGGCTGTCGGCGGGGCCTTTTTTGGCTTCCTGATGGCGTACGCTGTCACCCTCGGCGGACTGCCGCGCTGGCTGCGCACGGCCCTGACCACTTTTTCGGGGGTCGCCAGCAACTTTGCGGGTGTGCCTCTGGCCTTTGCGTTCATTTCTACCCTGGGGCGCGTGGGTCTGGTGACGGTGATTTTGAAATCTTTAGGGATCAATATTTACCAGCAAGGCTTCAACCTGTACTCCTTTTGGGGCTTATGCCTCACCTACATGTACTTCCAATTCCCGCTCATGGTGCTGATCATCAGCCCGTCGTTGGATGGGCTGCGCCGTGAGTGGCGGGAAGCCTGTGAAAATTTGGGCGGCTCTTCGTGGCATTACTGGCGGCATGTGGCTCTGCCCATTTTGACCCCGGCGCTGATTTCCACCACGATTCTGCTGTTTGGCAACAGCTTTGGCGCGTACGCCACTGCCTACGCCCTGACGGGCGGCTCATTGAACCTGGTGCCCATCATCATTGGCGCGCAAATTCGCGGCGATGTGCTGCACGACACCGGTTTGGGCTACGCTTTGGCTCTGGGCATGGTGGTGATCATGGGAGCCAGCATTTTGGGTTACACGATTCTGCAAAACCGCGCGTCGAGGTGGCTGCGATGAAACGCTCTCGTTTTTGGTCCTGGTTGTGGATTGGCCTGGGCGCCCTGTACTTTTTCATCCCGCTGCTGGCCACGCTCAACTTCTCGCTGCGCATGAAAAAAGATGTGATCAGCCTGATGGCCTATGAAAAGGTGCTGGCTGACCCTGGGTTTGTCAAATCATTCACCTTTTCGGCGGAGATGGCCTTTTTCACCATTTTGGCCAGCATGATCCTGATCGTCCCCACAGCCTATTGGGTGCATCTGCGGCTGCCGCAGGCCAAACCCATTGTGGAATTTATCACCCAGCTGCCCTTCGTCATCCCCGCGATTGTGTTGGTCTTCGGTCTGATCCGAATTTTTAGCCGCCCTCCGTTTGTGCTGACTGCCAGCCCGGTGCTGTTGGTGGCTGGCTATGTGGTGCTGTCCTTCCCTTACATGTATCGAGCGGTGGATAACGGGCTGCGTGCGATGGACGTGCGCGCGCTGACCGAGGCGGCCCAGTCCCTGGGGGCGGGATGGGGCACCATCCTGCTGCGGGTGATCTTTCCCAACCTGAAGGTGGCTTTGCTGAGCGGTACGTTCCTGACCTTTGCGATTGTCATTGGCGAACTAACCCTGGCTTCACTGTTGGCCTGGCCTGCGCTGGGGCCGTACATGGCCTTGTTAGGGCAAAACCGCGCCTATGAACCAGCAGCGTTGGCAATTATGTCCTTTGCCCTCACCTGGGGCATGATTGGCCTGATTCAGGTCTTTACCCGCGGAACGTCTGGGACGGCCCTGGGCGGTATGAAATAGCACAACGAGGTACCTCATGGCATTTTTAGAGATTAACAACGTCAACAAACGCTTTGGCCAGTTCGTCGCTGTGGAAGATTTTAACCTCAAGGTGGAGCGGGGTGAATTTGTCTCCTTCCTGGGCCCCAGCGGCTGCGGCAAGACAACCACGCTGCGCATGGTGGCCGGGTTTGAAATGCCGACGGACGGCAAAATTTTGATCAACGGCGCAGATGTGACCCATAAGCCGCCGAACCAGCGCAATGTGGGTATGGTGTTTCAGAGTTACGCCCTGTTCCCCAACATGACCGTGGCGGACAACATCGGCTTTGGGCTGAAGGTGGCGCGTAAGAGTAAAGATGAGATCGCCAAGGTGGTGGATGAAATGCTGACCCTCATCCACATGGAGTCTTTCAGGCAGCGCTATCCGTATCAGATGTCGGGCGGCCAGCAGCAGCGTGTGGCCCTGGCCCGCGCCCTGGCCATTCACCCGCAGGTGCTGCTGTTGGACGAGCCGCTGTCTGCGTTGGACGCGAAGATCCGCGTAGAGCTGCGCACCGAAATCCGCGCTATTCAGCAGAAGTTGGGCATCACCACCATCTACGTCACCCACGATCAGGAAGAAGCTCTGTCGCTTTCGGACCGCATTGTGGTGATGAAAGACGGGCACATTGAGCAGGTGGGGTCGCCTTTCCAGATTTACAACTTCCCCGAAACGCCCTTTGTGGCCTCTTTTGTGGGCACGCTGAACGTGGTGGACGCCGTGGCGAGCGATCCGCAGAGTGGGGCTCTGACCGTGGACGGGCAGGAGATTCATGCGGCCCAACCCCTCTCGGTTTCGGCTGGCCAAACGGTGCGCGTCGCTGTGCGGCCAGAAATGCTGCGCATGACCGCCGACAGCGGCAGCAACGGCGTCAACGAGCTGAGCGGCACGGTGGACACGGTGACCTTCTTGGGCTCCATCGTGCGCGTGCAGGTGCGGCTGGAAAAGAGCAAGCTGTTTTTTGATATGTTCAACAACCCACACCTGGTTCCCCCCCAGGTGGGTCAGAAACTGACCGTGTATTTCCCGCGCGAGGCCTGCCTGGTGGTGTAATTGGCCGGCACGCCAGTCTGCATAGAGAAGAACGCACCCCTGAGCGGTTTCAGGGGCGCGTTCTTTTTAGCTGGCAGGGGTTCACGCAGCGCATCAATAGTCGATGGGCTGCCGTGCGACTTCGAGGATGGTATCCTGAAAGGCCAGGGCGGCTGCCTGACAGGCCGACTGCGTGCCGGTGAGCACGGCGCCCATGAAGTTGGTTTCGGAGGGTGGGGCGGTGTAAGACACCAGCCGCACATCCGCGGCTTTGAGAGCCGCATCCAGCCCGTAGCAGCCTTCCAACGGGGGGGCGATCAGATAAGCGATGGGTGAGCCGACGGGCACGCCGCACAGCTGCGACAGGTAGCGGCCGGTCTGCGAGATGACGTGGGGGAAGAAGGCGATGGTGCCCTCGGGGTTGGCGCTGTACCACAGGGCGCGGGTGCTGAGATAGCGCAGGGCAGCGTCCAGACCGGCGCGAACCTCGGCGGGGTTCGGCCCGGCGAGCATGGCGATGATCTCGCCCGAAAGCGGGCCAGAGGCGTGGCGGGCACCGGCGTAAAACGAATGGGCGTAGACAACTTCCACGTCGGCCATTTTGGTGGCCTCGTCTATGGACACATAGGTGGCGTCGTCGTTATCGGCGGTCAGCAGCCCCAGGCTGCGCTGATCGGGCCGCAGCCCCAATTGGCGGGCGTATTCGGGGGCCACACTGGGGATCAGACGGACTGCCAAAGCGGCGGCGGGGATGGGGTCTAAGATGGCCATGCGTACCTTCCTCACTGTTCCAGCAGCTTGAGCTTGACGCCAGCTGCCTGGTGTTGGATCATTTTCTGCGCCATCTGCACGGCAAAGGCCCCGGCCTCCAGGGGGTTGGTGCCGCCGCCGTCGTAGATATTGCAGATGACATCCCGCTCGGCATCGGTATGACCAGACTGCGGGCGGTAGGCCATGTAAGCGCTCATCGATTCAGCCCGCCCCAAACCGGGGCGCTCGCCGATGAGCAGGATGAGCACGTCGGGATGCAGCAAGTCGCCGATGTCGTTCATCACGCCCACACGGCAGAACTGGATGAAAAAGGGCGTGCCCAGGCTCAGCCCTGCCTGGCGGAAGCCCGCCTCCAGCACGGGCATGATTTTGCGCAAGTTGGCCTCGATGGCCGCGGCGCTGAGGCCGTCGCCGACGCAGATTTGAATATTGGGGTTCTTGACGCAGTGCTGGCTGATCTGCGCGCGGGCTTCGTCGCTGAGCTGACGGCCCAGGTCGGGGCGCAGCAGGTATTCAGCTTTGCCGCCGGTGACGCGGGTCTGCACGCGCAGGAGTTTGAACTCATCCAAGAGCTGCGGGTCCACGTCGCGCAGCAGGGCGTCCTGCGTCACGGCCAGGTCGGCCTGGAAGAGCACCAGAGAGCGGGTGCGCACGCGCGGCCCGGCGCGCCCCACGCCGATGCGGGCGGTGGTGGCGTTCATCAGGGCAGACAGGCCCTCGGCGTCCAGCGGGCGGTCAATGCCTGGCTCGGCGCGGGCTTCGTCTGTGGTGGGGTCGGGCAGATCAATTACCAGACCGCTAGAATTTGCCGCGGAGGAAGCCAGGGACGGACGGGGTGCGGGGCTGGCAGACACGCTGGGGGCGGGCGGCGGGGGAGGCGCAGGCTGGGCGGGCTTTTGGGCCAGTCCGGCGGCTTGCAGCTCCTGCAGCACGTTTTGGATCAGAACTTCGATAGGGTCTTTCTGCGGGTCTTCGGGCATGATTTATTCTCCCCGGCCTCAGCGTGACAGGAACAAGGTGGGGTCGCCCGCCTTGCTGGTCAGGCGGCCGTCTTTGAGCAGCCCCAGTTCTTCCATCCAGCGTTCAAATTCGGGGGCCGGCCGCAGTTTAAAGATCCGGCGCAAGGCGGCGGTGTCGTGGTAAGAGGTGGATTGGTAAGACAGCATGGAGTCATCGGCCATGGGCACGCCCATGAAGAAATTGCAGCCCGCGGCGGTGAGCAGTACTGCCAGATTCTCGCTGTTGTTCTGATCGGTGCGGGCGTGGTTGGTGTAACATACGTCGCAGCCCATCGAAATGCCGGTGAGCTTGCCCATGAAATGATCTTCCAGTCCGGCGCGTTGGATCTGCTCGCTGTTGTAGAGGTATTCGGGGCCGATGAAGCCGACCACGGTGTTCACCTGGAAGGGGGCGTAGCGTTTGGCCAGGCCGTAATTGCGCGCCTCCAAAGTGAGCTGGTCCCAGCCGTGGTGGGCGTTGGCCGAGAGGGCTGATCCCTGGCCGGTCTCAAAATACATATAGTTGGGGCCGGTGGGGTAGCAGTATTTGCGCGCCAGGGCGTAAGCCTCATCCAACATACCCACGGAGATGCCGAAGGACTCGTTGCCTTTCTGCGTTCCGCAGATGGATTGAAACACCAGGCCCACGGGAGAGCCGTTCTGCATGCAGCGCATCTGGGTGGTGACGTGCGCCAGGACGCAGGTTTGGGTGGGGATTTTCCAGGTTTGCACGATGTCGTAGGTCATATCCAGCAGGCGCGCCACGGAGGAGTAGCTGTCGTCCACGGGGTTAATGCCGATGACCGAGTCGCCGCAGCCGTAGGATAGGCCTTCGTAGATCTCAGCGCGAATGCCTTCGGGGGAATCTGTGGGGTGGTTGGGCTGCAGGCGGCTGGAAAGGGTTCCGCTGAGGCCGATGGTGTTGTTGCAGTGGCGCACCACGCGGATTTTGCTGGCAGCGTAAACCAGATCCATGTTGGACATGAGCTTGGTCACCGCGGCGATCATTTCGGCGGTCAGGCCGCTGGACAGGCGCTGCAGGTCGCTGCTTTCGTGTTCGTCATCCAAAATCCACTCGCGCAGCTCGCCCACCGTCCAGTCTTTGATTTCGTTGTAGACGGTCTCGTTGAGGGCGTCGTGGATCAGGTGGGTGACTTCATCCTGATCGTAAGGGGCCACCGGATTCTCGCGCAGCGCCCACAAGGGCACTTCGGCCAGGACATGCTTGGCGGCGGCCCGCTCGGCGGTGGTGGCGGCAGCCACCCCGGCCAGCTGATCGCCGGATTTTTCCTCGTTGGCCTTGCCCATCAAGATGCGCAGGTCTGGGAACTCGTAGGTTTTACCAAACAGTTTGGTTCGTAAAATCATGCCGGCCTCTAATGATAAAAAACCAGGGTCTTAACCACCAGCGGCACCACGCGCCCATCCATGAGCGGCGCGCCGATATCCATGTAATCGCCTTCTTCCAGGCCGACCTGATCAATAACCAGCAAGGGGCGGCGGTCCGTTTTGCTCTTGACGGTTTGCCCCAGGGCCTGGGCGTAATCGTGGCGGATGATGACAATCAGCGGCCGCCCGGCGGGCAGGCTGCGTTCAAAGGCGGCCACGCCGTCGGCCAGGGCGACCAGCAGGGGATAATCTAACCGCCCATCTAATTCCAATGCGATTGCGAAGGGATCTGCGGTCAGGTTGAGATCCCAGCGGGCGAGGGCGCTTTGGATGGCCGGGGCGATGACCGCAGGCTGGAGGGGCTGGCCGCGCAGGTCCACGCGCACCACGGGTACATTTTTGAGGGGCAGGATGGATTCTTCGGCCCAGATGGTGGAACCCGAAAGGGTGACCGTTTGGGCGCTGGCCCCCAAAACCGTGGCGCGCAAGGTTTCAGCGGGGCGCACCACCGTGCAGCTGCTGAGGGCGGGCGATTCGCGCAGGCTTTCGGCCACCAGCGGGCCGATATCGCCGTGGCGGGCCACATCTGCCACACTGGTGAGCCGCGGGGGCTGATAGTAGTAATAGCCGACCCCGCCGGAGAACATCACCGGCTTATCGCGCCCGGTCACTTCCAGGGGTGGAGTTTGATACAGCTGGTCAGCCAGCGGGCTGGTGGTTCCGTGGATCAGGTGCAGGGTCAGCTCGGCCATCTGGTCGGTGAGGCGGCGCAGGTCAGCCAGGGCAGGTCGGTCGCCTACCGCCAGCCGCACCCCTGCCGCGGCGGCGATGCGCGCCCCGGCAGGGGTGATGTGAGTGACCTGGCCGCTGACGGGGTCAATTTCCACCACGCGCCCGCCAAAATTCATGGCGGCGGAGGCGGCGATGTGCCCCTGGCGGAAGACGGCGCTGTTGGCGCTGCCGCCGCCGATATCCACATTGGTGACGGTGGTGAAATGCTGGCGGCTGTAACTGGCAGCCCCCGAGCCGCGGCCTGCGATCATGCCTTCCACGTTTGGCCCAGCCACGGTGACCACAAAGTCGCCCGCCAGCCCAGCCACCGCCGAAAGGATGGGGTCGGCGTTCTTTTTGCGGGCGGTCTCACCGGTGATGATCACCGCGCCAGTTTCCACCTGGGCGGGGGACACCCCGGCTTTTTGGTATTCACCCTGAATGATGGCCGCCAGGCGCTGGGCGTCGATGGTTTCGGTGTCCAGCAGAGGGGTGAAGACGATTTCGCTTTCGTAAATCACCCGGCGCGCGGCGATATCCACGCGCGGGATCTGGCCTGCGCGCGCCACATTGACCAGAGTCAGTTCACTGAAGATCACCTGGGTGGTGGTGGTGCCGATGTCAATACCAACGCTGATCATTTGTCGTGCGGGTGAGTCCATTCTTCAACCTCTGCTGTGATTATCGCACGGGAAGCGCAAAAACACCAAAGCCGCCCCGCGAGAGGCGGGGAGCGCGGCTGCATCTATTGTATCAAACAATCGCCGTTTGTTCAGCCTTGCGTCCGGTTTTACCCCCTGTCGCTGGGCAGCCCCTGGCGCGGCTCGGGAGTATAATGACTCGCAGGGGAACCTTTGTGGACATCATCTTCTGGAGGGTAGCGATGAGCAAGAGCACACTGCTGGGGAAAATTGCGCGCGCAGGGTTGACCTGGATGGGCAAACGAAAACTGGCCAAAATTGACGGCCAACTGAACGTGGCCGGGCTGCACCAGCCGGTAGAGGTGCTGCGCGACCGTTACGGCATCGCCCACATTTACGCCCAGGACGACCACGATTTGTTCTTTGCACAGGGTCTGGTACATGCGCAGGAACGCTTCTGGCAGATGGAATTGAACCGGCGCACCGCCAACGGAACCCTGAGCGAATGGTTCGGCCCGCTGGCATTGGATACCGATCGGGCGGCGCGTACCTTTGGCTTTGCGCGCGTGGGCCGGGCGGATTATGCGCGCTTTTGCCCGGAGTTGCAGAACGTGCTGCAGGCTTACACCGAGGGCGTGAACGCTTATTTGAGCGCCTTCCCCAACAAGCGGCCCCTGGAATTCACCCTGCTGGGCCAAAAGGCGCGTCCGTGGACGGTGGAAGACACCCTGGCCTTCTCGCGCCTGATGATCTGGCAGCTTTCGCATGCCTGGTATTCGGAATTGACCCGTGCGCGCCTGGTGGAGCGGGTGGGGGCTGAGCACGCGGCCGAATTTGACCTGTCGTACCCCCAGGGCAATCCGCTGACCCTGCCGGAGGGGGTGGAGATGAACGTGCTGGATCCCAAGGGCGGTCTGAGCGCCGTGCGCGGCCCGTTTTTGCAGCGCGGGCTGGGCAGCAACGCCTGGAGCGTGTCGGGCGAGCGCAGCCAATCGGGCACGGCCTTGCTGTGCAATGATATGCACCTGATCCTCAGCCTGCCCAATTTGTGGTACGAGAACCATCTGGTTTCGCCCACCACCCAGGTGAGCGGGGTGAGCATCCCCTGCGCGCCGTTGGTGCTGGCGGGGCACAACGCCGACATCAGTTGGGGCATTACCCTGGCGTTTACCGACTGTGAAGATGTGTATGTGGAGCAGTTTGACCCGGCGGACCCCACCCGTTACCAGTTCGCGGGTGAATGGAAGACGGCCCAGGTGCTGGAAGAGCGCATTGCGGTCAAGGGGCAGGCGGAGCATGTGGAAAAGGTGGTGCTGACCGACCACGGGCCGGTGATTTCGGACGCGGTGGGCGAAAAGCAGCAGCGTTTGGCGGTGCAGTCGATGGCGCTGCGCCCCTGCCTGGCCCTGGAAGGCTGGTATCGGCTGAACAAAGCGGCGGGTTGGGATGATTTTGTGGAGGCGGCGCGCTGCGTGGAGGCCCCGCAGCTCAACATCGTGTACGCCGACACGTGCGGCAACATCGGCTATTGGGTGACGGGACGCACCCCCGTGCGCGCCCAGGGGACAGGCAAAATCCCTGCACCGGGTTGGACGGGTACGCACGAATGGATGGGAGAAATCCCCTTTGAGGAGATGCCCCACGCCCTAAACCCGGCCAAGGGCTACATCGCCACCTGCAACAACAAGATCGTGCCGGATTCGTACCCGCACTACCTGGGCGACCATTGGATGAACGGCTACCGACTGGCGCGTCTGGAGGAGTATTTTGCCAGCCGCGCGCGCCTGAGCCTGGAGGACTGCGCGGCCATGCAGACCGACGTCACCTGCGTTCCGGCGCGCCTGTTGCTGCCGCATTTGCGCGCCTGCGAAAGCCAGGACGCGGATGTGCGCCAGATGCTGCAACTGCTGGAGGGGTGGGATGCGGTGCTGGCGGCCGATTCGACCGCCGCGGCGGTGTATGAGGCGGCGCGGGCCCACCTGGTGAAGGGGCTGCTGGAGCCGGTGCTGGGGGCCGAGCTGAGCGCGGACCTGCTGGGCAAGGGTTTCAACCCTGTGCTCTTCCCCGACCATGAATTCTACGGCAACGATATGCAGGCTGTGCTGCGCATTCTGGACGATCCCCAATCCTGGTGGCTGGCTCAGGCGGGCGGCAAACAGGCCCTCATCGAGCGCGCGCTGCGCGAAGGGGCAGCCTACCTGCGCGCCGAGCTGGGCCCTGACCCGACTGAGTGGCGCTGGGGCAGGCTGCATACCATCACCTTTGCGCACGCCATGGGCATTCAGAAGCCGCTGGACGAGGTATTTAACCGCGGGCCGCTGCCGGTGGGTGGAGACACAGATACGCCCTGGCAGGCGGCCTGGGCGCCGGGAGAGCCTTTCGAAAACAAGCTGTGGGCGCCCTCCATGCGCCACCTGTTTGACATGGGCGATCTGACTCGCTGCCAACTGGTGCTGCCCATTGGGCAGTCGGGGCAATTGGGCAGCCCGCATTATGATGATATGCTGCCGCGCTGGCTAGGCGGGCAGTATGTGCCGATGCTGTGGACGCGCAGCCAGGTGGAAGACGAATTGGAAGGACGGCTGATTTTGCGTTCCGGGGATGCGGTTAAATAAAAAGAGTGGCGAGAGTGGGGGTTGAACCCACGACCAAGGGCTTATGAGTCCCCTGCTCTACCACTGAGCTACCTCGCCAGCTCATGCGGGTGATAGTTTACTACGGGTTTTTGGTTTTGTCAACGAATGTGCGCGCAATGGGGCGAAATTGGTGAGAGCGAAAGGTCCATCCAAGCGGCGAACCCGCCTGGCCGGTGTGCAGGTGAACTGCAGCTTGTCAGGCGGGCGATTCTGTGGTATATTAACCGCGAGGCCACAGAATGAGCATATCACTCATTCCACGCGGTGAATCGCTCCATCTGGAGTGGTTTTTCTTATTTTAAGCGGATCAAATGGGGGCTGTGTCCTCAGTTTTTTCCAGTATCCACATCACGAGATCACGAAGGAATGCTATGGCAACCACGTTCCTGACCCAAGAAGGGTTCCAGAAACTACAGGAAGAACTCGAATTTCTGCGCACGATTAAACGGCAGGAAATTGCCGAGCGTTTGCACGAGGCGATGGAAGGCGGCGAGCTGATTGAAAACGCCGAGTATGAGGCCGCGAAAAACGAGCAAGCCTTTGTGGAAGGGCGCATCAAAGAGCTGGAACTCATCCTGGCCACGGCGCGCGTCATCAGCCTGGACGCTCCGGCTTCGGAAACTGTTCAGGTGGGCGATACTGTGACCATTCAAGAAGGTGATGGGGAGCCGGAGGATTACACCATTGTGGGTGCAGCGGAAGCCAACCCCGCCATTGGCCGTGTATCCAACGAGTCTCCCCTGGGTAAGGCCCTGCTCAACCGCAAGGTGGGCGATATGGTTCAAGTGGACGCGCCGGCTGGGGCCTTTACCGTTCGGATCTTAAAGATCGTGTAATTCAGGGCCAAATGAACAGGCCCCGCCCGCGTTCGAAGGGCGGGGCTTTTTGTTGAATCTCGTTTGTAAAACAGGAAGGTGACCTCATGGAGCTGAATGAGTTAGAACGTATTCGTCTGGAAAAAATAGAGCGCATGCGCGCTGCTGGCATTGAGCCGTACCCGACGCGTGTCCACAACACGCATACCATCGCTGAAGCGGTCAAGCAGTTTGAGGCCGCCGAGAAGGAGGGCGCTGCTCCTGCCAGGGTGACTCTGGCCGGACGGGTGCGCTCTATGCGCTTGATGGGCAAGCTGGGCTTTGCCCATGTGGAAGACGGCAGCGGGCGCGTTCAGCTCTTCTTCCGCATCAACGAACTGGGCGAAGAAGCGATGAGCTCGCTGAAAGACTATTTTGACCTGGGCGATTTTATTGAGGCCGAAGGCACGATGATGCGCACCCGCACGGGAGAGATTTCCCTGCAGGTGGCGGCTTTTCGCATGCTGGCCAAGGCCATCACTCCGCTTCCGGCGGCCAAAGACGAGGTGGTGGATGGAGAAGTGGTGCGCCACGCCACCCTCAACGACCCCGAAACCCGCTACCGCCAACGCTATGCTGATCTGGCGGTGAACCCGGATGTGCGTCAGATCTTCCGCATCCGCGCAGGGGTCACGCGTGCCATGCGCGAATTCTTGGATGGGGAGGGCTTTTTGGAAGTGGAAACCCCCATTCTGCAGCCCATTTACGGCGGGGCGGCGGCGCGGCCTTTCATCACCCATCACAACCAGTTGAAACAGGATTTGTTCCTGCGCATTTCATTCGAACTGTACCTCAAACGCCTGCTGGTGGGCATGTTTGACCGCGTGTACGAGATCGGCCGTGATTTTCGCAACGAGGGTATTTCCTTCAAGCATAACCCTGAGTTCACCCAGATAGAATTCTACGCGGCCTATCTGGATTACCTCAAGGTGATGGAACTGACCGAGAACATGGTGGCCTACATTTGCGATCAGGTGTTGGGCAGCCGCAAAGTGACCTTCAACGGCCACGAAATTGACTTCACCCCCCCGTGGCGGCGGGTGGAGCTGCGCCAGGGGCTGATGGACGCTTGCGGGATTGATATTCAGGAGCACCGCACGGATGAGGCTCTGTTCGCGGCTATGGAGGCCAAAGGCCTGAAACCCAAACCCGGCGCGCCGCGCGGTAAGCTGATTGACCAGATGATCGGCGACTTTTTAGAGCCAAATTTCATCCAGCCAACCTTTTTATACAACTACCCGCGCGATATCTCCCCCCTGGCCAAATCCATGCCAGGCGACCCGCAGACGGTGGAGCGTTTTGAAGGCTTTGTGGGCGGCATGGAGCTGTGCAACGCTTTCACTGAGCTGAACGATCCGCTGGATCAGGAAGCGCGCTTTTTGGAGATGGGGCGCGCGTATGATGCGGAGGATGAAGAGAGCAACCCGCTGGATGAAGATTATCTGCGGGCCATGCGCTACGGCATGCCGCCCTGCGGCGGCTTCGGCATGGGCATTGACCGCCTGGTGATGCTGCTTACCGGCCAGCGCTCGATTCGCGAAGTGCTGCTCTTCCCCCATTTGCGCGAACGCGAAGAAGAATAAGGACGCGCGCTGAAAGCAATAAGGAACAGCCGGAAGGTATTAAAGAACCCTCCGGCTGTTCTTGATTGTTGGGGTGGGGCGGCCTAGCGGGCCAAAATGCGCGCCATCTCGACGTATTCGGGCGAGAGGGTCTTAACTTTCGAGGTGACCACAGAAATGGGCACCGGCTCCATGTCGCGCCCGTTGAGGCCCACCATCACGCCGCTTTGGCCCTGCATAAGGAATTCCACGGCTTTGTGCCCAAAACGCGAGGCGATCAGGCGGTCGAAGGCGGTGGGTTTGCCGCCGCGCTGGATGTGGCCCAGGATGGTGACGCGGGTGGTGAAGCCCAAATCCATGGCGTCAATCGCTTTGGCAATCTCGGTGGTGCCGGGGTCTGTCCCTTCGGCCACCACGATGATGCAGTGGGTTTTGCCGCGGCGGTAAGCTTCATCCACGTTCTTGGCCACCTCTTCCACGTTGACCGGCACTTCGGGGATGAGCACCATTTCGGCGCCGGTGACGATGCCCGCCTGCACGGCCAGATAACCGGACATGCGCCCCATGGTTTCCACCAGGAAGGCGCGGCTGTGGGAAGAAGCCGTATCGCGGATCTTATCAATGGCGTCCACAATGGTGTTGAGGGCAGTATCCACGCCGATGCACATATCGGTTCCGTAGATGTCGTTGTCAATGCTGCCCGGCACGCCCACCACCGGCACGCCCTGTTCCACCAGGCGCATGGCACCGTTGAGCGAGCCGTCTCCGCCGATGACCACCAGGGCGTCCATGCCTGCGTTGTTCATCTGGCGGATGGCTTCGCGCTGGCCGCGGGGGGTGCGGAATTCTTCGGAGCGGGCGGTGCGCAGGATGGTGCCGCCGCGCTGCAAAATGCCGCCCACGTCGCGGGCGCCCATGCTGTGGAAATTGCCGCGGATGAGACCTTCGTAGCCGTCTTCCACTCCCAGCACGTTGACATTTTGAGCCAGGGCGGATCGCACGACGGCGCGAATACAGGGGTTCATGCCCGGTGCGTCGCCGCCGGAGGTCAGCACCCCGATTGTTTTAATTCTGCTTTGTTGAACCATACACACACTCACATTCTATAAGATCTGTTATTGGATTTTAATCGTCTCGACGCGCACGTTCTCATCGCCGATTTTGGCGCGGAGTTTGGATAAGAGTTCGGGCGTGAGGCAAGTCGATTCATTGGGGAATTCAATGACATAATAGTGACCGCCTTCAAATACCATGAAGGCGAAGCGGTCTTTCCCGGCATAGGAACGCAGCAGGCCGTAAAGCACTTTTAGACGGCGTACATCGCGCTCTTTGCTGCCGCAGGGGCGCATCACCAGGGTGACCATCTGCGGGGGTTGATCGCTGACGGGCTTCTCTGCTGGGCGCGGGATGGGGGCCAGGGAGGCGGGCGGGGGGATATAGACCGGCGCGGCCGCCACCGGCAGGGGGGCCGCAGCAGGCTTGACCAGCGGCGCGGGTTCTTCGGCGGGCGACGGCATTTCGGGGGCCGCGGCCTGGAAGGCGGCTGGCTCCAGCAGATGCCAATCGTCGGGTTCGGGGGGGGGCGGCACGTCCCA
Source organism: Levilinea sp. (assembly GCA_029975215.1). GTDB lineage: Bacteria > Chloroflexota > Anaerolineae > Anaerolineales > Anaerolineaceae > Levilinea. The sequence continues at coordinate 211,864 of JARKPO010000046.1, forward strand.
ATCTTCGTCGGCAGGCGGCGGAGCAGCGGGGGTGGGGGCGGGCACGGCCTGGTAGGGGGCCGGGGATTCGTTCAACGTGCCGCCGCTGTCTTCGTCGTCAAAATCAGCACTCCACCCGTTGGGGAAGAAGGTGAAAGGCTGGGCCTCTTGGGCTTGATCTTCGCTGAGGGTCTCGGCGGCCATCTCGTTCACAATCACCTTGGGGTCGCCGCCCTGATTATCCACGCGGCCTTTGACCACCACCACCTGATCAATCACCGCCAGGCGGCCGTATAACTCCCAGGGTTTGGAAAACAGCACCAGTTCTATGCTGCCCTGGGTGTCTTCGATGGTGATGAAGCCCATTGGCTTGCCTTTGCGGTCTTGATGGCGGCGGAAACGGGTGATCATGCCGGCCACAATGACGCTTTCATTGTCCTCGGCTTCGCTGAGCTGGCTGCTGAGGTGGGTGATCTTGCGCTGCAAGGTCGGCAAATAGGGGTTGAGGGGGTGATCGCTGACATACAGGCCGATCAGCTCCCGCTCCCATTCCAATTGTTCGCGCGGGTTGACCACCGAGGATTCTTTCAGATGGATCTCTTCTTCGATGCCGGTTTCGGCCCCAAAGAAGCTCAGCTGGCCGCTTTGGGCGGCGCGGAAATGGCTGGCGCTGATGGCGATGATCTGGTCCAGATTATCCAGCAGGGTGCGGCGCTGGCCGAAATGGTCAAGAGCGCCGACTTTGATGAGGAATTCCAACGCCCGGCGGCCCACGGCGTGCAGATCCACGCGCTTGGCCAGGTCGTTCAAGTCGCGGAAATGGCCTTTTTCGCGGCGGGCCGCGATAATCAATTCCACGGCGGCCTGACCGACGTTTTTGACCGCTCCCAAGCCAAAGCGGATGGCGGGGGGCTGGTCGCTGCGGTCTTCAATGCTGAAATCCCACTCACTGGCGTTCAGGTCGGGCGGCAGAACCTCCAGCCCCATCGAGCGGCAGTCGGCGATGTAGAAAGCCACTTTGTCGGTGTCGTTTTTGGAAGCCGAAAGCAGGGCCGTCATGTATTCGACGGTGTAATGCGTCTTGAGATAGCCGGTTTGCACGGCGATGACGCCGTAATCAGCGGCGTGGGATTTGTTGAAGCCGTAGCGGGCGAAGTTTTCCCACTCTTCAAAAATCTCTTTGGCCTTCTCGGCCGAGATGCCGCGCTCCTGGGCCCCGGCGATGAACTTCTCGCGGTGCTGCATGAGTACGTCGGCTTTTTTCTTGGAAATGGCTTTGCGCAGTTCGTCGGCTTCAGAGGCGGTGTAGCCGGCCAGGTCCATCGCCGCGAACATGATTTGTTCCTGGTAAATGGGGATGCCGTAGGTCTCTTCGAAGATGGCCTGCAGGGCTGGGTGGGTGTATTCCACTTGCTCTTCGCCGTGCATGCGGCGGATGTAGCTGGGGATGAAATCCATAGGCCCGGGGCGGAAAAGGGCTACCATGGCGATGACATGCGCCAGGTTCTTGGGCTGCATCTGCACCACATTGCGGGTCATGCCCGTGCTTTCCAGTTGGAAGACGCCTGCGGTGTGCCCCTGGCTTAAGAAAGCGAAGGTGTCGGGGTCGTCAATGGGGATGTTGTCCAGGGTGAAGCGCACATTGTGGCGGGCGGCAATCAGGTCGCAGGCGCGCTGCATGACGGTGAGCGAAGCCAGGCCCAAGAAGTCCACCTTGAGCAAACCCAGGTAGTCCACAATGCTCATTTCAAACTGTGCCACCGATTTGATGGGACTGTCTTCAGAGCCGCTGGTGGGCCGGTGCAGGGGGGCGTATTCGGTGATGGGCTTGTCGGTGATGATCACCCCGGCGGCGTGGGTGCCGGCATTACGCACCACGCCTTCCATCTGGGCTGCGGTGCTGACCAGCTCGCGGATGTACTCAGCCTGTTCGCAGGCGGCCTTCAGTTCAGGGATCTGCTCAACGGCCTCGCTGATTTTCATGGCCTTGCTGGGGATGTTGGGCAGCATCTTGGCGATGCGGTCCACCTCGGAGAGGGGCACATCCATAACGCGGCCTACGTCGCGAATGGCGGCGCGCGCGCCCAGGGTGCTGAAGGTGATGATCTGCGCGACCTTGTCGTCACCGTAGCGGCGGGCGCAGTATTCCATCATTAGGGCGCGCTTGTCGTCCTGAAAGTCCAGGTCAATATCCGGCATGGAGATACGGCCGGGGTTCAAGAAGCGTTCAAAGATCAGCTTGTGTTCCAGCGGCTCCACCAGGGTGATATCCAGGGCATAGGCCACCAGGGAACCGGCGGCGGAACCGCGGGCGTTGTACCAGATGCCCGTTTCACGCGCGTGGCGGCAGAGATCCCACACGATGAGGAAGTAGGCGTCGAAGCCCATCTGATGGATGATGCCCAGTTCGTACTCCAGGCGTTCGCGCACGCGGGGATCCTGGGCACGCGCACCGTAGCGGCGCTGTACTCCCTCTTCACACAGGCAGCGCAGGTAGGCCTCTGCGCTGCCGTATTCCTCCGGCACGTCAAACATGGGCAGGTGATAGCCGGTTTTGCTCAGATCCACGTTGCACTGTTCGGCTACCAGAAGGGTGTTGCTGATGGCATCGGGAACTTCGTGGAAGAGGGAGCGCATCTCCTCCGGCGAGCGCAGGTAGTACGAATCGTCGTTCATGCGCATGCGGCTAGGGTCGGAGAGCAGGGCGCCGGTCTGGATGGCCAGGAGGATATCCTGCAGGCGGGCATCTTCGCGCCGCACGTAGTGGGCGTCGTTGGTGGCCAGATAGCGGGCGTTGTAACGGCCGCGCCAATCCAGCAGGGTGCGGTTGATCTGGCGCAGCTCGGGGATGTTGTGTTCCTGCAGTTCCAGGAAGAAACGCTCGGGGCCAAAAACTTCGTAGTACCAGTCCAACATACGCTGGGCTTTTTCGAGATCGCCCTCGCGGATGGCGCGCGGCACCTCGGCGGACATGCAGCCGCTGGTGGCGATGACCCCTTCGCTGTGGGCGGCCAGAAATTCGTGGTCAATGCGCGGGTAGAAGTAGTACCCTTCCAACTGGGCAGCGCTGGCAATTTTGAGCAGGTTTTGGTAACCGGTCTGGTTTTGGGCCAGCAGCAGCAAATGAGAAGAGGTTTTATCCTGGCGGTAGTCGCGGTCGGTCATGCGGCGCGCGGCCATGTAGGATTCCACCCCAATGATGGGTTTGATACCGGCGGCTTTGGCTGCGTTGAAAAACTCGACCACGCCAAACATGGTGCCGTGATCGGTGAGGGCCACCGCGGGCATGCCCATTTCTTTGGCATGGCTGACCAGATGCTTCAGTTTACTGAAGCCGTCCAGCAGCGAGTATTCGGAATGCACATGCAGGTGGACAAAGGACATATGCGCGCGGTTCCATTCCCGAAAACGTTAAACGGCCCCATTGTACTGCAAACCCAGGGGAGAATCAAAAAATTGCCTGAATCATTATAGCATGGGCGGCCCCCTCCGGCTCGTTTTTTAATCTTGGGTTTGGCGAGGGAGCTATTTTTGCTGCTGCTCTTGACATATACAGAGTAACTATATAGAATAACGATATAAAGCTATACTGTATAAAGATTGCCTGTACAAAAGAAGTGAATATGAACCGAAACAAGAATTTACCCTTATCCGAAGTCAATTTCTACATACTGCTGGCGCTGGTGCAGCCGGCCCACGGTTATCACATCATGCAGCAGGTGGAGACCCTGAGCGGTGGGCAGGTGCGCATCGCGGCGGGAACCCTGTACGGCGCAATTGAAACCCTGCTGCGGCAGCGGCTGATTGAGCCGCTGGCCAGCGAGGATAGCCGCCGGAAGGTATATCGGCTGACGGAATTGGGCCGGCAGGTGCTGCGGATGGATGTGGAGCGCATGCAGCATATGGTGGCCTGCGCGCAGGAAATCATCGCAGAAGGGTGAGGAGAACCGCATGATCCGCTACAAATTGTTTTTGAACTTTGCCAAAGAAGAAGCCTGGCTGAGCGAGATGGCCCGCCAGGGCTGGGAACTGACCGAGATTCGCCTGGGCGGCTATCATTTTCGCCCGGCTGCCCCGCAGGAAGCGTTGATCCGCATGGATTTTCGCAGGTTTAGGAGCGAGGAAGAATTTGCCAACTACGTGACCCTGTTTGCCGACAGCGGCTGGCAGCATCTGGCCGGCACGCGCAGTTCGGGGGCGCAGTATTTCCGGTGCACGTCGCCCGACAGCAGCGCAGATATCTTCTCAGATGCGCTTTCGCGCGCCGAGCGCTACCGCCGCATGGCGCGCATGTGGCTGGCGCTGGCTGTGTCCTTGATGATTTTTGTGACCGCGGTGGCGGCCACGGGGGCGATGGATGTGCGCGCACTGATTGAGCCGCGCCGTTTTTATCTGACTCCTGGATTGTGGGAGCGGCGGGGGGAGGCTTTTTGGCAGGCCTTCTGGTTTGAAACGCCCTTCGCCCTGTTCCGCGCAGTGCTGGTGTACGCCCTGCCGGTCAGCCTGAGCCTGTACCTGGCCAGCGCACTGTACGCAGCCCGCCTGTACCGAAAGGAGAAAAATGACCTGGGTGAAGCTTAACCTCAGATGGGTTTGGATGCTGCCTCTGCTGGTCAGCTGGCTGTTGGGGGCCTGCACGCCGCGCGTGACGGCAGAGAACGCCCGGCGGGCGTTTCGGCCGTTGGACGAACTGCGCATAGCCGACACTGTGACCCTGGTGGGGATGGGCGAAGCCACTCACGGCAATGCCGAGTTCGTCAGCCTGCGCCGTGAGGTGCTGGAGCTGCTGGTCACCCGCTACGGCTTTCGCGCCTTTGCCATCGAAGGCGATTTTGGCGGCGGGCAGGTGGTGAACCGTTATGTGCTGGAGGGCGTGGGCACGGCCGAAGACGCGGCACGGGCCATCGGCTTTGCCATCTACCGTACCCAGGAAATGGCGGAACTCATCGAATGGATGCGACAGTACAATCAGGCCGCTGCGCCGGAAGCGCGCATCCATTTTTACGGGTTCGACATGCAGCGCTACGACAACAACATCAACGGGTTGACGGCCTATCTGGAACAGGTGGACCCCGACGCGGTGGCGGGCTGCCGCCAGGCGCTGGCTGATTTAAACGACGAGACCGTTTTTGACCAGCAGGTGGATAAGGTGCGGGCCGGGCTGCAGGCCATTCAGAAGATCCGCGCGGATCTGCAGGCCAATAAGGCCGCCTACATTGCCGCCAGCTCGGAGGAGGCCTTTGACCTGGCCGATCAGTTCGCCGCCTCGATTGAAGAAAACGCCACCCTGCGCTCGGGCCAGGGCAACTATTCGCAGCTGCGGGATACGTACATGGCTGAAAAAGTGAGCTGGATCCTGAAATTTGAACAGCGGGCGGGGCGCGGCAAGGTGATGATCGCCGGGCATAACGGTCACATTGAGAAAAGCGCCGCCGCGGCCCAGTACCGCTCGATGGGCAGCCGCCTGAGCGAGACCTACGGGGCACAGTACTACGCCATCGGCGCCGATTTCCTGGAAAGCACGTTCAACAGCGCGGATGCGGCCAGCGGGGAGCGTAAACAATTCTCGGTGAAGAACCGCAGCGCGCTGAACCGGGCTTTTCAGGCCGCCGGCATGGAAACGGCCTGCCTGGAGATGTCCGCCGCCCTCGAAAACGATGCCTTGCGGCCTTTGGTGACCCGTAAGCAGGCTGTGAGCGCCATCGGCGACAGTTTCAGCGCGTGGAATGCCTATTTGCCCCTGTTCTACAGCCTGCAGATGGTTCCAGCGGAGGCTTTTGATGCGATGATCTTTGTGCGCAGCGCGCACCCCACCACCCTGCTGCCGCAGTAGCCCCCGCGGGGGTGGGCTGAAGACCGGCTGGGCGCGATCGCGCCCAGCCGGTTTGCTGTGGGGGCAGCCTGAGCCGTGCAGAAGTCTGCATCTTTTGGGGGTTCGCGTATAATTAAGCGCATGAGCCTTGATCCTACCCGCGCCGATGTGCCCGAAAACGCCGAACCTTTGCAGGTGGAGGTGGAGATCGCCGCGGGGGAGCGGGTGGAGATTCTGGTAAGCCCTGAACCCGGCCCCAACCGCGTGCGCATTCGCCGCCAGGCGAGGCGCAGCGGCGGGCGGGCGGCTGGGTTGCGGGCTGCCTGGGCGCGCTGGAACGCACACCGCCTGCCTTACCGCGAGCAGATGCTCTTTCGTTTGGGGATGGTGTTCTGTGCCCTGATGGTGCTGCTGTTTTTGCCCAGTTTTCCGGTCAGCTTCACCGCCGTGGAGGCCTTGCCCAGCCTTTCGGCGGAGCATTTGCTCAAAACAGGCCTGCGCGGGCCGGAGGGGGATTTTTTGCCGGTCTTCTTCCGCGTGGATGGGCAGTACACGCTGGGCCTGGGGGCCTATTTGCAGTTCCTGGCGGTCTTTTTATTGGGAAAATCGGTGTTTCTGGCGCGCGCGCTGACCGCGCTGGTGAGTCTGGCGGGGGCGGCGGCGGTAAGCCTGGCCTGGCGCGGCGCGCTGGATCTGCGTACCTGGTGGCTGATCCCCTGGCTGCTGGCGGTGACCCCGGCCTGGTTCCTGCATTCGCGGGCGGCCTGGCCCTACGCGTTGGCGTCCTCGGCCTTTGGCCTGGCCTTGTGGGCCGGGCAGCGCGCCCTGCGCGGGGAGCGCTGGGCCTATTGGGGCGCGTTGGCGGCGGCGGGATTGGGAGTCTACGCTTACCCTCCGGCGGCGGTGCCGCTGGGGATCCTGGCCGCAGCGGTGACTTTGCTGGCGGCGCGGCGCTTGCCGCGGCGGGGGTTGACCCTGGCGGTGGGGGCTGGGCTGGCGGCGGTTATGGCGCTGCCCTATGTGCGCTTTGCCCTGACCCACCCGGGCGAAGCCCTGCAGCCGCTGCAGCTGGCCTCGTTTTGGCTGGACCCGGAGCTGAGCCTGGGCGGTCGGTTGGAGGGGCTGGGTGCGGCTGTGCTGAGCGCGCTGAACCCCTGGTTCTGGTTTGCGCCCAGCCAAAGCGGCCCGCTGCTGCAAAGGATGTTGGGGTACGCGCCGGTGCCGCTGGCTTTTTTGCCGTTTTTCCTGCTGGGGGCGCGGCGTTTGCTGCGCGGCCCGTGGACGGCGGAGCGCGTTTTGATGGCCGCAGCGCTGGCGGCCAGCCCGGGGGCGGCCTGGGTGACGGGGGCTTCGGCGGGCGCGCTGCTGCCGGCTGCGGCGGCGGGGGTGGGTGTGACCGCGCTGGGCCTGGGTGTAAGCTTTGATTTTTTGGAACGCTACCGCCCATTTAACCGCCCGCTGTTGGCGGCGCTGACGGCGGTCATCTTGCCCGCCAGCGGATCGGTGATGCTTTCGGATGCGGTGACCCGCGGCCCGCTGTGGTACCGGGATTACGGTCTAAGCGGACTGCAGTACGGCGCGCGCCAGCTTTTTCCCCTGGTGGCCGAAGCGCAGCGCGCCACTGCCAGCCGCAGCTTGACGATTTCTCCTCAGTGGGCTTCGCAGGTGGACGTGCTCAGCCAGTTTTTCCTGGATCTGTCGGAGGTTGAGGTGCGCATCGCCGGGCCGGAATGGGCCCTGCAGCGCATTGAACCCGCCCTGGGTGAGACTCTGTGGGTGAGTACTGCGGCTGAATTTGAGACGTTGCGAGACAGCCAATTGTTCAACGAGCCGCAAGTGGCAGCCCGCCTGGATTACCCCGACGGTTCACCGGGTTTTGTGCTGGCGCGCTGGAGCTACCGCGCAGATATCGAGGCGGTGATGGCTGCGCGGCGTTATGCACTGTTTGAGCCCGTGAGCGAAACGCTGACGGTGGGCGGGCAGACGCTGGAGATCACACACCCCCCGCTGCTGGAGCCGCTGGGTAACGTGTTTGATGGGGATTTGAATACATTGACCAAGACCAGCGGGGCCAACCCCCTGGTGCTGCAAATTCACTTTACTGTGCCGCGCAGCCTGAGCGGGGTGCGGCTGGCTGTGGGGGCTGAGCGCGTGAACCTGAGCGCGGTGGTGTACCCCTCGGCAGGAGGCGAAACGCAAAGCTTCGCGGTGGATGGGGCCCAGACAGACGGCAACAAGGGCCTCACTCTGGAATTCCCCGGCGGCATCCTGGCTGAGCGGCTGGATCTGGAGCTGAACGATGTGGATGCCGCCGAGATTTCCAACGTCCACCTGTGGGAGGTGGAGTTTTTACCGTAAAGCCGCGCGGAGGGTTATTCGCGCCGCAGCAATTCCAGACCCTGGGTCAGCAGACCCGCCTGGGCGATGAACAGCCACAGCAGCAGGCCGGTGAGTACCCAGGTGACCGCGCGCACGCCGCCGGGCAGGGCGGCGTGCAGCTCGTCGAGCTGTTTCTGCGTGTCGCTGACGATGCTTTGGTACTGCGCTACCACGCCCTGAGCGCTGTTCAGGCTGGCTTCAATCCCTTCCACGCTCTTGCCCAATTCTGACACATTGCCTTTCAGGCTTTCAAAGCTCACCGCGGTGTTTTCGAAGCCCTTCTGCACGTTCAGCAGGGAAGCGGGCATCGGCTCCAGGCTGGCGGAGACATCCTGAATGCTGGTCTGCAGGGGCTGTTCGGGTTTGTAGCGCGCGCCGATGAGGGGGAAAGCGGAAACGACGGCAAGGGTGTCATCCACCAGGCGCGCACCTGCCCCCACGGCCAGCAGGGAGTTTTGCGTGTCGCGGATGACCTTGACCAGATCGGTGCCCACCGTGGTGCCTACCGTGCGGGTGACGGCGGCCGTGCCGTCCAGCGAGGCGGCCACATTATCCACGGCGGATTTCATCAGCACCACATTTTTCTCCACCTGCTCCAGAGAGCCGTCCACCACCACCAGCAGTTCGGCGGTGGCCTGGGCGCTGCGCTGCAGCAGATCCACGCTGTCTTGCAACTGCGCGGTGACTTTGGGCTGTACCCGCCACAGCCCCACCAGCCCGGTCAGGCTGACTGCCAGACCTAAGACGGTGGCAATGATGAGGGCGACGCCGGTGATACGGTATAAGGTTTTGCGCATGGTGACCTCCAGGGGTTTGACTCGCTTTGCTACCATTGTACCGGAAGAAAGGAAAGCTGATACAATCGGCAGGAGCTCTGATGCATACCTTTTCGGACTATCTTGCGCAAGTGTTGGCCTTGCCGTCCATCCGGCGCGCCCTGCTTTCCCCGGACGGGCGCTGGGTGGCCTTTGAATGGCTGCGCCGGCACGAAAACCAGGATGTGTTTGTGGTTCCGGCGGACGGCAGCCATCCGCCGCGCCCGCTGACGCACACCCCGGAGGCCACCTTGCTGGCCAGTTGGAGCACGGATTCTCGGGCGGTGCTGGTGGCTGAAGATCGGGCGGGGGATGAACGCCGCGGTCTGTACCGTGTGTATTTGAACAAGCCGCAGCGCCTGGAGCCGCTGACTGAGCCGCACCCGCCGTATTTTTTGCGCGGCGGGGCGCTGAGCGCAGACGGGCGGTATTTGTTTTATTCGGCCAATTACGATTTTGAGCGGGATGCCGCCCTGGACAGTGCCTGGGTGTTTCGCCATGACCTGCACACCGGCAAGCGCGAGGTTTTGGCCCGCCCGCACCGCGCCATGTGGATCGAGCCGGTTCCCAACGCCCAGGGCACGCATGTGCTTTACCCGCTGCGCGAACGGCATGTGGCCGGGCGTCAATTTATGCTCCACGATCTGCGCACCGGCCAGGTTCGCGAGGCGGCCAACTTTGGCGACGATGTGAAAACCTTTGCACGTTGGATGCCCGACGGGCGGCGGATTTTGATCCAATCTGAGGCGCGCCCTGGGGACCCCCGGCGCTATACGCGCCTGGCGGTGTGGAACCTGGAGACGGAGGAACTGCGCTGGTGGGTGGATGACCCGCAGCGCAACATTGAAAGCGCCTGGGCCTCGCCGGACGGGCTGGTGGTGATTAACGACGTGCGCCAGTCGGTGCGCTGCCCTTCGTTTTTAGATCTGGACAGCGGGGAGGAACAGGCTTTGCCGCGGTTGGAAGGCAACTGGCTGGCTTTGGGGCGGGCGGCGCACGGGGCCTGGGTGGGGGTGCAGTACGCCGCCCACCTGCCGGATCAACTGGTGCAGCTGAACGAAACGCCCGATCAGCTGCCGCGGCCTGCGCCGCTCAGCGACCCGTGGGAGCGCAGCGTGCTGCGCAGCTCAGATCTGACCCGCGCCGAGGATTTTCGTTTTCTCTCCAGCGACGGACTGGAGATTCAGGGCTGGTTGCTGCGGGCCGCGCCCAACCGCCGTCGAGCCATTCTGCGCGTGCACGGCGGCCCCTCGATGCACATGGAAGACCGGCTGACGGCCGAACTGCAGTATTACGTCCGCTGCGGCTTTAACGTGCTGGCGGTCAATTACCGCGGAAGCACCGGCTTTGGGGTGGATTTCCGCGACCGCATCAAAGAGGACGGCTGGGGGGGCCGGGAGCAGGAGGATCTGGCCTGCGCGGCGCGGGCGTTGATCTCCGCGGGGCTGGCCGATCCGGGGCGTGTGGGCGTGACAGGCACGTCTTTTGGGGGCTATTCGGCCTGGCATCTGGTGACTCATTACGGTCCTGAGGTGATTGGGGCGGCAGCCCCCATTTGCGGGATGACGGATCTGGTGGTGGACTATGAAACCACCCGCCCCGATCTGCGCCCGCTGACGGCCGAGATGATGGGCGGCACGCCGGAGCAGGTTCCCCAGCGCTATGCGGAGCGTTCTCCGATCCATTTTGTTGAACGCATCCGCGTGCCGCTCCTGATTGTGCAGGGCGCACGCGATCCGAATGTGACCCCCGAGCATGTGCGCCAGGTGACGGCGCGGCTGCAGGCCTGCGGTGTGCCGTTTGAGATGCTGGAATTTGCGGATGAGGGCCACGGCATTTACAAACCGGCCAATCTGCGCATGCTGGCCGAGCGGCTGGCGGCGTTCTTTGACCGGGCGCTGGGGGATGGAAGCAAAAACCCGCCGGAGGACTCTCCAGCGGGCAAGCATGGGTAGGGCAGGGGATGGATCAAGCCAGTTCGCCGATCATGGACCAGGGACCGGTCCAGTTGATCTTCACCGGCCGCACCTGGCCGCGCAAATCCGCTTCGGTCTCCACAAAGACCAGTTTGTTGGTGGGGGTGCGCCCGCGCCAGCGCTTTTTTACCTTCTCTTCAAACAAGACTGGCGTCTCCGTGCCCAGATAGCGGGCGTGGATTTCGGCGGCGATACCCTCTTGCAGGCTTTCCAGCGCGCGGAAGCGGCGCCATTTCTCTTCGTCGGGCACGTCATCTGCCATGCGCCGAGCCGAAACTGTGCCTTCGCGCGGAGAATAGCGCGCCAGATGGGCTACATCCAGCTTCAGGTCGGCCAGCAGGTCGTAAGTATTTTGGAATTGGGCTTCGGTTTCGCCGGGGAAGCCGACGATGATATCCGTGGCGATGGATACGCCCGGGATGCGCGCGCGGATGTTTTCCACCAGGCGGCGGTAGGTTTCCACGCTGTAGCCGCGCTTCATGTTGGCCAACACCTGATCATCTCCGGCCTGACAGGGCACTTCGATGTGGGGCATGACCTTGGGCAGGGAGGCCACCGCATCCAGCAGAGCATCGTTCATCCAGTTGGGGTGCGAGGTGAGAAAACGGATGCGCTCCAGTCCGTCCAGGGCGCTGAGGCGGGTGAGCATGCCCGCCAGGGTGGGGTAGGCAGGTTCATCTTTGCCGTAGCGGTCCACAATTTGCCCCAGCAGGGTGATTTCACGCACACCCTGGGCCACCAGGGCGCGCGCCTCGCTCATAATTTCTTCGGGCGGGCGGGATTTCTCAACACCGCGGCGGTAGGGGATGATGCAGTAGGTACAGGCATGGGAACAGCCGTACACCACGGGGATGTAGGCCGAAACCAACTGTCCGCGCTCATGCACCGGCAGGATCAGCTCTTCATCCTGCTGGGCAAAACGGCCTTCCACCTCAGCCAGGCTTTCCTCGCGTCCGTCGCGCTGGTTTAAGAAGGCCACCAGGGGACGGGGGTCGGAGGGCGGCGAGAATACGTCTACATAGGGGAAGCGCTTTTGCAGCCGTTCGGTGCTGCGCACGCCCACCAGACAGCCCATGAGGTTAATCACCAGATGGGGGTTGCGTTTTTTGAGCGGCTGGAGGGAGCTGAGGCGGCCGTAGGCTTTGTCTTCTGCGCTTTGGCGCACCACGCAGGTGTTGAGAATGATCACGTCAGCTTCCGACGCGCGTTCGGTCATCTGGTAGCCCATGTGCTCCAGCGCAGAACCGACTCGCTGGGAGTCGGCCACATTCATTTGACAACCTTCGGTCCAGATGTGGTATTTCATGCCCCCGATTATATCAGGAATTTTACAGCTATTCACCCTGAAATAGTCTAAATTGATGCGCCGGAAGCAAGGCGAGAAAATCTGGTAAAATAGCCCTTACCCCTTCGTTGGAGAAACCAACCCTTGAACTCAGCCTCGCCTGCATCCGCTCTGGCCGCCCTGGAAGCCGAAATTGAAGCCTGCCGCCTGTGCCCGCGCCTGGTGAGCTGGCGCGAAGAGGTGGCGCGGGTGAAGCGGCGCGCTTTTCGTGAGGAGACCTATTGGGGGCGGGGGGTGCCCGGCTTTGGTGACCCGCAGGCGCAGCTGCTAATTGTGGGCCTGGCCCCAGGGGCGCACGGCTCCAACCGCACTGGGCGCATGTTCACCGGGGACGCCTCGGGTGAATTTCTGTATGCGGCTTTGCACCGAGCGGGATTTGCCAACCGACCCGTCTCGCTGGGCCGCGGGGACGGGCTGGCGCTGCGCGGGGTCTTCATCACCGCTGTGGCGCGCTGCGCACCGCCGGACAACAAACCCACCCCCACGGAGATCCGCACCTGTTTGCCCTATCTGCGGGCGGAGATGGGGCTGCTGCGCCAGGTGCACGGGATTGTGACCTTGGGCAAGATCGCTTTTGATCACCTGGTGGACATGCTGCGCCAGGATGGGCTGCCGCTGACGGGGGCAGCGTTTGGCCACGGGGTGTTTTACGATGCGCCCGCTGGGTTCCCCTGGCTGCTGGCTTCGTATCACCCCAGCCGTCAAAACACGCAGACGGGGCGCTTGACCCGCGACATGTTTGATTCCATCTGGCTGCGCGCGCGTGCGCTGCTGCCAGAACCACCGCCGGTTGAAACCATTCAGGAGAATAAAGATGACCAGTAAAGTGTATTGGGGTTCGCCTCGCCAGGCGCGTTTAGACGCCGCAGAGACTCTGCCCGCCAAGCTGGATCTCATCCTCGACGCGCTGCATTTACGCGACCGGGTGAAGGATGAGCTGGTGGCCATTAAGATGCATGTGGGCAATAATTTAAGTTATTCGGTGATCCATCCGGTGTTTGTGCGCAAAGTGGTGCAGGCGATTAAGGATGGGGGCGGCAAGCCGTTCGTGGTGGATGTGGATTGGGACGCTGCCGGCGCCGAAAAACGCGGCTATGCCAGCGAGACCCTCGGCTGCCCGGTGTACCCCGTGGGCGGGCTGAAAGATAACTACTATGTCTCTTACTTCCATGAATACAAAAACATGAAAGAGTGGAAGCTGGGCGGCATGATTCAGGATGCGTCCTTCCTGGTTAACTTTGCGCATGTCAAGGGCCATCCCAGCTGCTCTTTTGGGGCAGCCTTCAAGAACCTGGCCCTGGGCTGCATGGTGGGCGGCACGCGCGGTCTGATGCACGACACCCATCACGTGGATCCGTACTGGTTCCCAGAACTGTGCCCCGACGCCGAAACGCGCCAGCGCATCATCGACTCTTGCCCGCACGGGGCCATTGTGGAAGACCGCCATTCGCCGGGGAACCTGCATTTGCATTATGAACCCTGTAACCAGTGCGGGCGCTGTTTGAAGGTAGCTCCGGAGGGCAGCTGGAAGATTAACCCGGCCAACTTCTGGGCCTTCCAGGAAGCCTGCGCCATCTCCACCAGCATCGTGTTGGGCACCTTTGACCCTGGCAAAGCCGTTCACCTGAACCTGGCCACGCACATGACGCCGGTGTGCGACTGCTTTGGCTTCACCAGCATGCCCATTTTGCCGGATGCAGGCATCTTTGGCTCAGACGACATTGTGGCGTTGGATCAGGCCACGCTGGATGTGATCGCTCAGTCGCGCCTGATTGTTGAAAACGTGCCCACCAGCATGGAAGTCATCCCCAACGACGGCCACCCCTTCACCTGGATGCATGGGCCGATGAAAGACCCCTACAAGGTGGTGGAATACGGTGAAGCCCTGGGGTTAGGCTCGCGCCAATATGAGCTGGTGGACGTGCTGCCGGTGGAAGAGAAGAAATTCGCGCCGATGGTTTATATCCACGCTCGCTCGTAGAGCCGAGAACGCAAAAAAAGCCCAGAGGCCGCGCGGCCTCTGGGCTTTGGTTTTCAGGGGCAGGCTCAGGCAATTTTGCGCGCCAGCCACCACATGCGCGGGCTGTCGAGCTGAAGGGGGATGAATTCGCGCAGGTTGCCCAATGTGGCGGCCACTTCAAAACCGGCAGCCTCTAGCAGGGCCTGCACGATGCTGACCGGATAGGCTTTTTCCTGATGCACCTCTTCCATGCGTTCCCACAGGTCGCCTTTGCGCAGGAAGGCCACAATGCGCACTGAGGCGATCTGCGCCTCGTGGTCGTAGCGGGTCTGGTGGATTTCCATCAGGTCGGGGGTGTCCTGGCGCACGGCATTGGGCTGGCGCGGCCAGCTGACCGCCAGACCGTAGACGGTGTTCATGTCAAAGAGGAAGTGCCCGCCGGGTTTGAGCGCGCGTGCCACGCCCTTAAAGGTTTTGCCGAGGTCTTCGGCGGTGAGCAGATAGTTGAGACTGTCGTACCAGCAGGTGGCCAGGTCAAACTGGCCGGAAAAATCCAGCTCGCGCATGTCCATGCAGGAAAATTCGGCGCTGACCCCGGCCTCCACGGCATGAGCGCGGGCCAGATCGAGCATATCGCAGGATTGGTCCACCCCCACCACCTGCCAGCCTTGCTGGGCGGCGGCTACGGCGAAACTGCCCTCTCCGCAGGCGATATCCAGCAGGCGGCCGCCTGAGGCGAGGTGATAGTGGCTGATGACCGCCGGCAGAAGCTCTGCCATGGTCTGTGAATAGCCGCGGTAGCCGCTGGCATACACTTTGGCAAATTGTTGATACAGGCTCATGGGTTTCACCTCCTGATGACCGCGTTCTCGACCGCATTTGGCTGCGTGCTTGCCCCCTTTGTTCCGTATTGTACAACAAAACGGCGGCAAGTCCAATGGCTGCGCGCGTATAGGCCTGGCGGGTGATGTGCTTGTGGAATGGGGCAGATTCTTCTAGAATGAGGCTATCCTTTTGGAAAGGACGTTGTGATCATGAATGGAAAAATTCGCAGATTGCTGCGCATCGGGGTTCGCTTGTTGGTGTTGGGACTGCTGGTGGGGATGTTGGGTTTTGCTTTTTGGGCGGCCACGCCCCTTGGCCCCGACGCCCAGGCCGAGGCCGCCCTGCAAAACGGGGCGGGGGTGCGCGTGAGCGAGGGACAGCATTGGCTCCTGTTTGCCCCCGAAAAGGAACCCCAACCTGTGGGCTTTATCTTTTACCCCGGCGGGCGCGTGGATTACCGTTCCTATGCGCCGGTGCTGCGCCGCATCGCAGCGGCAGGCTACCCCGCCGTGGTGGTGCGCATGCCCCTATCGCTGGCTGTGACGGCCCCCAACCGAGCCGACGCCGTTTTTTCGGCTTACCCCGAGGTGGGCCAATGGGTGATCGGCGGGCATTCGCTGGGCGGGGCGATGGCGGCGGAATATGTGCTGCAAAACCCGCTGCGGGTGCGGGGACTGGTGTTTTGGGCAGCTTACCCGGCGGAATCCAGCTCGCTGGTAGATTGGGGCGGGCAGGTGCTTTCGGTGTACGCCTCGGAGGATGGGGTGGCCGACCGGCAGACGGTGTTGGGGTCGGCAGCGCGCCTGCCCCAAGGGACGCGCTGGGTGGAAATCGCCGGTGGGAACCACGCCCAATTTGGCAGCTACGGCGTTCAGCCGGGGGACGGCACAGCGCAGATTTCGGCGGAGGCGCAGCAGGAGCAAGCCGCTCAGGCGGTGATTGACCTGCTGGCGGAGATCGGAGGACAGCCGTGAAGGCTTTGAAAGTCATCGGAGCGGTGCTGGCGGCCCTGGCATTGGCAGTGCTGGCGCTGCCCATGTTGATTCCGCTGCCGCCCTTGGAAGATACCCTGCCCGCGGCAGAGCTGGCAGAGGCGGACAGCCGCTTTGTCACCGTGAACGGCCTGCGGGTGCATTATAAAGAAGCTGGTGAAGGGCAGCCGGTGGTGATTTTGCTGCACGGCTTTGGGGCCAGCGTGTTTTCGTGGCGCGAGGTGATCGCTCCGCTGGAGGAGGGGGCGCGGGTGATCGCCTACGACCGCCCAGCCTTTGGCCTGACCCAGCGGCCTATGCCCGGCGAGTGGAACGGGGAATCGCCGTACAGCCTGGGATCGCAGGTGAGCCTGCTCACCGGGCTGATGGACGCACTGGGGGTGGAAAAGGCGGTGTTGGTGGGCCATTCGGCGGGCGGAACTGTGGCGCTGCAGGCGGCTTTACGTGCACCGCAGCGCGTGGCGGGGCTGGTGTTGGTGGATGCGGCTGTGTACAGCGAGGGCAGCCGCTTCAGCCGGTTGGGACCGCTGTTGAATTCGCCCCAGCTCAACCGCTGGGGGCCGGTGTTCACCCGCTCCATCGCGGGCGAGCCAGGGGATGTCTTTATCCGCAGCGCCTGGCACGACCCCAGCCGCCTGACGCCGGAGATTTTAGAAGGCTACCGCAAGCCGCTGCGCGCAGAAAATTGGGATCGGGCGCTGTGGGAGCTGACCAAGGCCAACGGCCCGCACGGGTTGGCGGTGCGCTTGGGCGAGCTGACCCTGCCTGTGCTGGTGGTGACGGGGGACGATGACCAGATTGTACCCACGGCCGACAGTCTGCGGCTGGCGGAGGAGATCCCCGGGGCGGGGCTGGCGGTTTTTTCGGCCTGCGGGCATGTGCCCCAGGAGGAATGTCCCCAGGCGTTTTTGGAGGTGGTGCAGCCTTTTATCGATTCGTTAAGTTCTCAATAGAACACGGATATTTTCCTGCGGTTTGAGCCGTGACGACTGGGTTTTATCCGATGATGTCGGTTAGATCGAAAAGCATCACGTCCGTCCGGGCCGCTACGGCTTCCATCAGCTGGGGGGTAAATCCAGAACGAGCGCACAGCGCCAAACGGATTTGACGGTTTTCCAACTCAGGCCTGACCCGGATTGACTTTCGCTCCAGTTCTGCCAGAATATCCACCCCGATAGGCCTGCTCGTCCATTTGCATTCCGCCAGGACGGCATCCGTCTCCCCAAGTACGACAACGTCCACCTCTTCATTCGCATTCCACCAATTTCCAACCTGGGTCGGAACAAAGGGTAATTTCCCAGATATTCCGGCCCGCCAGAAGGATTGCCGGCATACCTCCTCAAAGGTCAAGCTGGTGAAATGGTCAATTTCCGGGATCACTTGATTTTCCAGGATCATTTGCGCCCCGCCACGTTCAAGCTGCGAGCGGTTGGGGTGAACATATCGAAACCAAAAACGCAGGTAATGATCTTTGAGGCGGTAGATTCCCCGGCGGCTCTTATGCGGCTGTGTTTCTGTCACTGGAACAACACGTTCCACCAGGTGAAGCTGCTGCAGCGTATCCAGATACGCGGTCGCGCCTTCAATACCGGTGGCCTGTTTAATTTCATTTAAGCGGGTATTTCCCGCCGCGATGGCCTGCAGAATGGCGAAGTAATTGCGCGGCTCTCGCAGTTCTTGTTGGAGCACAAAACGCACTTCGTCATATAAGAATGACCCTCGGCTGAGGATTCCATCCAGAATATTTTCACTCAGAGACTGCTGGGGTTGAAGGGTGTGCAGATAAGCCGGGGTGCCGCCATAAATTGCATAGGCGCGAACCTGATCGGCGGCATCATAGGATGAGAAAAACAGCCGGGCATCTTGAAACCGCAACGGTTCCAGCAGATACTGCGCTGTTCTCCTGCCGTACAGGGGCGACTGATATCCCAAGACGGCAGCTTCCATCATGCCAATGTAAGAGCCGCAAAGGATCAGCATGATCTGGCTGTTTTTTAAAGTCTGGTCCCAGACGCGCTGAAGGATGGTAGCAAGAGGGGGGTGAGCTGTCACCAGGTATGGGAATTCGTCCAAGACAACTACCAGCCGTTCGGTTTGAGCAGCCTGGGCGAGGGCAAGGAACAGATCTTCCCAGCTTGAATACACAGCATTCATCTGGTGAGGGCCAAACAAAACGGTATTGACCGCAGCGGACAGCGCCGTGCGAAGGGAGACCTCCGAACCTAAGTCCGAGACGAAGAAAATGGCCCGCTTGTTTTCACAAAAACGCGCCAGCAATTCGGTTTTGCCAACCCGCCTTCGGCCGTAGAGGACGAAGAACTCCGCTTTACCGGATGCATAGCGTTTTTTTAGTAATTCAAGTTCCGCCACGCGGTTCACGAACATAGAAGCCTCCATCACAAAGGCGAAACGATCATAAAGAAATCTAAATTATGATAATCATAATTATCTTATGTATTATAACACATACCACCCGTATTCATTCAACCCAATTCGTTAATTGCATCCATTGACCTGGGCGTGCATCCCCTGACGATCGTGAGACGGAAACAGAGGCACGCTTAAAAAGAAACCGGCACAGGCTGTGCTTCTGCCTGTGCCGGTGGGCTTTACGCGGGTGGGGTGCTTTCGGCTGGGGCTGCTGTGGGGCTGCCCACCTGCGCCAGGAGAATGGCCCCCATGATGAAGACGCAGCCAACCAATTGGAAGGGGGTCAGCCGTTCGCTGAGGATGAGGAAGCCGAACAGGGCGGCAAAGACGGCTTCGGTGCTGAGGATGATGGCGGCATCTGTGGGCGGGGCGTGGCGCTGGGCCATGACTTGCAGGGTGAAGCCGATGGCGATGGAGAAGATGCCGGTGTAAAGGATGGGGCCAAAGGCAGGGATCAGGCCGCCCAACTGGCCGCGTTCAAGGATCAGGCCGATGATCAGATTGAAAACGGCGGCCACGCCGTACTGCCCCACGGCAAAGGGGATCACCGGCAGGGATTCGGCGGCGCGACCGACGATGATGACATGCAAGGCCCAGAAGACGGCCCCCACCAGCACCAATGCGTCGCCCGCATTGGGGACGAACCGTCCGGCAGTGCTGAGCAAGTAGATGCCCACCACCGAAAGGCCCGCGGCCGCCCATACGGCCGGGGCAATCCGGCGGCGCCACACCAGGCTGAGCAGCATAGGGGTGAAGACCACGTACAAGCCGGTGAGAAAGCCCGCGTTTCCGGCTGTAGTGGTTGTGACGCCCGCCTGCTGAAAGGCGCTGGCGGCAAACAGCATGGTTCCGGCGGCGGCGGTGAGCTTCCATTGACTTTTGCGCAGCCCGCCGGCGCGCAGGGCAAAGGGCAGCAGCAGCAGTGCCCCCAACGCCAGACGGGCGGCGTTGAACAGGAAGGGGCCGAGATGTTCGCTGGCCAACCGCTGGGCGGAGAACCCGCCGCCCCACAAGGCGGCGACCAGCAGCAGGATGAGATCGGCTTTCAGGCGGGTGCTGATTTTCATTGCGGCTTCCGTCCCAGCCACAACCCGCGGCCGGTGATGCCTTGCGGTTCGTAGGTGGTTTGCAGGCCAGCCTTTTCAAAGGCGGCGCGCATTTCAGCTTCTTCGGTCAGGCGCAATTCCAGCGCCTCGCGGTGGTATTGGGTTTCCTGGGGGGTGGCGATGAGGTAATGGAAATCCAAAACGGTGATGCGTTCGTTGACGGGGGGCAGGCTGGTGTTGGCGCGCACCAGTTTGACGTCGCCCAGCTCGGCGGTGATCATGTGGGGGCGGCCGGGGTGCCAATCGGCAGGACGGAACCAGGGCTCCACCGCCAGAACTCCGCCAGGGAGCAGGTGGCGAGCCATATTGGCCACGGCGGTTTCCAGGTCTTCCTGGGTGAGCATGTGGCCGATGGCGCTGAACAGGCAGGAGACAACGTCAAAGCGTTCGGGCAGGCTGAAAGTGCGCATATCGCCCTGGTGGAAGGTCAGCCCAGGGTTGCGCTGCCGGGCGGCGGCTAATAGACCGTCTTCCAGATCGAGGCCGGTGCAGGTGAACTCGCGGGCCAGCCATTCAATGTGTTTGCCTGTGCCGCAGGCTACATCCAACCAGCGTTTTCCGTCGCTTTGCAGGTGGGGCTGGATGAGCTGGATGAGGTCTTGAGACTCTTTTGCATAATTTTTGAACGAATAGAACGCGTCGTAATACTGCACCCAGGTGGGGTCCATAGGTTTCCTCGTGAGGGGATGGGATAGTCTTTTCATTTTACACGAAAAAGAAAAACTCCCTGGGCTGGAGAGCCGCAAGGAGCTTTTTGAAGGATGATCCGTAAGAGGCTACAGCTGCGAGGTGCAGTGTGGGCAGCGGGTGGCCTTGAGGGGGATGGTGCTGAGGCAGTAGGGGCACTCTTTGGTGGTGGGGGCCGCGATTTCTTCGGCCTTCTTGGGAATGACGGCGTTGGCTGCGCGGATGACCAGGAAGATGATCAGGGCTACCAGGAGGAAATCGATGATGTTGTTGATAAACAGGCCGTATTTTAACAGAGGCGCACCGGCTTCTTCGGCAGCTTTGAGGCTGGCGTAGCTGCCGCCGTCCAGCGCCCAGAAGAGGTTGCTGAAATCCATTTTGCCGAGGAGCATGCCGATGGGGGGCATAATCACATCATTCACCAGGGAGGTGATGATCTTGCCGAAGGCGCCGCCGATGATGACGGCCACGGCCAGGTCGAGGACGTTGCCGCGCAGGATGAAAGCCTTAAATTCTTTGAGCATTTCATTCTCCTTATATTGAAACAGAACGGGCCGCACAAGCAAACCGGATGACCGGAGCGCCTGGGCGGCCCGAAGATAGGCTGTTGAGCAGTGCAAAAATTAGTATTCGATTTCCCGCGGGAGGGCAGCCGCCTGGGCGACCCAGTCTTTGACCATGCTCTCAGTGGGCAGACGCCGCACGAGCTTCTTTTGGGCGTTCACTTCTTCCATTTTCTTGAGCAGGTTAGCTGGAACGCGCTTGGCCAGTTCGGGAACGGTATCTACCCCGGCTTCTTCCAACAAGTCCGCATATTCGGAACCAACACCCTTGATGCGAAACAGGTCGGCGTGGTTGACCCATTCAAGGATCAATTTGTCGGCGATGCCGGTTTTTTCCGCCAGGGCCTTGCGCCCGGCGGGTTTCTTGCCAGCGCTCAGCAGGGCTTCGAGGCTGCCAATGCCGGCTTCTTCCAACTTCTTTGCGTAAGCGGGGCCAATTCCTTCGATATCCAGCAGTTTTGTCATTCTGATTTCCTCCGGTTTGTTTGGGTTCAGACCACATGAAAGCGGGGCTTAGCGTTTGTTTAACATGCCCCCCAGGCCGTCCATCAAGTTTTGGGCGCCGCCGCCAGTGATGACGGCATCCAATTGCGCGGCGATGGGAGCCGGCAGTTTCTTCTTCAGGAAGTCCATGACCGTTTCAACAGCGATTTTGGCCTGGGCTTCGGGGATGCCCGTTTTCTTGCTGACCAATTTGACCAGTTCGTCCATGCAGCCCTCCTTAGGTGATTTGAGATGAGTGAAATAAGATCCATTCAACCCTAAATCCATTATAGTCATAAAACCAGCGAAAAGTCAAAGCGATTTCTGATTTGGGTACGGCGGGTGCGGGGTTTCTGGTGAAAGGGCGGGGGAATGTTGCGCCGCGCAACAAAATTTAAGATAAACTGCTTGACATTCCCTTTGAAACGCGCTATAGTATGAGAGCGCTCCCAAAAAATCCCAAATTTCTCAATTGGTCACCGCAGTCCCTTCAAAACGGCTTGCATCGCCCGCTGGAATGGGAGCGCTCTCAGGAGAAACCCCGTTCATGCCCCTTACCCTCGAAGATATTGCCGCTCTATCCGGCACTTCCCGCTCCACCGTTTCGCGCGTCATTAACGGCGATCATGCGGTGCGGGCGGCCACGCGGGAACGGGTGATGACGGTGCTGCAAACCCTCAATTTTCAACCCAATTTGGCGGCACGCGGTTTGGCTGCCGGGCATACGCGGGTTTTGGGGTTGGTGATCCCGATGGGTGTCTCCACCATCTTCACAGATCCCTTTTTCCCGATGCTCATCCAGGGCGTGTCCAGCGCCTGCAATGCCTGTGACTACTCGGTGATGCTGTGGTTGGCTGAGCCGGAGTATGAGCGCCGCACCATTTCCAAGATCTTCTACAACGGCCTGCTGGACGGTGTGATTGTGGCCTCTATGCTGACCGATGATCCTATCATCGAAGCGTTAGGAGATGGGCGGCTGCCTTTCGTGCTGATCGGCCGCAATCCTTCCCGCGAGCAAACCTGCTATGTGGATGTGGACAACGCCCAATCCTCACGTCAGGCTGTGCTGCATCTGCTGCGTTTGGGCCGCCGCCGCGTGGCCACCATCACCGGCCCGCAGAACATGATCGGCGGCATTGACCGGCTGCAGGGTTATCAGACGGCCTTGCGCGAGCGCGGGCTGCCGATTTTGCCGGAGCTGGTGGCCGAGGGCGACTTTACCGAGATGGGCGGCTACATCGCCATGCGCCAGTTGCTGCGCGCCCGCCCTGACGCTGTCTTTGCGGCTTCGGACATGATGGCCATCGGCGCGCTGCGCGCCCTGACGGAAGCCGGTCTGCGGGTTCCGCAGGATATTTCGTTGGTGGGTTTTGATGATATACCGGCTGCGGCGCACACTGTGCCCCCGCTGACCACCGTGCGCCAACCCACGCAGCGTATGGGCGCGCTGGCTGTGGAAACGCTGATTGATCGTATCGAAAATCCCTCGCCGGAAGTTTGTCACCTGGTGCTTCCGGCGGAGCTGATGGTGCGCGAATCGTGCGGCACCAGCCTGGGCCTCTTTCATTAATGTGCCTCCCGGCCCAGGAGCAAATAACGACAGACCAGGAACCCTAAACAGGAGGAGCGCAGAAGCGAAAATACCCCCATCCCCATCCAGAACGCCGGTAGCTGGCGTTTAAAAGGAGGAGCGGTCTGCCGCCCGCAAACCGCCCCGCAGAACCGTTGAGTGCGTCACTCAAGGAGCTGCATGAAGTTAACATACCTTTTTTTTTCGGGTATGTCAAGCGAAGGACAACTTCAGCAGCCCCCAATCAAACTCAATTTCTATAAGGAGAACTGCAATGCGTAAGTCTGCCCTGAAGTTGATGTCCATTTTGATCCTGGTCAGCATGATGCTGGCCGCCTGCGCCCCCGCGGCGACCCCCGCCCCGGCCGAACCGGCCGCCCCGGCTGAACCGGCTGCCCCGGCTGCGACTGAACCCGCCGCTGCCCCGGCCGCTCCGGCTGCGACCGAAAAGACCGTCCTGAATGTGTGGTCTTTCACCAATGAAATCCTCACCATGGCCATCGCCTTCGAAGCCAAGCACCCCGATGTGGACGTGGTCTACACCATGATCCCCATGACCAACGGCGAGTACCAGACTAAGCTCATGGCCACCCTCGGCACCGACCAGGTTCCCGATGTTGTGGCTCTGGAAGCCGCCTTCGTGAAGAGCTATGTGGAAAGCGATTTCCTGGCTGACCTCGGCAGCCTGCTCGACGATGCCAAAGCTGCTGAGACCTATCCCTTCGTGACCGACGTTGGCACGGCGGACGGCGTGACCAAGGCCTATGCCTATCAGGCGACCCCCGGCGCGCTCTTCTATCGCCGCAGCCTGGCCAAAGAATATTTCGGCACCGATGATCCCGCCCAGATCCAGGAGATCCTGGGTGACATGGACAAGTACACTGCCGCGGCCGAAGTGGTCAAGCAGAAGTCCAACGGCAACACCTACATGGTTGCCTCCAACGGCGATTTCATGAACCTGTTCTATGCCAACCGCGAGAAACCCTGGGTTGTGGACGACACCCTGACGGTTGATCCGATGGTCGAGAAGATGGTTGCCACCGCCAAGCTGTTCCGCGACAACGGTTACGAAGCCAAAGCCACCCAGTGGCAAGAGGGTTGGTTCGCGGGTATGAATGACACCCTGGTGGATGCCAACGGCAACCCCAAGCAGATCTTCTCCTACTTCCTGCCCACCTGGGGTCTGCCCTACGTGTTGGCCCCCCATGCCAAATCGGCTGACGGCACCAAAGACACCACCGGCGACTGGGCGGTCATCACTGGCCCGCTCCCCTATCAGTGGGGCGGCACCTGGTTGGGTGTGATGAAAGAAACCAAGAAGATGGATCTGGCCACCGAGTTCGTGCGCTTCTGCACCCTGGATGAGGAAAACCTCACCAACTGGGCCACGGGCGTGTACACCAATGAATTCCTGAAAGCCATTGATCCCACCGTGCCGGACGATCAGCAACAGGCCGCTGGCGACTTCGTGTCCAGCCAGAAGGTTGTGAGGGCCATCACCGCTTCCTTTGATGACTCTGAAATGAGCAAGTTCCTGGGCGGCCAGAACTCCTACGGCGGTTTCGCCGAGGCGGCCCCCTCCGTCAGCGCCAAACTGATGCAAGGCTCCGACGATGCCATTCAGCGCGCTCTGAACGACCCGTTGAACTCTTATCTGGACGGCAAGATCACTCTGGATGAGATGTGGAAACTGTGGAAAGACGCGGTCCGCAACGAGTTCCCTGAACTGATCATTCCCGAATAATCTGAACGTTTTGACAAGACTGAGTCAGTGCAGCAATGCACTGACTCAGTCTACAACGGGAGGCACGATGAACCGTCCAAAGAAGAGTCGCTTTAATTACGGGTACTTTTTTGTTGCACCCTTTATCGTTGGGTTTTTGGTTTTTGGTCTGTACCCCGTTTACAACACCATTGCCCTGAGCTTTACTGATACGACCCTGATGTCGGCCAAATCCAATTTTATTGGCCTGGCCAATTTCAAGCGTTTATTCGCGGACAACGTGTTCATGACCGCGGTCAAGAACACCTGGATGCTGTGGATTTTGAACTTCATCCCGCAGCTCGGCATTGCCTTGCTTTTATCCGTGTGGTTCACCAGTACCCGGCTAAAATTAAAGGCCGTGGGGATCTGGCGGATGCTGTTCTATTTGCCCAATTTGCTCATGCCAGCGGCCATCGCGGCCCTGTTTTTTAGTTTGTTCTCGTTCTACGGGCCGGTGAACCAATTCATGGTGCGCGCTGGCTTTATCCCTGAGGCGATTGATTATCTGCGCAACCCCACGGTGGCCCGCGCTTTGGTGGTTTTCATTCAATGGTGGATGTGGTTCGGCCAGACAACGATTATTCTGATGGCGGGGATGACCTCCATTTCGGTGCAAGTGTATGAAGCTGCCCTGGTGGATGGCGCAACCTCTTTCCAGATGTTCCGCTACATCACGTTGCCGCTGATCAAGCCGGTGACCATCTACATTCTGGTTACTTCGCTGGTGGGCGGTATGCAGATGTTTGACATCCCCATGCTGCTGACCGATGGGCGCGGTAGTCCGGCGAACTCCATTTTGACCAACAACATCCTGATGTACATGAAGTTCCGCAGCAGCAAAGGACATATCGGTGCGGCGGCTTCGGTGGGCGTGTTGGTGTTCATCATGACGACGATCTGTTCCCTGGTCATCTTCTATCTGCTTCGCGATAAAGACGCCAATCTTGAAGAGGCAGAGGACTAGGAGGAAAAGATGAAAAACTACCGTGTTTCTACCAATATTCAGCGCTTCTTGATCTATCTTTTCCTGACCGTCCTGCTGATCATCGTCATTCTGCCGATCTGGTTGCTAATTGTCAATGGGACGCGTTCCACGGTGGAGATTCAAAACGGCATCAGCCTGCTGCCGAGCAAATACATGATCACCAATTACAAGATCTTGCTCAGCAAGGGCCTGGATCTGCCGCGCGGGTTCTTGAACAGCTTCTACATCTCTGCCATGACTACGATCGTAAGCGTGTACTTCTCGCTGATGACGGCCTACGGTCTGGTGGTGTATAAGTTCAGAGGACGAAAACTGCTCTACAACAGCATTTTGGTGTTGGTGATGATCCCTATGCAGCTTTCGATCATTGGCTTTTACCAGTATATGTCCAAGATCGGCCTGGCGGATTCGTATTGGTCGCTGATTTTGCCCAGCATGGCTTCCGCTGGTGCGGTGTTCTTCGGCAAGCAGTACCTGGAATCGGTGGTGCTGCAAGACTTGATCGATGCAGGCCGCATTGACGGCGCCAGCGAACTGGGCATCTTCCACCGCATCATGCTGCCGATTGCGGCGCCGGGCGCGTTTACGATGGGCATCTTTGCTTTTGTGGGCGCCTGGAACAACTTCTTCAACGCCTTTATCTTGATCACCTCACGGCAAAAGTACACCTTGCCTATGCTGATCCAAACCTTGCGCGGGGATGTGTACCGCCCGGAATACGGTGCCATCTACCTGGGCCTGGCGGCCTCGGTGATCCCGATCATCATCATCTACTTCTTGTTCTCTCGCTACATTGTCAACGGCATCTCGATGGGCGCCGTGAAAGAGTAACGCAAGGGAGCAATTACGGAAGGAGGCCTCGGGGGATCGGCCTCCTTCCTCTATCCTCTTTTGAATATTGCGCCGCTGCGATCCGCTGAACTTCATGGGGGGCGGGCTGCACCCAGGCCGCGGAGGCACAAGCCGCGCGCTTTGTTAATGCTTTTGTCATTTCTAAGGAGTGATCATGCGTTTCGGTTTTTTTGATGATCAGCATTTGGAATATGTGATTACCCGGCCGGATACGCCGCTGCCGTGGATCAATTATTTGGGCACCGAATCCTACTTTGGTATTATTTCTAACACAGCGGGGGGCTATTCATTTTATAAAGATGCGCGCCTGCGGCGGCTGACCCGCTTCCGCTATAACAACGCGCCTTTGGACGGCAACGGGCGCTATGTGTACCTGCGCGATGACGACGCCCCCCAGCCGGATTTCTGGTCGCCCTCCTGGCAGCCCACGCGCACCCCGTTGGATGCCTACACCTGCCGCCACGGCCTGGGCTACACCCGCATCGCCTCGGAGCGCAAGGGGATCGCCTGCGAGACGACCTATTTTGTGCCCCTGGGGCAAGATTTGGAAGTGTGGCAGGTCCACCTGACCAACCGGCGGGACACGGCGGCCAACCTTTCGCTGTTTTCAGCGGTGGAATTTTGCCTGTGGGACGCATTTGACGACGCTAACAACTTCCAGCGCAATTACTCCATCGGTGAAGTGGAAGTGGTGGATGGGATCATTTACCACAAGTCTGAGTATCGCGAGCGGCGCGACCATTTTGCCTACTTTGCCTGCTCGGAGCCGCTGGCGGGATTTGACACCCAGCGCGATGATTTCTTAGGCCCGTACCGCGGCTGGGATGCGCCCGCGGCGGTGGAAGAGGGGAAGGCGCGCCAGTCGCTGGCGATGGGCTGGCAGCCGATGGGCTCGCACCATGTGCGCGTGCGCCTGGAGCCGGGCGAAACCCGGCAGGTGATTTTTGTGCTGGGTTATCACGAAAACCCGGAGAACGACAAGTTTGACCCCGCGGGCACGCAGATCATCAACAAGAAGACGGTGCTGCCCGTGATCCGGCGCTTTTTACAGCCTGCAGTGGTGAGCCAGGCGTTGGCCGATATTCAACGCTATTGGCGCGAGATGCTGCAAGGGATGCAGGTGGCGACCCCCAATGAGCATGCTAACCGCATGATCAATATCTGGAATGTGTATCAGTTGATGGTCACCTTCAATTTCTCGCGCTCCTCTTCCTATTTTGAATCGGGAGTGGGCCGCGGGATGGGCTTCCGCGATTCGGCTCAGGATTTGCTGGGCTTTGTGCAGTTGGATGCTCAGCGGGCGCGGCAGCGCATTTTGGACCTGGCTGCCACGCAGATGGCCAGTGGGGGGGCTTATCATCAATATCAGCCGCTGACCAAACGCGGCAACCACGATGTGGGCAGCAATTTTAACGATGACCCCCTGTGGCTGGTGCTGGCGGTGACAGCTTATTTGAAGGAAACCGGCGATTGGGGCATTCTGGACGAGCAGGTTCCCTTTGATCTTGAACCCGGCTCTGAAGTCAGTCTGCTGGCGCATTTGGAGCGCAGCCTGAGCTACACCCAGGAACGCCTGGGGCCGCACGGTTTGCCGTTGATTGGTCGGGCGGATTGGAACGACTGCTTGAATCTGAACTGCTTTTCGGACAAGCCGGGGCAGTCTTTTCAAACCACCACCAACCGCGAAGGCAAAGTGGCCGAGAGCGTTTTCATCGGCGGGCTGTTTGTTTTGGCGGCGGCGGAAATGGAGGCGGTGTACGCTCGCCTGGGTTTAACCGCTAAAGCCGCCGAACTGGCCAGCCAGCGGGTGAATATGCGGGCTGTGCTGAACACGGCGGGTTGGGACGGCAGTTGGTTCCGGCGCGCCTACGACCATTTTGGCAATCCAATTGGTTCGCAGGAATGCACGGAGGGTCAGATCTTTGTGGAGCCGCAGGGCATGTGCGTGATGGCGGGCGTGGGGCTGGAAGACGGCCGTGCGGAGTCCGCGCTGAACGCGGTGCGCGAGCATTTGGGCACGCCGCACGGCGTGGTGGTGCTTTGGCCCGCTTATAAGCAGTACTATCTGCACATCGGCGAGATTTCTTCTTACCCACCGGGCTACAAAGAGAACGGCAGCGTTTTCTGCCACACCAACCCCTGGATCCAGATCGCCGAGGCGCGCCTGGGGCGAGGGGACCGTGCGCTGGACTATTACCTGCGCATTAACCCTTCGGCGCGAGAAGAAATCAGCGAGGTGCACCGCTGCGAGCCGTATGCCTATGCCCAGATGATTGCGGGCAAAGAGGCGGTTAAGCCCGGCGAAGCCAAGAACTCCTGGCTAACCGGCACGGCGGCCTGGAGCTATGTGGCCGTGACGCAGTGGATTTTGGGGATTCGCCCGACCTTTGACGGGCTGAAGATCGCCCCGGTGGTGCCGGAGGATTGGACTGCCTTTGACGTGCAGCGCACCTTCCGCGGGGTTCGTTACCTCATCCATGTGGAGCGGGTGGGGGCGGGCAACGCCGTGCGGTTAGAGGCAGAGGGGGCGCCGGTGGAGGGGGATGTGGTGGGCATTCCCAACGGCGGCCAAACGGAAGTGCGTGTGCGTGCGGTTTTGGGCACAGCTTGAGAAAATTTCCAGCGCGGGGGTTTTTTGGCGGTCTTTGGCGAGGCCGCTGAGAGCCTTTAGGCGCGGTTGGGTGACAGCGCGGGATGTCTGGCGGTGAGCCGGCATCCCGCGCACGGTTTTCCGGCGGCGTCATTCAATATAGCTTTTTTCAATTCTATGTTAAACTTTAACAGATCAAAGGTGCAGCCCCAGGCTGGGTGGGAAAACCCGGGACTGCCAGAAAGTGAATGCCCCAGAAGCTGCGGCAACAAAGGCGGGGCAGCAGCAAAGGAGAAAGGATCATGAAACGCTTTTGGGTGGTTTGTTTGTGCTGCGCATGGATCCTGGCAGGGCTGGTTCCCACGCGCACGGTTCAGGCACAGTGGCCTACCGGCCCGGTGCGGTATGCCAAAACCAGCGCAACTGGCAGCGGCGACTGCAGCTCGTGGGCGAACGCCTGCACGCTGCAAACGGCCTTGAGCGGGGCGGTGTCCGGCCAGCAGGTGTGGGTCGCTGCAGGCGTGCATTTCCCTGG
This sequence comes from Levilinea sp., assembly GCA_029975215.1. Lineage (GTDB taxonomy): Bacteria > Chloroflexota > Anaerolineae > Anaerolineales > Anaerolineaceae > Levilinea. The sequence continues at coordinate 241,513 of JARKPO010000046.1, forward strand.
CAGTACATCCAGCAGCACCTTTGCGCTCAGAAACGATGTGGGGGTGTACGGCGGCTTTGTTGGGAATGAAACCAGCCTGGACCAGCGCGACGCGGCCATCAACCCGACAGTGCTGAGCGGCGATATTGGTGTGCCCGGCAATTATATGGACAACTGCACGCACGTGGTAAAAGCCGACACGGTGGGAAGCTCTGCCCTCCTGGACGGCTTCACCATCACGGGGGGGTATGCCATTGGCAGTTACCCGAACGGAAACGGCGGTGGGATTTTTGTCACCAATGCCGGCCCAACCCTGCAAAACCTGATCATCCGCGGCAACCGGGCGGAGGCTGTTGGCGGAGGCCTATACGGCATAACCAACACCCAGCTGATCTTAAACCATGTGACCTTTGAGGATAATTACGCTCAGAACGCGGGCGGGGGCATGTATGTCTCGGATGGATTCGTTATTACTCTTTCCAATGTGACGTTTTCCATGAACCGAACCAACGGCAATGGGGGCGGATTATACAGCGAGACCACGACCGCGCAGCTGCAAGATGTGACCTTTCAGGCCAATCTCTCCGACGCCGATTCGAATGGTATTGGCTCTGGGGGCGGTATGTATCTGATGAAAGGCTACGGTATGCTGTATGGCGTCACCTTTTATAATAACCAATCGAACGCCAGTGGGGGCGGGCTCTACAACAGCAGCGTGAATGTTGATATGGGGAATGTGACCCTGGTGCAGAATCGGGCGAAGGGGGCTGGGGGCGGGATCTTTTTTGAGTCATGCAACTCCAGCTTTTTACGGCATGTGACCCTCTGGAATAATTCGGCTACATCGGCAGGAGGGGGCATCTACGCACAAAACTCCAGTCCCAGTGTGGATAACAGCCTGATTTGGGGAAACGCCAGCCCATTGGGGGCGCAGATATACACCTCTGGCGGCAATCCATCGGTGCGCTTCAGCGTGGTGCAGGACGGCTTTTCGGGGGGAACGCTCATCTACACCGACGACCCCTTGGTGGGAACCTTTGGCGATCATGGGGGCAGCACCCAGACCCTGCCCATTTTACCGGGTTCCTCGGCCCTGGATCGGGGGACGAGCACCTCCTGCGGGAATTTTGATCAGCGCGGCCATCCGCGGCCGCAGGAAGGGACGGATGATGGGGAGGTGGGCTGCGACATCGGGGCCTTTGAGCTGGATAACCTGGCGCCTGAGGTGGAGCTGACCGACACGGTGACCAGCCTGGCCGAAGACACCCTGATGGACACGCCCATGAAAGTGGCGCGGGCGGTGATCACGGACGACGGCATTGGCCTTACGCCCTTATCTCTGAGCGGCGCGGACGCGGCCATGTTCAGCCTGTCGGGAAATGATCTTTTCCTCAAGGCGGGTGCCGATCTGGATTATGAAACCAACCCCGTGCTGGATGTACAGGTGAATGTGGACGACCCCACTATCGCCGCAAGCCCGGATGACAGCGCCGCGCTGAGCATCGCGTTGTTGGATGTGGTGGAAGATTTCACGGCCCCAACAGTAGAGGGCATCACCCGCCTGGACGCCAACCCCACCTTGAACCCAACGGCGCGTTTTGTCGTGCAGTTCTCAGAGCCGGTGAAGGACGTGGGCGCCGCTGACTTTGCGGTGATGACCACCGGCACCCTGGCGGCGGCGGTGAGCAGCGTGACGGACAGCGGCGGCGGTACCTATGGGGTGACGGTGGACTGCGCCAGCGGCGAGGGCACGCTGCGTTTGGATATCCCTACCAGCGCCCAGATCAGCGATTTGGCGGGCAATGCGTTGAGTGGGCTGCCCTATGAAAACGGCGAAAGCTATGAGATCGTGCGCAGCCGTCCTTTCATCATTTGGCCGCGGGACGGGGCGGCGATTCAAAACAACCAACCCGAACTGGATTGGAGCGACTTTGACGGGGCGCTGGGGTATGACGTGCAGATTTCGCGCAGCGCCAACTTCAAACGGCTGCTGATGAGCAAGCGGGTGCAGCCGGCCGTATCTGTTCTGATCCCTAAGGCCAGCCTGCCCGCCAATCAGCGCCTGTATTGGCGCGTGCGGGCGCGCACGGCGGCTGGGGTGGGCCCCTGGTCGGCGGCGGCTGAATTCGTCACCGCCAACCCGCCCAGCAGGCCGGTGCTGCTGGCGCCCAAGAACAACCAGCTGATCACCGAGCTGCGCCCGCGCCTGGATTGGCGCGACAGCCGGGTGCCGCTGGGGACTGAATTTCAGAAATATGAGGTGCAGTACGCCGACAACGACGCCTTCACCGGCGCAGTGACTCTGGATGTGGCTGGACTGGGGCCTTCGGAAACCGTGCTGAGCGAAGATGTGCAGCCCAATACGCGCTATTACTGGCGGGTGCGCGCCTGGAATACGGCCGGGGAGAGCAGCGCGTGGTCGGCGGTGCGCTCCTTCCGGGCAGCCATGACCGCGCCGGCGCTGAGCAAACCCGGTGATGGAGCCGATACGCATACACGGCGGCCCATGTTTGAATGGCTGCCGGTGGATGGGGCCGCGGGCTATACTGTGCAGGTGAGCAAGACGGACGGCTTTGGTAAAGTGATGGCCAGCTACACGCTGAAGACGGCCCAGAACTGGTTTACGCCGGGCAGCGACCTGCCCGCCAACGGCAATTTCTTCTGGCGGGTGCGCGCTAACGGCGTCAACGGCCCCAGCCTGTTCTCAGAGGTGCGCAGCTTCACCACCGGCCAGCCGCCCAGTGTGCCGGTGCTGAAATCACCGGCGGCGGGGGCGTTGGTGCGCGAGGTGCGTCCGCGCTTGGACTGGAGCACGGTTGTGCTGCTGCCAGGGACGACTTTTGGGTATTACCAGTTGGAATTGGATCAGGATGCGTCTTTTTCGGCCCCGCTGCGGGCGCAGGTGAACCAGTTGGCCGCTTCGGAATATTCCCTGGAGGTGGATCTGGAGCCGAACCGCACCTATTACTGGCGGGTGCGGGCCTGGAACGCGGGCGTAAACGGGATCGCGGAGGATGGAGACGACGATTTCAGCGCGTGGTCGAAAACGCGCAGCTTCCGCACGGCGCTGGCCCAACCCGTGCTGCTGTCGCCGGGGGCGGGGGAATTGACTGCGGATTTGCAGCCGCGCCTGGATTGGCAGGACAGCGAAGGTGCCTTGGGCTACCGTGTGGAGATCGCGCGCAGTGAGAAATTTGCCTCGCTGCTGCGCGGGGTAACGGTTGTGAACGGCATTTCGGAATACACCCCGCCCACGGCGCTGCCGTCGGGCACGCAGCTGTGGTGGCGGGTGCGGGCCACGGGGAAGAACGGCCCCAGCCTGTGGAGCCAAACGGGCACGTTCTTTACTCCATGAAGCCAGCCAGAGAAGAATAAAACAGAATCCGCCGTCCGGTGAGGACTCACCGGACGGCGGTGCGTGGGGGAGGACTATTTCAGGATGAAGTCAATGCGCGTGCAGAGCTGTTCGGCCGGGGTGTCGTCGGGGTTGTTCAGATAGGTTTCGTACACCACACCCGAAGGCGTGCGGTGGGCCTGTTCCAGAAATTCCGTCAGGGCCTGATAGGCGGCGGCCATCTCGGGGTAGGGGCCGGTGTGCAGGCAGGTGGCCAAATGACACTCCGGTAAGATGTCGGGCTGCACGTCGCCAACGCCGGGCAGGGGGCGAGCCACCGGGAAGCCGATTTGCAGATCGAGGTCGGCCATATCCATGTTGAAGTAGCCCACGAAGGGCGGCCCCGCGGGGTCTTCACCCAGGGAGGCCAAATGCTCCTCAATGGCCTGGTAGGCAGCGTCTAAGACGACCGGCAGGTTATCCACCGGGGTGCGCGTCCGCACGGCCAGGACAGGCCGCGGAAGCTGATGAACGATTTGGCAGGCGTAGGTCATGGTTGGGTTCCCTCCTGAGGAACGGGTTCTATGATCATCATTATAGAACATATATTCTAATTCGTCAAGAGGTATCAGATCCGAGAAGCCGCACACCGCCAAAATGGGGGGCAGGGGCGGGTTGTCGTTAATAGAAAGAATGTAGTATACTTTTGCGCGAGGCTGTCATTGAATTTTCAGCCGCGGGGGGGCGCATTCTCATTCATAAGGGGCTTTTGAGGCATATGAAAGTTCTCGTCGTTGGTACGGGGTATGTTGGTCTGACCACAGGGGTGGCTCTGGGATATTTGGGGCACCATGTGGTTTGTCTGGATGTTTCTGAAGAGAAAATTCGCACGTTGAAGGCGGGGAAAACCCCCATTTATGAGCCTGGGCTGCCGGAATTGATCGCCCTGGCGCGCGGAAATCTCAAATTCACCACCGATTATGATGAAGCTGAGATCGGCGAGACGGATGTGGTTTTCATCAGCGTGGGCACGCCCTCTAACCCCGACGGCAGTGCTGATCTGCGCTATGTGCAGCAGGCTGCCGAAGCCGTGGGTCAGCGCCTGGGCGAGCATTTCACTGTGGTGGTGAACAAATCCACGGTGCCGATTGGCTCGGGCAACTGGGTGGGGGCTTTGGTGCGGGATGCCTACGAACGGAAGAACGGCCATAAACCCAACGGTCATTTTGCCGTGGCTTCCAACCCGGAATTCCTGCGCCAGGGGTCGGGCCTGTACGACACTTTGTACCCGGACCGCATTGTGGTGGGCGCGGAAGACAGCCGTGCAATTGATGTGCTGACCAATTTGTACCGGCCTCTGCTGAACCAGGATTTCCCCGCGCCGTCCTTCCTGCCGCGGCCGGAGCGCTTTGGGGCGGTGGCTTTGGTGACCTGCGACCTGGCCTCGGCAGAATTGATTAAGTACGCGGCCAACTCTTTCCTGGCGTTGAAGATCAGCTATGTCAACGAGATCGCCCAGCTGGCCTCGAAGGTGGGGGCGGATATCACTCAAATTGCGCGCGGCATGGGGTTAGATTCGCGCATCGGCCCGCGCTTCCTGGAAGCTGGCATCGGTTGGGGCGGCAGCTGCTTTGGAAAAGACACCGCAGCCCTGGTTTCGACCGCGCACGAATATAACCTGGAAATGCCCATCGTGCAGTCAGCGCGGGACGTGAACTACCGCCAGCGCGTGTGGGTGGTGGAAAAATTGCAGGAGGAGCTGAAGATCCTTAAGGGCCGCACGGTGGCGCTCTTGGGCTTCTCCTTCAAAGAAAATACGGATGATCTGCGGGATGCACCCTCGCTGGATATTTCCCGTCTGTTGATTCAGCGCGGGGTGCGGGTGAACGCGCACGACCCGGTGGCGCTGGGCAACGCCCGCAAGCTGTACCCCGATCTGGGTGTGAATTACTGCGATGATGTGCATGAAGCCATCCAAGATGCCGATGCCATCATCCTGGTGACCAAGTGGCCGGAATACCGCGTGCTGCCCTGGGAAGAGATCAAGACGCATCTGCGTAATGCCCTGGTGCTGGATGGGCGCAACTTCCTGAAGCAGGAAGAACTGGAGGCTTTGGGCTACCGCTACGTGGGGGTGGGCAAGTAGGTTTATCGAGACTTGAGGAAACCAAAGGGCTGCCGATGATTATGAAACCGGCAGCCCTTTTTTTCGACAGACGGGGAAAAGGCTACCCGCCGATGATCCCCAGGCCGTTCAGCAGTACGATGACGACCAGCACGGGGGTGACGAAGCGCACGATCACCCAAAACGCCCGCACCAGGCCTTCGTTCTTGAGTGCACCATTGTTGGTGAGCGCCTGGAATACGTTCTTGCGGCCCCAGAACCAGCCCACGAAGATTGCGATGAACAGGCCGCCGATGGGCAGGAGCAGATTCGAAGAGGCGAAATCATACAGGTCAAAAAAGTTCATGCCGAAGAGCTTCACCCCGCTCAGGGTGGAGCTGGATAGGGCCGCCGGCGCGCCCACCACGGCCAGCAGGCCGGTGGTGATGAGGGTGGCTTTGACACGGGAGAAGGCGAAACGCTCATTGAGGTAGGCGATAGGCACTTCCAGCAGGGAGAGCATGGCGCCGGTGGCGGCGAAGGCGGTCAGGATGAAAAACAGGGTCATGAAGACGCCGCCGAAAGGCATGGAGGCGAACACCGATGGGATGGTGATGAACAGCAGGGAGGGGCCGGCCGCCGGTTCGAAGCCGAAGGCGAACACCGCCGGAAACACCGCCAGACCCGCCAGTACCGAAACGCTGAGGTCCGCCAGCATCACCCGTGCGGTTCCAGTGGGGATGTTTTGATCTTCTTTCCAGTATGAACCGTAGGTAATCATCGTGCCCATGCCGATGGAGAGCTTAAAGAAGGCCAGACCCATGGCTGTGAGCACGGCGGCGCCGGTGATCTTGGAGAAATCGGGGGTGAAGAGGAAGGCAAGGCCCTGGCCCGCGCCGGGGAGGGTCAGGCTGCGCACGGCGATGATGATGAGCATGACCAGCAGCAGGGGGATGAGGCGCTTGGTGGTGGCCTCAATGCCTTTGGAGACACCGTTGACGATGATCAGGCTGATGACGGCCAGCACGATCCACTGCCAGAGCAGAGATTGGAAGGGGCTGGTGACCAATTCGTTGAAGGCCTGCGAGGTCACCTGGGGATCGGTGGAGAGGATGGCGCCGGAGATGGCTTTGAAGACATAGGCAAACACCCATCCGGCCACCTCGGTGTAGAAGGCCATGATCAGGAAGGCGGCCAGGGCCCCCGCCGCGCCGATGAGCCACCAGGGCTGGCGGGCGCTGGGCGAAAGGGCGCGCATGGTTTGGATGGCGTTGGCGCGGGCTTTGCGGCCCATCATAATTTCGGCAATCATCACCGGCAGACCCACCAGGAGGGTGCAAACCAAATAAAGGATGATAAATGCTGCGCCGCCGTTATTGCCGACCAGATAGGGGAATTTCCAGATGTTGCCGAGGCCGACAGCGGATCCGATGGTGGCCACCAGCGCCCCCAGGGCGGTGGCGAAGCTTCCGCGCGCTGCTGCGGAGAGACGAGAGGGTTGTGCGGACTGCATGGTACTGACTCCTAATAATAAGATATACGGGGAAAATCCCGGTATTCACCAAAAAAACTCCCCGGAGATTGACCGGGGAGCGTTTTTCTTGAAAATCTGCTTTTGCCGCTTGGCGGGTAGGTGGTTCGAAAACCTCCGCCGGTCATCAGGGTGCGATGCGGTGCTCCATATAAATATAATAATGCAGGTGGAGGTTGGCGGTAAGCATGGGCGCAACTATACCAGCCGGGGGCGTATCTGTCAATAGGTGAAAAACTGAAGATCGGACAAAAGATCGGACAAGTGAATAAGCAGAGAAACCTCGAAGGAGATAAACTTGGTTTTCCACGACCATACTTATCAACGACGAGGTTTCATGGACAAGTTTATCAACAATCAGGAATTTATGGTGGAATT
>JARKPO010000048.1 GCA_029975215.1 Levilinea sp.
CGCTATTCTGGTTTGTTCGTGCTGCTTAAACAGAAGTGGACGCTCTCCGACCAACAGAAAACCCTTGTCCTGCAAGCCGCCCTGGCCACCTTTCGCAGCCTGGTTTACCCGAATGTCCGTTCTTTTGTCTGAACCTCAGAATTCCCCCCTTGACTCTGGTAATAATTGCTGATATAGTTGTTGACGTAGTGTGCGGTGCTGTTCTTGTTCGAGGTTGGCTGGCTAGCGGCTCTCTGCGCATGTGGGAGAGCTGTTTTTTGTTGAGCCGCTCCGACAGACGGAACACCCCTACAATATCGTATCAGTTTCAGTTATAAGGAGTTGTAAGAAATGGCAGAACGGATCGTCGGAACGGTCAAATGGTTCAACAGCAGCAAGGGCTTTGGCTTCATCGCTCAGCCCAATGGCGGCGCGGATGTGTTTGTTCACTTTTCCGCCATCAGCATGGACGGCTACCGCACTTTGGAAGAAGGGCAGCAAGTTGAGTTCACGATCGAGCAGGGTCCCAAAGGCCTGCAGGCCGCGAACGTAACCCCTGTTCGCTAAACTTATAAAACGAACCCGGCCCCACCCTGGTGGGGCCGGTGATTTTTTATCCGCTGTCCGTTGGGGGACAAACCACACCGTCCATTTTTTGACAATTATTCGGGTGTGTGCTAGAATTTCTTCCGTTGGAATTATTTGTGGGTTTGTTGTGTGTTCTATCGTTTAGATGAATCGTTTCAATCCCCGGCTGTTGGTGCGTTGGGGATTTTTTTATAAAAATGAGGTTTTGCAAGGATGAATAATAAGACAATTCGCATTGTACCCCTGGGCGGACTGGGGGAAGTTGGTAAAAATATGATGGTGTATGAATATGAGGGCGAGATCCTGATTGTGGATGCTGGCCTGATGTTCCCCGACAGCGACATGCTGGGCGTGGACTACATCATTCCTGATTTTGATTATGTGCTCAGCCGCCGCAGTCAGGTGCGCGGGATCGTCATCACCCACGGCCACGAAGATCACATCGGCGCTCTGCACCATGTGTTGGCTGAGATTCAGGCCCCCATCTACGCCACGCCCCTCACTCGCGGGCTGCTGGAAGTGAAGCTGGCGCGCAACGGCGCCCTGGCCAAGGCGGACTTGCACACGGTGCAGGCGGGTGAAACCGCCCAGATCGGCCCCTTCCAGGTGGAATTCTTCCACGTGTGCCACTCCATTCCCGACAGCATCGGTCTGGGCATTCAGACCCCGGCGGGGCTGGTGGTGCACACTGGCGACTACAAATTCGATCACACGCCGGTGGATAACTGGCCGACCGATTTTGCCAAGCTGGCCGAATTTTCACAGCGCGGCGTGCTGGCCCTGCTGGCTGATTCCACCAATGCGGAACGGGCGGGCTGGACCCCTTCGGAACGGGTGGTGGACGCGGCTTTGGATCAGGTCTTCCGTGAAGCCCAGGGGCGCATTATCCTGGCTTCTTTCGCTTCGCTGGTGTCGCGCATGCAGCAGGTGGCTAACGCCGCCCAGCGCTACGGGCGCAAGATGTGCTTTGTGGGCTCCAGCATGGTGGATAACGCCAAGATGGCCCGCAAATTGGGCTACCTGGACATTCCCGATAACCTGTTGGTGACCATTGACCAGGCCCTCAACCTGCCGGAAAAGCAGGTGGTGATCATGTGCACCGGGTCGCAGGGCGAGCCTTCCTCCATTTTGGGGCGGCTTTCCACCGGGCGCTACCGCCAGTTTGACATTCAATCCGGTGACACGGTGGTGCTGTCTTCGCACCCCATTCCGGGCAACGAAGAAAACGTGTACCGCACGATTAACCGCCTGTTCCAGCGCGGCGCAAACGTGCTGTACGAAGGCATCGCTGCGGTGCATGTTTCGGGGCACGCCAGCCAGGAAGAAATGAAGCTGATGATCAACCTGGTGCGCCCCAAGTTCTTCATTCCCATCCACGGCGAGCTGCGCCAACTGAAGCAGCACGCGCTGTTGGGAACGCAGTTGGGCATCCCCTCCGAAAACATCCGCGTGGTGGAAAATGGGCAGGTGATTGAGCTGAGCGAGACCGGTCTGCGCCTGGCTGAGCGCGTTCCGGGCGGCTACGTGTTTGTGGACGGTTCGGGCGTGGGGGATGTGACCCCCGCGTTGATGCGCGAGCGCGAATCCCTGGCTAACGATGGGGTCATGTTTGTCCATCTGGTGCTGGATGCGCGTTCCGGTCGGCTTTTGGACGCGCCGGAGATCGTCACCCGCGGGTTCATGCTCAACGCCGACCTGGAAGATCTGCTAGAACAGGCCCGTCAGCGCGTGGAGCAGGTGGTGGAATCGGCCAACGGCAGCCTGGAAAAAGACGTTGAAAAAGCGGTACGCACCTTCTTCTACAATGAGCTGCAGCGGGCGCCCATGATTTTTGTGAGCGCCAGCCGCGTGTAGGCAGGGGCGGTTCACCGATCCAAATCACGGGCACCAGGCAATCTGCGTGCCCGTGCTGTCTTTTAACGCAGAGGGAGACAGGGCATGAGCGGCGCAGACCTGGAAACGGTGTTGTCTTTTGCGGCGGATGTGAATTCTGAGGCGTTCATCAACCATTACGATGAGCTCCCCTTGTGGTCTGCGCCCTTTGGGGCGGCTTTGCTGGAGCGGGTGCGCATGAACCCCGGGGCGCGAGTGTTGGATGTGGGCTGCGGCACGGGCTTCCCGCTGCTGGAACTGGCCCAGCGTTTGGGGCCAGACTGCCGGGCGGTGGGGCTGGACCTGTGGGGGGCGGCCCTGGCGCGGGCGCAGACCAAGGCCCGCCGCTGGGGGGTGGGGCAGGCCGCTTTCGTGCGGGGGCGCGCCGAAGACATGCCCCTGCCGACAGGATACTTTGATGTAGTGGTCTCCAACCTGGGGGTTAACAATTTTGCCGATCCGGCGGCCGCGGCGGCGGAATGTTACCGGGTGACGGCCCCGCGCGGACAGCTTGTGCTGTCCAGCAATTTGCGCGGGCACATGGCTGAATTTTATGCGGTGTTTGCCGACTGCCTGCGCGATCTCGGACTGAGCGGTGCGCTGGACGCTTTGGAGGCGCATGTGGCCCACCGGGCCACACCCGACCGGCTGCGTGCGCTCTTGGAGGGGGCTGGTTATCGCGAGATTGTGGTGGCGGGGAGCAGTTTTCCCATGCGCTTCAGCGGCGGGCGCGCGCTACTGCGGCATTCCTTCATCCAGCTAGGCTTTTTGGACGGGTGGAAGGCAGTGGTGCCGCCGGTGCACACGGCGCGCGTCTTTGCTGAGTTGGAGCGACGCCTGGAGCAGATGGGCGAATTGACTCTCACCATTCCCTGGGCGGTGGTGGAAGGCGTCAAAGCGGCCTAAAAGGCGTTTTCGGCCCAGCCCTCTTCGCCGCGCAGAGGCACAAACGCCACCGGCAGCACGGCTTCGTGCTCCAGGCCGGAGGGGGTTCTTTCCCAGCGTTCCAGGGTCTGCGCATAGCGCGGGCCGACGGGCAGCACCAGCCGCCCTCCCGGGGCCAGCTGTTCCAAAAGCTGCGCAGGCACTTGCGGCGCGCCCGCCGTCACCAGGATGGCGTCATAGGGGGCGTGGGCGGGCAGACCGATGGAGCCGTCGCCTTCGATGACGCGCACGTTCGTCCGCCCCAGCTGTTCCAATCGGGCGGCGGCCTCCTGCGCCAGAGCGGGGATGCGCTCCACGGTGTACACCTGGCGCGCCAGCAGGCTGAGCACAGCCGCCTGATACCCAGAGCCGGTGCCGATCTCCAGCACAGTTTCACCCCCTTCCAGGCTCAACAGCTGGGTCATCAGCGCCACAATGTAAGGCTGCGAGATGGTTTGGCCGTGCCCAATGGGCAGGGGACCGTCGGCATAGGCCTGGCCGCGGTGTTCGGGGGGCACAAACTCGTGGCGAGGGGTGCGGCGCAGCGCGTCCAACACGCGTGCGCTGCGGATGCCGCGGCGCTGAATTTGCTCGCGCAGCATCTCTTCGCGTTGGGGGGCAAAGGGGTCATCCACGCGGCTCGCCCTCCTGGCGGTGGAGCTGGGCCAGACGGCGGGAGATTTGCCGGTCAATTTTACCCATCGGGAAAGCAGCCAGTTCGGGAACCGTCACCCAGCGGATCTGGCTGGCTTCCAGGGCCGCCGGTTCCCCGGCGCTCAGGCGGCAGAAAAAGGCGTGCAGGGTCACGCGGAAATGGGTGTAGGCGTGTTCAAATACCCCCAGCTCTTCCCCTACCTCAATTTCGGCGGCCAGTTCTTCGCGGATTTCGCGCCGCAGCCCTTCGGGCAGGCTTTCGCCGGGTTCCAGCTTGCCGCCGGGGAATTCCCACATGCCGCCCAAGAGACCCTGGGGCGGGCGCTGGGCGATGAGCACCTGGGAATCGCGGCGCAGCACGGCGGCGGTGACGGTGAGGTGGGGCACGGCGCTGCGCGCCTGCAGCACGGGGCGCTGCTCCTGAACGCCCAACTGGCGGGCGCGGCACAGGCTGGTCAGCGGGCACACCAGGCAGGCCGGGCTGCGCGGGGTGCAGATGCTGGAGCCTAAATCCATCAGCGCCTGGTTAAAATCCCCTGCCTCGCCGGCAGGCAGCACCTGGCGGGCTAGCTCCCACAGGCGGGCTTCTCCGGCGGGCGAACGGGCCGGCAGGGAAACATCAAACAGGCGCGCCAGCACGCGGCGGATGTTGCCGTCCAGGGCGGCTTCATCCTGTCCAAAAGCCATCGAGGCGATGGCCCCGGCGGTGTAACGCCCGATGCCGGGCAGTTTTTCCAGGGCGGCGCGCTCAGCGGGCAGCTGCCCGCCGTATTGAGCGGTAACGACCTGGGCGGCACGGTGCAGGTTGCGGGCGCGGCTGTAATAGCCCAGCCCTTCCCACAGGCGCAGCACCTCATCCAGCGAGGCCTCTGCCAGCGCGGTGACGCTGGGAAAGCGCGCCATCCAGCGCTGGAAGAAAGGGATGACCGTTTCCACACGGGTTTGCTGCAGCATGATTTCTGACACCCATACAGCGTAGGGGTCAGGGCTGCCGCGCCAGGGAAGCTGGCGGGCGTTTTGGCGGTACCAGCTCAACAGCAGCTGGGCGATGGTCTCAGACATGGGGAAGATTAGAATTGGAAGCCGCCGCGGGCTTCGACCAGCTTGTGTTCGTAGTTTTCCACATAATCCAGGAGCTGGTTGTGCAGGCTCTGCCATTCGTTCGATTTGAGCATGCGACGCGCGACGGGCGCGGAGGGCAAAATGGCGCCGACCTGAATTTGGGATTGGTCCCCATACACGGTGGCCCAGGCGTCGCTCAGCTCAAACCCCAGGCGCTGAACACCAGGCAAGAACTCACGTACAACGAACTCAAAATACTCCTGTTCGCGCTCGTGGGTGATATCCCAGGTCATGATGAGTTTGACCGCCACAAGCCCTCCTTGTTAAAGCGGGTGTTCCAAAACAATGACGCGGGTTTGTTCGGGCAGCGAATTGGAGGTCACCTTGAGCGAGGTCAAATTTTCGACCTCCACCAGGCCCATTTCTTTCAGGAACTTGCTCAGCGGATCCAGTTGGAGCATGGTGTTGGGGGTGGCGAAATACATGGGGATGACGATGCGCGCATCCAGCAGGCTGATGACCTCCGCTGCACGGGCTGCATTCAGCCCGTCGCCGCCGCCCACCGGCGCCAGGGCCACATGTACCGGCCCCAGGGCTTCCACTTCGGATTGGCTGGGGACGCGGTTGATCAGTCCCAGATGGACGACATTGAGCCCTTCGTAGCTGAACACATACAGGGTATTGCGGGGCTCTTCGGGGTGGCTTTTGGTGTGGCCGTTGGTGGCCACACCGGTGATGAACACACCGCCAATTTCATATTCGCCTGGGCCTTGAATGACGTACGGTGTACCCTGCACGCTGCTGAGGGTGTTGTGGGCGGGATGGGCGCGGCTGACGGTGACGACGTCGGCTTTCAGATTGAGGGGTGGGTAGCCCACCACAGCCGGGTCATAAGGATCGGTGACAATCGTAGCCAGGCCGCGCTGACTGAGTTGAAAACAGGTATGTCCGTACCAGGAAATTTCCATATGATTTTGACTCCGACAGTATGATTATACTTGAAAACCGCCGGGTGGGTGAAGAAGGCAGGCGGGTGAGTGCTTGACAGAAAAATGTAATTAGACTAACATCTAATCCGAAAACAGAGGTAAGGGTATCATGACCGCGATCCAATGGCTGAACAGCAGCGCGTTTGACTTTTTTATCAGCATCTATGTTTTGTATCATCCCGATCGATTTGGGCTGAGGATGTCTTGGGCGGCGGGAGCGCGTTCGCGCATCCCCGCGGAACAGCGTGAATTTTTAGACTTGGCGCAGCAGTTCCTGCCCGTGCCCCTCACCTGGCTGTACCGCCTGGACCCCTTGCCTGTGAACGCTGCCCAGGCTCTGGCGGCTCTGGCCGAAATCTCCCCCGAAGAAGGTCTGGCGGCCTTGATGGTAGACAGCTCCACCCCTGAGAAAGTGCGTGAAGCCCTGGCCTCTGCTGCCCGCCAACACGGGCACAGCGAGGCGCAGCGCTCTGTCTTGCGCGGAGGATTGCTGAAATATGCCGCCAAACCCAGCGCCAAGGCCATGCAGCTTTATTACGAAGCGGCGGCGGAACCGGGTGCTTTTGCCGAGCGCTTCCGCGCAGCCATGCAGACCTATGACCAGGTGTTTTTCAGCGAAGAAGAACAGCGCATTCAGCCGGTGCTTGCCGAGGCCGTGCGCTCGGCGCAGCAGCAGGCAGCGGGCAAGACCACCGATGCGGTGGTGGATGAACTCTCGCGCGGGGTGCAGATTGGCAACCTGGAACGCCTGCAGCGCGTGGCCATTGGGGCCTCCTATTGGGCCAGTCCTCTGCTGTTCTACACCTATCCCCTGCCCGACACCCTGCTGCTGGTGTTCGGCTGCCGTCAGGAGGGTCAGCCGCTCATCCCCGGCGGGCTGGTGCCGGATGTGCTGATTCGCACCTTTAAGGCCCTGGGCGACCCCACCCGTCTGCGCATTCTGCGTCTGTTAGCCCAATCTCCCCACACCCCCACCCAGCTTTCGCGCGTGCTGCGGCTGCGCCCGCCGACGGTGGTGCACCACCTGACCGAACTGCGCGTGTGCGGGCTGGTGCATGTGCTCATCCAGCCGGGGGTGGAACGCCTGTATGCGCTGCGCCCCGAAGGGTTAGAGCTGGTGCAGCGCGGGCTGCACGACTATCTTACCGATCCCTTCGAGGAAACCTAGCCCTATGGGTCAAACCACATCTGCTTTCTTGCGCACTTATGCCGAGAAGCTGCATCAATTCAGCCCCAACGCGCGTTGGTACCTGGCGAGCGTGGTCATCACCGGTGCGTCAATGGGGGTGTTCCGCTTACTGTTCAACTTTTATGTGCTCTCGCAGGGGTACGACGAGACCCTGCTGGGCAACTTGATCACCGCCAGCAGCCTGACCGCCCTGGTGGTGGCCTTGCCCATGGGCTATCTGGCTGATCGGTTGGGACGCAAACGCTCGCTGATTTTGGGCGCGGCGGCCGTCAGCCTGGCGGTGTGGGTGATGGTGCTGCTGCCTTCGGCGGGCATGTTTGTGGCCATGAACGTGCTTTTGGGCCTGGGGCAAAGTCTTTCGGGCGTCAGCATGGGGCCGTTTTTGATGGAAAACAGCGGCGATGCGGAGCGCACTTACCTGTTCAGCTTCAGCTCCGGCTTTCAGACGGCTTCGGCCTTTGTGGGCAATTGGATTGGGGGCTATCTGCCCACCTGGATCGGGGCGGCGATCGGCGTTTCGCCCATGGCCACCCTGGCCTACGGCGGGGCGTTGATGGTGATCGCCAGCGTGGCGGCTTTGGGGATTGTGCCGCTGTTGGCCCTGCGTACCCCCAGGCTGGCCGCCAGTCAGCGTTCGGCGTTTGCGCCGCTGACCTATTTTGGCAGCCACGCGGGCATCCTGAGCAAACTGGTGCTGCCCATGCTGGTCACTTCCATCGGTGCAGGCCTGATTATGCCCTTCATGAACGTGTTTTTCCGCACGGTGTATCACCAGCCCGACCCCGTCATCGGCTCGATGTTTGCCTGGGGTTCGCTGGCGATGGGGGTGGGCCTGCTCATCGCGCCGCCCCTGGCGGACCGTTTTGGCAAAATTCAACTGGTGGTGGTCACCCAGGCGCTCTCCATCCCCTTTTTGGCCTTGCTGGGCTTTGCTCCCTGGTTTGGCCTGAGCGCGCTGGCCTATTATTTCCGCCTGGCGCTGATGAACATGAGCGGGCCGGTCTACCAGACTTTTGTGATGGAGCACGTGGACGCTGAGGGACGCGCCACGGTGGCCAGCCTGGTGAGCATGGCCAGCAATTTTGGCTGGGCGCTCAGCCCCACGGTCAGCGGTTGGATGCAGGTGCGCTACGGCTTTGACCCGGCTTTTGTGGGCACGATCCTGCTGTACAGCCTGTCTGTGGCGCTGTATTGGTGGTTCTTCTGGAAATCGCCTCGAAAAATGTCACTTCCGGCGCGGAGGCGCATCTAATTCAGTGATTGCGTAAGCCTTCACAGACTCATAGGATCTTAAACGATTTGAGGTGACGATATGGAAATGGTGATTGATTTTCCGGGCGGCGCGCGAGTGGATGCCCATTTTGACCCCTACACGGTGAAAACTGACCAGCCCCCCTCTGGCGGCGGCGAAGGCTCGGCCCCGACTCCCTTCGCGGTGTTCCTGTCCTCCATCGGCACCTGCGCCGGCATTTATGTGCTGGGCTTTTGCCGCCAGCGCGGGCTGCCCACAGACGGCATCCGCATCATTCAGCGTATGCACAGCGACCCTATGACGCATTTGATCGGCCAAATTGATCTGGAAATTCAGGTTCCGCCCAGCTTCCCGCAGCAGTATTACGAAGCCCTGGTGCGTTCGGCCAATCTGTGCGCGGTGAAGCGCCACCTGGAAAACCCGCCGCATTTCAACGTGTACACGCAAGTGACCACCTGAGGCGGAGCTCTTCTTAACAAACAGGCAAGGGCTGCTGGTATAGGCGGGCAGCCCTTGCTTTTTTGTTCGTGCCTTGCCGGAGGGTGGGTTTGGGGCTATACTGGGGGGGATCCCACTTCACGGCTCAGGTCTCCCCCATGTCCAACCTTGAAATTCACTTACGGCCTTTTACTGCGCAAGATCAGATTCCGGTGCGCGCGCTGATTCTGGCCGGTCTGGAGGAGCACTGGGGGCAGTTGGATCCGCGCTTCAACCAGGACCTGGAGGATATCGCCCAAAACTACGCCGCGGGGCATTTTTTGGTGGCCTGGGTTGGCACGGAACGGGTGGGCTGCGGCGCGCTCCTCCCAGAAGGCCCTGGAGTGGGGCGCATTGTGCGCATGTCGGTGGCGGCTCCCTGGCGGCGGCGGGGGATTGCCGGGCGCATTTTGGAAGCGCTGCTGGCAGAGGCGCGGCGGCGCGGTTGGCGGCGGATTGTGCTGGAGACGACTGAAACCTGGGCGGATGCAGTGGGCTTTTATCAGCGCCAGGGGTTCATTACCACCCATTTCGCCGACGGCGACCGCCATTTTCAACTGGATTTGGATTAGAGGTACACATGGACGATTTGACCCCATCCCCTGCGGAAGAGAAGGGCGCAGAGCCCGAAGGCGTACTCAAGTTCCCCTGCGTGTTTCCGCTGAAAATTATCGGCGATCACAGCCTGGAGGATGATTTTGAGGCCTTTGTACTGCCCATCGTGGTGCGGCATGTCCCCTACCTGGATCAGGGGCAGGTGACGCGCCGCCTGAGCAGCGAGGGCAAGTATCTGGCGGTGACGGTGACCTTCATTGCTGAATCGCGCCTGCAGTTGGACGATTTGTACCGCGAGCTGAGCAGCCACAAACGCGTGCGCATGCTCCTGTGATCCATACCATCGGGGAGAGTGGGTCTATGCAGCCGTCATTGAATTTGGAGAGTTGGGTTCCCCAGGCGCTGAGTGCGTTTGAAGTTCCCGGCGCGTCCTTTGCCGTGGTGAAAGACGACCGCATCCTGTGGGAGGGCGGGTTTGGCGTGCGCCAGATGGGCCGCCCCGAACCTGTGGATGAACACAGCTTATACGCCATCGCTTCCATCTCAAAATCCACTGTGCCGCTGTGTCTGGGGATGCTGGCGGACGAGGGCCGCCTGCGCTGGGACGACCGCGTGACGGACCACCTGCCTTATTTCCGCCTGTACGACCCGTTTGCCTGGCAGGAGATGCGCGTGCGCGATCTGCTGACGCATGTCAGCGGCCTGCCAGAGGTGAGCGGCGGCACGATCTGGTACGGGTCGGATTTCAGCCGCGAAGAGGTGGTGCGGCGGCTGCGCTTTTTAAAGCCCAGCGCCGGTTTCCGCACCCAATACGCCTACCAGAATGTGATGTATGTGGCTGCGGGCGAAATCATTCGAGCGGTGAGCGGGGAAAGTTGGGATGATTTTCTGGCGCGGCGGGTGCTGGAGCCTTTGGGCATGCAGCGCACCTGCACGCGCCTGCCAGATCTGCTGCGCAGCGACAACGTGGCCCAGCCGCACGCCCCGATCCGCGGCAGCGTGCAGGCCGTGCCCTACCGCAGTCATGACAACTGCGGCCCGGCGGCTTCGGTGAACACCAGCGCCCACGACCTGGCCCAATACGCGCGCCTGTTCCTGAACGGTGGGGAATTTGCGGGGCAGCGCCTGCTGCGTGCGGAGACCCTGGCCGAATTGTGGACGCCGCACACCCTCATGCCGGGCAACGGCGATCCGCTGCCCTTTGTGCAGCACCTCAGCGGGCCAGATACCTACGCCCTGGGCTGGCGTTTGCAGACCTACCGCGGGCGCAGGCTGGTGCACCATTCCGGTGGGGTGGATGGGATGCGCTCCCTGCTGACCCTGGTGCCTGAGGAAAAGCTGGGAATTGTGGCCCTGTCCAATCAGGAAGCACGCGGGGTGGTGCGCGGGGTGACCTGCACGGTCTTAGACGCCTTTTTGGGCGCAGCCGGTGAGGTGGATTGGGCGGCGGTCTTTGCCGATGAACGGCGCGAATCGGCGGCCCGCGCGGCCCAGAGCCAGCAGGAACGGCTGAACGCGCGCGTGACGGGCACACGCCCCAGCCTGGCGCTGGAGACCTATGCCGGAAGATACCGCGACCGCATGGTGGAAGATATCCCTGTGACGCTGGAGGACGGGCATTTGGTGCTGCGCTTCAGCCATACCCCAGCCTTTACTGCGGATCTGGAGCACTGGCATTACGATACCTTCCTGCTGCGCTGGCGCGACGCTTACATCCCCGATGGGCTGGCAACCTTTGTGCTCAATTCGCGCGGCAAACCCGCAGCCATTCACCTGGATCAGCCCAATTTGTTGGATGTGGATTTCCGCGAGCTGGAGATTGTGCGCGCAGAGGGGTGATCTGGCGCGAAATACGAGATCAACGAAAATAACAGCCGCCTCATTTGAGGCGGCTGCGTGTTTCAGGATTTGACCTGGTTAGGGCGGGTGGGCAAGGCTGGCAGGCCCAGTTTCTTGCGCAGTTCGCGGATGCGGCGCTGAAGGTAGGGGGAGAAATAACCCGCGTAGCGGGTTTGCAGGTCGAGGCGCATCCAATCGTCGCCGGTGACGTGTTTGCGGCAGTTGGGCGCGCCGCAGGTGCATTCAAATTCATCCACGGGGCTGCCGTCGGCCATGGCGTAGTCAAAGCACACCTCTTCGTTCACCTCGATGTCGCGCATGGCCACCAGGCCGATTTGTCCGGTCAGCCCAGCGTTGGGATTGCAGGAGTGGTTGAAGAAGTCTGCGGTTTCCCCTTCGACCAGCGACCATTGGTAGAAGCCCTCTTCCACCTGCATGCCGTAATGGCGTTCTTCGGGCGGCAGGTTGGCAATTTGCTCGGCGGAGCGAATTTCACCGCCCCAGATGGCCAACAGTTCTCCAGCCGCGATGGGCTGAATGGCGAACAGGCCGTAGCCGCCTTTGTGGGGCACGGGCCGTTTCTCCAGCTTGGGAGAGGTATACGAAAAAGTCGGTTGATGCGGCATTCTTTCCTCAAAACGCAAGATAAAAAACCAATGTCTCCGATTGTACCGCAGGCGGGGTCAGGAGGCAAAGGCTAATTTTGGCTTAGGGGGGCGTGGCGGAGGATGCGGCGAGCACCTTGACCCGCCGCTCTTGCCCAGGGGTACCCACCTTGCGCGCCGTACCGGGCGAAAGTTTGCGGGTGGATACCACGCTGTAGCCCTGGCGTTCGTACAGACGGCGGGCCGAGCCGTTGTCTAAATCCACCATCAGCGAGCAGCGCCGCAGACCGGCTTTGCGGGCCAAAACTTCGGCGTGATCCAACAGGATCTGACCGATGCCTCGCCGCCGGAAATTGAACGATACAGCCAGATGGGCGATATAAAATTCATCCCTGGCGGCTTCCTGCCCGGTGAAGGCCAGCGGCCACCCCAACCACAACATGTGCAGCAGTTCGCGCACGGAGTAGATCTGACGAAACTGGCGCAGCAGCGGCGCAGAGAGGGTCTCCATGGCTGCGCCGGGGAAGCACAGCAGCAGCCCGGCCACCTGCCCCTCTTCTTCGTACAGGGTGGTCAGGCGGTAGCTGAAGCGGCCGTCTGGGTAGGCGAACAGACGCGTGAGATTGGCCTGGGCGCGAAAGGCGTTGCCAGCCCCGAACATTTTGCTGCCAAACTCGCCCATGCTGCTCAACAGCAGGCCCCCGCCGTCGGCAGCGTCATCAAGGGTGGCAGCGCGCAGAATGCCCATCTTAACCCTCCTGGTGAATCGAACGGATGGATTAATTATCCCGGAGAATGCGCATTTGGGGGGATGTTTGGGGGGACGAATATTGGGGGGCGAGGTCAGCGCAGACGGCGGGCCGCCAGGCTGACAATCCATTGGGCTTCGGGCACGCGCAGCAGCAGGAGCACGGCAAAATACACGCTCGCGCCCACGGCTACCCCGCCCAGAGCCACTACCGCGAAGGCCGCTCCGGCGGTGAGCCTCAGCCACAGGGCCAGCGTCAGCCCCATACCCAGCGCCGCCAGACCCGCCTGAGCCGCCGCGCGCCAGGAACGCGCCCCATCCAGCCCTTCCAGGCGGCGGCGCATGAGCACCAGCAGCCCGGCGGCTTCCAGGGCGGTGGCCAGCGAATTGGCCAGGGCCAAACCACCGTGCGGCATCCAGCCCAGGCGTGAGAACAGCAGCGAAAACAGCAGGCTGAAGATCAGGTTGAAGAGCATCGCCAGGGTGGTCAGCAGGGTGGGGGTGCGCGTATCCTGCAGGGCGAAGAAGGCGCGGGTGACAATTTCCACCAGAGAATGCCCCACCAGGCCCAGGCCGTAAAAGAGCAGCGCCCAGGCCACCAGTTCGGTGGAAGCGGCGGTGAAGGCCCCGCGCTGGTAGATGAGGGCCACAATGGGGCGGCGCAGCAGCACCAGACCCACGCTGGCGGGCACGGCCAACAGCAGCACCCCGCGCAGAATGGCGGCCAGAGCCGCGCGCATTTCGGCGCGCTGGCCGGTGGCAGCCTGGGCTGAGAAGGTGGGGAGGGCGGCGATGGCCACGGATTGGGCGATGGCCGCTTGCGGCATGATCATCAGCGGAAAAGCCAGGCTGATCCCCGTCAGACTGCCCGCGGGCTGCAGAGAGGCCAGGGTGGTATTGAGCAGGAAGTTGAGCTGTACCACCGCCACGCTGATCAGGCGGGGACCCATCAGGCGGAAGACCTGTCCAATCAGGGGCATGCCGCGCCCCAGGGTGAGGGTGTAGCGCACCTGGGGCAGGCCGGGCAGGGCGGGAACTTGCACCAGCAGGTGCAGCAGCGCGCCAATCACTACACCCCAAGCCATGCCGTAAATTCCCAGGCGGGGAGCCAGCAGCACGGCTCCAAGGATCCACCCGACTTGATACAGGGCGGGGGCCAGAGCGGGCAGCAAAAAGCGGCGATGGGCGTTTAGGATGCCCATCACCAGGCCCGACAGGCCAAAGATGACTGCGGAAGGCAGCTGCATGCGCAGCAGGGTGACGGTGAGGGCTTCGGTTTCTGGGCTGGTGGAGGCAAAGCCGGGGGCCAACAGGTAGCGCACAATTTGGGGGGCAAAGACGGCTGAAAGCACTGCTGCCGCGCTCATCAGAATGACCAACAGATTGGCGATGCCGGAGGCCAGTTTCCAGGCACTGGAACGTTCCTCATGGGCCAGCAGACCGGTGAAGGTGGGGATGAAGGCCGAGCCTAAAGCCCCGCCCGCCATGAGGTTAAAGATGATTTCCGAAAAGCGGTTGGCAGCGAAAAAAGCCTCGTTCTCCGGGCCGGTGCCAAAGGTGGAGCCGACCAGGGATTTGGCGGCCAGGCCCACGATTTGTCCTGCAACCATCGCCACGGCGATCACGCTGGCGGATCGGGCAATTTGTTGGGCAACGGAAGTTGTGGGGGAGGTTGAGGAGGGCATATAGGCCTGATTATACGCGAAAAGCCGCCCGGCGCGGGTTTTTCGGGGGATGGGGCGGCGTGAGCTTTGTCTGCGCAATCAGGAAGATTGCCACTAGAAGCAGTTTTCGCTTATGATTAAGATGGTTGAAATGTTAAGGCAGGGAATCGCACAGCTTCCTTTCTTCCGAGATTTAACCGGAGATCAGCTGGCCCGCATTCAACCCTTACTCACTGAAGAACGGTTTCACGCCGGACAGGTGGTGTTTGATCAGGGACATGCGGCCAGCCGTCTGTATATCTTGGTAGAAGGACAGGTGGTGATCCGCTACAAACCGTACGATGGGCCGCCGTTGGATGTGACCCATGTGCCGCCGGGGGGTGTGTTTGGATGGTCAGCTGCTTTGCAGCGCCAGAATTACACATCGGCGGCCGTGGCAGAAACGGACAGCACGGCCTACTGCCTGAGCACAGATGCTTTGCAAAGCCTGTGCAGTCAGGATCCGCAGGCGGGGGCGGTGCTGTTGGAGCATTTGGCCACGGTGATTGCGGAGCGCCTGCGTGCCACGCACGCGCAAATCTTGGGCCTGCTGACGCAGGGCCTGGACGCCAACGGAGATTGTGGAAAGGGTGAGACGCCATGAGTGACAAACTGCCTGAATTTTCCGCTCACGAGCAGTTGGTAGGGCTGATCGAACAGTTAGACGCCTATATTGGGCACTACCACGGGGGCACGGTGGAACTGGTGGATTTTGACGGCAAGGTGGTGAAGGTGCATTTGGGCGGGGCGTGTGAGGACTGTCCACTTTCGCCTACCACGCTGCACGGCTGGGTGGAAGGCACCATTCGCCAGTTCTTCCCCGACATCGAGCGCGTCGAAGAAGCCTGAGCCGGAACGCTTTCGCTGGAGGATGCGGACAGGGTAAGGGGGATTACTCGACGAACACTTCCACGTGTTCGCCGTCCTCATCGTCGTAAATATCGGTCACCAGGCCGGTGGCGCCGGATTGGATAAACTGCTGGAGGACGTCCATATCCAAGCCCTGCACTTCGGGGGAGAAGCGCGCGCCCATCTTCATGCCTGCGCTGACCACGCTGATGGGCAGGCGGATGTTGACGCGCACCTTGCCGGTGTCGGTGTCGGTGATGCGCACGCGCAGCCAGCGCGCAGTTCCGCGCGGGGCGGGGGGCGGCGGAGTGGGGGGCAGTGGCCCGGGGCGCGCGGGGGTAGTGACCGCTTCCAGGGTTTCCAGGAGCTTAATGCCCTCTTCGGGGGTCAGTTTGCCTTCCTGAATCATGGTCAATATTTTGAGCCGTTCCTCAGCACTGGCCATTGCGCCTCCTATTTGAGATGCTGCCCCCCCTAAAAAAGGCCGCTCGACTGATCTATCTACGGCTTCACGCCGCTGTTGCGGCGTTCCCATTCGGCCACCGCTGTTTGCACCAGTTTGCGCGCCAGCGGGTCGGTGATGGTATCTACCCCCAGGAATTTCTGGGCGCCCACCCACACCACCACACCTTCGCGCGGGTCATCCATCAGCCGCACGGGGGGGGTGCCTTCGGGGGCTTTTTCCAAAATTTCCTGCAAAATTTCGTCAATTTGTCCGGCGATGCTGCTAGGGGCAGCCTTCACCTCTGGCTCAGCGGGTTTCTTGGCGGGTATCAGCCCCTTGAGCGGGTTGAGCGACAGGCTGGGTTTGGCGGGTTCAGCCGCGGCAGCGGCCGCAGGCAGCGGGGCGGCAGCCGGCATGGGAGCGGGCGTAGGGGCGGGGGCTGGGGGAAGGGGCACGCCCAACCAGCGCAGCCATTCACCTGCCAAGGCGGTCATGCGCTGCCGCTCTTCCAGAGGCAGGCTTTGGACGGATTCACACGGCTGACCGTGCAGTTCCACCAGCAGGCCCCGTTCCGCATCGGCCCACAGCAGCACCCCGTGCGGCGCAGCCGTGGGAGGTGCGGGGTTGGGAGCGGCTGGCTGCTCTGCTGCAGGCTGCCCGGCGGTGGGTTGAGTGTTTGGGGCGGCGGCAGCCGGGCGCGCGGGAGCCGAATCGCTGGGGCTGGGGTTTCTGCGTTCGTTCCAGAACATCACTACGGCGGCCCCGCCGATGAATCCCACGGTGACAAACAAAAAGGCGAGCAGGAGTTCGCTGACGAAAGAGGGCATGGCAGCCTCCTAATGCGGTTCCAGGGGCTGGCAGCGCGGGCAGATGTGCGTGCCGCGCTGGCCGACGACCAGACGCTGGATGGGGGTTGCGCACACCGGACAGGGCTGACCGGTGCGCTGGTAGGCGCGAAAATTGTTCTGAAAATCGCCGCCGCGGTAGACCCAATCAATGCTGGCTCCGTTGCGCTGAATGCCGTCGCTGAGCACGGCGCGGATCGAATCCAGCAGGCGGGCGCTGTGCTGGGGCTGCAGCGCGTCCGAGCGGCTCAGCGGATGCAGCCCGGCGCGGTGGAGGGCTTCGTCGGTGTAGATATTGCCCATGCCTGCCAGAAAGCTTTGATCCAGCAGCAAGGGTTTGATCTGCCGCTGACGGGCGGTCAGACGTTGATGAAAGGCGGCGGGGGTGAGGGCTTCGTCAAAAGGTTCCGGCCCCAAATGGGCGGTGATGGTTTGCGGGAGAGGGGTGAACCACAGACGGCCAAATTTGCGCGCATCGTTGAAGGCCAGGTGCAGTCCGCCGGTGAATTGCAGAACAGCCCGGTCGTGCTTTAGCAGCGGCTGCTCGGCCCCTTCCACGCGCACATCCCCACTCATGCGCAGATGGATGAGCAGGGCGTGGGTGTTCAGGCGCAGGATCAGGAATTTGCCGCGCCGTTCCACCGCCTCTACGGTTTGACCGGGAAGCAGGCCTTGGAATTCGGCGGCGGGTGTGGCCAAACAGCCCGGCCAAAGCAGCTCGGCGCGTTCAATTCGGCGCCCTGAGATGGGCACCCCCCCGCGTCCGCCTTCGCGCAGGGCTCGCGCTATGGTTTCAACTTCGGGCAGTTCAGGCATAGGAGCGGCTTATGTTAAACCTCCGGCGGAAGGGCAACCTTCCGCCGGAGGAGGAGACTATTCGTTGAACATTTCGCCCACGCTGCGGCCGGCGTTGGCGCGCAGGATGACCTCTCCTAACAGCGAGGCCACCGAGAGCACGCGCAGGCGGTTGCCGAAGTGGACGGCCTTTTCGGGCGGGATGGGGATGGTGTCGGTGGTGATGAACTCACGCACGGGCAGTGCCGCCAGGCGTTCGGAGGCGTTCAGCGAGAGCATGGGGTGAACAAAGACCACGTACACATCGCGCGCGCCGTACTGCTTCACCAGATTGACTGCCTGGGTGATGGAACCGCCGGAATCGACCTCGTCGTCCACGATGATGACATCGCGTTCAAAGACATCGCCCACCAGGTTGAGGGCCTGGGCTTTGGAGTCGTTGGCCACACGCCGTTTTTCGATGAAGGCCATAGGCACATGCAGCCCGGCAGCGAAATTGCGCGCTTTTTTGGCAAAGCCCAGATCGGCGGTGACGATGGCGGGCTTGTGCATGCGCGGCTGGATGGAGGCCAGGTAATCCACCAGAATGTGGAAGGCGGTGAGCACATCGCCAGGGATGGAGAAGAAGCCCTGAATCTGTCCGGCGTGTAGGTCGAGGGTGATGTAGCGGTCGGCCCCGGCCACTTCGATCATGTCAGCCACCAGGCGGGCGGTGATGGGCACGCGCGGCTGGTCTTTCTTGTCCGAGCGGGCGTAGCACAAATAGGGCACCACCGCCGTGACGCGCGCGGCGGAATCCAGGCGCAGGGTTTGCAGGGTGATGAGCAGTTCCATCAAATTGCGGTGGACTGGCGGAGACGTGGTTTGAATGATGAAGCAGTCCTGACCGCGCACGCTGGAATGCAGCTTAATGAACAGGTTGTCGTTGGGGAAACAAATGACATCCTGTTCGCAGACCGGCAGGCCAATATAGTTGGCAACGCGCGCGGTCAGATCCGGAGAGGCAGTTCCCGCATACAGTTTGATATCTCCGTACATCATGCGTTCGTGCCGCCCAAAAGAAACAGGCATAGGGGATGCTCCTTATTCAACGGGCCGTTGAGCGGCCCATTCTGATCTTAAAACGCCCATGAGCAGCGTGTCGCCGTATTCTCCGTCAAGATAGCAATCCTGCCTCAGACGGCCTTCGAGGACATAGCCCGCTTTTTCATAGGCGCGGATACCCCGTTTGTTGCGTGCATCCACACGCAAGTACACCCGGTTGAGGTTCAGCGTGTTAAAGGCAAAGCGCAGCATTAAACCCATCACTTCTGTGCCGTAGCCTTGATTCCAATACTCTTTTTCGCCAATCACCAAACCTACCTCGGCGTGGCGGCTGACCCAGTTGAAATTCATCAGACCAATATTGCCGATGATCTGCCAGCCTTCGGGGGTGCGCACTTCAATGGCCATCGGGCGTTCGTAGGGATCGCGGGTGATCATACTCTCGTACCAGCTTTGCTCCTGGGCGGCGGACATGGGCAGAATATGGCCCAGGTAGTGGCGCACGTCCGGGTCATTAAACCAGGTGACAAAGCGCGGGATGTCTTCGCGTTCAATGGCGCGCAGCCGGATACGGTCTCCAAAAATCACGATAGCCTTCCTTTACGGGTTCAGCCGGGTAGGCCCGCGGAAGATGTACACCGTTTCGCGGATGTTGTTGATGCCCAGCATGACCATCATAAAGCGCGAGAGGCCCAGGCCAAAGCCGCCGTGTGAGGGGCAGCCGTAGCGGAAGAAGTCCAAATAGAACTGGATGGGCTCCTGGTGCAGTCCCTTTTCAAAGGCTTGCTTAAGCAAGATGTCGGGGCGGTGTTCTCGCTGGGCACCGGTGGCAATTTCCAGGCCGCCAGCGATGAGATCAAAGCTCTTGGTCAAATCAGGGCGGTCGGCGTGGCGCATGTGGTAGAAGGGGCGCACGGTGATCGGCCAGTCAATCAGGAAGAAGAAATCATGGTCGTAGGTTTTCTTGACGTAATCGGCCATGGCGCGCTCACCGCCGGGGTCCAGATCACCCTTCTTTTCGGGCGGCAGGGCATAGCCCACCTGTTTGAGAATGGCGTAGGCGTCGTGCATGCTGATGCGCGGGAAAGGCACGGTGG
This sequence comes from Levilinea sp., assembly GCA_029975215.1. Classification (GTDB taxonomy): domain Bacteria; phylum Chloroflexota; class Anaerolineae; order Anaerolineales; family Anaerolineaceae; genus Levilinea. The sequence continues at coordinate 19,512 of JARKPO010000048.1, forward strand.
GCACGTTGATTTCCACACCCAGCTTCTCACGAATTTGGTCGCCGTGCTTGTCTTTGACCACCTGATAGACGTACTGGATCCAGCGCTCGGTGAAGGCCATGACATCTTCATGCGAGTCAATCCAGGACATTTCCATATCCACGCCGGTGAACTCGGTCATGTGGCGCGAGGTAAAGGAGGGGTCGGCACGGAAGACGGGGCCGATTTCAAATACGCGCTCAAACCCGGCGGCCATCGCCATTTGTTTGTAGAACTGCGGCGATTGGGCCAGATAGGCTTTGCGATCGAAATAGGCCACCTCAAACAATTCTGCGCCCGATTCCGAGGGGGTACCCATGATCTTGGGTGAGTGAATTTCCATGAAATCGTGCTGCAGCCAGTATTCACGCATGGCCTGTTCCACGGTCGTCTGCACGGTAAAGAGCAGCAGGTTCTCGGCACGGCGCAGATCCAGATAGCGCCAGTCCAGGCGAAAATCAATAGAAGGCAGGCTGTCGCCAAACGGCTCAAAGGGCACGGGGGATTCGGCGGCGTTGACCACTTCCAGGCTTTCCAATTGAATCTCGAGGCCGTTCAGTTTGACGATTTCGTTGTCAATCACCGTACCGGTGATAGTGACCGCGCTTTCGGTGCCGAGGGTGGAAATGCGTTCGGCCAGGGCCGGATCATTCGCCTTCCAGAAGGCCACCTGCACCAGGCCGGTGCGGTCGCGGATGATGAGAAACTGCATTTTCTTCTGATCGCGCAGGGTTTGCAGCCAGCCCTGAACGGTCACTTTTTGGCCGATAAACTCGCGCAGGCGGTGGATAGGGGTGCGTTCCATACGGTTTTTCTCCTCAGCATGATATGAGCACAATAAGCACGCTCTTATTTTAACGCATGGAAGCCCTGAAACGGGATGCAATTTTCATCCATTTGAAGACCCGCTTTGGGCCGGGTGGGCCTGGCGCAGCAATTTTTCCACTGCCTGGCTGGGAGAAAGCTGGCGCTGGAGCAGGGCTTCAATGGCGGCTTCGTAGTCCGCTGCGGGCAGACGCCGGTGGAATTCTTCGGCCAGAGTGCTGCGCAGACGATCTTCCAATTCGTGGGTCAGGCGGGCGCGGTCGCGGCTGTGCCATTCTCCGCTGGTACGCAGGTGTTGGGCGTGCTGCTGGACGGCGGCAATGACCTCGGCGATGCCCTGGGCCTGGGCGGCCACCGTGCGCAGCACGGGAACCTGCCAGCCCTGGTGTGCCAGCGGGTCGCGCCCGGGGTTGGCCAACTCCAGCATCATGCGCAGGGCGCGTTCGGTGTTATCTGCGCCGGGCAAGTCGGCTTTATTCACCACCAGAATGTCGGCGATTTCCAGAATACCAGCTTTGATGGCCTGAATATCATCCCCCAGCCCGGGGGCCTCCACCACCAGGGTGGTGTGGGCCAGGCGGGCGATATCCACCTCAGACTGCCCCGCGCCGACTGTTTCGATGAGGATCATATCAAAACCAGCGGCGTCCAATACCTGCACGGCGGCGGCGGTGGCGCGCGCCAGCCCGCCTAAAGCCCCGCGTGAGGCCATTGAACGGATGAACACACCCGGGTCGCCGCTCAGGTCGCGCATACGCACACGGTCGCCCAGCAAAGCACCGCCGCTGAAGGGGCTGGAAGGGTCCACGGCCACAATGGCCACCCGTAGGGGAGGCATGCCTTGGGGGGGGCGGCGCAGGGCCAGGGCGAGCTGGTTCACCAGAGAAGATTTGCCGGTTCCGGGGGAGCCGGTGATGCCCACCAGGTGGGCACGGCCGGTGTGCGGGTACAGCGCGTCCAGCCCGGCCCGTCCGGCGGGGGTATCGTTTTCCACTTGCGAAAGCAGGCGAGCTAATGCCAGCCGCTCGCCTGCCAGAAGAGCTTCTACGAGGGACATGGAGAGGGTTATGCGGCCACGCCGTGCAGGGCGTTCTGAATGTCTGCGACGATTTGGCTGGTGGCAGAGCCGGGGCCGTACACGGCGGCCACACCCTTTTCACGCAAGGCGGCGGCGTCATTTTCGGGGATGATCCCGCCCACGAACACGCGCACGTTGCTTTGCCCGTTGGCGCGCAGCAGTTCCACCACCCGCGGCACCAGGGTCATATGCGCGCCGGAGAGGATGGAAATGCCGACTACATCCACATCTTCCTGCAAAGCCGCTTCGGCGATCATCTCGGGGGTCTGGCGGAGGCCGGTGTAGATCACTTCCATGCCGGCATCGCGCAGGGCGCGAGCCACCACCTTGGCCCCGCGGTCGTGCCCATCCAGGCCAGGTTTGGCGATTAAAACGCGAATTTTGCGCTCCATGTATCACTCCCACACAAAAATAGGATCAGGCTTCATTGATTATACCCGCGCCCCACAAGGCGATCAACACACCGCCGCGGAGTCGGTTCGTTTATCGAGCAATAACAGGACAAAAGTCATGCACTTTGCAAGCCTGTAAGTTGTGCTTAAGGTTGCGAGCGCTGGGGTGTGGTGGTACACTTCAAACGAACCTGAATTGAGGACAATGCCCTATGCCCGTGATCTATCCATTTACCGCGATTGTTGGTCAGGAACGCATGAAGCGCGCTCTGGTGTTAAACGCCGTGGACCCGCGCATTGGCGGTGTGCTCATCCGCGGAGAGCGCGGCACAGCCAAATCCACGGCGGCGCGTGCTCTGGCAGCTTTGCTGCCCAATGTGCGGGTGGTCAGCGATTGCCGCTTTGGCTGCGACCCTGCCAAGCCGGACGCCTGGTGCACGGAATGCCGTGAGCGCGTGGGGCGCGGTGAAGAGCTGCCTTCTTCAGAACGGCCCACCCCTTTCATTAACCTGCCCGTTTCTGCCACCGAAGACCGTGTGGTGGGCACGCTGGACATTGAAAAGGCCATCAAGAAGGGCGAACGCGCTTTTGAACCGGGGGTTTTGGCAGCAGCCAACCGTGGTTTGCTGTACATTGATGAAGTCAACCTGCTGGACGATCATGTGGTGGATGTGCTGCTGGATTCGGCGGCAATGGGCATGAACATCGTGGAGCGCGAAGGAATCTCTTTCTCGCACCCGGCGCGCTTCATCCTGGTGGGCACGATGAACCCGGAAGAAGGCGATCTGCGCCCGCAGCTTTTGGACCGCTTTGCCTTTTCAGTGGATATTTTCGGCATTCGCAGCGCCCGCGAACGGGTGCAGATTATGGAACAGAACCTGGCCTATGAGAACAACGCCCAGGCTTTCCGCGATCATTGGATGCCGCGCGAAATTGACCTCTCGCATCAGATTGAGGCGGCACGCGGGCTGGTGGATCAGGTGGGCTTTACCAAGCGCGACCTGCTCTCCATCGCCTCGCTGACGGCTTCTTTAAACGTGGAAGGCCACCGCGCTGATCTGGTGATTCTGAAGGCGGCGCGCGCCCAGGCTGCTTTTGAAGGGCGCACCATGATCACCGACCGCGATATTGCCATCGGCGCCGAGTTGGCCCTGCCTCACCGTCTGAAACGCGGCCCGTTCTCGCAGTCGGAAATGAGCATGGAAGAACTGCACGAGCGCATCGAGCAGCTGCAAGGCTCCAGCAGCGCCGGCACACCTTCGGAACCGTCGGAAGAAAAGAGCGAGGAATCTACCTCGCAAAAAAAAAGTTAACTGACGGCCAGCAAGAGGAATTGAGTGAGCAGGGGCGGGTTGAGCCCTCGGAAAAGAACCCGTTCGACGACCGCAACGCTTATTGGTGGGACGGCGGCCAAAAAGTAAAAACGGGCGAGGTGTTTGACCCCCGCCGCCTGGATACTCCCCTGGACAAGATGGTGCGGCGCCATGCGGGACGGCGCTCGCGCACGCACACCGAGCGCAAGCGTGGACGCTATGTGCAGGCCCGCCCCGCCAATGGGGACACCACCGATATCGCTTTTGACGCCACCATCCGCACGGCTGCGCCGTTTCAAATCCGGCGCGCCGAACAGCGGCAGCAGGTGGCGTTTGCCATTCAGCACGCAGATTTAATGAAAAAGGTGCGCGTGCGGCGCATGGCCAACCTGGTGCTCTTCCTGGTGGATGCCTCCTGGTCGATGGCGGTGGCCGAGCGCATGGCTGCCACCAAGGGGGCCATCCTCTCTCTGCTGACGGATGCTTACCAGCGCCGCGACCGCGTGGGGCTGATCGTGTTCCAAAAGGACCGCGCCACCCTGGTGCTGCCGCCCACCAACTCGGTGCAACTGGCCCAGCGCGCTCTGCGCGACATCCCCATCGGCGGCAAGACCCCGCTTTCTGCCGGGCTGCAGCTGGCCCATGATGTGCTGCGGCGCGAAAAGCTCTTTCACCCAGATGTGATGCCGCTGCTGCTGGTGCTCACCGATGGGGCGGGCAACGTTTCGATGGGCCACCTGCCGCCGCAGGAAGAATCCAACCGCGTGGCTGAGATGATCGCCATGGAGCACATTCACAGCGTGGTGATTAATATGGAACATCAGGCCTTTGATCAGGGCCTGGCGCAAACCCTGGCCGAGCATTTGAACGCGGCCTGTTACTCGCTGACCGAACTTAAGGCGGAGAATCTGTATTACACCGTGCGTCAGGAGATGCATCAGGCCAACGCCAAAGCCGAAGACGGGCGGTAAGCCGCCCCCCACGGCGGTCGGGCGGGGTGTGTCCCTTGCCTTCGCTTTGGGGTGGTGTTATCATGGGGTACAAGGAGAACTTGGATGCTCGCCTCGGGGAGCCGTACTGCTCGCATTCGCTCGATACTGATCGCTGTCATTTTGGGGTCGTTGGTTTGTTACTGCCTGGGGTTTGTGGTACTGTCTTTGACGGATGCCACCCGGCGGGTTCCCACAGCCACGCCCACGCTGACCGTATCTGTCACTGTGACCCCAGCGGCGGCAGCGACCACGGTGCAGCCCAGCAAAACGCCGTTTGTGTTCACCACCAACACGGTGACGATCACTCCGACTATCACGCAGACCTGGACGCCTTCTCTGACGTTCACCCCCTTCAACACCCCCACGCGGACGATCACCCCCACCCCCACCGAAACCCAGGTTCCTACCCTTGCGCCGCCATCGGCGACCCCAACTATCCCCCCGCCGCCGGAGACTGAAACCCCGACGGCTACAACAAGCCCCTAAATTTTTCCCCCAACCGATATGACCCAAGAACTGACCCCTTTCCTCAAAGAACTGCTTTCCCTACCGGGCCTGTCAGGTTATGAAGGTCCGGCTCGTGAGGCCATTGCGGCTGCCTGGAAACCGCTGGTGGATGAAATCACCACCAGTAAGGTCGGCAGCCTGCACGCCTTGCGACGCGGCTCGGGCGCAGCACCTCGCCCGCGCATTCTGCTGTCTGCCCACATGGATGCCATCGGCCTGATGGTCACCGGCATTCTTGGCGGTCTGCTGCGCTTTACCCAGATCGGCGGTGTGGATCCGCGCATTCTGCCCGGCCAGCCGGTGACGGTGCACGGGCGCGAGGCGCTGCCGGGGGTGGTGGTTTCGCCCCCCGATTCGCTGCTGCCGGCCCGTTTGCAGGGTAAGCCTGTAGACATGGAATACCTGTTTGTGGACACCGGTTTGCTGCCCGACGATGTGAAGAAGATGGTGCGCGTGGGCGATTTGATCTCCTTTGCCCAGGAACCGCTGGATCTGGCGGGGGATGCCCTGGCCGGACATTCGCTGGACAACCGCGCCTCTGTGGCCGCCCTGACCCACTGCCTGCAGGAGCTACAGCATATGCAGCACAGTTGGGATGTGTACGCGGTGGCTTCCGCTCAGGAAGAGACAGCCCTCTTGGGTGCTTTCACCTCACCCTTTGACATTCGCCCCGATCTGGCGGTGGCGATTGATGTGACTTTTGCCAAAGGCCCCGGTGCGAGCGATCACCGCGCTCACCCGATGGGCAAGGGCGTGGCTCTGGGCTACGGCCCCAACATCCACCCCTTCCTGTACAAGGCCTTTAAAGATCTGGCCGACCGCCTTGATATCCCTACTTTGATGGATGTGATGCCCTCGCATTCGGGCACGGACGGCTACGCCATGCAGGTGGTGGCGGAGGGCATCCCTACCATGGTGATCAGCATTCCTCTGCGCTATATGCACACGCCGGTGGAAGTGGTGGCCCTGAAAGACATCACCCGCACCGGGCAGCTGTTGGCCGAGTTTATTTCGCGCCTGGAACCCGATTTCATGTCAAAACTGAAGTGGGAGGACTGAGCTATGGCAAGCAACGATGAAATTCGCGCTCAAATCCCCCAAATTGGCCCCGATCAAATTGCCCTGTTGGAACGCCTGTCCAACGCGGTGGGGGTATCTGGCGAAGAAAACGAAGTGCGCGCGATTGTGATGGAAGCGGTAAAACCCTTTGCGGATGAGGTGAAGGTAGACGCCCTGGGGAATGTGCTGGTGACCCGCAAGGCCAAAACCGCCAACCCGGTCCGCGTGATGATCGCCGCGCATATGGATGAGATCGGTTTCATGCTGATCAACAAAGACGAAGGCGGATTGTTCTCTTTTGAAAAAATTGGCGGCATTGATGTGCGCCAATTGGTGGGCAAGACCGTTCTGGTGGGCAAAAAGCGCGTGCCTGGCGTGATTGGGGCGCGCCCGATCCACTTTACCACCCCCGAAGAACGCCGCAGCCTGATCCCGATGGATCAGCTGCGCATTGACCTGGGCCCGGGCGGGGCGGATTTGGCCCGCGTGGGCGACCGCGCCACCTTTGCCACGCGCTTCCGCCAGGCCGGCCCCAGCCTGATGGGCAAGGCCCTGGATGATCGCCTGGGTGTGGCTACCTTGATTGAGCTGGTGAAGCACGCTCCTGAACATGTGGAGCTGCTGGCGGCCTTCACCGTGCAGGAAGAAATTGGCCTGCGCGGGGCGCGCGTGGCGGCGTATGCCTTCCACCCTGACCTGGCCGTGGTGATCGATTCAACCCCCGCCAACGATTTGCCCGCCTGGGACGGTAGCGAAAACGCTCGCTATAACACCCGCCTGGACGCCGGACCGGCCGTCTACGTGGCCGACGGGGCCACGCTGAGCGACCCGCGCCTGCTGCGCTGGCTGTTTGATACCGGCGATGCCCTGGGGATCCCTTACCAAGTGCGCCAACCCGGCGGCGGCGGAACCGATGCGGGTGCCATTCACCGCGTGCGCGATGGCGTTCCCAGCGTGTCCATCTCTGTGCCGGGGCGCTATGCGCACACGGCCATCGGTCTGGCGCGCCTGTCGGACTGGCAGAACACGCTGGCCCTGGTGTTCGCGGCTTTGATGCGCCTGGACGACCGCCTGCTGGCGGATGAGCGGCACTGATCTGAACCGCATGGGCGAACAGGAAGCCATTCTCCAAACCGCTCAAGGCCCCATCACCCGCACTTCGCTGCGCCGTGACCTGGAGGGTTTGGGCGTACGCGCGGGCATGACCTTGCTGGTGCACGCCTCACTGAGCCGTTTAGGCTGGGTGGCGGGCGGCCCTGCGGCGGTGATTTTGGCTCTGGAAGACGCATTGGGCGCAGAAGGCACGCTGATGATGCCGGCTCATTCCGGTGATTTATCCGAACCCTCGCACTGGTGTCACCCGCCCGTCCCCGAAGACTGGTGGCCGGTGATCCGCGCGGAGGCCCCCGCCTTTCAGGCCGATTTGACCCCCACTCGCGGCATGGGTGTGATCGCCGAGACCTTTCGGCGCCAGGCGGGTACGCTGCGCAGCCAGCACCCCCAGCTTTCTTTTGCGGCGCGCGGGCCGCGGGCCGAGGAACTGACCCGCGATCACGCTTTGACCCCCGCGCTGGGCGAAGAATCCCCCCTGGCGCGCCTGTACGCCCTGGATGGCTGGGTGCTCTTTTTGGGCACCGATCACAGCACCAATACCTCGCTGCACCTGGCCGAGGTGCGCGCCCGGCTGACGAACCCCCATAAGATTCAGCAGGGTGCGCCTGTTCTGGTGGATGGGGAGCGGCGCTGGGTGACATTTGAAGATTACGATTGGGATTGCGACGATTTCGCAGCCCTGGGCGCGGAGTATATCCCTGCGCCGGGGGATGCCTTTACGGGGCGCGTGGGTCTGGCCCAGACGTCCCTCTTTCGCCAACGCCCGATGGTGGATTTTGCCGTAGGCTGGATGGAAAGCCACCGTCGCTAAGAATTTTTCTACGATTTCAGGAGACCTGTATGAAGAACCTCATTCAAAAATTGGTCGAGACAATCAGCCCTTCGGGCTACGAAGGTACTGTGCGCGACCTGATCCGCGCGGAAGTGGAACCGCTGGCGGACGAAGTGCGGGTGGATGCGCTGGGCAATTTGATTGTGCGCAAGGGCAAAAAAGGCCCCAAGGGTGTGCGGGTGATGTTCTCGGCCCATATGGACGAAATTGGTGTGATGGCCACCCATATTGATGAGAAGGGTTTCGTGCGCTTCACCACCATCGGCGGCGTGCGTCCCCACACCTGCGTGGGCGGCCGCGTGCATTTTGTTAACGGTGTGCAGGGCGTGATCGGTATGGAACGGCCGGAAAGCCCCGACCGCCAGCCGACTTTTGATCAGCTTTTCATTGACGTGGGCGCCACCAGCCGCGCGGACTGCCCGGTGAAGGTGGGCGATATCGCCGGTTTTTCGCGGCCATTCATGGATTTGGGCGACAAGATCGTGGCCAAGTCGATGGACGACCGCATTGCCTGCGCCGTGCAGATTGAAGCCCTGCGCGCCCTCAAAAAGACCGATCACGAAGTCTACTTCGTGTTCAGCGTGCAGGAAGAGGTCGGTCTGCGCGGGGCCACCACCGCCGCCTACGGCGTGGACCCCGAAATCGGCATCTCGGTGGATGTGACCGGCACGGGCGACACGCCCAAATCCGGCTTCATGGAAGTGGCTCTGGGCAACGGCCCGGCGATTAAGGTGCGCGACGGGCGCATGCTCTCTGACCCGCGCCTGGTGGACCTGATGGTCAAGACCGCCGAAAAAGCTAAACTGCCTTACCAACTGGAAATCCTTGAAGGTGGCACGACCGACGCCACCGCCATACAGATGGCGCGGGCGGGCGTTCCGGCCAGCTGCGTGTCCATCCCCTGCCGCTACATTCACTCGCCTTCCGAAATGGTGGACTACCGCGATGTGCAGAACGCCGTGCGCCTGATTGTGGAACTGCTGGCGCACCCCATCGTTTTGAAATGAACCATTGGACCGCGCCTTCCCCACGCCCTGCCGCGCGCCGCAAAGGTGCGGGGTGGGGAAGGCGCGCCTTGAACACGCTGTGGGTGCTGGGCGCGGCGGGGCTGCTGCTGGCGGCCTGCCAACCAGCGGTCAGCCTGTTCACCCCCACGCCGCAGCCCACCGCTACCCCTGCCGCTCAAATTCCAACCCCTCAGCAAAGCCCTGCGCCCACGCCCACGGCCGTCGGCCCGCAGATTTTGACATTGTGGGTGCCGCCGGGCTTTGACCCGCGGGGGCAGGTGCGCGGGGCGGATGTGCTCCTGGCGCGCATCCGCGCATTTGAAGACCAAAACCCGGGGGTGCAGGTCAAAATCCGCGTCAAGGCCCCCAACGGCCCCGGCGGTTTGCTGGAATCGCTTTCGGCGGCCACCCTGGCCGCGCCGGAGGCTTTGCCCTCACTGGTGCTGCTCTCGCGCACCGATCTGGAAACCGCCGCGCTGAAAGGATTGGTGTTCCCGCTGGACGGCCTGACGGCGGTGATGGACGAGCCGGATTGGTTTGCCTACGCCGCCCAACTGGCCGCGCTGGACGGGAGCCTCTTTGGCCTGCCCTTTGCGGGTGATGCCCTGCTGCTGCTCTACCGCGCCGAAAAGGCAGGCAGCGCGCCGGTGCAGACCTGGGACGACGTGATGAGCCGCGGCCAGCCGCTGATCTTCCCCGCGGGCGACCCCCAGGCCCTGCTGACTTTGGCGCTGTACCGTTCGCTGGACGGCCCCTTGGAAGGCGAGTTGGGCCGCCCTGCGCTGGATCCGGCGCGCCTGGCGCAGGTTTTCAGCCTGTACGCAGAGGGCGCCCAGCAGGGGACCTTCCCTTACTGGCTGGGGCAGTTCCAAACCGACGGACAGGCCTGGCAGGGCTACCGCGAACCGCGCGGCACCTGGGTGGTCACCTGGAGCTCGCGTTATCTGGCGGAACTGCCGGTGGACACCGCCGCTGCGCAGCTGCCCAGCCTGGGCGACCACGCCTACACCCTGGCCACCGGCTGGCTGTGGGCCATGCCCGACCCGCACCCCGAGCGGCGGGAAATGGCTGTGCGCCTGGCGGAGTTTTTGACGGCCAGCGAATTTCAAAAGGAATGGAGCGCAGCGGCGGGTTATTTGCCCACCCGCCCCAGCGCATTGGCGGCTTGGAACAACCAGAGCCTGCAGTCCATGCTCAATCAGGCGGCTCTGTCGGCTGAAACGCGCCCCACCAACGATTTAGTTGCCAGCATTGGCCCTGTGCTGCAGGAGGCTGTGCTGCAAGTGATCAAGAGTCAAAGCGACCCTCTTCAAGCTGCAGAAACTGCCGCGGAACGGCTGCGGGAGACAAAAAGTCCATGAGTCCTTTTCGCTCCTTTCTTAACCGCTTCTTTAGCCGCCTGCCTGGATGGATGACCCCGCCGGTGATGGCGGTGGTGGCTTTGCTGGTGGTTTTCACTATTTCGGTTTCTATGGATCCGCGGCCGGTGGTGCCCGCGGCCGAGGCGGCCAACCCCGTCCTGCAAAATGAGATCGCTCAGCGCCCGGCTCAACCGCGCGCCACCCGCACGCCCACCTCGCTGCCGGAAGAATGGCTGGAAAACCACAACCAGACGGATGGGGTGGTCTTCGCCGGGGTCATTTTGGTGCTGATTGTGGTGGTGGGCACGTTGACGACCATTTCACGCAAAGAGCAAAAGTAACCCAGCCGCTTCGCGCCATTCCAGGCTTGCTTCAATCCACGCAACTTCTGCGTGGATTTTTCGTATGTACTTATAGCTTTGATTGCGATTTCCAGGAGAGAGTCTCATGTCTAAAATTGTTCGACCCTTGTGGTTTAACCTGGCTTTTACAGCCGCGCTGATACTGACGCTGGCTTTTGGCAGCGCCCGCCCCGTGCAGGCAGCGGTAATGGACCCCGACGGCGTGATTGAGGCCGGTGAGGTGGTGGATGACGACGTCTTCCTCAGCGGCGATGCCGTGCGCATGGACGGCACGGTCAAGGGGATGCTGGTGGCCACCGGCAACACCATCACCATCAGCGGAACCGTCAACGGGGACGTGTTCGCCTTCGGCAGCCGCGTTGTCGTTGCGGAGGGGGCCGTGGTGGACGGCAACCTGTTTGGCGGCGCAGCCAGCGTGGATGTGCGCGGTAAGGTCGGCGGCAGCGTGGCCGTGGGCGGCGCCACCCTGACGGTGGGCGAAGGCGCGGCGGTTGCGCGCAACCTGTATTTCGGCGGCTACGCCCTGGAAGCGGCTCAAAATTCCACGGTGGGGCGCAGCGTGTACAGCGCCGCCTATCAGACGAAACTGGCCGGGGATGTGGCCATGAACGTGGGCATCGCCGCGGCTGCGGTGGAACTAACCGGCAAGGTGGGCGGGGACGCGGTGGTGGATTTGGGCGATACCCGGCCCGGCGATCCCGCCCCGCAGATGGGCCCCTATTTCGCCTACCCGGGCGCGCCGCAGCTTCCGCCCGCTTTGCAGCCCGGCCTGCGCATGGGGCCGAAGGCCCAGGTTGGCGGCAAGCTGACCTACACCAGCGGGCAGCCGGTGGCGGGGATTGAATCTGCGGTCCAGGGCGGCGTGGTTTATCAGACGCCCGTCCCCAACGAAAAACAACCCGCCGCGCCGCTGAACGCCCCGCGCACGGGAGCCAACTTCTTCAACGCTTTCCTGAAATGGCTGCTGGGTGTGGTGCGCAACCTGTTGACCCTGCTGCTGCTGGGCTTGCTGGCGGTGCGGCTGCTGCCGCGCGTAGTGGCGGACAGCGAGGGTGAAGTCCTCACCAAACCCGGCCACGCGGCGGGCTATGGACTGCTCTCCTGGCTGGTGGGGTACGTGGGCGCGGGCCTGGCAGTGCTGGCCATCCTGGCGGTGGGTATCTTCTTCGCCGTGGTCACGCTGGGCGCGCTCAGCCGCACGGTCTTCGGCATCGGCTTTTCCAGCCTGGCGGTGGCTTTTGCCCTCTTCACCCTGCTGGTCAGCTACGGCAGCAAACTGGTGGTGGCCTACCTGGTGGGCAACTGGGTGATGGGCAAACTGGCTCCCCTGGCCAGCGGCCGCCCCTACTGGGCCATGACCGCCGGTGTGGTCATCTACGTCCTGCTGCGCGCCATCCCCTTCTTGGGGTGGGTCATCGGCGCGGCGGCCACTTTGGTGGGCCTGGGCGCGCTGGTGCTGGTCTATCAGAACTGGCGCAAGCAGCGCATGTCCCCCGTGGCGGCGGCTGAGGCCGTGTAAGGCGCTGGGTGGGGTGAAACCATCAGCAGACCGCTCAAAGAGGAGCGGTCTGCTGTTTTTTTAACGATTTTGATTTTAAACCACCCAGGCGGCCAGGGGTACGAGCATTTCGGCGCGCGAGAGGCCCCCGTGGCGGCCCAGCAGGTGATTTTCGCGGTTGGCCCACCACCAGTAGGCCGCCCCGTGCGGCACGGCGATGCAGTCGCCCAGGCGGCTGTCGAGGGCCGGGTGGGCGGCCTCCGGCCCAAACAGGCCGCTTTGCAGGGCCTGAGCCGAGGGCAGCAGGGTGAACTGCCCCGGCCATTCGTGTTCCACGATGTGCCGAAAGGTGTCTTCGCGCCCGGGGCGCAGGTGCAGCACGGGCAGACGGTTTTCGCAGGTGGGCTGCAGGGTCAGGCAGTTCAGCAGCTCCGGCAGGCGGCGCAGGTCGTACTGCTCGTCTTTGGGGGTGGCGATCTGACCGTGGTCGGCGCTGAGCAGGACGAGGGTCTCGCCCTGGGATGGACGGTGCAGCTCGTTGAGGAAGCGCCGCAGCTGCAGCCCAAACAGCTCAAATTCCAGGGTCACGCGCTCATCCTCGGGGCCGTAGATGTGGCTTAGCTCGTCCAGGGTGGACCAGTACAGGTAGGTGTAGCTGGGGGCGGGGGCGGTTTGCAGGTGCGCGTTCAGGCTGACCCACAAGTCGGAGAGGGTGCGCACCGGCTGCGAGCGCACGTTGGGTTGGTGCATGGCCGACAGGCTGGAATTGGCGATCTGAATGGGCAGGCTGGCGCTGACGGTCACCCCGTGGGCGGCCAGATGCGTCCCCAGGGTGGGCACGGGCAGGAACGTTTCGGGGACAAAGCCGGAACGGCGCAGCCCGCCTACATCCCCGCGGGCGTTGGCGGGGGCGTGGTTGATCATGTTGGCGATGGTTCCGTACTCTTTCAGCCACATCTCATAGCCCGTCAGACCGTGGACGGCCGCCGGAACCCCCGTCCACAGGCTGGTGAGGGCGGTGGATGTGGTGCTGGGCACCACGCTGGTGAGGGGCAGCAGCGTGCCGCCGCGCAGCAGGTCATCCCACGGGCCGGTGGGGTTGTCATCCCAATAGCGGTGCAGCCAGTCCCAGCCCAGGCCGTCCAGCACGAACAGCAGCACCTGTGCGTAGGGGCCTCCCAGGGCCTGTTCCCAGGCGGGGTGCAGCGGCTGGCCCAGCGGGTCTGCCCCCAGGCAGCGGCAGATGCTGGCGGGCAAATTGGCCAGTGAGGCGCCGCCGTAATCCGGCACGATCATTTCGGCGGGCAGGCTTAAACCGGCGGGGCGGTGATTCAGCAGGTGGGCTAACAAAGGGTGTTGGGCGGTCATGGCGTAGGCTCTCTCCATCGCAAAGATAGCCCCATTATAGCCCCAGAATCGAGGTTTGTTTCCGGCGGGCAGTTGGTTATAATGATTGCAATACAGGTTCTCTCAGCGGGGGATTTTGCTCGTTTTTGTTACCGGCAGTGCGGATACAGGTGCAGAGTGGGGATGCGGTTGGCAGGAACAGTCAGGCACACCAGGCGAGGAGAGAGACATGCAGCGAACGGGACGTATTCTGTGGGCGGTGTTGGCGCTGGCGGCAGTCACGCTGGCATGCGGCTTTGGGTCCAAACCCAAAGACGCGGACGAGAACAACAGCGAACCGGCTGAGGTGCAGTCCGGTGGGGGCGAGCTGGGCGAGGAATTCCGCAACGAGGCGGGCGGTTTTTCACTGCGCAAGGCCCCCGGCTACAATTTTCAAGAGGCGATCGGCATCATCAACATGACCGCGCCGGACGCTACCCCCGACACCGGCCCGGGGCTGATGGTGGTGGGTGGCATGAACACTGAGGAAAGCACCAATGAGCAGCTGATGGAGAAGGTCAAGGCCGATTCCGGCGGGATGCAGGTGGGCAAGGCCAAGAAAATCAAGGTGGACGGCCTGGAAGGGCTGAGCGCGGAGATCAGCGGGGACTACAACGGCCAGACCATCGCCGGGCGCATGGTGGTGGTGATGGTGACGCCCTTGCAGCAGTTCACCATGCTGGGTATCGCCCCCAAAGAGCGCTGGAAAGGCGAATTGGAGCCAATTTTTGAGGATGTGCTGGCTTCGGTGGAATTTTTTGAGGCCAATCCGGAGGCGATGGGTGAATTGGAAATTCCCGCCGAACCCGCCGCGCCGGAAGAACCCGCCGACCCTGCCCCCACCCGTCCCGTTGCTCAGGAACCGCGCGTGGATTCATCGGGGCTGATGCGCCAGTGGGCCAGCTCGGCCCAGGCCAGCTCGGAATTTGGCAGCTCTTCCTGGAGCGCCATGCAGGCCGCGGGCGCGCCGGACACCACGGAATGCGGCGACCAGACCACCGCCTGGGCTTCGCTGACGTCCAACACGGTGGAATGGCTGGAGGTGTATTACGACGTGCCCGTGTACGCCACCGAGGTGATCATCCACCAAACCTACAACCCCTCGCAGGTGGTCAAGGTGGAGCTGATTGACACAAAAGGCCAGCGGAAGACCATTTTCACCGAAAGCCCCGCGGTTTTGGATTTCTGCCCGGATGAGATGACCCTCAGCCTGCGGAAGACCGATTTTCTGGTGAGCGGGGTGCGCATCACCGTGGATCAATCCGTGCTGGGCGTGGGCTGGAACGAGATTGACGCGGTGGAGCTGGCGGGTTACCCCGGCCGCTGAGCCGCCGCGGCGCAAATTCAATCCATCGAGGCCGCGCGGGCTTTTTCGTCCGCGCGGCCATTGTATTGGCACATGCGGAGAACCTGCTATAATTAATCGTTGAGGGGGGCTTATTGGATGAGACCTTGGCAGCGGAACAACGACCGCTGCGGTATACGGAAGGACGGCGAACATGCGGCGAGAAGTGCTGACCTGGAACGATGTGGACAGCTTGATTGACCATTTGATCCCACAAATTGACGGTGAATTTGACGCAATGATCATCATCACCCGCGGCGGGATCATTCCAGGCGGGCTGCTGGCCGAGGCGCTGAACATCTCTTCGCTGGTCACCGCGGCGGTGGATTTCCCCTTTGAGATGGAATTGGAAAAGCAGCTGGATAAGGCGCGCTTCATGGCCTGGCCGAAGTTCATCCAGTTTCCTGATGAAAGCCTGCTGCGCGGGCGACGTTTGCTGGTGGTGGATGATGTGTGGGGGTCGGGGCGCACCATCACCGCGGTGAAAAATCGCGTGTCCAGCGCGGGCGGGGTTCCCAAAACCTGCGTGCTGCACTTTAACCCCTACCGCAACCTGTTCGGCACGGCCCGCCCCGATTATTTTGCCGCCATCACCGACGCGCACGTGGTTTACCCGTGGGAGATTCAGCGCGGGCAGGAGGGCGTGCTGTTGGGGGATTGGGATCAAAAATAGGGCTTAAGAGCGCTTCTTGGGGGGGTAAGGGATGAGCAATAAAAAGCCCAGGGCGATGATCATTTCGCCAAAGATCACCCCGCGCGCCTGCCAGCCGCCGAAGAAAGGCACGCCGGGCAGCGGGTGCGATCCAAAGCCAAACACATCCGCCATACCCGCAAACACGGCGATGACATAGCCCGTGCTGACCAGACGCACACCAAAATCCACCGAGATGCTGGGGGCACGGTTGCGCCACAGGGCCATCAGGCTGGTGTAGCCGCCCAGGCACATCAGTGCCAACCCCACCAGGAACACGGCGATCTGCACAAAGCCGATCACCGGGCTGCGGTCAAACCCGAAAATGCCGGGGCTGGCGCCTACCAGGAAGATGAAAAAGCCAATCAGGGTAATGGTTAAACCAAACTGAACCCGCCGCCGGGAATACGTCAGCGGGCCGGTGTCGTCGGGGGGCGGTGTGTGCACAGGGACAGAAGGGTCTGTCGGGGGCGTTTGTGCCGGGTCGCTCATCGCTAGGGCAGACTCCGTTCCAGAATGCGCTGCCAGTTGCCGCTGAAAATGGCGGCGATGTCACTTTCGGAGTAGCCGCGCTTCCGTAAATTGTCGCCCAATAAGGGCAGGTCGGCGATGGTGTTCAGTTCCTGGGGAATGGCGGGGAAGCCGAAGCCGCCGTCAAAGTCGGAGCCGATGCCCACGTGCTGCGTGTTTCCGGCCATCTGACAGATGTGGTCAATGTGGGCGGCCAGGGTGTCCAGCGTCACCAGAGAGCGGTCGTCCCCAGGTTTCCAGCCCGGCAGGAGGAAGCCGTTGAAGGGCATCACACCGATCACGGCGCCGCGCTCCAGCAGGGCGCGGATGGTTTCATCGGTCAGGTGGCGTTCGCCGGTGCCTTCGCGCAGCAGGGCGCGGGCGTTGGCATGGCTGCAAATGATTGTGCCGGGGTAGCGGTCAATGGCCTGCAGAGCCGATTTGGCGTTCATATGGGCCACATCCAGGGTGAAATTCAGCGCAGCCATCACGTCCAGCAGTTCATAGCCCTCAGCGGTGAAGCTGCCCTGGGGTTCGTAACTGCCGCCGCAGAAACGCATGCCCGACCAGACCGGCCCCAACAGGTGCAGGCCCAATTCAGCGTATTCTTCCAGGGTGCGCGGATGGGGCAGGCCTTCGGCCCCTTCCAACGACATGACCAGCCCTACCGGGTGCGAGACAGTCTCACTGGCGGGGGCAGCCTCCCATTCGGCCAGGTGGGCCTGCAGGGCGGCGCGGCTGGTGAGCAGGCGGAACTGCTCGGGGTTTTCATCGCTCAGACGGCAGTAGAAGTCCATCTGTTTGCGGTACAGGCGGTCAGCCTGCTGGGGGGTGGCGTAGGTTTCCGTATCCCAGGTGTGATCCCCCACGTACTTTTGGGGCATGATGAACAGGGTAGCGACGATGACAGCCACCTGTCCACGCTGATATTCCGGCCAGCCCAGGGTGGTTTCCTGGGTAATTTGAATGGTGGGGGAACCGGCCTCCAGGCGCCGGGTTTCGGCGGCAGAACGGCGGTAATCGCGGTTGAACGTCAAGGCGTTGTACGCCAGGTCCTGGTGGCTGTCAATGAGCAGGGTCATGGGTTGGAAATCCTAAAAAAGAGCGCACCGCGGCTGCGGTGCGCTCGGTTTTGCTTGGGGTGATTACTCCGCAGCCGGTTGTGAGTCGTCGGAGCTGGTGAGCCCCTCGTCTTCGAGGAGGGTTTGCCAGTCCATATCGGCGTAGGCCATCGAGTCGACCCGCCGCAGGCTGAGGCCGATGCGGTGGTTTTCGGGATCCACTTTGATCACGCGCAGGGTCACGGTATCCCCTTCTTTCAAGACTTCCTTGGGGTGCTCAATGCGCTTTTCGCTGATTTCCGAGATGTGGATCAGGCCTTCCAGGTCCTCTTCCAGGCGGGCGAAGGCGCCAAACTTGGTCAGGCGGGTGATCTTGCCTTCAACCAACTGGCCGGGCTGGTACTTGGTGGTGCGCTGCATCCAGGGATCAGACAGCAGTTGGCGGATGGATAGGCCGATGCGTTTCTTCTCACGGTCGATGCTGATGACCTTGACTTTGACTTCCTGGCCAACTTCCAAGACTTCGCTGGGGTGGGCAATGCGGTCCCAGGAGATTTCGGAAAGGTGCACCAGGCCGTCGGCGCCGCTGATGTTGACAAACGCGCCAAATTCAGCCAGGCTGGTGACGCGGCCGGTGCGGATTTCGCCTTCCTTCAGCTCGTCAATCACGCGTTCTTTGAGGGATTCGCGGGTCTCGTTGCTGGCGGCGCGTTCCGAAAGGATCAGGCGGCGGCGTTCGCGGTCCACTTCGATGACCACCACGTCGATTTCCTGCCCCACCATCTCGCTCCATTTCTGGTCGGGGGTATCGCCAGACACGCTGGCGCGGCGGGAGAGGCTGATTTGGGAGGCGGGGACGAAACCGCGCAGGCCGCCCAGGGGCACGATCAAACCGCCCTTGTTGTAGCCGATGATGGTACTGTGGTGCGATCCCTTGGAGGCCATCAAATCTTCTGCTTCCTGCCAGCCGACTTCTTCGCGGGCGCGCACGTATGAAAGCACGAGATTCCCATTTTGATCTTCAGGGTTGAGGACGAAAACCGGAATCTCCTGACCAACCCGAAGCTCTTTCAGTTCTTCCTGGGGGATCATGTCAAATTCACGGCCGGTGATGATGCCTTCCGATTTCGTGCCCACGCTGACCAGAATCTGGCCGGGGCTGATGGAAGCCAATACACCTTTGCGAATTTCACCCTGACGGGGGAAATCGATTCCCAGGCCTTCCTGTTCGAGCAGGGAAGCCATGTTGGTATGTTCGCTGTTCTCGTTCTCGGGCGTCATCCCCTGCTCGAGTTGGGCGTCATTTTGATTCATACGAATTGTACTCCGCTTAGAAATAGATTAACCCTTATTATAAAGGGGATTAACGTTCTTGGCAACCCTGATGATTTTGTCAAGGGTTAAACGAAAACTCAGGTCAGCCGTTTTTGAGGGGGCTGACCTGAGGGCATTTTTACGGTGCAGCGGGCACAGGGGGTTAATGCCGTTTACGTTTCTTCTTCTTGGCGGCTTCGTCCGCTTGGGGCGCGCTGGCGGCGGTTTCTTCGGGGGCGGGTTCATCTTCCAATGCCACCCTCGCCTCACGGCGCATGCCGAAGGTGAACAGGCGGCTGATCACGCCCATGCGCACATCGCCCAGCAGGGCCTGGAACATTTCGCTGGCGCGGCTCTTGTACTGCACCAGCGGGTCGCGTTGGGCGTAGGCTTCCAGCCCGATGGAGACGCGCAGCGCCTCAACGCGGGTGAGGTAATCGACCCATTGATCCGAGATGACGCGTAGCAGCAGCTCGCGGTTGACTTCATTCTGTATGCCCTTGCCGAGGGTGCGGATGACCAGATCGCGGTCGCTCTCGCTGAAGGTTTCCACCGGCTGGGCGGCCAGGGCCTCGTAACGTTCATCGCCCAGGGCTTCGCGCAGCAGCCCGCGGTAGCGCTCATCCAACTGCTGCAAACTGGCCTGATTCTGCACCAGGTGCGTCCATCCGCTCATGCCGCGCATCCACTGCAGAATATCCAGGCCTTTTTCCAGGTGTGCCAGCACATCTTCGGTGACCTCTTTGGGGTCGGCGTCCTGCAGCAGGCGGGCGGACAGGTGCACGTAGTTCAGGCGGTTAAAGCGCTGGGTGGTGCGGCGGTGGGTGCGCGCGTCAAACCCCTGGCGCTGACCCTGGGCAGTGTAGATCAGCAGATCCTGCCACTGCGCGTCGTTCTCCAAATCTAAGGTCAGGCGGCTGAGCAGCGAATCCAAGTCGCGGGCAATCTGTCCGTTAGGCCCTAACAGGCGTTCGCGGCGGCGGGCGAAGACATCTTCCACGCCTTGCAGCACCTGACTGGCGATCTGATCCCAGGTTTGCCCCTGGAACTGATTGGGGCGGAAGCCCAGACTTTCTTCCAGGCGGCGTTCCAGCGCCCCCACCAGACGGGTGATGCCAAAGGCCACCAGGCTGCCTTCCACCTGCTGGCGGATCAAGTCTTGAACGGCGAGCTCGCCGTTGGCCAGCCCGCGCAGCTGTTCGTTATTCAGCCGCAGGGGGACGCGCGCCAGCTCACTGGCCTCCTGAAGCAGTTCCTGGGGACGGCGTTGGGGCATTTCGTCCTCATCTGCGTTTTCCAGGCTGCTGAAGAAGTTTTCCAACGCTTCCATGCGCTCATCGCGCTGGGCTTCCAGAGCTTCGCGGGTGCGCTCCAATACGTTTTGCGCCGCGCGGATCTGGTGTTCCTCTTCGGCCTCCAGGGCGCGCCCAGCGACGGCAATGAGAGCCTCGCGGGCCGCGGCGGGGGTCAGGTTTTCTTTGCTCAGTGGGCGGCGGGCATCATCCAGCAGCAGGCGCAGGGCGTAGGAGGGGTAGCTGACCGCGTCCAGGCTAAAGGGCGGCTGGATCTCGTTCAGGAAGGCCAGCAGCTTCCAGGGGCCTTCTTCGTCTTTCAATGCCTGGGGGATACGCCCCTGCAGTTCGGTGCGCAGCATGTCCAGAATATCTTCGCTCAGGTCGGCCTTGGTGAATGCGCGGTCGCGCTGTGCGTAAATGCGCTTGCGCTGGGTGTTGAGCACATCATCGTATTCCAGCAGGTGCTTGCGCACGTCAAAATTGGCGCCTTCCACGCGTTCCTGCGACTGTTCCACAATGCGGCCCAGCAGGCCCATCTCGATGGGCATATTTTCGTCGGAAAACATGCGCTTCCACAGGGCTTCCACCTGCTGGCCACCAAACAGGCGCATGAGGTCATCTTCCAGCGAGAGGTAGAAGCGTGAAGAGCCGGGGTCGCCCTGACGGGCGGCGCGCCCGCGCAGCTGGTTGTCAATGCGGCGGGATTCATGCCGTTCCGAGCCGATGACGTGCAGGCCGCCCAGTTGGCGCACTTTTTCCATATTTTCCATGTGGATCAGGAACTGCTGGACGGCTTCTTCATAAATACCGTACTCTTCGGGGGACATTTTTTGCAGCAGGGCGCGGCGTTGGGCGTTGGTCAGGTCGTACGGATCAACGTCGCCGCGGGTCAACACGCGGTTGACATCCCGCAGAATTTCTTCGGGCAGCTCGCCGCCCAGCTTAATATCCACACCGCGGCCGGCCATGTTGGTGGCGATGGTCACGGCCCCAAACGCGCCTGCGCGGGCGATGATGATGGATTCCTCATCATGTTTGCGGGCGTTGAGCACCTGGTGGGGGATGCCGGCCTGCAGAGCCTTGAGCAGCCGTTCCGTATCGGCGCCGCCCAGGTTGAGGATTTCAATCAGCCGCTGGAAATTCTCAGGGTCTTCGGGGTTCATGCTCAGGTCCAGGCTGCGCGCCACCGGCCGCAGATCCCCCACAGCCAGCGCGTCTAACTTGGTGTTCAGCGGCTGAAGTTCCGGCACCGGACGGGAGATGATGTCGGTTTTGTTTTTATCCATCCAGGCCTGACGGATGAGCAGCACCTGAACCAGGCGGCGGATCATCTCGGCGGAAAGGCGTTCGCTGAGGCGCTCGGAATGTTCCACCGAGGTGGTGCCCACCAACTGCGGGCGGCCCCACACGTAATAGGTCAGCACTTCTTGGGTGATGGCGCGCAGTTTGGCTTCCTCGGTGCGGTACACCACGTCGGGGTAATCCTTGCGCCGCCAGAAGAGGGGCTTTTTGCTTTCGTCATCCGCGCGGGCGTAATAGGTGTAGCGGTAGTTCTGCTCGTCCTTGGCTTCCACCGCCACCAGGGTGGGTTTGGCCGTCATCGTCTGATAATCCAGGTTGGTGGGGATGGGCAGGACTTCCAGCTTGTAAATTTTGGCGAATTCTTCCGCTTCGGTGAGGGCTGTACCGGTCATGCCGGCCAGTTTGTCGTACATGCGGAAGTAATTCTGCAGGGTGATGGTGGCATAGGTGACATTTTCTGGCTCCACCTTGACACCCTCTTTCGCTTCCACGGCCTGGTGCAGTCCTTCGGACCAGCGTCGCCCCGGCATGAGGCGGCCGGTGAATTCGTCCACGATGACCACTTTGCCTGCCTGCACCAGGTAATCTTTGTTTTTCTTGTAGAGGAACTGGGCGCGCAGGGCCTGTTCCAGATAACCCAGGGTGCGGGCCTGTTCGGGGGTGATATCTTCGGGCCGTTCGGGGTCGCGCAGGGCCATGCCCATGATCTGTTCCACGTGGGCTTCACCCACCTCGGTCAACGAAACCGCGCGGTCTTTCTCGTTAATTTCATAATCTTCAGGGTTGAGCTGGCGCACCACCACCGCCATCTTGGTGTACCATTCAGCCTCGTCCTGGGCCGGGCCAGAGATGATCAGCGGGGTGCGGGCTTCATCAATCAAGATGTTGTCCACTTCGTCCACGATGGCGAAGGCATGCCCGCGCTGGACGCGCTCATCCAGGCTCATGGTCAGATTGTCGCGCAGGTAGTCAAAGCCAAATTCGCTGTTGGTTCCGTAGGTGATGTCGGCGGCGTAGGCCTCTTTGCGCGAGACCACACGCAGCTGGTCTTGATCTTCATGCGGGGAGCGCTTATCCAGATCCACCAGAAAGGCTGTGCGGCCGTTATCGGTGCGGGCGGCCATCTGCAGCACGCCCACGCTCAGACCGAGCATCTGGTACACCTGGGCCATCCAGCGGCCGTGCAGGCGGGCGAGGTAATCATTGACGGTGATAAGGTGCACACCTCGGCCGGTGAGGGCATTCAGATACAGCGGCAAGGTGGCCACCAGGGTTTTCCCTTCGCCGGTGCGCATCTCGGCGATCTGGCCGCGGTGGAGGACGATGCCGCCGATCATCTGAACATCAAAATGGCGCATCGCGACCGTGCGTTTAGAGGCTTCGCGCACGGCGGCAAAGGCCTCGGGCAGCAAATCATCCAGGCTTTCCCCCGCGCTCAGGCGCTGACGGAACTGAGGGGTCAGGCTGTGCAGTTCGTCATCGCTCTTGCGTTCATACTCGGCTTCGAGTGCGTTGATTTGATTGACAATTTCAATCAGTTTTTGAATCTCGCGTTTGTGGGGGTCCCCACCCAGGCGGCGAAAGAAATTTTTGAGCATAGGTCACCTTTCTGGGGGAGGATTATAGCATACTCCCCAACGCGCTAAAACGCTTCGTGTTCGGTGCGTGCAATGATTTCATCTTGCAGGGCTTCGGACAGATCGCAGAAGTAGTCAGAGTAACCGGCCACGCGCACGATCAAATCGCGGTGCAGCTCGGGGTGGGCCTTGGCCTCGTGCAGGGTGCGGGCGTCCACCACGTTGAACTGAATGTGATGACCGTCCAGGCGGAAGTAGGTGCGCACCAGGTTCACCAGGCCGTCCAGTCCGGCGTCATCCTGCAGCAGGGCTGGGGTGAATTTTTGGTTGAGCAGGGTGCCGCCGGTGCGCACATGATCCATCCGCGCCGCCGAGCGCAGTACGGCAGTGGGGCCGCTGCGGTCTGCGCCCTGCACCGGGGAAATGCCCTCCGAAACCGGCTGACCGGCGCGGCGGCCGTCGGGGGTGGCGCCGGTGACTGAGCCGAAATACACATGGCAGGTGGTGGGCAGCATGTTGATGTGATACTCGCCGCCGCGGGTGTTGGGGCGGCCCTCCACGGCATGAAAGAAGCGGTTGAAGACCTCCACCATAATCTGGTCGGCGTCTGGGTCATCGTTGCCGTAGCGCGGGGTGCGGTTGAGCAAAATCTGGCGGGCGGGTTCGCGCCCGGCAAAGTTGGTGGCCAGCAGGGTGAGCATTTCATCCATGCTGAAGGTGCCCAGCTCAAACACATGGCGGCGTAGGGCAGACAGGCTGTCAGTGATGGTGCCGATGCCCACACCCTGCAGGTAGGAGGTGTTGTAGCGCGCGCCGCCTTCGTGATAGTCTCGGCCGGTAGCGATGCAGTCGTTGATCAGCAGCGATAAAAAGGGCGCGGGCAGCAGGCGCGCATAGAGCCGCTCGATGACGTTGCTGCCGCGCACTTTGATGTCCACAAAGTGCAGCAGCTGTTTTTCAAAAGCGTCCAGCAGATCTTCAAACCGCTGAAAGCCGCGCGGGTCGCCGGTGGGCAGGCCGATGCGCTTGCCGCTGCGCGGGTCCACGCCGTCGTGCAGGGTGATTTCCAAAATTTTAACCAGGTTGAAATAGCCGTGGAGGATGTAGGCTTCTTTGCCAAAGGCCCCCACCTCCACGCAGCCGCTGGAACCGCCGCAGCGCGCATCCAGCACAGATTTGCCCGCTCGCATCAGTTCCTGCACGATCAGGTCGGCATTGAAGACCGAGGGCTGGCCAAAGCCGGTGCGGATGATGCGGGCGGCGCGCTTGATGAAGCGGTCGGGGTTCTTTTTGCTGACCTGAATGGAACTGCTGGGCTGCAGCAGGCGCATGGTCTCAATCACATCCAGGAGCAGCTCGCTGACTTCGTTGTAGCCGTCGCCGCCGTCTGGGGTCAGGCCGCCCAGATTGATCTGGGCAAAATCCGTGTAGGTTCCGCTTTCGGCGGCGGTGACTCCCACCTTGGGCGGAGCGGGCTGGTTGTTAAACTTGATCCAGAAGCACTGCAAAAGCTCTTCAGCCTCGTCGCGGCTGAGGGAGGCCTCGGCCAGCCCCTGGCGGTAAAAGGGCAGCAGGTGCTGATCCAACCGTCCAGGGCAGAAGGCGTCCCAGGTGTTCAGCTCGGTGGTCACGCCCAGATGTACGAACCAGTAGTACTGCAAAGCTTCCCAAAAATTGCGCGGGGCGTGGGCAGGCACCTGGCGGCAGACGGCAGCGATGCGCAGCAGCTCGGCGCGGCGAGCGGGGTCGGCCTCGCTGGCGGCCTGGGTTTCGGCCAGCTCGGCGTGGCGCTCGGCAAAGCGGATGAGGGCCGCGGCGCAGATGGACATGGCCTTCAGCTCTTCCTGGCGGTCGTAGGCGCGCGGGTCGTGGATGTAATCCAACTGTTCCAGGGCAGTCTGGATCTCTTGCTGGAAGTCCAGCATGCCTTTGTGATAAATCTTATCGTCCAGCACGGTGTGACCGGGGGCGCGCTGTTCCATGAACTCGGTGAAGATGCCGGCCTCGTAGGCGTCCAGCCATTCGGGGCGCATCTCGGCCAGAATGCGGTCGCGCATGGAATTGCCGGCCCAGAAGGGGATGACCTCCTGCTCGTAGGCCGCCAGCACATCGGGGGCCACCTTGAAAGGGATTTTCTCGCGGCTGTCCAGAATGTGCAGATCTTCCAGGCTGTGGCAGCACAGTTCGGGGTAGGTGGGCGAGGCCTTGGGAGCGGGGCCTTTTTCACCCACGATCAGCTCGCCGGGTAGGATGCAGATGTGCTTATGTTCCATTAAGTAGGCAAAGGCCTGGGCGCGCCGCACGGGGGCTGAGAGGGTCTGGCGTTGGGCGGCGGCGTAGAAGCGGGTCATTAATTGGGCGCGCTCCGCCGAGAGGGTAGGCACAGCTTCCAGGCTTTGCTGGCGAAGCTGACGGACTCGTTCACTCATAGACATGGGCTTATCCTCCGATTTGTACCGCGATTCCATAATCGCGGAGCTGTTGGGCGAGGGCGTTTAAGTGTTCAGGGCTGGGGGTGGGGGTGTCGGGCAGGCGGTATTCGCGCCCCAGGCGCTGATATTTGGCGGCGGCGGTGTGGTGGTAGGGCAGCAGGTCTACCCGCTGAATGCCGTCCAGCGAGCGGCAGAGGCTGCCCAGGGCTTCCACCTCAGCGGGGGTGTCGTTGAGGCCGGGGATGACCGGCAGGCGCACGATGATGCGGCTGCCGCGGGCACTGAGGCGGCGCAGATTTTCCAGAATGAGCTGGTTCGACACGCCGGTGTAGCGCCGGTGAGCGGCTTCATCCTGCACCTTCAGATCGTACAGAAACAGATCCACCTGGGGGGCGATGCTTTCCAAACGCTGCCAGGGGGCGAAGCCGCTGGTATCCACAGCGGTGCGCAGCTCGAGGCGTTTGCAGGCGGCCAGGGCAGCGCCCAAGAATTCGGCCTGCAGCAGCGGTTCCCCGCCCGAAAACGTGACCCCGCCGCCGGACTGGTCGAAAAAGGGGATGTCTCTGGCCAAAATATCCGCCAGGGCCTGGGGGGTATAGCGCTGCCCCACCTGTTCGCGCGCGCCGGGGGCGCAGAAAGGCACACATTCACCGCAGCGTGTACAGCGTTCGGGGTCGGTGTGCGGGCCCTGGGGGGTCATGCTGACGGCCTCCTGCGGGCAGGCGCGCACGCACTCACCGCATTGGGCACACAGGTGTTCGCGCACGATGATTTCGGGCTGGGGCGATTGGCTTTCGGGGTTGTGGCACCACCAGCAGTCCAGCGGACAGCCTTTGAGAAAGACGGTGGTGCGGATGCCGGGACCGTCGTGCAGCGAATAACGGCGAATGTCAAAAATCCATCCGGTGGGCGGCGCGGCTGTGACCATCATAGCTTGA
This sequence comes from Levilinea sp., assembly GCA_029975215.1. Taxonomy (GTDB): domain Bacteria; phylum Chloroflexota; class Anaerolineae; order Anaerolineales; family Anaerolineaceae; genus Levilinea. The sequence goes on from JARKPO010000048.1 coordinate 45,720, forward strand.
TTTTACATCGCTTGGGGCATTCCGCACAGATCCCGCAAAAACGCCCTCCCAACGGCGGGTGTCTGCGTTGGGAGGGCGGGGGAATGCGGGCGGAACGGGGAGCTAATCCATCATCGAAGGGTAAACCGTGCACGGCTGCCATTCGCCGCGGATGCGCACCTGCCAGTCGTACTCGCCGACGGTCTGCACGGGGTAATCGGCCTCCAGGGTGGGCTGCACGCGGTCCAGGGCGGTTTTGGCCAGGGCCGGGCTAAGGTGGAAGGATGGCCATTCTGCCCAGCGCAGCACCTCATCGGGATCGGTGATGGGGTGGGCGTTTTTGGCAATGCGGCAGGCCAGCTCGGCCCCCATCTGGTCGCGCGCGTCTCCGGCGGGGCTGCTTTCAAACAGCTGCACCAGGGCGGGGGCGGCATCGGACGACAGGTCTGATAGATAGTAGCGGTCGAGCTGCGACCCTTGCAGGGCGCGGGCGGCGTTTTGGCGGGCGATGTGGGCGTCCACGTTGATAGCCGCCAGGGTGAGGGCAAAGCCCAGGCCGGTGAACAGCAGCGCCAGCCCAAAGCCGCGCAGCATCTGGGTAAATTCCAGGGCCGCGGTGAGGGCCAGCAAAATGCCCAGCCAGATCATGAAGATGTGGGTGTAGGTGCGCAGGCGGGTGAAGCCGTAGACGCTTTCATACAGCAGCAGGCGCTGGAAGGCCGAGATGAGCATGACCCCCACCAAAAAGACCAGCAGCACCCCCAGGGCCGAAAACGAGACGCTGGCAAAGCGGGATTTGCGCTGGGTGATGGTGCTCAATCCCAAATAGAGCATCAGGCTGAGCACGGCCACCCACACCAGTTCGCCAAAGCCGCGCCGGGCGTATTCGGAATAGGTGTAGCCTTCCAGGTTGATGTTGGCCTGGCCGCCGAAGAAATATTGGAACTGGATGATGACAAAGAAGCTGAACAGCACCACCACGCCGGTGAGGATGACCGCGGCTTCCACCCAGCCCAAGAAGGGCTTGAGCCAGGGGCCGTCTTCGCCGATGAGCTTGCGCTTGCCGCTTTTTTCGATGCCAAACAGGAAGACCCCGGCCAGCTCATAGGCGATGCCCAGGATGAGGAACAGGCGCAGGATGTATTCCGGCCAGCGTTTGGGGTCCAAAAAGCTGAGGGCATCGGCCAGGCGCTTGGAGAAGATGGGATCCGCGGCGGAAAGCAGCAGCCCCAGCACCAGCACCACCGGGAAAGCCAGCACCAACCCGCGCAGCAGACCCCACAGCAGTCTGCGTTTGCTGGAGGGGGCGGCTTCGCCTTCGGCGGGGGCTTTCTCGCGGCTGACCAAAAACAGCCGGCCGCCGCCGGTGATGGCCCCCAGGAGCAGTTGGAAGAACCCCATGACCCAATCCGAGAGGCTGAAATGCGGCCACTGCCCGCCGCGGGCGGTGAGGGCCAGACCCACCAGCAAGACCATGCAAAACACCAGCGACAGGAAAATGGTCAGCGGCTCCTGGCGCACGAAGGGGATGAAGGCAAAGAGCATCGCCAACCCGGCGAGGATCAGGCTGCGGCCCCAGGCTGGGCGCGCGCCCTCGGCGTACAGGATCCAGGCCCCCGCGGCGATGGTGAGCAGGGTGAAGAGGGGGAAGTTGATCCCCAGACTTTGACGAAAGAAGAGGACATCCGCCAGCCAACCCAGGGCCAGGGCGACGATGCCCAGACGGGTGCGATTTTTGACGAGATCCATAGGGAAGTGTTCCTTTCTGTGCTGCAAGATGACCGCTGGTGAGACCCCAGCGAAATTCACCTTGAGGATACCCTCAGGGCAAAAATTCCACCACCCTCTGAGCGCGCAATTGCACGCACTCAGGTGCTTGCAGGGGCGGACTCAGAGGGGTTAGCATGGTGAAAGTATGGTTTAATGAAAGAAGAACCCCGGCTGAAAGGACGGTTTATGCTGAAAATCGTGGTGGTAGAGGATAACCCCAACCTGCGCCCTGCCCTGGTGGCGGGGCTGAACGCCACCGGCGCGGTGACGGTGGTGGGCGACTGCGAAAGCGGCGAAGAAGCCCTGGCTTTGTGCCTGGCGCAGGGGCCGCAGGGGGTCTTGATGGATGTGCAGCTGGCGGGAGAGATGAACGGCATTCAGGCGGCGGTGGCCGTGCGGCGCGAGTTCCCGCGCATGCCGGTGGTGTTTTACTCCATTCAAGATGACGACGCCTATTACCGCGATTTTCGCCGCAGCGGCATTTTGAGCCATTATGCCTATGTGCGCAAGTCCAATTATCTGCTGCCCGCGCTGATTGTGCCCCTGCTGCAGGACGCCGCCGCGGGGCGCAGCTTTATTGACCCCGAAATTGAGGCGCGGGTGCAGGAGGTGCGGCACAAGGACGAAAACGCGCCCATGGATCTGCTGGAACCGAATGAACAGATCGTGGCGCGCCTGATTGCCCAGGGCCTGACCAATGAGCAAATCGCCGCGCAGCTGGGTTTTCGCGATAAGCGCACCATCAGCCGCACCAACGGCCAGATCTACGCGGCCTGGGGCCTGGACGAGAGCAGCACAGATGAAAAGGTGGCGCGCACGCGGGCAGCCATCATTTACCACACCGGTGTGCTGCTGCGCTGGGACGCGGACGGCACCCCGCGCGCCCTGGATGAGCGCGGGGCGTGGGTGCCCTGGAAAGGGGCGGCATGAGCACTCTGTTTTGGCTGGATTGGGCTGCCCTGAGCCTGTCGCTGTTTAACATGCTCCTGCTGGTCTGGCTGGGGATCACCTTGCTGCTGACCAGTGATTCGCGCAGTTTGGGGGTGGTTTTGGCGGGGGCGGGGTCGCTGTTTGGCGGGGGCTTTTTTGCCATTCATTCCCTCATTTTGGGGCAAAGCCTGACTCCTTTGAACGCCTGGCTGGATTTGTGGTGGCGGGTGGGCTGGTTCTTGCTGGTGCTTTCACCCCTGGCCTGGTACGTGGTGATTCTGTGGTACGCGGGCTTTTGGGAAAGGGGCGAAAACCCACTGCGGCGGCGGCAGCGCGTGGGGTTTTTGTTCTGCCTGGGGCTGTCATCGGGCCTGATGGGCTTGCTGGTCTTGGGCGCGCCGCTGCCTTCTTTCTTTCAGGTGATCTATCTGGATCTGCACAGCTTTTTAATGGTGGGCGGCATGCCGCTGGTGATCGCCGCCTTCCCGGTGTACATTTTGACCTGCATGCTGCTTTCGCTGGACGCCCTGCTGCGCCCGGGGCCCACCTCGCGCCCCTCCGGCGAGCAGGCACGCCGCCGTGCGCGCCCCTGGCTGGTGAGCGCCACGCTGCTGCTGCTGGGTGTGAGCGTGCTGGTGGTGGCGGCGCTGCTGTGGATTTACTTCAGCGCCCAAAGCCGCGCGGCCTATTCTTCTGAGGCGTACGTGCGCCTGGCCTGGCCGGTGACCTTATTGGATGCATGCATCGCGGGCATGATCGGTCTGGCAGTGCTGCTTTTGGGGCGGGCGGCAGTGGCATATGAGATTTTTACCGGCAAGGCTCTGCCGCGCCTGGGCCTGCGCCGTTATTACCGCAACGCGGTGCTGCTGGCGGCGGGTTCCAGCGTGGTGGTGGCGGGGGCGCACAGCCTGGTGCTGCCGCGCATCTACGCGCCCGTGCTGGCTCTGCTGCTGGCCATCGCGTTCTACGCCCTGCTCACCTGGCGCTCATTCGCCGAGCGCGAGGCTACCATCCGCCAGCTGCGCCCGTTTGTGGCCAGTCAGCGCCTGTACGATCAGCTGCTGGAGCCGGGGCTGCCCACCACCGCGGTGGATTTGCAGTTCCCGCTGGAGGCTTTGTGCCGCGATGTGTTGGGCTCGCGCCTGGCGGCTTTGGTTCCGGCAGGCGCGCTGGCTGCCCTGGTGGGCGCGCCGCGCACCTTTCCGCCGGGGGTGCGCCTGACCCTGCCGGACCTGGAGTCGCTGCGCAAACAGGCCGGGCCAGAGGTGATGATTGTGCCGCTGGAGCCGCCCACCGAGGACGGTCTGGTGGCAGCGGTGCCGCTGTGGAGCGAGCGCGGCTGGATTGGGGTGCTGTTCTTGGGGGCCAAGGCTGACGGCGGTTTTTACACCCAGGAAGAAATTGAGATCGCCCGCGCCAGCGGCGAGCGCCTGCTGGATTTGCAGGCCTCCGGCGAGATGGCCCGCCGCCTGGCGGGCTTGCAGCGGGCACAGCGCGCCGCCCAGCAGACCGCGGATCAGCGCCTGCGCCGTTCGCTGCACGACGAGGTGCTGCCGGTGCTGCACACCGCCATGCTCCAGTGGGGCAGCGCCCCGCCCGAAGCCCTGCAGGCCCTCACCGGCGTCCATCGTAAAATTTCGGATTTGCTGCGCGATCTGCCGGCTGCGCCGACCCAACAGCTGAACCAACTGGGGCTGCTGGGCGCGCTGCGCGAGACGCTGAACCTGGAACTAGCCGATGGCTTTGACGGCCTGCATTGGGAGGAAACGCCCGCGGCGGTGGAGGCGGCGGCCAAACTGCCGGCGCAGATGGCCGAGACGCTCTATTTTGCCGCGCGCGAGGCGGCCCGCAACGCGGCGCGCCATGCCCGCGGAGAGCGCCCCCTGAACCTGTGGGTGCGGGCTGAGGCCCTGCCGGAGGGCGGTTTGCAGTTGGTGATTGAGGATGACGGCGTGGGGTTGGGGGCGGGGAGCGCAAACTCTGAGGGGGCCGGGCAGGGATTGTCGCTGCACACCACGCTGATGGCGCTGATGGGCGGCTCGCTGACCGTGGAAAGCCAGCCGGATGCCTTTACGCGCGTGACCCTGCGCAGCGCGTGAGGCCCGCGGCTTCTCCCCAATTTGCCCGCCTTATGGGATAATAACCCTTCAGACCGCATTCCCACCCCTCATACACCCGCACGCTTTTCGGGATTCTCCTGGCGGGGAATGAGCAAGGAGACTCTATGCCTTTTCAGAAGATTTGCGTTTTAGGGTTAGGTTACATCGGCCTGCCCACTGCCAGCATGTTTGCCACCCACGGCCTGGACGTGGTGGGCGTGGACGTGAACGAGCAGGTGGTCACCAGTCTGCAGCACGGCCAGCTTCATATTTATGAGTTGGGTTTGCAAACCCTGGTGGAAGAGGCTTTGCAGTCGGGCCGCCTGAAAATTTCCCGCCAGCCTGAAGCGGCGGACGCTTTTATCATCGCGGTGCCCACCCCCTTCTACGACGACAAGCGCGCGGATATGCGCGCCGTGGCTTCGGCTACCGAGGCCATTGTGCCGCATTTGCGCCGCGGCAACCTGGTGGTGCTGGAATCCACCTCGCCGCCGCGCACCACCCTGGATTTGGTGGCGCCGATTTTGGAACGTTCCGGCCTGAAAGCCGGTGTGGATTTTCACCTGGCCTATTCGCCCGAACGCGTGCTGCCGGGGCAGATTCTGCGCGAGTTGATTGAAAACGCGCGCGTCATCGGCGGCGTGGACGCGGCCTCGGCCGAAGCCGGGCGCGAGCTGTACCAGACCTTCGTTCGAGGTGAGATCATCCTGACCACCTCCACCACCGCTGAGATGGTCAAACTGATGGAAAACACCTACCGCGATGTGAACATCGCCGTGGCCAACGAATTTGCGCGCCTGGCCGACCGCTTTGGCGTGGACGTGTGGGAAGCCATCTCCATCGCCAATCTGCACCCGCGCGTCAACATTCTGCGACCTGGGCCGGGCGTGGGCGGGCACTGCATCAGCGTGGACCCCTGGTTCCTGGTGGAGGCTGCCCCCGATTTGACCCAGCTGATCCGCAGCGCACGCATGGTGAACGACGCCCAGCCGCATTTTGTGCTGGATCTGGTGCGACGGGCGCTGGGCGCGGAGCTGAAGGGCCGCCGCGTGGCGCTGCTGGGCCTGTCCTTTAAGCCGGATGTGGACGACCTGCGCGAAAGCCCGGCGATTGAGCTGGGGCATCTGCTGGCGCAGGAGGGGGCTGAGGTGCGCGCGTTTGAGCCGTTTAAGCCGGACGCGCAGGTGCCCGGCCTGACCACCTGTCCCACCCTGGAACAGGCCGTGGCGAATGCCGAGGCGGTGCTGCTGTTGGTGGGGCACGCCGAATTGAAGCAGCTTTCGCCGCAAACGCTGGCCGCTCTGACCCCCGCGCGCGTGGCGCTGGACGCCACCGGCAGTTGGGCGCCGGAAGCCTGGGCCGCAGCGGGCTTTACCCTGCTGCGCCTGGGCGTGGGCAGCAGGTCGGCGTGAGGCGGGCATGAAACCTTTGCGCGTTCTTTCCATTTTTGGCACCCGCCCCGAGGCGGTGAAGATGGCGCCCATTGTGCAGCGCCTGGCCCACACCGAGGGGATTGACTCCAAAGTGCTGGTGACCGCCCAACACCGCGAGATGCTGGATCAGGTGCTGGATCTGTTTGAGATTCACCCCGACCTGGACCTGAATTTGATGCGCCCGGATCAAAGCCTGGCGCAGTTGAGCGCGCAGATCTTCACCCACCTGGACCCCGTGCTGGAAAAGATGCGCCCCGATTGGGTGCTGGTTCAGGGCGACACCACCACGGTGCTGTGCGCGGCCCTGGCCGCTTTTTACCGCCGCATCCGCGTGGGGCACATCGAAGCCGGCCTGCGCACCGGCGATAAATGGCAGCCCTTCCCCGAAGAGATCAACCGCCGCACGGCGGGGGTGGTGGCCGACCTGCACTTTGCGCCCACCGAGAACAGCCGCCAGAACCTGCTGCGCGAAGGCGTGCCGGATGCGCGCATCCGCGTGACCGGCAATCCGGTGATTGACGCCCTGCACCAGATCGCGGAGATGCCCGCCCCGCCGGAGGTGTATCACCTCCTGCAGGCGTTGGGCATTCAGGAGGGCGGGCGGCGTTTGGGGCTGGTGACGGCCCACCGCCGCGAGAATTTTGGTGAGCCGATCGAGGCCATTTGCCGCGCGCTGGCTCGCCTGGCGGCTGAGTTTGCCGGCGAGGTGGAGTGGATTTACCCCGTGCACCTCAACCCCCACATTCAGGAACCCGTGCGCCGCATCCTGGGCAGCACGCCCCATGTGACCCTGCTGCCGCCGCTGGAATATTTGCCCCTGGTGCATTTGCAGCGGCGCGCCGCCCTGGTGCTGACCGATTCGGGCGGCATTCAGGAGGAGGCCACCGCTCTCAAAGTGCCTACCCTGGTGCTGCGCGAGGTGACCGAGCGCCCCGAAGGGGTGCAGGCCGGGGTGCTGAAGCTGGTGGGGGCGGATGAGGAGCGCATTGTGTGCGAGGCGGGGCGGCTGCTGCGCGACCCGGCCGCGTATGAGGCTATGTCCAGCGCCCCCAACCCCTTTGGGGATGGGCACGCGGCGGAGCGCATTGTGCAGGCGCTGTTGGAGGACGCGGCTTGAAAAATACCCCCAGCCGCTCGCCCTATGTCTGCGTGCTGCCGCGCCTGAGCGAATCCGGCGGCGGCCCGGCCTCCTTTTTTGCGCGCTTTAAGGCGGGTTTGCAGCGCCGCGGCATCCCCGTGACGCACGACCCGCGCGACCCGGCCGTCACCGCCATTCTGATCATCGGCGGCACGACCCAGCTGTGGGATGTGTGGCGCGCCCGCCAGCGCGGGGTGCGTGTGGTGCAGCGCCTGAACGGCATGAACTGGATGCACCGCAAGCGGCGCACCCCCTGGGGGGCGTATCTGCGCGCTGAGCGCTCCAACTGGCTGCTGTCCTGGATCCGGCGCAATCTGGCAGATCACATCATTTACCAATCGGAGTTCGCCCGCGGCTGGTGGCAGACGGTGTACGGCAAGGTGCGCGCCCGCGGCAGCGTGGTGTATAACGGTGTGGACCTGCGCGAGTTTTCGCCCATCGGTGGCAATACCCGCCCCAGCAGCCATTACCGCCTGCTGCTGGTGGAGGGGCGCATTGGGGCCGGGAATGTGGAGGGGCTGAGCAACGCGGTGGAGCTGGCCCAGGAGATGGACCAGCTGACGCCGCGCGGCGTGCGTCTGCAGGTGGTGGGCGAGGTGGACGCGCTCACCCGCGAGCAGTTTGAACGCCAGTCCGGGGGGATCATTGATTGGGCCGGTCAGGCCGCCCGCGGCCAGATCCCGGCCATGGACCGCTCGGCGCATCTGCTGTTTTCGGCGGATTTAAACGCCGCCTGCCCCAATGCGGTGGTGGAGGCCCTGGCCTGCGGTTTGCCGGTGGCTGCCTTTGCCACGGGGGCCTTGCCGGAGCTGATTGAGGGCGACTGCGGGCGGGTGACGCCCTACGGCAGCAATTATTGGAACCTGGAAAGACCGGATGTGCCTACCCTGGCGCGAGCCGCGATGGAGATTCTGGCGGACCAGCCGCGTTTTCGCGCTGAGGCCCGCCGCCGCGCGGAGGGCCTATTTGATGTGGAGCATATGCTGGATCAGTATTTGCGGGTGCTGGCGCCGGAGAGGTGAGGGAAGAGCCCCTCACCGCACATCTCCCCGGGGGGAGATCATGAGCAGTTCGAATCGAAATTCAGTCGTCGAGAGTGATTCTCGATGGCTTTTTTATTATTCGAATATGTGGTTTGTGCGATAATTTGAATAATCGAAGCGGGGTGCTTGAATTCGAATAGCGAAGATTTAAATCTGAAAAGGATATTGCATCTATGGTCGAAAATATCGCAGATGAGGTCTTTGTTGAGTTTTGTGGCGATCCAGAAAAAGTTTTACATAAACTTTTCATTCCTGCAATATTATTATTGCCGAACACTAGCATTTCGATTGCACCTACTCATAAAATTCAGTTGGATCAAGCAGTAAATAATTACAATAAACCTGATTATCCACAAGCTCGAAAGATTCTTGAGAGCATATTAGATAATATTGGTGATCAGGAAATATTTACAAAAATTGTTCTTTGGAATATTGCAAGTTGTTGTGTTCAAGAAAAAGATTATCAAAGAGCATTTGATATACTCTCCGCTTTTTCAGTGGATTCTTTGCCCGCATTTCCTTTATGGAATTTAGGATTATCATCATTTAAGTTGGGGGATTATAAGGCTTCATTGGCCTCGATCAATCAGTATGTAACAAAGTACCCTGAAGACAATGCGTTTCGAAAGGCAAGAATTGCGTTGATTCAATCTGGAATTCTGTTATTAACAGGCAATTCAGAACAGGCGAGGGAATCATTCAACTCGGCTGTTCAATGTAACACCAAGTATGTCTACTCACTGTTTAACCGCTCGTATCTATCTGCAGAGGCAGAGAAAAAAATCGAAGTTATTAATCCGGAACGATTATTCGAATTATTAATTCCGCGTCTGCCAACAAAGTCAGATTTTACTAATTTCCTATCAGCGGCTGAATTGGAACTCTACCAAAACGCCGAGGTCGCCATACAAAGCAGTAATTATGATAAAGCACTTTTAATTCTTCAGGATTTACATACAACATATCCAAACCATCGCCCATTAATGTTAGCTGTGGGATACGTTTATTACTATTTAAATCGCTTTGATGACGCGGTGGAGATATTTAAAGCAGCTCAGAAAGCCAACTTGATCTCTAAAACAGGTGGAATCTATTGGTGGAATATTGCATGCGGCTTAGCGCGGACCTCCGATTACATTAACACGCTTGCTACTTTAAAAGAGTGTTTGAAAACCGAATATCAATCGAAGCCCCAGTTATTGCCAGCGATTCGATTGTTAGACCCAGGGTTTAAGAAAGAGCCTAATGACGAGCCTGCAAGATCGATCACTCCACCACCGATAATTGAAAATGGCCCTGTAACATTAACGGAAAGAATGCGAAATTTACTTCTTGGCGTTATTGAACCACGCCAACCAGGAAAGAATCCACTGATTCAGAAGAATTTGTCTGAGGAGGAATGGAAGCAATACTTAAGTGCATTAGAGTTCTTGTCTATCAAATCCTATGACAATGCGCTGAAAATTACGAATGAATTGTTTGTGAAACACCCGGACTTATGGGCTCTGGAAGCCGCCGTTGCTGCCATTGAGCTCTTCATTGATGAGAATGAGCAAGCATGTAAAAGGTTGTCTCGTCTTAAGAACGAAGGTTTTCCAATACCTGGTACTGCCCTATGGAACTTGGCTTGTGCTTGTATACGCCTATGGGATGGTGATGGTGCTCGAGAGGCCTTACTAGCATGTTTTAACACAGAGTTCCGAAGCAAACCCCAATTAAAACAAGCTTTAGATATTCTCAACAGTGATGGAGCTTCTCTTGAGTCTGTTGCTAGTGAAGATGAGTTAAGTCAAGAAGAAGAAATGGCCCCGGGCAGTCTACAGACCCAGATTGAAGAACTGTCCAGCCAATCGATAACAATATCACCTGAATTGAGGAATCAATTAAGTCAAATCATGCAGCCCAAGCGGCCAGATCGGAATCCTGCATTGACTTCCTATTTAAACCTTGAGGATATTGAAAAATATTCAAGAGCTTTAGAAGCCTTTGCGGAAAATGACTATGAGCTTACTTTGCGAGGGCTAATTGAGATTCGCGAAAATAATGTTTATGTTTGGCCCTTAGAAACAGCCATTGGTGCCGTAATGCTTTTTGCAAACAAATATGAGGAAGCAAAGGCTGTTCTATTGCAAGTTCAATCAAAAGGGATTCAAATGCCGGGGTCGGCATTGTGGAACTTGGCTTGTGCGGAGGCTCGAATTGGCAGTTATGCAGGCACATTGCGTGCGTTGAGCGAGTGCGCAAAAACAGAGTATCGTACAAAGCCACAACTTTGGACGGCACTTAATGCCTTGGGAAAACGATCAGATGAAGCCCCAGATTCAACTTCCACAAATCTCATTTCAGCACCTTCAATTGGAGCTCAACCCTTACATCGCAACTTGCCAGAATCAATCCACGAAGCTCGTATGGAGATTCTGAATAGAATCCTACGGCCTAAGAAATTACCAAAAATGCTGAGGCCTGATTTGGTGCGATTGGCACAAAGGGATCGACAAATTGTGTCAAATGCTTTGGATTCCATTTATAAGGGCCCCCCAAATGATGCCGTTGCTAATTTATTGCCCCTTGTAGAAGAATATCCGGATGTCTATACGTTAAAAGCCCATCTATCGGCTAACTTACTTTCCCAAGGTGAATGGGCTAGAGCAAAAGTTGTTCTCCAACAAGCTGAAGATTTGCAGACTCTTGACGCAATTTCTCGGCACAATTTTGCGTGTATTGAGTGGCATTTTGGGAATTTGGATGGGGTGATTCGTGCTTTAGAAGCAGGCACTCATATTTCATTGGCCGAGGAATATACCTTATGGCTCTCCTTAGCGGTTGCTTATGAGTTGAATGGACAAAGCCAGTTAGCAAGCGAGGTGGCTGCCCGAGCATTGAGTTTGGTGATCTACAGCCCCAGCGAAAAAATTGTTAAAGATGTTTTAGCAGCCACTTCGATCCGCCCGATAGAAAACCAATCTTTGGATAACACTTCTATGCAGAAAGCACAAAAAGTGCTTGCTGCCCTGGAACGAAATGATGTTGCTGCGGCTTTACAAGTCTTAGGTGGAGAGATTGGGTTAGCCCTGGAACGAATCCCTGAAATCAGTTCCCAGGTATATGAACCGCAATTTCTGCAGCGACCTAATCCGCAATGGGATATAACCACGGTTCAGAACTACACACAAGCTGTACAGCTTTATATGGATCAAAGATATAACGAAGCTGCTGCTTTATTTAGTCGAATATACCAAAATACGCCTCAGATGAGTGTAGCAGTAAATTTAACAGCGGCCTATTTAAAAGGCAATCAGCCGCGACAAGCCAAAGACGTAGGGAAAGGTGCACTGGCGCGGCACGGTATGTGGGGTTTTCGATGGCGGTTGATCTACAATTTAGCTCTTTCTCAGGCCCAATTAGCAGGAAATTACCGGGCTGTTCAAACTATACAGAGGAATGTTCGGCGACAGAACCAACCAAGAACCCGTCACCAAACTCAAAAATCTTTGGTTGGGCTGTTGGTTGTCCTGTGTGGATCTGAAAAAGCAAGCCCAGAGTTGCGTTCGCAGCTGCCGGATTTTTTGGATCAATTACGCCAGTCTGTATTGGAAGCGAGCAATGATTTATTGCTATCTATTGTATGGGCTGAGCTTATCCAAGCGACTCCCGACATAGATAAATCGATGTTTGTGTTAAGGAAATTAATCCAACGAAGCACACGCGTAATTAAGCCTGCAGTAGAAGTTCGTTCCATGCAGCAAATTCGGGCTGCAAACGATAGTCTAATGACAATTGGTGAAACGAGACAGATTTTGTTGTATATGGATGAAATTGTTGAATTGCGCAATCGTGAACGCCAAGCATCAGGTTTAGAAAAGCGCGACCTGGAACACAATGTAGGCATGGAGTTTATTGCCCATCTATGTAAAGTGAGGGCCTACAAAAACTTGGGTGAACCTGAAAAGGCTATGTTGGAGTTAAGAGATGCAGAAGAGTTATTGCGAGACCACTCCACTAAGTTAGCTCCCGGGTTTTTGGTCAAAGATTGGAGTGAAATTTCAAGCTGTGCAGAGGAACTGGGTTTTTATTACTCTGCTTTTCGGTTTTGTCAATCGGGATTACAGTTAGATGGCGAAAACACGGAACTTGGCAAATCTAGAGAGCGATTATTGGGAATACTTAGCGGCACTGATACAGAGAATCAGGTAAATTTAATCGATGGACTTTTACAGAAATTACACCCTGATGATTCGGAGAAATTGACTCAAAATGATGCAATAAACGAAATCGAAGATTTACTCGAACATATAAAGCGGTTTGCTCCACTATTTGCAAATTCTGTGAAGGAATGGATGGCGAACCTATATGTTAATGACGAAGATATTGAGGAATGGGTAGAGCGGTTAGGGGCGGCTGCGCGATTTGAGCTACCTGATCCAGCCAATAAATCAGTAGAGTCGTGGTTAGCTTGGCTTATTCACTCTCGAGGAGAAGAAAGCGGGCAAATTGATATTGATGTTTATGACGAGAAAGTATGGCCAAGAGAGGATGATCGGGAAGCCTGCTGCTTATTAACGTTAACTAGCCAGAAAGATATCCCCAACCTAATTGTAAGTGATCAGTATGAAAGAAAAATATGGGAAGGGCACCTAAATCCAGGTCGAACTGAATACATTCGTTGGATTATTTATCGCGAAGATGGATTTTCGATTGATGACAATCTTGATATTCCGGTTTACATAAATTCGACAAATCGCCACGACCCTACTGCAGCAACCCCTTTATTTGTTAATGTACAGGTTGGATCGGATGAACCAGTGTGGCCTTCTTACCCAACTGGCGCTTTATCCCCTGATGATGTGCCTGGTGAAGAACTCTATGGGCGTTTACAAATTATACGGCAGGTAAAAAGAAGTCTGGGGCCGAAACGTATTCAAGCAACATTCTTCTTTCAAGCCCCACGCCAAATGGGAAAAACCTCTTTGCTATACTTTATAAAAAGTCAAGCTCCCAATCATGCATTGCCCGTATATGTCAACCTGGAAAAAGATTGGTCTAAACGGAATCCCAACAATATATGGAATTATTTAGTTCAACGTGTATTGGAAGAGAGTCGGGAATTTGTAGATCTTGGGGGGAATAATGATTACTCGGAAAGGGATTTTCTTCAAATTGTATCAAGTGTTTGTTCTCGGCTTAATAAACAATACGTATTTCTCCTTTTAGACGAATTGCATTTCCTTTTTGAGAAATCGGAGAATCCGTCAGGAACTTTAGCCTCTTTTCGTGATTTTCTTAATAATAGTGAAAATAAGGTGGCTTTGTTGTTGTCAGATCGATATACGCGAGATGAACTAGAGAAACGTTGTCCGAGTGAATATTGGGCTCAACTATCATTACTTAATGTGGGGCCTTTGGATCTTGATAGTACCAGCCAGGCGATAGAATACCCAACCCATGGAACAGACGTTTCCTTCTTATCTGAAACGATTCGCCGTCTTTATGATGTCACAGGCGGATACCCATACCATGTGCAGCGGATTGCTCAATATACCTTAGATAACCTATATTCAGGACCTTGGTTAACCGTGCTGCCAGAAGATGTGGAAGTTATTATTCCAAAAATAATAGAACAAGATACTCTTTTTAATAGCGGCTTATGTCGACCGGACCGTATTGATGCCGAATTAGCGGAAGCGATCGCCGCATTACTTGAATGGCGTGATTTATGCGAGTTTTTGCCTGAGCTGAGAAAAGAACCCGAGAATAAAATGCCGTCCGATTGGCAGCCCGGCATACGCACTTTTCTAGCCCATATGCCTAATGTGGACCATATTCTGCGGCGTTTGGTAGATATTGGGGTTTTGCGAAAAGATGAGTATACACAAACCGAAACATTTTTCTCCCCATTGGTGGAGGAATGGCTAAAGAAAATGAGAAGGCAGAGACGAAGCCTGAGCGCTCAAATGGATGTCAACCCATGGCAGTTGATATCCACAATTGACGGTGCGGCGCTCCCTGCTAGAGATTGGCAATTCCAAGATGTGGAGTTGGTACGTAGAGCGTCTTACCGCGGAAAACCCCCGCTGCGTGAAAAAGCAACCTTGTTTGAAGATTGGGAGAGAATGTTAAAAGAGGTGAGAAGCAAAGACGACTTTTGCACATTTATTGATTCCGTCTTTCGCTTGATCATTGATGGCCGCGAGGAAAAAGAATCACTATGCCATTATCCATGGCTTTTCCTCATATACCATCGATCTCGCCTGATTCGCAATTATATTGTTCACCCAAGTCCGACAAAAGCGGCATTATCTGCCTGGAATACAATCTGCACCCGAGCATTGGGGGGTGATCGTAACGCGTATTTGCCCAGCAATCCGGACGAATGGCGAGCGATTCAAATTGCATTGCTGCGGAACCTGTATGCAGCATATAAAAACGCGATTGACCTTGCAGGGCAAACACCGCAGCTCAAGATTGGCGGATAATTACCGCCTTAACAAACTGAATTGCTCCCCTTACCCCTCCGCGGACGAACCCTCTTGCCGCCGCTCCTCCCGCGCCACCTCCACCAGGCCGCGGCGCACGATCAGCCCAATGGAGACCAGGAAGTAGCCGCTCAGCAGGGCCGCCTGGAACAGGTAGCCCAGGGGGCGGGCCAGGGCAAACATCAGCACGGTTTTCACCGCGCCGGTCAGGGCGGTCACCTTCAGGGGGTAATTGGGCAGGCCCAGGGCCAGCAGCAAAGGCCGGTTCCAGAAGAAGATGTTGGCCGCGCCGTAACCCACCAGCAAAATCAGCATAGCCCCAAAGGACGGCAGATACGCCCCGTCCTTGAGCCACATCAGCAGCCACGGCCCCAGCGTCACCAGGCCCAGGGCGCAGGCCGTGGTCCACAGACCGGCGATCCAGGTGGTGCGCGAAAGCAAGCGGCGCAGGGTGGGCCAGTCGCGGCGGGCCACTGAGCGGGTGATATCCGGGAAGGTGGTCGAAATGAAGGGGGTGATGGGCATCAGGATCAGGCTCATCATCGCCAGGGCGAATTTGTAATAGCCCGCGGCGGCGTTGTTGAAGAACAACCCCACCCACAGCACTTCGCTGTCGCGGATGATCAGATTGATGGTGCCACTCAAATTGGTGCTGAGGGCAAAACGCGCCACCCCACGCCAGCCGGAAAGCAGGCGCAGCGGGGTGCGCATCCACCCCGCGCCCAGGTGCTGGGGGGCGCGCCGCAGGGCCAGCAGGGTCAGCCCCAGGCCGTTGATGGTTTTGCCCGCCAGGTAGGCGTTCAGCACCTCCACCAGCCCGCCGCCGGTGAAATAGGCCGCGGTGATCCAGGCGGCGGTGACCAGGGACTGCAGCACGTTCACCAGGGCCTGCCCGCGGTAATGCGACCCCAACTGCAGCACGGCGGTGGCCGTCTCGGCCATCAGGTTGGCCAGCAGGGCCAGCCCGTAATAGGCGATCAGCGGGGCGGCGGCTGGGTTTTTGACGAACACCTGAGCCGCCCAAGGGGACAGCAGAATGAGAATGGCGTATGCCGCCAGCGAGGTGGCCGCCTCGCTCAGCCCGGCAGCCTTCACCACCGCCGCGGCCTGGGCCCGTTCCCCCCGTTCCAGGGCGCTGCCCGCGTAGCGGATGACCACTTCACCCATGCGGAAAGACAGCAGGCGGTTGACGCTGGTGGCAAACAAGATCAAAATGCCCAGCGCGCCGTAGTCGCTGGGGCCCAACAGCACCGCCGCCAAAATGCCCTGCACCGAGGTGAGGACCATGGCGATGGTGCTGCTGCTGAACAGGTAACCGCTGTTGCGGATGACCGCCCCTAACAGGCGGTCATCCTTCCAGGCGGATAGGGTCTTGCGAAAATTCATGCTGTGATGACTTGCGAAGCCCAGGCGCGTTCCTGCATGTACCAATCCACCAGGCTGCGCATGCCTTCCTGAAGGTTCACCTGCGGTTCCCAGCCCAACAGACGGCGGGCTTTGCTGACATCCGCCCAGTTGGTAAGCATGTCAGCGGGGTGCAGGGGCAGGTGGGTCACATTCGCTTTGCGGCCGATCAGGTCTTCCAGAGCGCGGATCATCTCGTTCATGGTGATGGTCTCGTGGCCGCCCAGGTTGATGATCTCATACCCCACCGGCTGCAGGCCCAGAATCGTGCCGCGGGCGATGTCGTCCACGTAGGTGAAGCCGCGCGACTGCTCGCCATCGCCGTTCAGGCGCACCGGCCGGCCTTCGCTGATCCACTGCACAAAGCGGAACATGACCATATCCGGGCGTCCGGCGGGGCCGTACACGGTGAAATAGCGGAAGATGGTCACATCAATGCCGTTCAGGTAATGGTAGGCGTGGCACATGGCCTCGGCGCCTTTTTTGCTGGCGGCGTAAGGCTGCAAGGGGCGGTCGGAGCTGGCGGTTTCGGGGGTGGGGTAGGGGGCATCTGCGCCGTAAATGGAGGAGGTGGAGGCCAGGACAAACTTCTTCACCCCGTACTGGCGGCAGCTTTCCAGCAGGTTGAGCGTGCCGGTGGTGTTGGTGGATAGGAACACCCAGGGGTTCTCCACGCTGGCGCGCACCCCGGCGCGGGCGGCCAGGTTAATCACGCCGTCCAGGGGGGCGCTCTGCGCGAAGACCTGCTGCACCGCACTCATCTCACTGATGTCGACGGGGTGGTAATGAAAATTCGTGTGCGGGGTCAGGCGCGCCAGGCGGTATTCTTTCAGACGCACATCATAGGCGTCGCACAGGTTGTCCACGCCTTCCACACTGTGCCCGTCGGCCAGCAGCATTTCCACAACGCGCGCACCGATGAAGCCAGCCGCGCCGGTGACCAGATAACGGCCCATGATTATAACCTCACGACTTTGGGATGCGTGCGGCCGCGGTCACCCAGGGCGTTGCGCGTGTCCACGATCAGTTTGGCGTTTTCCAGGATGGCGTCGTAGTCATAGGCTTTGTGGTTGGTGATGATCACCACGCAGTCGGCGGCGCGCACCTCGGCCATCAGGTCGCTGACGGCCGTCATGGCCATGCCTTCGTGGTCGAAGTGGGGGATGAAGGGGTCGTGATACTTCACATGCGCGCCCTTTTGCTCCAACAGGCCGATCACGTCCAGCGCAGGCGATTCGCGCAGATCGTCAATGTCGGGTTTGTAAGCCACGCCCAACACCAGCACCGCGCTGCCCTTGAGGGCTTTGCTGTGGTCGTTGAGGGCGTCCTGCACCTTGGTGACAGCGAAGCGCGGCATGCTGGTGTTGATTTCGGAGGCCAGCTCGATGAAGCGCGCCGTGTATTTGAGGGATTTGAGCTTCCACGACAGGTACAGCGGGTCAATGGGGATGCAGTGCCCGCCCAGGCCAGGGCCGGGGGTGAACTTCATGAAACCGAAGGGCTTGGTGGCGGCAGCGTCAATCACTTCCCACACGTCCACGCCCAGCCGGTCGCACATGATGGCCAGCTCGTTGACCATGGCGATGTTGATCATGCGGAAGGTGTTTTCCAGCAGCTTGGCCATCTCGGCCACTTCGGTGGAAGACACGCGCACCACGGTTTTCAGCGCCTGGCGGTACCAGGCCACCGACACGTCGCAGCAGGCTTCGGTGATGCCGCCCACCACCTTGGGGGTGTTGTAGGTGGTCCAATCCGTGCGGCCGGGGTCCACCCGTTCGGGCGAGAAGGCCAGGAAGAAATCTTCGCCCGCCTTCAGTCCGCTGGCTTCCAGGCGCGAGAGCACCATTTCGCGCGTGGTGCCGGGGTAGGTGCTGGATTCCAGCACCACCACCATGCCGCGGTGCAGGTAGGGGAAGAGGGCTTCGGTGGCCGAGACGATGAACGACAGGTCGGGGTCGCCGGTTTTGCGCAGGGGGGTGGGCACGCAGATGCTGACGGCCTGGGCGCGGGTGAGGGCGGAAAAATCGGTGGTGGCCTCCAAACGGCCTTCGCGCACGTAGCGGGCGACCTGCTCGGTGGGTACATCCATCACGTAGCTTTCGCCGCGCTGGATCATGGCCACTTTTTCGGCGATGGGGTCAATGCCGATGACGTGGTAGCCCGCTTCAGCCATCACGGCGGCCAGGGGCAGGCCCACATAGCCCAGGCCCAAGATGGCGACGGTGGCGGTTTTGTTTTCTAACTGTTGAACAAGCTGGGACTGCACAGAATTTGACATAGTTTCCTCGATTATGGGCGCCGCAGCGCGAGTGAATTGCCCCCAGGCGGGGATTAGAACAGGCTGAGTTGAGTCTCAGCCTCGGTTCCTTTCTTCGGTGGTACAGTAACTTTCTGCTGGCCGGGCTGAGCGTGCAAATATTCCGGCAGGCGGGAAAAATCAGCTTCCAGATCGGGGCGCAGCTTGGGTTGGTGCAGGGCGGCGGCGGGGTGATACATGGGCACAATCATGCGCCCCTCCACCCAACGCGGCTGGCCGTGAATTTCGCTGATGCGTGCGTTGGGCAAAAAGCGCGCCATCGAAAAGCGCCCCAGGGTCACGATCACCCGCGGATGAAGGATCTCCAACTGCTGGTCAAGAATGACGCTGCACGCGCTCAACTCTTCCGGCAGCGGGTCGCGGTTGCCCGGTGGGCGGCATTTGACCACGTTGGTGATGAACACCTCGGCGCGCTTCAACCCCGCCAGGGCCAACAGCTCATCCAAGAATTTTCCAGCCTGCCCCACAAACGGCCGGCCCTGCTCGTTTTCGTGAAAACCGGGGCCTTCACCAATCAGCAGGACCTGCGCGTCGGCCGGGCCGTCGCCAGGCACAGACCGCTTGCGGGAGAAGTGCAGGGCACAGCGGGTGCAAACAGATACCGCTTGGGCAACTTCGCGCAGGGCGTCTTCAGGCTGCATGAGTGCTCCTTCCGGTCAGAATGGGTTTATTTTACCCCACATGTTCTGTGAAGGGGGAAGAGGGAAATTTCTCATTTTGATCTGCACCAAATTATGATACACTTTGTGCCGCATGTTTTGATCCTGCTGTGGAGGAATTTTCCAATGACCAAGCGCGATGTTTATCCTGTTGAAATCGCCGGGGTGCAGCGTGATTTGCGCCTGTTCCAGGTGAAACCTGGGCTGCGGATTGCCATTTTGAATATTTTGGGCGACACCGAGCTGGTGGGCGCCTGTGCAGCGGCGCTGGCTGAAAAACTGAAGCCAATCGTGTACGATGTGATCGTCACGGCGGAATCGAAGAGTATCCCGCTGGCGCACCAGCTCTCGGTGGTCACCGGCAAACCCTATGTGATCCTGCGTAAAACCTACAAGCCCTACATGGGGCAGGCTCTGCAGGCGCAGACCCTGTCTATCACTACCGGCGAACCGCAGACTTTGTACCTGGATGAGAAAGACCTGATGCTGCTGCAAGGAAAAAAGGTCATCATCCTGGACGACGTCATCAGCACCGGCTCCACCCTGCAGGGCATGCGCCTGCTGATGAATAAGGCCAATGCGGAAGTCAGCGGCGAGGCGGCCATCTTCACCGAGGGTGAGCGCGCTAAATGGGCCAACATCATCTCGCTGGGCCATCTGCCGGTGTTCAGCGACTGAGCCGCGTTTCACAGATAAAGATCAACACAAACTCCCCCTCGGCGAACCTGGGGGAGTTTTTTGGTTGGTTAAACGCGCTGAAACTACCGAGAAACCTGAATAGATTCCAGCATGGCGTTCAAGGCGGCCAGGCTAGGGGTAAAGCTGGCGTCATCCTGGGCGGCAAGGGCTTCTTCGGTGCTGGCTATGTAGTTGGTGAAGCTCTCAGCGAAGGCGTCCCAATCGGTGATGCCCACCGCATCCCCGTTGACGGGCAGAGAGGGGTGGTTGGCGGGCAGCACCGCCGATACCCAAAAACGCCCATCATTGGTCAGCCCCTGGAACATGTAAAACAGACTTTCGTTGTTGATCGGCCAAAAGGACTGGCCGTATTGGGTTAAAAAAGCCACCCCGCGCCCGTTTTGGAAATGGAGATAGCGCACTTTGGCCTGCATCATCTGCCCCGCGTTCCACAGCGGCAGTGAGGGGATCTCTTCGGGGCTGGCGGGCTGGGTGTTCAGCACGGCAGTCAATTTCGTGACCATCTCTGGGATGGACTCGTTCATCTGCGCGTAGGCTTCGACGGGATAAATGCGGATGGCGGGGGTGTGGAACTGACCGGAGAGGGCGTAGCCTTCGAATGAGAATTGGATGATCTCGGGGGTCTGCTCCCAGGGGGGCAGGTCGGCTCCGACAGCCGCAGGGAGGGTTTCGGGGCGGGCGCTGGCGGCCACGCTGTCATCCCAGGAGAAGGACACGCCCTGATAGCTGATATCCGGCGCGGGGGCGGTTTCGGTGGGCGGGACGGCGGTGTCTGTGGGGGCAGCCGGGGATTCTGGGGCGGCGGGTGGCGTGGGCGGCTTGGTGGGGGCAGACGGGGTGGTGCGGCCCAGGGGCAGGCTGCAGGCCAGCATGAGCAGCAGCAAAGCCGCCAAACCAGAGAGCCGTTTCAGGGTCCACAAGGTACGGGAAGCGTGCATCGAATCCTCCAAAACAAAACAGATGGGTCAGGATTCGGGGTCGGGAGGGGGTTATACGGTTTGGGCGGTGACGCCCTGGCTGGCGCGGCACAAATACACCTCTGCGCTGCGGCCAGTGGTGCGCTGGTACTGCCCCCGCAGCTCCGCGATGAAGGTCTCAGCCGCGTCTTCGGCCACCAAATTCACCGTACACCCGCCAAACCCAGCTCCGGTGAGGCGTGCGCCCCAGCAGCCCGGCAGCGTGCGGGCAATTTCAACCAGCGTATCCAATTCGGGACAGCTCACTTCGTAATCGTCGCGCAGAGAGGCGTGTCCGGCGTACATCAATTGTCCAAAGGGGGCCGCCTGGGCGCTCTTGAGCAGTTCCAGGGCGGTTTGCACCCGTTCGCATTCCGTGATCACGTGGCGGGCACGGCGGGCGGTGAGCGCAGGCAGGTGAGCCGAGAGGGCTGCGAACTGCTCTGAGCTGACGTCGCGCAGGGCGCGGATGTGGGGCAGGTGAGCCTGCAGGCGGCGCACAGCGTCTTCACAGGCGGCGCGGCGTTCATTGTAAGCCGAGGTGGCCAGCGTGCGGCGCACTCCAGAATCGGCCACCACAATCACGCTGCCTGCAGGCAGGGGCACAGCCTCCCAGGCCAGGGTGCGTGTATCCAGGCACACGGCGTGATCCGCCACTCCGTTGGCGCTGGCAAATTGATCCATCAAGCCGCAGTTGACGCCCACATAGCCAATTTCACCCGCCTGGGCCACCTGGGCCAGGGTCATGTTGTCCATCTCCCAGCCGCCCGCCAGCCGCCACAAGGCGGCAAAGGCCACTTCCACCGCGGCGGATGAGCTGAGTCCGGCGCCGATAGGCACATTGGATTGAAACACAGCTTCTATGCCGCTCAGGGGCAGCCCGCGTTGGGCCAAAGCCCAGGCCACCCCCGCCGGGTACAAAGCCCAGGACGGCAGCGGCTCACCCTGCGAGCTGCGCTTGCCGTCCAGGGCGTCCAGGTCAAATTCGGCCGATTGGCCCAAATCCAGCGCATGCAGCCGCACGCGGCGGTCGGGGCGGGGGGCCGCCAGCAGGTGCACCGCGCGGTCAATGGCCGCCGGAAGCACCCACCCGTCGTTGTAATCCACATGCTCTCCCAAAAGGTTCACTCGCCCGGGCGCGGTGACTTGATAACGCGCCTGGGGGATGTGAGAGGCCAGCGTATTGAAATTAGAAGGCTGCATACTTCACCCTACCGGTGGTGTAAATGACTGGGCCAGCGCCTTTTTCTGTGCATGGCTCAGCTTTTTAATGGCCCTCTCGCGGCGCATGGCCTCGGAACGGTCTTTCTGTTCTTCCACATATACCAGGCGCACCGGGCCGTGCGTGCGTGTGTAACGAGCGCCGCGGCCCAGGTTGTGCTGACGCGCGCGGCGCTGCGGGTCGGTGCTCCAACCGGCATAGTAACTGCCGTCTGCACACTCGACAAGGTAACAGTAAAACGGCATTGCAGCGGTTAAGATTGTCCGCGCTTTTTATCGCGCGGGCGCAGCCCAAACAGCCCGCCCAAGATCTGCGTGCTGGAAGGCAGCGGTTCTGCTGAGGCGCTGGACCAATTGCTCTTTTGGCGCTGTTCCCACCAGGTCAGACGGCTTTCCTGGGCGTGCTTCAGCCAGCTGTGCACCTTTTCTTCATCCTGGCTCTGGATGGCGTCGCGCAGGTGCACCAGGGCAGCGATGAGATTATTCAGCACGCGCACCAGGTTGTCGCTGTTTTCCAGGGCCGATTTGCCCAGGTTCTTGCTTTCTTCTTGCTCTTCGGCAAAGTGAGTTACGCCTGCATAGCTGATTCCGGCGATTTTTCGCCCTTCGGGCCAGCCGGGTTCGTCCACGGTGGCGTTGATCAGGGCGGCGGCGGTGAGGCGGGGGAGCAGGAAATGCGCCGCCAGCAGGCCGTCCAGCTCGTGGGCATCGGAGAAGACCGGTTTGGAGCCCACCAGGGTGGCCAGATCCGCGGCCAATTTGACCGCATCGGGGTCAGTGGCCGGGGGGGCGGCCAGGTAGATCAGGCTGTTGGCAAAAAGGTCTTCATGAGCCGCGTCCACCCCGCGGGTGGATTCCATCAGATAAGCGGGGTTGACCGTGGGACAGAAGGAGACGAAATAGCGGCCTTCGGGGAGCAGCTCCTGGGCCCATTGGGCCGCGCTGCGGCTCATTGGCGAGCAGTCCAAAACCACGGCTCCGTCTTTGAGGTCTGAAGCGATGATCGCCAGAGTCTCGCGCACCTGATCCGGCGGCAGGGCCAGCACCACCAGGTCGGCCTTTTCCACGGCGGTGTGCAGATTAATCTGCACCTGATCCACCGCACCCAGCTTTTCGGCTTTGCGGGCCGTCTCCAACACCAGGTCGTTGCCCACACGGGTGACCTGATCGGTATGGGCCTTGAGGGCCAGACCCAGGGAGGCGCCAATTTGGCCCAGGCCTAAGATGGTCAATTGAATTTTGCTCATCAGAATACTCCTAGTAAGGACAAAAGGTTGTAGAGAACCGGGGTGATGAGCATGCTGTAAATGTCCACACCCACGTACGGCAGGCCGATGAACAGCACCAGGATCATCATGGGGCCGTAGGGACGAATGCGCTCCAGCGCGCGCGCCCATGACGGCGGGAAGAAGTAATCGGCAATCTTATCCCCGTCCAGCGGGGCCAGGGGGATCAAGTTGAAGAGCATCAGGGTCAGGTTGATGTAGATAAAATCCAGTAGGAAACCGTAGGCGGTGAAGAGCGATAGGTCGCTGAATGCGCTGGGTTCCACCCACCCGGCGCGCAGGGGGATGACGGCCAGGAGGGCCATGAGAAAATTCGACATTGGCCCGGCCAGCGACACCCACATGAGCGCGGCTGGAGATTTGCGCCCCAGGGCGTAGGGGTTCACCGGCACGGGTTTGGCCCAGCCAAAGCCCGCGAACAGGATCATCAGGCTGCCGACCACGTCCAGATGCCGCAAAGGGTTCAGAGTCAGCCGCCCATACTGGCGCGGGGTGGTATCGCCAAAGCGGTCCGCCGTCCAGGCGTGGGCGAATTCATGCACCGGCAGCGAGATCAAGAGGATGATCAGGCGCACGATTAAAGTTTCGGGGGAGAGATCGAGCATGTTAAAACCTTTATTGGGTAAGACCGCCAAAAACGGTTTGCGAAGCGGCCAAGGCCTGCCTTTGCCCCGCATCCCGCCGATGTTCATGATTATAACATGGGTGGTATAATCACGAAGTGCTGCCCGAACTCCGCCAGGACGATCACGTGCTTTTGTGTAAACCACACCCGTGCGGGGGCTTTGAGTGGCGCGTGGTGCGGTTAGGAGCCGATATTGGCCTGGAATGCTGCCAATGCGGCCGAAAAGTTCTGCTGCCGCGCCGCGAACTGGCCCGCCGTCTGAAAACCATTCTGCCTCGAGAGGATGCGCCTGGTGGACCCGATTCGTAAGACCCCCCGAATCATCTTTTTATTCTCAGACACCGGAGGCGGCCACCGCAGCGCTTCGGAAGCTATCATTGAGGCCCTGAATCTGGAGTTCCCCGGACAGGTGCAGGCCGATATGATTGATTTATTCCGCGCTTACGCGCCCAAACCGCTGGATCTGGCGCCGGATATTTACCCGCCGCTGTCGCGCGTACCGGATGTGTGGGGATTGGGGTATCGGGTGAGCGACGGCAAGCAGCGCACGCGCGTGTTAAATGATGCGCTGTGGCCTTACATACGCCAGTCTATCAGCCGCCTGGTGCGCGAAAACCCCGCCGACCTGCTGGTTTCGGTGCATCCCCTGTTTAACGGCCCGCTGGGGCGGCGGTTGGCCAACAGCAAAACCCCGTTCTACACGGTGGTTACGGATATGGTCTCTACCCACGCGGCTTGGTTTGACCGCCACGCCGAAAAAATTGTGGTGGCCACCGAGGCCGCCCGCCAACGCGGGCTGAAGCTGGGCATTGATCCCAACAAACTGGCAGTGGTAGGCCTGCCGGTGGCTGACCGTTTCTGCCGCCCAGTGGGGGAGCGCGCGGCTTTGCGGGCAAGTTTGGGCTGGCCGCAGGACGGCCCGGCCGTGCTGCTGGTGGGCGGGGGCGAGGGCATGGGGCCGCTGCGCGCCGTGGCCGAGGCGATCAACGCCGCCCATTTGCCTGCCACCCTGGTGATCATCGCAGGGCGCAACCGCAAACTGAAAGAGCAGTTGGAGCGTATCGAATGGAATATGCCCGTACGCGTGTACGGCTTTGTGCGTGAAATGCCCGATTTTATGCGCGCAGCAGATATTTTGGTGACCAAAGCCGGCCCCGGCACGATTTGTGAGGCCTTTATCGCTGAGCTGCCCATCATCCTCTACAGCCGCATGCCCGGGCAAGAGGACGGCAATGTGTCTTTCGTGGTGGATGAGGGGGCGGGGGTGTGGGCGCCGGAACCCGATTCGGTGGTGAGCGCGCTGCGGCGCTGGCTGGAGCATCCCCAGGAACGCCTGGATGCCGCCGCCACCTGCCGCCGGTTGGCGCGCCCCCAGGCTGCCCGCCAGATTGCCCGTTTGCTGGCGCAGCGTGTGGGATTGACCTCAGGAGATGAACATGCCCATTCTTGAACCCAACAGTCTGGAATTCACCAGCCGCAGCCCCGAACAGACCCGCCGTTTGGGCATCCGCCTGGGGGCGCTGCTGCAAGTGGGGGATGTGGTCTGCCTGTCGGGGGATCTGGGCGCGGGCAAGACCACCCTGGTGCAGGGGATCGCCCAGGGCTGGGGCTCATTGAACGCGGTGTCCAGCCCCACCTTTGTGCTGGTGAATGTGTATCACCGCCCGACGGGAGACCACCTTTATCATTTGGACGCTTATCGGCTGCAAAGCGCGCTGGAAGCCGAGGATTTGGATCTGGAGATCATGCAGGAGCAGGGCGCGCTGATTGTGGAATGGCCAGAGCGGATTGATCCCGCGCTGCCGCGCGAGCGCCTGCGCGTGGAAATGCAGTATGTGGCCGATGAGCAGCGTTCCATGCTCTTCCGGCCTGAGGGTGAACACTACGTGCGGCTGGTGTCTGAATTTCGCCGCCGCGCTTTTGGAGGATAGCTCATGCTGATGGCAGTGGATACTTCCACCCAGATAATGGGGTTGGCGTTATATGACGGCGACCGCGTTTTGGGCGAAATGGTTTGGCAGACGCGCAACCACCACACGGTGGAACTGGCCCCGGCGGTGGACAGCCTGCTGAAGCGCTGCGGGGTTGGCAGCGACGCCTTGAGCGTTTTGGGAGTGGCTTTGGGTCCCGGTTCATTTACCAGCCTGCGCATCGGCCTGGCGTTGGTAAAGGGCATGGCCCTGGGGCTGCATTTGCCTGTGGTGGGCGTGCCCACCCTGGATGTGCTGGCCGCGGCCCAGCCCCTGGTACGCTCACCGTTGGTGTGCGTGCTGCAGGCCGGTCGCAGCCGCATGGCGGTGGGTTGGTACACCCCCGGGTCGGTGCGTTGGGAGGCACAGGGCGAGGCCCACGGTGCCACCCTGGCCGAACTGGAAGCCGAGCTGGATGAGCAGACGGTGACGGTGTGCGGCGAGCTGACCGCCGAAACTCGCCAGGCGCTGCGCCGCCACAAGCAGGTGACCCTGGCTTCCCCCGCCCAGGGTTTGCGCCGCCCCTCCTACCTGGCCGAGCTGGCCTGGAACCGCTGGCAGAGCGGGCAGACAGATGAGGTGGTGGGACTGTCGCCGATTTATCTGCATGTGGCGGGCGCGGGGCTGAGCTAGGCGGAGGGGCAGCCAGTGAACGTGATCATTCGCCGGATGCGTGCTGAGGATTTGCAGGCGGTGGTGGCCATTGATCAGACTTCCTTCAGCCTGCCCTGGCCGGCGCGTTCGTTTCAATTTGAGCTGAACGAGAACCCCAACAGCCGCCTGTGGGTGGCCGAGGTGACCGATGAGGCGGGGCAGCCCGCCGTTGCTGGGCTGCTGGTGCTGTGGAAAATTTTGGATGAGGGCCACATCGCCACCCTGGCTGTGTCGGCGGCCTACCGGCGCCAGGGGGTGGGCCGCAAGCTGCTGGCTGCCGCCTTGCTTTCGGCCGCTCAGGAAGGGGTGACACGTTCTTTTCTGGAGGTGCGTGCCAGCAACACCGCCGCCCAGACCCTCTACCAGCGCTTTGGCTACGTTGTGGAAGGCGTGCGCCGCCGCTACTATAAGGACAACCAGGAAGACGCCTTGCAAATGTCGCTCTACAACCTGGATCCGGCAGCCTTGCAGCGCCTGCAGGAAGAGTGACCTTTCTTTTCACCGCGTTTTTTCATCCGCCCCACCGGGCGGTTTTTGTTTCGATGACAATTATGGTAAGATTCATCCCACACTCCCGCGCGGCGGACCTGAGGATGGAGGAGGAAGGCGGCATGAAACGCTGGCTCTGGTGGTTTCTGCTGGTAGCATTGTTGATCGTTCCCCAAAGCGTCGTTCACGGCGCGGCCCAGGCGGAGCTGGAAATGGACCGCGTGCTGATTGACCTTTGGCCGGAATACGACCGCCCCAGTTTGTTGGTCATCTACCGCATCACCCTCTCCCCCGAAGCCAGCCTGCCCGCGCGCGTTTCCCTGCGCATCCCGCGTGAGGCAGGCGAACCTTTCAATGTCGCCAGCCAGGATATGGATGGTGTGCTCTACTCGCTGGATTTCGAGACACGCCCGGACGGCGAGTGGACCTGGGTAAGCTTTACCACCGCTTCGCAGGAAGTGCAGGTGGAATATTACGACCCGCGCCTGACGCGCGGCGAGGTGGAGCACGCCTTCACCTTTGAATGGCCCGCCGATTACACCGTCCGCACCCTGACGGTGCAGATTCAGCAGCCGGTCAACGCCACCGAGATGCGCCTTCAGCCGGAGATGGGCAGCGGCCGTCAGGGCCAGGACGGACTGACCTACTACACCTCCGTAGTGGGCAAGGTGCAGGCGGGCAATCCTTTCCGCGTGTCGGCCCAATACAACAAAACCGACAAGCAATTGAGCGCCAATTTGCAGTTGGTCATGCCCGTGGCGCCCATCAACCAGAACACCGAGGGCAAAACTGGCCTGTCGCAGGCCTTACCCTGGGTGTTGGCGGCAGCAGGCGGGGTGCTCATCGTCGGCGGGCTGGCCTGGTATTGGGCGGCGGGGCGCACCTCCGCAGCGCGCCAGGGACGGCGCCTGCGGCATGCACGGCGCGAGGCTGCCCCTGGGGAAGAGCCGGTGTACTGCCACCAATGCGGCAAGCAGGCCAAATCCGGCGACGCCTTCTGCCGCACCTGCGGTTCGCGGCTTCGCATGGAGGGTTAGGGCCATGCGCGCGGTGATCCAACGGGCCCGCTGGGGGCAGGTGAGCGTGGATGGGCAGGTGGTGGGCAAGATTGGCCCCGGCCTGGTGATTTTGCTGGGGGTCGGCCCCCAGGACACCCAGGAGACCGCCCGGCAGATGGCGCGAAAAATTGCCATGCTGCGCATTTTTGAAGACGACCAGGGCAAGCTCAACCGCTCCCTGCTGGATACGGGCGGTGAGGCGCTGGTGGTTTCGCAGTTCACCCTATACGCCGACACGCGCAAAGGC
The DNA here is from genome assembly GCA_029975215.1 of Levilinea sp. GTDB lineage: Bacteria > Chloroflexota > Anaerolineae > Anaerolineales > Anaerolineaceae > Levilinea. The sequence goes on from JARKPO010000048.1 coordinate 74,170, forward strand.
AATCGCCCATCCTTCACCGGCGCGGCTTTGCCCGATCAGGCCCGCCCGCTGGTGGATTTTTTTGCCGATTTGCTGCGGGAGATGGGCGTGCGCGCGCCTACGGGGGTGTTTGGGGCGCATATGCAGGTGGAGCTGGCCAACGACGGGCCGGTGACCATCTGGCTGGAGCTGTGACCGGGGCAAGAGAGTGGGAAGGTCACAATCCGTTGATTCCCTGATTGACTTTTCGTCCGATTTGATCCTTAATCAGGTTAATTAACCTGAAGGTCAGTTAACCTAAAAAAGAACCATTTCTACCAAAAATTTCTTGTGATATCAAATGGCAGGCTGAAAATGATGGGGTGTGCGGCAGCCTGGAAGAAGCCGTTCAGGCTGCTATTGATCTGTCCATGGAGCCGGTGGTTTGGAATCAGAAGAAAAGCTCAAAAATATGTAACTACACATAAATTTCATATTGATCAGACTATTCGACGTGTTCATGATCATGCTTGAACAATCTCGTACAGGGAGTCTGATGTATACTGTTTTATAACTTACACCCATAAAGGGGGAAAAATGAGAGCAATTTCAATTCTCATTCATAACTTCAGGACGTTTGAACACGAAGAAATATGCTTGCTTCCCTACAGCCTTTTGCTGGGCGCTAATAATTGCGGAAAGACTAATTTAATAGATGCCATTCGTGTTTTCTACGAAAAAGACATTAAGTATGAGGAGGAACGAGATTTTCCAAAGTACCCCACTGATGACAAGGAAGCATGGATTGAAATTGAGTACCAGCTTACACAAGAGGAATTGGATAGTCTCAAGGAAAATTATCGGACCAATTCAGGAACTTTAAGGGTTAGGAAATACTTGTGTAGTACAGAAAGAGATGAGGAAGGAAAATCCAAAAGTGGCATCATTTATGCTTATATAAATGGCGTATTATCAAACACTAGATTCTATGGGACGAAAAATGTATCTCAAGGGAAGCTCGGAGATATTATTTATATGTACTCTAGTGAATCAAGCCTAACATTGTGATCCTACGGTACAATGATAACAGGAGATCACGATGGAAGCGGAAATGAGAGTAGCGCATCACAAGTTGAGCGTACTGCAATTAGCGGAAGCGCTTGGGAACGTCAGTGAG
>JARKPO010000058.1 GCA_029975215.1 Levilinea sp.
TCACTGACGTTCCCAAGCGCTTCCGCTAATTGCAGTACGCTCAACTTGTGATGCGCTACTCTCATTTCCGCTTCCATCGTGATCTCCTGTTATCATTGTACCGTAGGATCACAATGTTAGGCTTGATTCACTAGAGTACAACTTAATATTTGGCTATTCCATGCCCAGTATTGGCTATTTGCTTTTTGGCTGGTTGTGTTTTGTGCCACTCTGAAGTAAAATCCGAGAGATTTTTCAAAACTCCTGAACCCATTGGAATTCTATCGTGACCAAACTATTCTTTGCCACTGATGTTCACGGTTCTGATATTTGTTGGAAAAAATTCATCAGCGCGGGGAAATTTTACAAAGCTGATGTTTTAATTTTAGGCGGTGATCTCACTGGTAAGGCAATTGTCCCTATTATTTCCGCTGGGGGGCAATCGTATCGGGCTGTGCTGCTGGAGCAAGAGTTCTGTCTGCAAGGTGAGGAAGAAGTCTGTGAAATGGAAAAACGAATCCGCAGCCGCGGCTATTACCCTTACCGCACCACACCGGATGAAATCCAGGAATTGGAGCAGAACCCTTCTCGCGTGGAAACATTGTTTGTGCAGCAGGTTCTAAAAACTTTTGAAACCTGGCTGGCTTATGCGGATGAAAAACTGGCCGATACACCCATCCGCTGCTTTGTATCCCCCGGGAACGATGATTTGTTTGTTCTCGATGAAATGGTACAGCAGTCTAAACGGGTTGTTTTGGCGGAGGGTCGTTCGATCTGGTTGGACGATCATCATGAAATGATATCAACGGGTTGGAGCACACCCACGCCCTGGCATACCTATCGTGAAGAAAGTGAAGAATCACTATCAGCACGGATTGACGAGATGTTTCAACAGGTCAAGGATCCGCGGCGCTGTGTTTTTAATTTCCATGTACCCCCTTATGATTCTGGTTTGGATGAAGCGCCCGAGCTGACTGCCGACTTACGCCCCAAATTGGCTGGGAACTCGTTGGCACCAGTGGGAAGCCGGGCGGTACGCCAATGGATTGAAAAGCACCATCCTTTGTTGGGCCTCTTTGGTCATATTCACGAAGGCCGCGGCGCTGTGTATTTGGGGCGCACCTTATGTATTAATCCTGGCAGCACGTATGAGCAGGGTTTATTGTGCGGCGCGCTGGTGGCTCTTGACAAAGGGAAGATCAAATCGCATGTTTTGACCCAGGGCTAGGCGGATCTGATATCAAATGCAACAAGGAGATAAAGAAATGACGGCTTCTCGCAATGATGTTTCGCTGTTTGTTCGCAAAGCCACCGGCCTGGTACGGTCGTGGTCCATTTTTGATGCCTTCATTTATGCCATTTTTTCCATTAATCTGGTCACCCTTGGCCTGTATATTTTTAGTCAGATGTATTACCTTCAAGGCGGTTTAATCCCCACTCTGCTGATCAGCGCTGGTTTCATCTTCTTTGAGACAGTTGTGTACGCCGGACTCATTGCGGTGATGCCGCGCTCTGGCGGCGACTATGTTTGGCAGAGCCGCATCTTGGGCGGCGGTGTTGGCTTTGTGCTGGCGGTGACGGGCTGGTGGTTCATTCTTTGGTTATGGGTGCCGTTGTACAGCGACATGCTGCGCCATTTGGTGCTGATCCCCTTGTTGGTGCTGATGGGCGCGCGCGATGCGGCTTTTTGGTTTCAGTCTTCTTTGGGCCTCTTTCTCACCTCGGTCATTCTGTGCGCCGTTGTGACTCTCTTCATCTCGCTGGGTATGAAAAAATATGCCCGGATTCAGAAATACTGCTTTATCGGCGGCATGATTACCCTGGCGGTGGTCTTTGGACTGCTGCTGTGGGGGACCCCGCAGGATTTTCAGAATGGTTTGGTGCGAGAAGCACCCGCCTTGCTGGGCACCTCGACGGATGTATACAGCGCAACTCTGACCGCAGGTGAAGCCGCGGGAGCCGCTGCACCGCTGTTTGGGGGTGGATTTGGGAATGTTTTGCTGGCGATTCCTTTCATTGTCTTTTTTAACCTTTGGCCGAACTGGGGATCGACACTCTACGGCGAAGTGCGCGGGGCCACGGATTTTAAACGCAATTTGTGGGGGATGGCCGGGGCGCTGCTCGTCACCACGGTTTTGGCAGTTGTCTTTCTGCTGCTTCTCAACAAAACATTGACATGGGATTTTTATATGAAGGCCAACGGTGCCTGGTGGAATTACGCCTGGGGTTATACCGATCAGACTCCACCGCTGCCCATCTGGCCTTATCCGGCCCTTTTGGCCGCCTTCCTCACGCCCAGCCGCGCTCTGCAAATTTTCATTATTGCAGGAATGAGCCTGTGGTGGTTTGGCTGGGTGGGCACAATTTTTCTCAGTTCTACCCGAGTCATCTTTGCGGCTTCTTTTGATCGTCTGCTGCCCAAAAAAGTATCTGAGGTGGATCCAAAGACGCGCACCCCAATTTATGCGCTGCTGCTGATGGTGGTGCCTTCACTGATTGTCTCGGCGCTTTTTGCCTGGAATGTATTTGGATTTCAATCGCTCACCCTGGATTCAACCCTCGTCATCGCAATCACCTATCTGGGTTCTACGATCGCGGCCATCCTGTTGCCCTATACCAAGCCAGATCTTTACAATGCATCACCGATTGCTCGCTTCAAGCTGTTTGGTGTGCCGCTGATCACGGTGGCGGGCGTCATTTTTGGCGGGTTTTTGTTCTACCTGCTGTATGCCTGGCTCATTGATCCCAACAAGCTTTACAATATTGGCCTTAGCAATACCAATTCCATCGTTTTCATGCTGGTACTGTATGGGTTGGCTCTGGGTATTTACCTGGGCTTTAAACACTATCGTAAACGGGAAGGGATTGATATTGAGAAGGTTCATCAGGAGATCCCCGTCGAATGAGTGCCCGGCGCTGCCCTGAACCAGATATCGCGCAAGAGATGCTCTGTCTTGTGAATGCAGCGGAGCGCCAGAGCATCTCTCTGCGGTTATTGGGCGGCCTTGCGGTGAGCCAGCATTCCCCCAGTGCAAAACGTCCAACGTTAAGCCGGTCGTACTCTGACATGGATTTTATCGTCAGCGGGGAAGGTGTAAGCAACCTGGAAGCCTTTTTTGACAGCATGGGGTATGTGCCTGATAAAGCCTTTAACACATACAACGGCGACCGCCGTCAGCTGTATTTTGATCAAGATAACCACCGTCAGGTAGATATCTTTATCAATCGTTTTGAGATGTGTCATGCATTGCCTGTCGCTCACCGTATTGATGTTGATTTTCCCACCGTGCCGCTGGCTGAGCTGTTCCTCACGAAAGCGCAAATCGTGGAGATGAATCAAAAAGACGCGGTGGATATGATCACACTCTTGCTGGATCATCCCGTTGGATACAGCGATCAGGATACAATTCATGCTGGAGTGATTTCTGATCTGTGCGCTCGTGACTGGGGGCTGTATACGACTACCTGGCGGACGCTTGGAAAATTGGAGCCATTTCTTGCGCAGCAGTTGACGGCGCTGGACTCAGAAGAAATGGGACGGGTTCAAAACCGCATCGAGGATCTGCGTCTGGCCATGCTTACCGCCCGTAAATCGGTTGGCTGGAAATTTCGTAACCTGATTGGCACCCGTGTACGCTGGTATACCCCGGTTGAAGAAGTGCGGCGGTGAGCACCCTTTTTCCATTTTCAGCATATTGCTGACATAAAAAAGACGAAGCACACTTGTCTCCAGCCACAATATATTGTTGGCTTCTGTCATGTTGTATATCCGATGCGCCCTACATCGCTTTTGTCTGTACGAATGAGAACAAGTCTGTCTCATTAGGGTGTCAAACGGCCATGCCTTTCAGGAATATTACCAAAAAAGACCTATCTGGTTAGAATATTGCAATGTGATTGGTATACATGTTAGCGGGGGTTTGAAGTAAAATAAGGCTGTAGAATAAGTAAGAAAAAATAAATTATTCAATAACCAAAAACAAATCGGGAGGGTATTCAAATGTCCAAGTCATTTCGTTCGATCGCAGTAATCTTAATCGCTTTGGTGATCGCCGCCTCTACCTACGCTTTTGCTGCCGCCAACACGGTGGACCCCAGCAGCGCAGGCGACGGCTACGCCACGATTTCCGGCTACACCATCACCAACATCCACTACACGCTGGCGGCCAACCCCCAGAATTTGGCGAGCGTTTCCTTCACCGCCACAGGCGCCACAGCCCCGGCTTCGGTGCAGGTGCAGGTGGTGAACGGCGGCACGTGGTTCCCCTGCACGCTGACCGCGGGCACGTGGACCTGCCCCATTTCTGGTGTGACTGTTCTGCAGGCCGACCGCTTGACGGTTGTTGCGGCTCAGTAAGTCTTCTTTGACCCTGGAGAAGGGCGCGGACGCTGATCATGGCGCTCGCGTCCTTTTTCTATTATCATAAAGCATATGCTGCGTTCTTTTTTGCTGCGTCCGGCGGTGATGGGCAGCGCCCTGATGGTGGTGATCACGGCGGCCCTGTGGGGCATTTTTGCGCCGGTGCCGTTTGGGGGCCGCACCACCTATGTGATCGTCAACGGCAACAGCATGGAGCCGAGGTTTCACAAGGGTGATCTGGTGCTGCTGCGCCCCGCCCAGCAATACACTGTGGGTGAGATTGTCATGTACCGTTACCCTGGGCTGGGGCCGGTGATTCACCGCATTGTGCGTCAAAATGGGACGCGGTTCGTCCTGAAGGGTGATCATAACAGTTGGGAAGACAGCTACCAGCCAGAGACCAGCGAGATTGTTGGAACGCATTGGCTGCATGTTCCGCGGGTGGGGATTGCGTTCGGTTGGCTGCGCGAGCCGTGGGCTGCGGCGGCGTTGGCTGGAGGGACGATATTCGTTCTAGGGGTGCTTATGTTGAAATTGCCTGAACCGAGTGGTAAGCGTGAGAGGCCTTTCTGGTGGAAGGGCTGGGCGCGCAGTGCCAGTTATTGGCTGGCTCGCTGGCAGGAGCCGTATTTCTTGGTGATGTACATCCTGGCAACGGCGGGAATTGTATTAGGCCTGTTTGCTTTTACCCGTCCGGCGTTGCGCCGGGTGGCGGACAATTTGCCTTACCAACAGACGGGCTACTATGTGTATTACGCCGATCTGCCCATTAATCTGTATGACAACCGCCGGTTGGAAAGCGGCGACGCCATCTATCCCCAACTGAATTGCCAGGTGAACGTATTGTTCCATTACCAACTGCTCTCGGCTGCAGAGTTTGCGGGCGGGGGCAGCTATGCCTTGACGGCCCGGGTGCGCGATGCGGCCGGATGGCACCGCAGTTTTCCCTTGGGTGAAGCGGCCAATTTCAGCGGCGGAGAGTTTCAGGCACAGCAGGTATTGGATGTGTGCGCGGCGCAGCGCATGATCGCAGAGATGGAAGAAGTGACCGGTGTGCAGCGCCCGCAGTATTTCCTGGATATCACTCCCAATGTGCAGGTGGCGGGGACGTTGAACGGGCGGATTTTGAAAACCGAATTTGCCCCGGCGCTGAGCTTTGTGGTGGAAGATCAGCAAGTTTTCTTGAACACCACTGCTGTCCCTGGAAGCGACGTTCTGCGGCCGTCGGCGGCGGGTTTATTGGAAGGTTCGCGCCTGGAAGCCAACACGCTGGATATTTCACGGCTGCGCATCCCCGTAAATACGGCGCGAGGCCTGGCGGTGTTGTTGGTGGTGCTGTCGCTGGGCGGGCTGGCTGTGCCGGTGGTGATGCTGCAGCAGGCGGAAAAAAAGGAAGAGAAGCTGCGCGCGCACCTGGTGGCGGGGCCGAAGCTGGTGGAGGCCGCCGGCAGCCTGCTGGCCTTTGGGGACCGCACGGTGGAGGTGCGGCAGCTGGAAGATTTGACACGCCTGGCCGAAAAAGGCGGTAGTGTGGTGTTTTTTCATGAAGATCCGCCGTGGGCAACGTATTTGGTACGCGAAAATGGGGTTTCGTATTACTACCGTACGCTTTCGGCTGCCAACCGGAATTCTGAATCAGAGGTGGGAAACTGGGGCGAGGATTTGGTGCGCGCGCTGCGCAATGATGAACTGGTATTGTTTTATCAGCCCAGCGTTTCAATGCAGGATGGGCAAATTACTCAGGTGGAAGCCTTCCTTCGCTGGCAGCATCCTGAACGCGGCTTTTTGATGCCGATGCAGTTCTTGCCCTGGGCCGAAAAGAGCGGCCTGGTGCAGTTTATTGACGAATGGGTGCTGAATACCGGCTGTTTGCAGCTGCGGCGCTGGCAGGACCAGGGCTACCGTAAGCTGCCTTTGGCGATCAATATTTCTTCGTATGAGCTGCGCCAGGAAGGTCTGGCCAAACTGGTGGAGACGGTTTTAAAGCGCCATGACTTGAGCCCAGAACTGCTGCGGGTGGAAATTGATGAAGCGGAACTTAGCCTGCAGCCTGCCATTTTGGACAATATGCGCCAGTTGAAGGCGCTGGGGGTGGGGATTTCCATCACCGCTCCGCGCGGTGAATCGCTGGAGGCGGTGCACTCCCTGTTGGATGTGGACCAGGTGAAATTTGGGCGAAATATGGTGCAGCAGGTGTTGGCCACGGAGAGCAACAGTCAGTCGGCGCGGCAGTGGATTCACCAGGCGCACCAACGGCACATCAAGGTGGTAGCAATGGGGGTGGAGACGCAGGAGCAGTACGGCTTCTTCCAGCTCAGTGCTTGCGACGAGGCCCAGGGATTTTTCATTAGCCCGCCTATGCCCGCGGACGATTTGACCCTTGTGTTGAAAAATGGCCCCGACCTGAAGAAAGCGGCCTTGGGGAACGGTAGCGGAGGTGCGGCATGAGCCTGACGCGGACGGTGTTGGGAGTCATAGGCGTGTTGGTGCTGTTGGTGCTGCTGAGTGCTATAGGGGCGTTTGCGGCGGCAAATGTGATCCCACCGTCCTCTGTGGGCATCTACTCAGAGATCACCGAACCGCTGTATTTTCGGCCGGATGAGTGCAGCGCTCTGCCGGTCAGTAATATCGTTATCGGCAGTGGAGGCATCAACGGCACCAATCAGAGCGACCTGATTCTGGGCAGTCCTGGAGATGACAACGTTGACGCCAAAAATGGGAACGACTGCATTGTGGGTGGAGCGGGAAACGACACGCTGCAAGGAAAGAACGGCGCGGACGTGCTTTTGGGCGGTGAAGGCGATGACTACCTGGACGGCGGCAACAATAAGGGCGATGTTTGCTACGGTGGCCCTGGGTGGGATACCGCGGTCAACTGCGAAACCTTCTATCAGGATTGACGAAAGAAATCAGGGCACAATGATGCGGTTGTCCACCTGACACATGAGCTGTTCGCTGGGGTGCAGGGCGTGGCGAGCCTGATCGCGCACTCGGTTAACGCCGGCGAAGAATTCGCGCATCATGACCACCAACAAATAGCGCTGCTGGTGGGTGAGGCGCAGGAAGTCGGGACCGTCTGTGCGCAGGCCGCCCAGCAGGCTCATGAAGAGCATCTCTTTGAACAACCCTAGTTCCACCGGGAGACCAAAATCCTGGCGGAATTTCTTTTTATTCAGCATGAGATCAAATAATTCCATCATGAAACGGTACTGCATGCGCTCGGTTTTAGCAAATGCGCGCGTGGCGGTGATGGGGAAGCGGCCTTCCCGCAGGGCTTTTTCGTATTCGTTCAGCGAGAAGGTGTTGACGTAGAGGGTGCCGTTGAGGTAGCTGAACGAGCCGGAGCCGGTGCCGACGTATTCATCGTATTTGACAATGTATTCATCAATCATGGCGATGCCCTTGCGCGAATAAGTCCAGGCGGACATGGGCACAAAGGCGCGGCTAAGCTCCTGGCTGAGGATGTGGTAGTAATCGGCCTCGCGTTGGTAATCTACCGTCCCCAGGACCTGCATGGAACGCTCTACGGACGGAGAGCTCATCAGCGGGTAAAAGGTGGCCTGTTCGGTGCCCGATTCGACCACAAATTGCACGTCGCGGCGCAGGCTCTCTTCGGTTTGGGTGGGGAAGTTGAAAATCATGTCCACGTTGAGGGCAGGGAGGCGCCCGGCAACAGACTGAATGCGCTCCAGGATTTGCTGACCAGAACCAAATTTTTGATAGCGGTTCATCTGCTGGAGCAGGTCGTCATCAAAACTCTGCACGCCCACGGAGAGGCGGTCCACGCGGCCGGCAAGGACGGAAATGATCTCATCGGTGAGGTGGTTGGGGTTGGTCTCGCAGGAGACTTCCTGGATGCCGAACAGCGATTTCGACAGGTCAATGGTGGCAGCCAGTTCCTCGGGGAGGATGGTGGGGGTGCCTCCGCCGACGTAGAGCGATTCAAAGCGGTAGCCCAGGTCGGCTACGCGGCGCATTTCTTCACGCAGGCGTTGGAAATACTTGCGGGCGCGGTCCTCTTGATAGAGAAAGCGGTTGAAGGAGCAGTAGGGGCAGAGGCTTTCGCAAAAGGGGACATGCGCATAGAGAACGTATTTTTGCCCAGGGGTGGGCGGTGGTAACTGTATGTCGTGCGGGGCGGGCTGAAGATTAAGCTGGCTTTTCAGCTTAAAGCGCAGATAAGCCGCCAGTACGCTGGCCGCGGTTTGCTGGATGGACCTATGAAATTTTGAAGTAGGGGGGAGGGGAAAAAGGGATTCCGCTCGGTGGGGTTCTGCAAGAGGGCCGGAAGGTTCAGTCATGGAGGTTCCCATAGGTTTTTGGTTTGTATCCTTTGTTACCGGTAAGTGTTCGATAAAAACCCTGGCAGCCAGAGGCCAGCCAGGATTGAATTCACATCAATATTATACTATTTATCAGATGCGCGCAAAGCGGAAAAGTGACAGTTTGCAAAACTATCAGGCGGCGGTACGCTGACGGGCTACTTCAAACAGCAAGATCCCCGCGGCAACGGCTGCGTTGAGCGATTCGACTCCACCAGGCATGGGGATAGAAAGGTAGCCGGTGGCGAGAGCGGCGGATTGGGGGCCAGGACCTTCGGCTTCGCTGCCGATGACCAGAGCCAGGGGCGAACGCAGGTTTACCTGCCAGTAGGGTTGCCCCAGGTTGGCATCCGCCAGAAAAACGGAGAGACCGTGCTGATGAACCCAGGCGGTCATTTCATCCCAACTGGCAGCCCACAGCGGCAAACGAAAATGGGCGCCCATGGCCGAACGCACCACCTTGGGAGAGAATACATCCGCACAGCCTGGCGAGAGGAGCACGGCCTGTGCCCCGGCGGCGGCGGATGTGCGCAGGAGCGTGCCCAGGTTGCCAGGGTCGCGCAAATTATCGGCGATGACCACAAAATCGGGCTGGGAGGGCAGTTGGGGGGCAGGCAGGGGCAAAACAGCCAGCAGCCCCTGGGGAGACTCGGTTCCGGCTACCGAGGCAAACAGAGTGGGGGCCAGCAACAGGCATTCTACACCGGCTTCTTGGAAAGTATGCACCAACTGTTGGGCGCGCGGTGGCAGTTCGGGGGTGCAGAGCAGCAGTTGGGGGCGAAGGTGGGCAGCAGCGGCTTCTTCTAAAAGACGCACGCCTTCCACCACGTAAGCCGCTTGCTCTTCGCGTTCAGAGCGGCGTCCCAATAAGGCGCGCACCCGCTGGATCTTGGGGTTGTGGATGGAGGTGATGGGCGGCAGACTCATGCGGGCAGGGGTGGGTAAAGGGTGTGGAAGGTGTGTAGGAAGACGTTGAGGGTGGGGATATCCAGGATGGTGATGCGGATTTCGCGCAGGGGGCTGTGGGGATGCAAGGCCAGCCAATGGGGCAAAGCAGTGAGGAAGATATTGGCCGCGCGCTCCTTGGGAAAACCGAAAATACCCGTGGAGATGGGCGGTAAGGCAATGGAGGTCAGATTTTGGGCATCCGCCAGATCAAGGGCGGCATTCAGCGCAGTGATAAGCTTGGCGTCTTCATCCCCAGAACCCCAAACCGGTCCAACGGCATGGATGATACAGGTGCAGGGCAGGCGGCCGGGGCCGGTGAGGGCGGGACGGTCGTGAGATGCCAGGCCGTGCTGTTTGATCCAGGCGTAGCTCTCCTGCTGAATTTGCTCGCCGCCCTTGCGCACGATGGCCCCCGCTACACCCCCGCCGTGAGCGAGATGTTGGTTGGCAGCGTTGACAATGGCTCCCACGCGCTCTTCGGTCAGGTTGCCGTGCACGATTTCGAGGGCTGAATCACCAGGAAGGGGTAAACAGGCATGAACGATGTTCATGGTTTGAACCTCCTCATCAAGCATTTCTTCCTTTACGAGATGATCTTATTGTACTTGAAGATGAGGCTGGGGAAAAGAAAGCGGGACTGCCCGAGCGGTCTATAACGATTGGTTCCTCCGATGCAAGGATCTTCGGGCCTGGAATGGCGCGCTATTTTCTTGAAAATGCGATATGATAGTCTTAAGTGGTTCTATTACGCGGCCAATCCCGCGATTGCCAGGAGAAAACGTTATGATTGTCATCCGCACTCCCAATACCAAAGAACAATTTAAAGCCTATTATGCCCTGCGTTACAAGATTCTCCGAGAGCCGCTCGGCCAGCCTCACGGCAGTGAAAAAGATGATTACGAACCCATCAGCATTCATTTAGCGGCAGTGGATGATGAAACCGGCGAGATTGTGGGCGGGGTGAAATTATTTGAAAAGGAACCTGGTGTGGGGCAATATTCGCACATTGCCGTGGCAGAGGCTTACCAGCATCAGGGAATAGGGCGCATGTTGATTGAGGCGGTAGAGCAGAAAGCGCGCGAATTGGGTTATAAAAAGCTAGGCACGTTGACCCGGCTGACCGCGACCGGGTTTTATGAGCGCTGTGGCTACCGTGCAGTGGGCATCACCGGTGTGTTGTTTGGTAAGCTGCAAATGATGTGGATGGAAAAAGATCTTTAGAAAGGAAGAAACCCAAAAGGTGGGGCCGCTTTCTTGCGCCCCACCTTTTTTGTTGTTCTTTTGTTTGGAAGTTTTTGCTTAGGCTGCAGTGGAATGTTCTGCGCGGGTGAACAGGCGCATGATCAGGTTCTTCAGCAGGCCCAACAGAGCAAAAACCGGCACCAGCGCCCAGTTAATCACCTCATTGATTTTTGAAAAGCCTTGCGCCACCCATACCAGAACAGGTCGGAAAATGTGCAGGAATTTGAAATTGGCGTAGGCCAGGGCGAGCAGAATTGTGCCGATCGAGATGGCAAAGCGCATCCAATCACTGATCACCACACCGCCGAGTTCCTCGGCCAGCAGTTCCACACCGATATTGAATACCAGCAGGTAGGCAGCCTCGCGCAGCACAGGCTCACGTTCCACAGCGTAGCTGAACAAGCCAGCAGCAAAGCGCATGAAGAGAATACCAATGCCCACCCCTACAATCACCACCCACAATTTATCCGAGAGGGAAACGGCCGCCACCACGTTATCCAGGCTGAAGACAAGGTCGGCGATTTCAACCGTTAAGACAATGCCCCAAAAGGAAGTGGCTTTGACCGTGCGCACTTCGACATCTGCATCGCTTTCTTCTGCCATCCCCAAGTTTTCAAAGGCCAGGCGCATCAGGTACGCTGCGCCGATGATTTTTAACCAGGGGTTGTGAATGATCAGACTGGCCAGCAGCAGCATCAGCCCGCGCCCTAAATAGGCACCTAATAAACCAACACGCAGGGCGGCTGTACGCTGGTTTCCCAAAATGCCGTGCAAGCGGTCGCCGACCTTCTGTAGGGCGTGGGGCCATTCCACCGGACGGTCATTGGGCAGGTGAATGACCATTGCGCCCAGCACAGCGGCGTTATCCAGTGAAAGCAATCCTTCCAGAATGATCAGCTGAATTATGATAATGGGTATGGTCCAGTCCATTGAACACCTGTGGGTAAATGAGATGGAAAGCGATCAGCAATTAAAACACATAACCGGCACGAAACCAGTGTCACTTGACCGGATCTGATTAGATTTATGGCATGAAAAAGGTCGACCCGAAGGTCGACCTTGCTTGTTTTTTTATTTCAAGCCAGTTTTTTCAAACTGTCCCGAAAGGAATTTCCGCAAACTTCTATCAGGCAGACTGAGCTTTTTTGATGACCGCGGTGAAGGCCTGTGGATCGCGCACAGCGATATCGGCCAGGACTTTGCGATTGAGCATGATGTTGGCGGACTTGAGGCCGTTGATGAGGCGGCTGTAGGTCGTACCGTTCAGGCGAGCAGCGGCGTTGATACGCGCAATCCAGAGCTTGCGCAGATCGCGCTTGCGCACGCGGCGGTCGCGGTAAGCATACCAAAGGCTTTTGAGCATGGCTTCATTCGCGCGCCGGAAAAGGCGGTGGCGGCTGCCAAAATAGCCCTGGTTCATTTTCAAGATTTTCTTATGACGGCGGTAGCCGGAAGGGCCACCCTTAACACGAGCCATGAATTACTCCTTTACGAACCCCTGGGCGCCGGTGTGGAACACACCTGTTGTGAACACCCAACGGCCGCACTAAAAGATGGGTGAGAACGGCCTGCGTTGAGCCTCGGCAGATCAGTCGAGGTTCGGGACGAGGCGCTTGACGCGTTTGATGATCTTGGTCCCTTCGACGGGGATCATCTCGGTGAAGAGGGCTTTGGTGCGCTCCGAGGTGCGGCGGCGGAGATGGCTCTTGCCGCCTTTGGTGCGCACGAGGACCCCAGACCCGGTGAGGCGGAACCGTTTGGAGGTTGCTTTATGGGTCTTCAGTTTGGTCTTACCTGCTTTAAGCTTGCGTGGCACTGCGAAACTCCTTGTAAAAAAATAATCCGACTGTGGGCGCGCAGCCCAACAGAAGCGGCTACGAGAGGGATTCGAGACTACTCAGTGGGCGCTTTTTCTAAGGTTTCGGGTTCACTGCCTTCGGCAGCGGCGCTCTTCTTCTTGCTGGCGCGCGAGGGGGCCAGTACCATCGACATGTTGCGGCCTTCCAGGTTGGGGGCCTGTTCAATGGTGCTCACATCGGCCAATTCCTCGGCAACTTCGCGCAGATCTTCCAGCGCCAGCTCAGGATAGGTGATCTCACGGCCGCGGAAGCGGACGGTGACACGCACCTTCATGCCTTCGAGAAGCCAGCGGCGGGCATCGCGCGTTTTAAAAGAGCGGTGGTGCTCATTGGTCTTGGGCCGCAGACGAATTTCTTTGACCTCAATCTTAGTCTGCGACTTGCGGGCTTCACGTTCCTTTTTGGTGCGCTCGTAAAGGAACTTGCCGAAATCCATCACACGGCAGACGGGAGGATTGGCGTTTGGGGCCACTTCGACCAGGTCCAGTTCAGCTTCGCGGGCGATGCGCAGGGCTTCTTTGATGTTGACGACGCCGATGTTTTCGCCGTTGGGGCCGATCATGCGAACTTCTGGCACCCGAATGGTTTCGTTAACCCGAAAATTCGTAGTTGTAATAGCGCTCTCCTTCTCTAATCGAATAACCGATTTAAGCCCGTTTTTCGAACGGACCTTAACAGAGGAAAATATACCACAATTGGGGGTAAACCGTCAACGGTTCACCGTAAGGGTGTCTGTCCCAAAGTCGGTTGGTGATTTAGCATGCAAACAGCAGACGGTTTTGGGGAATATTCGGCAAAGGAACCTAATGGATCCTGACCCCCGCAGCCATCAATCCGCTGGCCATTCCTGGCCAATTCTTGTACCCTC
>JARKPO010000059.1 GCA_029975215.1 Levilinea sp.
TCACTGACGTTCCCAAGCGCTTCCGCTAATTGCAGTACGCTCAACTTGTGATGCGCTACTCTCATTTCCGCTTCCATCGTGATCTCCTGTTATCATTGTACCGTAGGATCACAATGTTAGGCTTGATTCACTAGAGTACAAATGATTTGAACTTGACCCCCGATGAAGAACTGGAACGCGCTGAATTGCGCAGGCGCATGCTGTCTGTGCGCACCGGTTCGCTGGAAGCGGTGTGCAGAATCCGGCAGGATTTGACAGGGTGGCTGAAACGGCACCCCAACGATTTTCAGCTGCTTGGAGAAGGGGAAAGCCTGGTGATATTAGAAAGCGCTTTAAGGGATTTGGAATCAGAATCACTCACGAAATCAGAACTTTGAGCGCTGGTATGATCTTGTGAACCAGTGAACCGGCGGTATTTCGTCGTTTTCCGCCCGACACACACCCTTTTTTGAGGGCATGTGTCGGGCGGATTTTTTTGCCAACTTTACTGGAGAATCAAATCCATCACATCCCTTCGCATGCTTGGAGGGAATTCCTTTGTGTGCTTACCCATGCGGAAAAACATCTGGATCGTACTTCCATCAGGCGCATAATCCGCATGAATTTTCTCATACGGTTCTGTCATTTCCGAATACTCCTCTAAAACCTGACTGGGCGGCTGCATGACGATACCCAGGGAATGGGCGGTCAGCACCAGCCGGCTGTACAGCATCCCGCTTTTTACCTGTTGGATACGGCTATTGTCTTTCGAAATAATCAGGGCATACGCGGGGGTGTTTTCCACTGCGGTTTTGGTGGAATTGACATACAAGTTGGCTGAACTCTCTTCGTTGTTCATGGATGGAATGAGCGTAATCAGCCCCTGCATGATATGTTTCATGATTCCCGTTGTGCCTTGCCCTTCCACTGAAAATCCATAACGATATTTGTTCTTATCATATTCATTGGCACGGAATATCTTGGCGGATTCTTCATTGATCCGGTGCACACTCGATTCAATTTTGGCTCCCTCAAGCGCATAGGCCCCCAGTTTTTCTAGATCCGCTGCCTCTTGAAATACGGTTAGGGTCAGATCTGGATCCGTGTTGATGGCAAGCAGCTGCTGAACCTCCTCTGAAGTTAATGGGGTCTTTTGGTAGGCGGCTCTGTTCGTGTCCGGCAGGAACATGTACTCATAGAGGGGGTTTTTTTGGGGCTCCACCTTGGTTAATGCGATTTTGGCCACGGGCTTGCTCTTCATACTCGCTGCAAGATTCTGTTCGTCATATTCCCCGTTGGGGAAAAGGGTGATATCGGTCTGATAGCCCAGCTGATCTCCAGCAACTCTGAGATATTCCAGGAAGGTGCCTTGCGTGATCATGGTCTGCCTGGCAAAAGGATCTACTTCCTTCACCAAACGCTCGCTGTCCGCAAACAAATAAAACACATTTTTGTCCGCGTCCAGTTGAATCTTCCAGGGCTGCATATTATGGCCATTGGCCGCTAACAGGGCGTGCGCCGTCAGCTGAATTCGCGGATCATCAAATTTTTCTGAATAGGATTTCTGCCAGGGTTCCACATATTGGGCCCTTGAAAAAACACCACTTGCCATCAGCACAACGATCGAAACAACTGCGAGAATCCCTGCAATACTTAAGAATATGATATTCAAACTGTTTTTCCAACGCGATTGATTCATGGTGTCTGTCCCAAAGTCGGTTGGTGATTTAGCATGCAAACAGCAGACGGTTTTGGGGAATATTCGGCAAAGGAACCTAATGGATCCTGACCCCCGCAGCCATCAATCCGCTGGCCATTCCTGGCCAATTCTTGTACCCTC